>NZ_JAFLXB010000017.1:0-129242 GCF_019891455.1 Pseudomonas sp. P867 | reverse complement strand
GCTCCTGCCCACTCGATAACTGTCCCATCATGCTGTGTGATCCCCCTCCGGCCAATGAAGAGATTTTGCCGGAGGCCAGTCAGGGGAGCTACTTTTTCAACAGAATCGGCCAATAGCAGACAGATCGTTCTACAGCCTCGGCGCTTTGTATCAGCCAGCAGAGCACTAGCGCAGAGAGGAAAAATACTGAGTAGGCGGTTTACCCAGTGCTTTCTTGAACATCGTGATGAATGCATTAACAGAGTCATATCCCAGGATGCCCGCCACACGTTGCACGGATACCCCCTCCGCCAAATGACTCAGTGCGATCATCAAATGCAATTGTTGACGCCAGCGTCCGAAGCTCAGCCCGGTCGTGCTTTCTACAAGCCTGGCCAGCGTTCGTTCACTGGTTGCAAGCCGAGTGGCCCACTCGCGCAAAGTGGTTCGGTCGCCTGGATCGGAGAAGAGCGTATCCGCGATTTGTTTGATCTTGGGGTGGTCTGATATCGGCAAATGCAGCTCTTTCAGCGGAGCATCGGAAAGCTGCTCAAGCAGCGCTGCAACCAGCCGCGCTGTCTTGCCCTCGGAATCGTAAGCAGGTTCCTGTTCAGCGAGATGCAGGATCATCTCCCGAACAAGGGGCGTAATGGCAACCGTGCAGCATTCTTCAGGCATGGCTGCCGCACCGGGCTCAACGAACAGAAAGCAGGTCCGGGCGTTTTCGGTCACTCGGCAACTGTGCGGCGTGCCGCCCGGGATCCATACGGCGTGCTGGGGAGGGACAAGCCAGAGTGCATTTTGCACCTCACAGCTCACTGCGCCATGCAAAGACAGGATCAGTTGGCCTTTGCGATGATCATGCGGGCGGGCACCCGAATCACTGAGGTCAGGCGCAACCTTGAGGGCAATCGCTGCCTGGGCGAAAAGGTCTGAATCGAAATCTTCCGGCGAGGAAACGACATTTTTTGAGATTGGCATAATTTAGGTATCAGGTGTCTTGATATCTATATTAGACAGTTCTGAAGTTCTCTACAGTTGTCTTCTTTTAAGAGGACAGATAAAGAATATGTCAGATACAAAAAACAAGTGGCATGCCATCGCGCTCGTCGCAGGCATTCTGCTTATCGCCGTGAACCTGCGCGTTCCCTTTACCAGCACCGCGCCCGTTTTGCCGCTGATCCAGAATGATTTTGGTTTGAGCGCCTCAGCTCTAGGCCTGCTTACTTCACTGCCATTACTTGCCTTTGCAGCCTTCTCCCCGCTCAGCGCATCGGTCGCCCGCAGGTTCGGCATCGAGCGCACGCTTTTCGGTGCACTGTTGGTTATTTCAGCGGGCATCCTGCTCCGCTCCGCAGGCAGCGCGTGGGCGTTGTACGCCGGTACGATATTGATAGGCACTGGGATCGCCCTGGGCAACGTGCTGCTGCCCGGCCTGATCAAGCGCGACTTCTCGACGAAAATGGCGTCCATGACCGGCGCTTATTCCATCACGATGGGCGCAGCGGGCGCTGTCGGTTCAGCCGCAATAATTCCGCTGACCCAATCACGGGGATGGCCGATTGCCCTGAGTTTGTTGGTCGCAGCCCCGTTGTTGGCGCTGGTGGTATGGCTGCCGCAGTTGAAAAAACACGAACACGTAAATCTGTCCGGTCCGAAACAAGCGCCAACCGTGGCCGTCTGGCGTTCGCCGCTGGCATGGCAGGTCACACTGTTCATGGGGCTGAACGCGATGCCTTTTTATGTCGCCGTCGGCTGGCTGCCGACCATTCTGATGGATCATGGCATATCCCCGGAGCAAGCAGGCACGATACACGGCACGCTTCAACTGACCACGGCCATTCCCGGCCTGATTCTGGCGGCCACGCTTCGCCGTCTCAAAGACCAGAAACTGGCAGCCGCTACCGTCAGCCTGTTAACCGCCTCATCCCTGATCGGGCTCATTTACGCGCCAGACTACGCCATGTTGTGGGCCGCGTTCCTGGGCTTCGGCTCTGGTGCCAGCATGATGCTCGGCCTGACCTTCATCGGCTTGCGCACAAAAAATGCCGGTGACACGGCGGCACTTTCAGGAATGGCACAGTGCGTCGGCTACCTGATGGCAGCCGCAGGCCCCTTGCTGCTGGGCCAACTGCACGACTGGACCGGTGGCTGGACAGCACCGCTGCTGATCACAGCCGCAATCTCCGTAGCCGGCGCATTCACCGGCATGCTAGCCGGGCGCAATGTTCAACTTGAACCTGCTGAATCATCGTCGCGAACAAGCCCGGCAATCCAGTCCGCGAATGCGCTCACAGCTGGCGATAGAAAGCGCTGATGAGGGTATAGCAGGTTCACAGGAACCGATGCGGGCTGCCAGTCAGCAAGCACTTCTACCAGCAGCCCTTCTCGCAGATGCTCGCTGACCACGTTTTCAGCGAGCTGCACCAGCCCGAAGCCTTCCAGGCACATTTTGATGTAAAGCCCGGTCTCGTTGACTGCCGCAGTGCCGTTCACCGGGACTGCGATTTTCTCGGTGCCATGGGCGAAGCGCATTTCGTCTGCTTGCCTTGCGCGGCCCGAGAAGTAATGGATGGCCCGGTGGTGAGACAAATCTTGCGGAGTTTGCGGGGTACCGTTCTCTTCGAGATAGGCGACAGACGCACAGGTCACCCAGCGAAACCGACCGAGGGGGCGCGCAACGAGCGTTGAGTCATCGAGGTCGCCTGTACGAATGACGCAATCGACACCCTCCTGAATCAGATCAACCTGCCGGTCATTGACGCCTATCATCAGGTAGATATCCGGGTAGCGCCGGTAAAAGTCTTGCAGATTTGGCATGACGATGAAGTGTGCAATGCCACCCGGCATATCGACACGCAAACGCCCCTGTGGCCGTTTTACGGAATCCGTCAGGCTGGTCTCTGTGTGTTCAATCAGCTCCAATATTTCCCTGCATTGCGTCAGATATTGAGCGCCCTCAGGCGTCAGGCTGACTCGCCGCGTGGTTCTGTTCAGCAGGCGCACCTGCAAGTACTTCTCAAGATTTTTAACGCTGCTGGTAACTGTCGAGGCTGGCAGAGAGAGCGTCTGCGCCGCCTGGATAAAGCTTCCCGCTTCAGCCACACGTACGAAAACCTGCATCGCGTGAATACGGTCCATGACTGTTAGCCGCCTCAAAGCAGTGATCGGGGGAAGTCGTTACTATTCGTAGATATTGAATAATAAAAACAGTTTAACCATCTTTTTCCAGCAGTATCGCATTGCGTACATTGCTTCCAACGAAACTTGAAGAGGTGTACAGAAAATGGCTGAATATAACCGCCACATCGTGCAGGCCCCGGCCGCTCCGGCCGCCCGCACACTTATCCGCGGCGCCACTGTGCTGAGCATGGATGGCGATATCGGCAATCTGGCGCGCGGCGATATCCTTATCGAAGGCAGCACCATCACGGCCATAGGTGAAAACCTTAAGGCCGGCGACGCGATGGTTATCGAGGCATCCGGCATGATTGCCATGCCCGGCATGGTCGATACGCATCGTCACTCCTGGGAGGGCCAACTGCGTCGAATCAATCCGAATGCCGAAACCCTGGAAGACTACTGCAACGCAACGCACTTCTCGTTCGCCAAATACTATCGCCCGGCTGACATGTATATCGGCAATCTGCTGACTGCATTGGGCTGCATCGATGCGGGCATCACGACCGTGGTCGATAACTCGCACAACAGCCGCACCGGCGCGCACTCCGACGCCGCGGTCGAGGCGCTGCTCGATGCTGGTATCCGGTCTGTACACGCCTCCGGTGCGCCAGTTTCTGGTGAGTGGGACAAAGCCCACTGGCCCGGCAACCTGGAGCGTCTCCAGGGAAAATACGTCAAGAACGGTGACAACCCGCTGCTCTCGCTGGCGGTGATGGCGCAGCTGGAGCCTGAGCTATGGGCTGAAGCCCGGCGCTTGGGGCTGCCGATCATTACCGAATTTTTCGGAGGGGACATGGCAGCTGAGTTGGAGGGTTTGCATCGCGAGGGTCTGCTGCGCCCCGATAACATCTTCAACCACTGCACAGCGCTGCCGGACGCCGGCTGGAAAATCATTCGCGAGGCTGGCGTGCGGGTCAACGTATGCCCGCGTTCAGATGCCCACTACGGCATTGAAGATGGAATGTTCGCCATGCAGTCGGCCCAGCGTCACGGCATCAGCCCGGGGCTGAGTGTCGATAACGAAACCTCTTACAGCGGTGACATGTTCATGGAGATGCGGGTGGCGTTCTACCTGCAACGCGTCATGGACATGCACCAGCAGCGCTGCTGCGGCGCAGAGCATCATCCGGTGACCCTGCCGGCTCATGGCCTGCTCAAAGCCGCCACTCTTGACGGCGCCACCTGTGCAGGATTGCAGGACAAAGTCGGTAGCCTGGCCCCCGGCAAACAGGCCGACCTGATCCTCATCAACGCGCAGGACATCAACCTTTACCCGTCAGGCAACGCCTTCGGCACCGTGGTGCACGCGGCCGAACGCAGCAATGTCGATACCGTCATTATTGGCGGGCGCATCGTCAAGCAGGGCGGCAAGGTGCTGGGCGTGGACAGCGAAAGGCTGCGTGCGGCGATCGACGAATCCCGTGAGCATCTGTTTGCTGCTGCAGGCTATCAGCCGGATATGTTTGCCGAGAAATTCCTGCCGCTTGAGTCAGCTAAGTAAGGAGGCGTGAGATGAACGCAGCCTACTACCTGCTGGCCGTCTGCGCAGGGCTTGGCATCACCCTGCAGACCACGCTGAATGGCCAACTCGCTAAAGGCGTGGGTGGAGATTCGGTCGCGGCGGCGCTGTTCTCTTTTACTGCCGGTGCGTTATGCCTGGGCATCTTTTCATTGATGCGCGGCGGGATAGTGGTCTCACTGGCGGCTATACCTGCCCAGCCCTGGTGGAGCCTGCTGGGCGGTCTGCTGGGTGCCGGCGCGTTGCTTAGTTATGTGGTGCTTGCGCCAAAAATCGGTCTGTCAGCCCTGCTGGGCCTCGCTATCGCCGGGCAGATTATTTCGTCACTGGCTATCGATCACTTCGGCTTGATGGGGGCATTGGAAAGGCCGGTGTCTCTCGTCAAGTTGGCCGGGGCAATGGTGATGCTCGCAGGCCTGGCCATCGCTCTTTTCGGTGAAAACTGGTTAGCGCTTTTCTCCAACTGACTGCCTTGTTTGCCCCATCCTGTTTCGTAGGACGCAACCATGTTTAAAACCCTAACCGGCACCACCAGTCTTCTTGGCGAGTGCCCTGTCTGGTGTGAAAGAACCGAACGCATGTTCTGGACCGATATCCCCGGCTGCGAGTTGCTTGCTCTGGACCCCTTTAGCGGTGAAGTGCAGCGCTGGTCACTGCCGGAGCCGCTGGGATCGTTTGCCCTTACGACAAATGCAGACGTATTGCTAATGGGATTGGCCTCCTGCCTGGGTTATTGCAACCTGAGTACTGGTCGTTTCAGCAAAATCACAGCCACCCCTGGGGACGCCAGCTAACTTTGGACGTCCACGGTATGCAACTTATTCTTATCGATGGAATAGACCTCGCTGTCGCTCACCATCGATTCAATCAGCGTCATGACTCTTTCGGACATTTGCCCGTACAGCGCGTAGTTGCTGCTGAAGGCCACGATGCCGTGCCGACGCAACGCGTCCTTGATCTGGAAATAGGGCGCGCCCATTTTTCGGCCAGCGCAAAAACGGGTAAGCCAGGTGCAAGGCAGGAACTAGCGTTCATGGTCACGCACGCTGTAGTTGACCACGCCCCATATCACCAGCTCGTCGCCCTCCATCACGTACCTGGGCGGGTACTTAGGATTTTCGGCCATCAAGACCACCTGTTCGCCCTGGACGGATAGTCGCTTACACACACACTCAGCGTTGAGCGCCGCAATGACGATATCGCCATGACGTGCTGTTTTGCTTCGATCGACAATCACCAGATCGCCGCTGAAAATTCCGGAACCTTGCATACTGTCGCCCTGGATCTTAGCCAAGTACACCTGTGGTGCACGGATTTCAAAAAGCTCATCCAGCGAAATCAATTTTTCCAGGTGATCGGCCGCCGGCGATGGAAAGCCGGCCGAGACAGGATTGGAGTACATCGGCAGAGACTGACCACCGGCGGCGATGGGGCCAAGAAGGGTAGCGCTCATAAACTTGGCCTGAATAATTACTGTATGGATAGCCAGTTAACTGCGTACTCGCTGCGTCGTCAATTTGAGCCGACCAAGTGCCATCTCCAATCCAATCCTCACGAATTCGCCGCTCTCAAATACCCAAAGCCTCCAAATTTCTATTTCCTACTGCGCTCATGACGAGCATCCGGTC
The DNA here is from genome assembly GCF_019891455.1 of Pseudomonas sp. P867. Lineage (NCBI taxonomy): Bacteria > Pseudomonadati > Pseudomonadota > Gammaproteobacteria > Pseudomonadales > Pseudomonadaceae > Pseudomonas > Pseudomonas sp. P867. The sequence continues at coordinate 122,933 of NZ_JAFLXB010000017.1, read as the reverse complement.
TTCTGTACCTGAATCCATATCAGGTACGGTGCCATGCTCCAGATCCTTACCCACCTTAGCGAAACGCGGCGCTGGCTGTTTTCACTGCTACTGTTTTTGTCCACTGCGTCCCACGCGGAGACGCGGGTCATTACAACCCAAGCACATCCAGTATCCGCACCTTCTGGCACTCGCGTCATCTTCCTGGATGATCAGCAGCGCCTTGAAGAACAACTTTCCCAACAACTACCCGCCGATCCACGCCAGGCTCAAGCGGCCATTCAACGCTACCTGGCCAGCCCTGCAGGGAAGCAACTGCAAAACGAGCTGGCCCAAGCCCAGCAGGGCGTCACAGACGCCTGGAGCCTGCGAGTCGAAAAACTCCCAGCCGTGGTCGTAGATCGTCGCTACGTCGTGTACGGCGAGCCTGACGTAGCTAAAGCCGTCGCGCTGATTGAACGAGCGCGGAGCCTGCCACGATGAGACGCTCACGTTTTGCGATCCGGCCTTTGTCGCTGGCTATCACTTTCAGCCTGTCATTCAGTGCATCGGCTGCGATCAACTCGGCAGCGATTATTGCCTCGACCCTGTCACCAACCTGCTTGGAGTACAAAGTGGTCGGCATCTGCTATTGGCTGCTCTGCACGCCATTCGGATGCAAAGTTAAAACCTCGACCAAGGTTCGTCACTACGTACCGGACGCTGTGGTGTCTGCATATGCGAATACCGGAATGAACCCTTGGATAGAGATGTCACCTCTTGGCACCCCGAATCCGATGGCGCAAGCGGGCAACGACGGCACTACCAATCACGTTGCCGAGAACAACATCATCAAATTTAAGGAAGCCGATGTCATCGGCCATCCAGGTGGTGCGGCGTTGAGTCAGTTTGCCAGCGCCTCGGGCTATGTATGCAAAGGCGCAACCTTACCGCTTGTGCCTTACTTTCTGAGCACCCTTGACCCCATTGCTTGGCGCTACGGCGTCCCGGAATCCGTATACCCCGAAGCACTCATTCCGGGCATGCGTGAAGTCGGTAGCCTGCTCTCAGCAAGCAGCTGGGGGAACGTCTACCCGCGTAGCGGCTTCCTTAACCAGACTGACGACTACAAAACGGGCGCAGTTATTGCGCAGCGTGCCGGCGACGTGGTTACCCGCCCAGGCCAGGTCCATGTCTACTTGCCGATGCTCGCCCTTCCCTACCCCGGCTACTGGCCTGCAGGGCCGCTACGCGAACGTGACGCCTCCACTGGTAAGTGGCAAGAGCTCACCCCAGTCCTCAACCCGACTTGCACAACCTTTCCCACCATCGGTCCGAACATCGATGCGCAGGATGGCGGCTACGCCTGGGCACTCTGGCGCCCTTATTCGTGTTGCCAGCGTCGTGGCCAGACCTTCCTCGGCAGTACGGACTTCCAATGAAACAGCGATCGGAGCAAAGCATGAAACTTACTACCTTGGCGATAGGGCTCGCCTGCAGCCTCAGCAGTGCAATAGCGCTCTCTGCTGATCCAATCAACGTCTCATCCTCCGGAAGCGTCATTGGGGACAACGTGCTGTATAGCATTGGCGGCGGCAACGCGGTCACCATGGGTAGCGCAGGCAACATGGATAGTATTTCTGTGGGAGGCGGTTGGAATACCAATCTAATCTGCGGAAACATGAGCCTGAGCACAACCCTTGAAAACCAATTGAATGGTGCCACTTCCGGCTTCAAAAACATCATGAGCTCGGTGGTACAGAGCGCCACAAGCGCCGTGGCTTCGCTGCCGGCACTGATTCTTCAACGTGCGAACCCGGCGCTATACAACCTCATCACCAACGGCATTTTGCAGGCCCGCCTGGACTTCGACCGCTCCAAAGGCACCTGCCGCGCCATTGGCGAAAAGATGGCGGATATCGCCGGCAACCAAATGGGCTGGGGCAAGCTTGCTGAAGGTCAGGCTATGAGTCAGGCGCTAACATCCAACACGGACGCAGTATCGGCGGTGGAACAGGTCGAAAAGAAAGGTGGTAACGATGGCGTCACTTGGGTTGGTGGTGATAGAGCAGGTGGTTCCGGTCAGAAGCCAATTCGTATCGTAGGCGACGTCACCAAGGCGGGCTACAACCTCCTGAACAAGCGCGCGGCAGGCGACACCGCATCCATCAGCAAAGCGAACTGCAACAACGGCATGGTATGCAATGTCTGGTCATCGCCCCAGGAAGCCACCACCTTTGCCAATCGTGTCCTGGGTGAACAACAACAGCAGACCTGTGACAGTTGCCCTAAAACGGTGACAGCCGCAGGCGTCGGCCTCACGCCACTGATCCAGGAAACTTACGACACCAAGCTGAAGGCCCTGCAGGAACTACTGAGCGGAAGCAAAACGCTGTCGCTAGAAAACCTGGAAGCAGCGAGCAGCAACTCGTTACCCATCACCCGAGGCGTTGTAGCAGCACTCAAGGATGAGCGCGACCAGGACGTACTCGCTCGCCGGCTTGCCTCCGAAGTCGCGTTGTCCGATGTGTTGGAGAAAGCTCTGACCCTGCAGCGCACCTTGATGGCAGGCAGTCGGGAACCGAACGTCGCGGCTAATGACCTCGCCGTCCAGGCAGTCGGCCAGCAGAGTTCCTCGCTGCAACAGGAGATCGGCAACCTCAAAATGGAACTGGACATGCGTCAGCAGCTCGCGAAGAACTCGCCTCTGACCATCATTGAACGCAGCAAAGCACGGGCAGAAGACTCTCGTGGTGTGTCCTCGGGAGCACCAGAAACGGATCGATTAGACCGGTTGCAGACACCCGCCCAGAACAAACAGTGAGAAAGGCCATGACCGATATGCCGGAGCCTGTCACCGCCCCCAACCGCTCGCTGGTTCGACGAACCGGGAGGAGCCTTCTGCTGTTTCTGGGTGTTTTGCTCGCGACTACCGCCCTCGTAGTACTACTCAGCGCTGTCCTGATGAACATGTTCGACAGCGCCGAGCAATGGCAAGCCTGGCGAACCGACCACTACTGGCCGCTCTTCACCTGGCGCTTGATGCTTTATATCGCACTGTCCGTTGCCTGGTTCAAATTCAAGGCACGGTTATCGAACTCAGAACGCTCGAAACGGCGCAAAGGCCTGTTGAAGATCGAGGTGATGGTGATCCTATTATTTCTGATGGTTGAGCTGAGCAAGGTGCTGTATCAGGCAGGGGGTGATTTGTGACGCTCTACACCAACGATTATTTGGAGTACTACCTGACGTTGGTCGGTTGGATCATCAACAACGGTATCTGGGCGATGATTTCAGATACCGGACTATTCGCCCTGCCCTTCTGCATCATCGTTATTCGAGAGTGGCTGAAAGTCCGTGGTGAGGGGGCCGATGAGGGCAACAAAGGCGTTCTCTCACTGGCACGTATCGAGACCAATATCTACGTTGGCTACATCGTCGTCGCATTCTTCGCTGTACCAGCTGTCAATGTGAGCTTTGATACCTTGGCATTTGATCAGAGTAGAGCTCAGCAATGTCAATACAACTTACCAAAACCAACAGACACAGGCTGGAACACAACATTCAGCTCACTGGGAGGAAAGAGCGCCCAGATGCCCATGTGGTGGGCATTGATGCATGCATTATCAAAGGGAATAACCAGTGGCGCTGTAGCAGCAATTCCCTGCGGAACTGATCTTCGGCAAATACGGATGGAGGTCAATAACACCAAGATCAACAACCCGTTATTGGCTCAGGAAATCGGCGACTTCACTCATGATTGTTATGGACCCTCCCGCGCACGTCTCTTTATGCATCAGCCTAACCTGGGAGCAAAAGCCGATGCCCCAAAATTCTTGCAAGACCTCAGTTGGATAGGCTCTCACTTTTTGCTGAGCACTTCGGGCTACTACGACACGGACTACTCTAAAACACCCAGAACTTCTTGGCCCTATAACGCATCTCGCGATGTGGGTTTGCCGCAAGTAACTGGCGGCGGGGGTTATCCAACTTGCAAACAATGGTGGTCGGATAGCGGAGTGGGGCTGCGGGATCGTATCAAGGCACAAGTGTCGCCGGACCTAATGACCAAAATGCTCGGCTGGGCAAAGTGGCTATCCCCGGAAGAAACGACCGACTCGCTTGTCCGGCAACTGGTCTCGCCGTCGAACCAGGTGAAAGGGGATGTTTATACGGACTACGGGGGGCAAATCAACGGAACCATTTGGAATGGGACAGCCCGGGCAGCGGGGACTCTCGGAGTTGCATTAGGATCTATGGCTTATTTCCCAGCGATGGACATGGTTCGCCAGGCGCTACCGATGGTCATGGCGTTCTTGAAGATGGCAATGGTGATATGTATCCCGCTGGTACTGATTGTCGGGGCATATCAGCTGCAGGTCGCCATGACTCTGACTGTGGTGTTTTTTGCGCTGATCTTCGTGGACTTCTGGTTTCAGCTGGCAAGATGGGTTGACAGCACAATACTCGATGCGCTGTATGGCGCAGGATCGCCACATCTGTCATTTGATCCCGTGATGGGGCTGAACACTGCAACTCAGGACGCCATCTTAAACTTCGTAATGGGGTCTATGTTCATTGTCCTGCCTCTATTCTGGATAGGTGCGCTAGGGTGGGCTGGAATTAGGGCTGGGAATGCGCTGGAGGGACTATCAAGAGGTACGCAATCTGTAGAAAAAGCAGGGGCCGAAGGAGGCGAATTTGCAAAAAACAAAATCAAGTAAGAAATACTACCTCATCAAAAATTCACAGCAAACGTAAATTAATTCAAGAAATCATCATCATACTTTGGATGGAACAAAGGATTGTTCTGATTTTCTAGAGAGTATGGATCATTATCAGACACAGAGTTAAAAGGCTCGTAACTACTCTTCGGTACTAGCGATGAAGGAGAGCCCCTCCCTAAAGCCAAGGCCAGAAAAATAAGACCAATAGACAGGATGGCCATGAACGCATGGGCCAACCAAACCCAGGAATAAACCGCAACTGCGATCAGAACCAGACGCTTGACCCAACGCAGGGTCCGGTTCTGACTGCACCAAACGAAGCGCGCAGCCTGACCCAGGCCATAGCCTAAGCGACTAGCTACTCCTTGAGAGGTCTGTACGGTCATGGTGCGTCTCCTTCTTACCCGACGTAGGGGCGATTTGACATTACTTATAATACTGATTTTTCTCTGCTGCAAGACCACGAGACGGACGGCCTTTGCCTTAGGCAACAGATGCCCGTTTCTTTCACTGCAAAAATGGCCCAAAAGGAAAAGGTCTTGTAGAAGCGAATGGAATGGTTCACAAGGGTAAAAGCCCTACCCGAAAGGGCCGCTTTTAGCGGATAAAGGGACCAATCTCATCAAGGATTCTCTCGCGGCGTACAAACTTCAATTAACTCTTCTTCTGTAAAATTACTAAGCAAAGAAAAGTATTCCGATCTGGACTCAACCGTCAATGGCTGGATAGAACCTAAATCAATAAGAGTAGAGACTGCCTCGTCTGGAGTCATTTCGCTAGTGAGTGGAACTCTCTGCCTCGAATAATAAACCTTGTCAGATGCAACGGCTACATCCAGTAAGTTACGCACTTCGCCGTAACGAGGATAGCGCGCGGCAGTTAAAAACACGCCATCAAAAACGACCATTACACTATCAACGTGAGGAATAATATATTTAGCTAAGGCGACAACAAGAGGAAGGTTATTGTTCCACTTTGCATGCTCGTCTTCAAGATCATTTTTTACACTAGCAAAAAGAATGATCTCATCACACTTATTGTCACGAATCAAATCACAAAGTGCCCAAACATTATCTGAGGTCGATTTCGTAGCGTAGCGAAGTGAAACCATCATTTTTTCCTCACATGGTCGATCTGCGGCACCGTGCCCTTAGACCGAAACGACGATAATTCTGCATTCCTTTCTCCGTCACCACCATAGAAAGATGGCTCTTCGCCAAAAGAAATACCCGAGACCACCAGTGATCCTTTCCCCTTGCTTGTCCCCCCATTGATAGGAGAAAAGCCTGCCCCATGAATCATTTACGGAGCAGGCGATGTTCTCTATTTTCCGCCGCAATAAAGCGCTACCCGCCCAAAGCCCCTCCCCAAACGGTTTTATACAGCCGGCCTCTAGCCAAGCACTACTGGCATCGCCACGCCGTCAGAAACTACTGGAGAACATTTGGCAGCGCGCATCGTTATCTCGCTCACAGTTTGTCGAGCTCTATCGGCGTCCACTTGAGCGCTACGCGGAGTTGGTCCAGCAGCTCCCTGCTTCGCAAAACCACCATCATGCACACCCGGGCGGCATGCTGGATCACGGGCTTGAAATCGTCGCCTATGCCTTGAAGATTCGACAGAGCTACCTGCTACCTATAGGCGCACCGCCGGAGTCTCAATCAGCACAGGCTGAGGCCTGGACTGCCGCCGCGGCTTATGGCGCTCTCATACACGACCTCGGCAAGATCGCCGTCGACATGCACGTAGAGCTGACAGGAGGGAAAACATGGCACCCCTGGCACGGCCCGATCGATCGTCCCTATCGATTCCGCTACGTAAAAGGACGAAATTACCAACTTCACGGAGCCGCTGCCGCACTGATCTACGCGCAGATCCTCTCCTCTGAAATCTTAGATTGGCTCAGTAACTTCCCCGAAGTGTGGTCGCAGTTAATCTTCATCTTCGCTGGTCAGTACGAACATGCCGGCATTTTGGGCGAGATCGTGGTCAAGGCCGATCAGGCGTCCGTCGCACAGGAACTCGGAGGAAATCCAGCCCGCGCGCTGACCGCGCCCAAACAATCTTTGCAGCGTCAACTGGCAGACGGGTTGCGTCACCTGGTCCGAGATACATTCAAACTGAATCAACCCGATGGACCGTCAGATGGATGGCTGACACAGGATGCTCTTTGGCTGGTTAGCAAGCCTATTGCTGATCAATTGCGAGCCTATTTGCTGACCCAAGGCGTTGAGGGTGTACCCAGTTCGAACGCACCTTTCTTCAACATGCTGCAAGATCAGGGGGTGATCCAAACCAATGCCCAGGACAAGGCAATCTGGAAAGCCACGATAGACAATGGTCGTGGCTGGCGAAATACCTTCACCCTTCTGAAGCTCTCACCGGCACTGATCTGGAATGATCCAAATGATCGGCCCACAGCTTACGCAGGGACTCTTGAGGTGGAAGCTGGCAACCCGGCAGAAGACTCTGCAGTTGAAAATAACGTCGCCACACCGGCAAAAAAGTTGCCTTCGGAGATTCAATCCAGCCCTGTGCCGGCGCCTTTAGCACCGGCACAGCCATCGCCGTTCGAACTCCCGCAGCATTCCTCGAGCAGTACCGATGAATTTGACGAGCTACTGGCGCTCCTTGGTAATATCAATGAGCCATCAGAAGACGCCAAAAATAATGAGGTCTCAGCGGCACATACCGCGCCTCCGAAACGGGGTGACATGCAGCCTTCCCAAACCTCCAATCAAGGAGGTGCGCCAATAGCAATAATCGAAGAAGTCACTCCGATGCCTAGCAATAACACCGAGATCGGTCAGGGATTTGTTGAATGGCTTAAGAAAGGCATCGCATCCCGGACCATCATTATCAACGATACCAAAGCACTGGTTCATACCGTAGCAGGGACGGCTATGCTGGTAACGCCTGGAATTTTCAAACGCTACGTCCTTGAATTCCCCCATATCGAACAGCAAGCCAAAGTACAGCAAGTCAGCGCCTGGCAGCTGGTTCAACGTAGTTTCGAGAAACAGAAACTTCATCGAAAAACACATAAGAGCCTGAATATTTGGACCTGTGACGTTGTTGGACCTCGTAAATCCAAGCAGCTCAAGGGGTACTTACTACTAGACCCGCGAACAATCTTCTCTGAGGTCCCCTTCGACAATATCAGCCTGTCCTTGAAGTCAGAAGCAACGGAGCCGCCACAATGACGACCCCCTCGAATCTGACGGAGGAATACATCTTTGCCCATGATCTGCGGCCTGCCAGTGCAAAGATCTATCGTGCCTCGACCAAAGCACTACTTAAGCATTTCCGAACGGCCTCAGTTGAGGAGATCGATCATCGTGCGGTTCTGACATGGCGAAAAAAAGTCCTTGAGAACGGATTATCCAAACGCAGCTGGAACACCTATTCAAATCACCTTCGAACTGTTTGGGGCTACGCCATAGAACACGGCCTGATGACCCATACCACGATCAACCCATTCAAGAAAACCAGCGTTATCCCACCAAAGCGAGCAAGCAAGACAATCAATGGAGACGCCATCCAACGAGCACGCAACTGGCTCATATCCCTTGTAGGCCAAGAACGTTGTACGCATGAACGTAGCCAGATCACACCTGCCTGGTTCTGGCTCAGCGTCTTCGAGATGTTTTATTACACAGGCATACGTCTGAATGCACTGCTGTGCCTGCGCTACAAAGATATCGACTGGGACAGCCAGATGATATTGGTCCGCGGTGAAACAGAGAAGACCCATCGGGAGTTTTTCCTCCCCATTATGGAAGGACTCGCTCCACACTTATCCAGGATCCTGGGGGAGGCCGAGAAAATCGGTTTTTCACCAGACGATCAGCTGTTCAACGTCAACAGATTCTCCCGCCATTACCATGGCAAGGAAATGAACATCGACCAGGTGGAGTCAATGTACGGCAAGCTCACCGATAAGATCGGCGTGCGCATGACCCCTCACCGCTTCAGACACACATTAGCAACAGACTTGATGAAGCAGCCGGAGCGAAACATCCATCTCACGAAAAGCCTGCTGAATCACTCGAATCTAGCGACAACTATGAATTACATAGAGGCGGACTACGACCATATGCGTGCTGTTCTGCATGAGCGGAGTCTGGCTCAGGGCGCTCTAAGACGAGTGAGACGGGTTGATCCAAGTGGCACACCCTCTGCCTCCTTCCCCGCCAAGACAGGTGTGCATTCACAGGAAACCGCTAAATCAGAGCCCAAGAAGCTGCCAGCTCCACAACAATCTAGCAGCACAGAGGTCAGTATTGATCGGCCGACCAAGTCGACTGGCCGAAGCGCGCTACAGAGGGCTCTCGAGCTCGCATCTGCGCAACTGCATCGCGAGTCAATGACATGCTCTATGGACCCACCAGTAGATCAATCAGAGCAGAGTCTACTATTGACGCTAATGGCTAGCGGGCTTGGTGTCGGCACACTCAGGAAACGCACCTCAACTGAGCATTCAATGCGAAGCTCATCATTTTTCCGAGCATCGCCCTAGAACGCTCATAATCAAAGCGCACTGGCTATAGGGAATTCTGGTTGGCCAGTGGCTTTCGCTCGCCCGGAATAAAGCACCAGGTCGAACCCCGGATTTTTCAGACGAATGGTACGACTTTGCTCAAGGCACAAAAAAAAGGCGCCATAAAGGCGCCTTTTTTCATTAAATATGGTCGGGGTAGGGGGATTCGAACTCCCGACATCCTGCTCCCAAAGCAGGCGCGCTACCGGACTGCGCTATACCCCGGAATGCACATCGCAAAACCGATGCACATTGACATCATGACGAACCGAAACTACTGTTCGCCTCAGACGGCTGCATGTCTACGGCGATATCTAAGTGCTCTAACACTTTCCAAAACCGTAAAACCGCCTCTATCAGAGCTAGAACCTCTGATTCTAAGATTTGATTCCAGCGTGAACTGGTCTCAAAAATGGTGGGTCGTGTGGGATTCGAACCTACGACCAATTGGTTAAAAGCCAACTGCTCTACCAACTGAGCTAACGACCCAAATATGGTCGGGGTAGGGGGATTCGAACTCCCGACATCCTGCTCCCAAAGCAGGCGCGCTACCGGACTGCGCTATACCCCGATTTGAAATTGGCTCCGTGACCAGGACTCGAACCTGGGACCCAATGATTAACAGTCATTTGCTCTACCGACTGAGCTATCACGGAACTACATATTTCAAATTTACTGCTGTGTAACCTTCTCTTCGACCCTGTCCGTATCGCTACGTTAGCGTCTCTGAGGCGCGCTATTCTACAATCTTAAAAACCCCTGTCAACCCTTTAAATTGCTTTTAAGACAATGATTTGCGCTTCTTTCTGATTTCTTCTTGGGGAGAAGAAACCCGTGGGCTGACGTTGCTGCGGGGCGCACTTTACAAGCCTTTGCCTTACAGTTCAACGCCCTATCGAAAAAAAAGGCCTCGCAATGCGAGGCCTCTTGTTATTACACCGGGTGCTGGCCTCAGTGGAAGACGATTTCGTCGTCTTTCACCGTTGCCGTGACGCGAGTGCCCGGCATAAAGCTGCCCGACAGGATCAACTGTGCCAGCGGGTTCTCGATCCAGCGCTGGATCGCACGCTTCAACGGCCGTGCGCCATACACCGGGTCGTAGCCCACTGCGATCAGCTTGTCCAACGCCTCGCCGCTCAGCTCAAGGTCGAGCTCACGCTCAGCCAGGCGACTGCGCAGGCGGCCCAACTGGATTTCGGTGATACCCGCAATCTGATCCCGTGCCAGAGGCTCGAAGATCACCACTTCATCCACCCGGTTGATGAATTCCGGGCGGAAGTGGGTGGTCAAGGCGTCCATCACCGCTGCGCGCTGGGCTTCGCGATCCCCCACCAGTTCCTGGATCTGTGCCGAGCCCAGGTTGGAGGTCATCACGATCACCGTATTGCGAAAGTCCACCGTACGCCCGTGGCTGTCCGTCAAGCGACCATCTTCCAGCACCTGCAGCAAAATGTTGAACACATCCGGGTGCGCCTTCTCGACCTCATCCAGCAGGATCACCGAGTAAGGCTTGCGTCGCACGGCCTCGGTCAGGTAACCGCCCTCCTCGTAGCCCACATAGCCTGGTGGTGCGCCGATCAGGCGAGCCACCGAGTGTTTCTCCATGAACTCGGACATATCAATGCGCACCATGGCCTCTTCAGTATCAAAGAGGAACTCGGCCAGGGCCTTGCACAGCTCAGTCTTACCTACGCCGGTCGGGCCGAGGAACATGAACGAGCCGCTTGGACGGTTCGGGTCGGACAAGCCGGCACGGGAACGCCGTACCGCATTGGATACCGCCACCACAGCCTCTTCCTGACCGATGACGCGCTGGTGCAACAAACTTTCCATTTTCAGCAGTTTGTCGCGCTCGCCTTCGAGCATTTTCGAGACTGGAATGCCGGTCCACTTGGAGACTACTTCGGCGATCTCCTCCTCGGTCACCTTGCTGCGCAGCAACTGGTTCTCAGGCTTGCCGTGCTGGTCGACCATCTGCAGGCTGCGTTCCAGGTCCGGAATCACACCATATTGCAACTCAGCCATGCGGCTCAGATCGCCTTTACGACGCGCGGCTTCCAGTTCCTGACGGGACTGCTCGATTTTCTGCTGGATCTGCGCCGAACCCTGTACTTCGGCTTTTTCCGAGGTCCAGATTTCTTCGAGGTCCGAATACTCACGCTCCAGACGGACGATTTCTTCCTGAAGTTTTTCCAGGCGTTTCTTCGCTGCCTCGTCCTCTTCTTTCTTCAACGCCTGGGATTCGACTTTCAGTTGAATCAGGCGCCGATCCAGGCGGTCGAGCACTTCCGGCTTGGAGTCAATCTCCATGCGAATGCGGCTGGCCGCTTCGTCGATCAAGTCGATGGCCTTGTCCGGCAACTGACGATCGGTGATGTAGCGATGACTCAGCTTGGCCGCCGCAATGATTGCGCCATCCGTGATCGCCACCTTATGGTGGACCTCATAGCGTTCTTTCAGGCCCCGCAGGATCGCGATGGTGTCTTCTTCGCTTGGCTCTTCCACCAGCACTTTCTGGAAACGCCGCTCAAGGGCCGCATCCTTTTCAATGTACTGACGGTATTCGTTAAGCGTGGTCGCACCGACGCAATGCAACTCGCCCCGCGCCAAGGCCGGCTTGAGCATGTTGCCAGCATCCATGGAGCCTTCGCCTTTACCGGCGCCGACCATGGTGTGCAGTTCGTCGATAAACAGAATGATCTGGCCTTCCTGCTTCGACAATTCATTAAGCAGGGATTTCAGTCGTTCTTCGAACTCACCACGGAACTTGGCACCGGCGATCAGGGCCCCCATGTCCAGGGACAACAGGCGTTTGCCTTTTAAGCCGTCCGGCACTTCACCATTAATGATGCGCTGGGCCAGGCCTTCGGCAATCGCGGTTTTACCCACGCCAGGCTCACCGATCAGCACCGGGTTGTTCTTGGTGCGACGCTGCAGGACCTGGATGGTGCGACGAATCTCATCGTCACGACCAATCACCGGGTCGAGCTTGCCTTCTTCTGCACGCTTGGTCAGGTCGACGGTGTATTTGTCCAGGGCCTGGCGCGACTCCTCATGGTTGGGGTCGTTCACGGGCTCGCCGCCACGCAGGTTGTTGATAGCGTTTTCCAGGGCTTTCTTGCTCACGCCCTGCCCCAGCAACAATTTGCCGAGCTTGCTGTTGTCGTCCATGGCGGCGAGCAGCACCAGTTCGCTGGAGATGAACTGGTCACCCTTCTGCTGGGCCAGGCGGTCCGCCTGATTGAGCAGGCGCGCCAGGTCCTGGGACATATTCACGTCGCCGGTAGGGTTTTGAATTTTCGGCAGTTGGTCGAGCTCTTTACTCAACTCCTTGCGCAGGCTGTTGATGTCAAAGCCCACCTGCATCAACAAGGGTTTGATAGAACCACCTTGTTGCTCCAGGAGCGCCTGCATCAAGTGTGCCGGCTCAATCGCCGGATGGTCGAGGCCGACCGCCAGGGATTGGGAGTCCGATAAGGCCAACTGCAATTTGCTGGTTAAACGATCAATACGCATTAGTCACCTTCCTTTTGAGCAGGCCGGAGCTATGAACAAACACATCCTGAATGAAGAAACCTGCCAGATACCCTTATAGATGGGGTGGATTCTGGGGGTTTCAAGCGGCGGACTGTTGATACAGGTCAGGACAGTCTAGCGTTCAAGCCAGATAAGGGAGGCGAATCGGCCCGTACGCGGGCTGCGGCGATAAGAAAAGAAGCGTGTATCGGTCACGGTGCAAAAACCACCACCATATACAGCGGCGACACCGTTTGCTGCCAGACGCAGGCGCGCCAGCTGGTAGATGTCGGCCATGAACTTGCCGGGGTTGTGGCTGGGAACAAAGGCTTCAGCGGTGGCCGGCAGTTGCTGCATGAACGCTTCACGTACCTCCGGGCCGACCTCAAAGGCTTGCGGGCCAATGGCTGGGCCGAGCCAGACCAGGACGTCTTCAGGAGCAGTATCCAGGCTTTCGAATGCGGCCTCCAGCACGCCAGCCGCCAAGCCACGCCAACCGGCATGGGCTGCGGCAACCCGGGTACCCGCACGATTACAGAACAGCGCAGGCAGGCAATCGGCGGTCATGGATGTGCAGGCGATGCCGGGGGTGCTGGTCCAACTGCCATCTGCCTCGACGGTAAGGCCTGGATCGGCCTCAACCACGTGAGTACCGTGGACTTGGCGCAACCAGGCAGGCTGGATATCGAAGGCGCTGCTCAGACGACGGCGATTTTCAAGGACGGCCTCAAGGCTGTCCTCGACGTGATCGCCCAGGTTGAGGCTGTCGAACGGCGCCAGACTGACACCGCCCGCACGAGTCGTGACGCAGGCTTTGACCTGAGACGGCGCGGGCCAGTCAGGAATCAGCCAGTCACTCATCCGATAAACGCCTCACGATCCTGCTTGAGCAGCGACAACAACCAGACCAGGTCGTCTGGAAGTGGCGATTCCCAACTCATGCGCTTACCGCTCGTCGGATGATCCAGTTCCAGGAAGCGTGCGTGCAGTGCCTGGCGCGGGAAGGACTTCAGCGATTCGACCATTGTCTGGCTTGCCGCCGGCGGAATACGGAAGCGCCCACCGTAGGCAGGATCGCCGACCAACGGGAAGTTGATATGCGCCATGTGCACGCGAATCTGGTGGGTGCGCCCGGTCTCCAGCTTGACCCGCACATGGGTGTGGGAGCGGAAACGCTCCAGCACACGGTAGTGGCTGACGGCTTGCTTGCCACCTTCCATCACCGCCATACGCTGGCGCTGCTGGCCATGGCGACCAATCGGGGCGTTGATCTTGCCCCCGGCCACCACCACACCGATCACGATGCACTCGTAGATCCGGCTGACGCTGCGACTCTGCAACTGAGTAACCAGTTGCGTCTGCGCCTGAATGGTCTTGGCCACCACCATCAAACCGGTGGTGTCCTTGTCCAGACGGTGCACGATGCCGCAGCGCGGGACATTGATGATGTCCGGGACGTGGTGCAACAGGGCATTGAGCAAAGTGCCATCAGCGTGCCCGGCAGCCGGGTGAACCACCAGGCCAGCGGGTTTGTTGATGACCAGGATGTCGTCGTCTTCATAGACGATATCCAGCTCGATGTCCTGGGCGACCCATTCTCCCTGGGCTTCCTGCTCGGCAGTCAGCTCAAGAATCGCACCGCCATGAACTATGTCTCGCGGGCGGATAACCGCTCCATCCACAGTCAGGCGGCCGTCTTTGATCCAGGCGGAAAGGCGCGAGCGCGAGTGCTCAGCGAATAATTGTGCGGCGACTTGATCGAGGCGTTGGCCGCCCAATTCGGACGGCACCTCTGCGCGAAGTTCAATTTTATCGGACATGCTCAGACTAGGCGTGGCACAGCCTTTGGTTTCGGCTGCGCGCTTGTGGTTAAATACGGCGTCTTTTGCCCCGAGGCTTTCAACGGGGCGCTCATCATAACAGGACGGCCCCGCCCAAGACAGCGGCCGTCATAGGGACGCAAGCCGCCATGCAAGTGAAACACCTGCTGCTGATCGCCATCCTCGCCATGACTGCTGCTTGCTCGTCAACAAAGGACGTCGTCGACGAAAACCTGAGCGAAGTCGAGCTGTACCAGCAAGCTCAGACAGACCTGGACAATAATAGCTACACCAGCGCCACAGCGAAGCTGAAGGCATTGGAGTCGCGCTACCCATTCGGCCGCTATGCCGACCAGGCCCAGTTGGAGCTGATCTACGCCAACTACAAGAACGCCGAGCCGGAAGCTGCCAAGTCCGCCGCCGAGCGTTTTATCCGCCTGCACCCACAGCACCCGAACGTGGACTACGCCTAC
The DNA here is from genome assembly GCF_019891455.1 of Pseudomonas sp. P867. Lineage (NCBI taxonomy): Bacteria > Pseudomonadati > Pseudomonadota > Gammaproteobacteria > Pseudomonadales > Pseudomonadaceae > Pseudomonas > Pseudomonas sp. P867. Next base: position 107,899 of record NZ_JAFLXB010000017.1, on the reverse strand, counting down.
TACATGAAAGGCCTGACCTCGTTCGACCAGGACGTTGGCCTGCTGGCGCGCTTCCTGCCGCTGGACATGACCAAGCGTGACCCGGGCGCTGCACGCGACTCCTACAACGAGTTCGCCCAGCTGACCAGCCGCTACCCCAACAGCCGCTACGCGCCGGACGCCAAGCAGCGCATGATCTACCTGCGCAACCTGCTGGCCTCCTACGAAATCCACGTGGCCCACTACTACCTGACCCGTCAGGCCTACGTAGCTGCCGCCAACCGTGGCCGCTATGTTGTGGAGAACTTCCAGGAAACCCCATCCGTGGGCGACGGCCTGGCGGTGATGACCGAGGCTTACCAGCGTCTGCACCTGGACACCCTGGCGACCACCAGCCTGGAAACCCTGAAGCTCAACTACCCAGATCACCCAAGCCTGAAAGATGGCCAGTTCGTGCCTCAGGTTGCCGAAGCCGACAACCGTTCGTGGCTGAGCAAGTACACTTTGGGCCTGATCGAGTCTCGTCCGCCACTGCCGCCGGGTGAAACCCGCGCCAACCAGGACGTGATCAAGCAGTACCAGGACGCCAAGGATGCCATCCCTTCGGACCTCAAGCCTCACGACGAGAACGGCGACGTTATCGAAGAAGAGGAGCCGCAGGCCCTTGGCAACAACGAAGACCGTTCGTGGTTCAGCTACATGACCTTCGGTGTGTTCGACTGATTGTTCGACGCAACGCAAAAGGGAGCTCTGAAGGAGCTCCCTTTTTTATGAGCGAGTATTTATTGCGCTGTGCGCCTGTGGCCAGCTTGGCTAAACTGGCGCATTCCTTGTCGAGAAACTGCCCATCATGCTTCGTCTACTGTTCTGGATTGCCGTCATTGCTGCCGCGGTATGGTTCTGGCGCAAATTCAAAAACCCTGCAGCCCGCCAGCAACGACCTGCCGAGCCGAACGCAGCGCTGATGGTGCGATGCGCCCACTGCGGCGTGCACCTGCCGCAGGATCGCGCACTGAGTTCGCGCCAGGAGTGGTACTGCACCCAGGCGCACCTGGAACAAGGGCCGAAGTCTATCCAGCGTTGAGGCGACCTGCCGGGGCATAAGGCGCCGGATCAATGATCGGAGCCCGCCCCAACAGCAAGTCGGCGAACAACTGGCAGGAGGCAGGTGCGAGTACCAGGCCATTGCGGTAATGCCCGCAATTGAGCCACAAGCCCTGAAAGCCGGGAACCTCTCCGATATAGGGGATACCTTCCGGCGAACCGGGCCTCAACCCCGCCCAATGCCCGACTACCTCGGCGTCCGCCAAGGCGGGGATCAGTTCCACCGCAGACGCCTTGAGGCTCGCCAACGCAGTTTCGGTCGGCGTCTTGTCGAACCCCTCATGTTCCAATGTGCTTCCAATCAGAATGTGCCCATCGCGGCGGGGGATTGCATAGCGCCCCTTGGCCAAGACCATGCTGGATAAAAAGTCGGACGCGCACTTGTACAGGATCATTTGGCCTTTGACCGGCTCCACGGGAAGGGTCATGCCCAGTGTGCTCAGCAACTGCCCGCTCCAGGCCCCGGCGGCGAGCACCACCTGATCGGCAAAAACCGGTCCCGTAGCAGTGTTCACCCCCACCACGCGATTGTTGTTCTGCACAAAACCCGACACTTCGCAGTGCTCGTGAATCGTCACATCCGGCAACGCCAGCAGCGCCGCCTTCAAGGATTTAACCAGGCGAGGGTTGCGCACATTGGCCACATCGGCCATGTAGATCGCCCGGGAGTAGCCGCCTCCCAGCGCCGGCACGGCATCATGAGCCTGGGACACATCCACCTTGCTCAATGGCCGCCCTTCACGCGCAGCCCAGGCCAATGCATCAGCCTCATCATCCAGGTCAAGCCAGTACAAACCCGTGGTATGAACCTCGGGATCGACACCGGTTGCGGCAAACAAGCGCTGTGCCAACTGCGGATAGAAATCCTGGGACCAATGGGCCAAGGCAGTCACGGCCGGGCTATAACGCCATGGATACAACGGTGAGACAATTCCGCCACCCGCCCAGGAAGACTCCTGCCCAAGCCCCACACGCTCCAGCAGCATGACTGCACGCCCTTCTCTGGCAAGGTTGTACGCCGTCAACAGCCCGATTACTCCGCCGCCGACAATCACCACTTGCTGTTGCTTTGCCATCATCTGATCCCGCCGATAAACAGGGAAAGGCGCGCCCGGCGCCCACTCTTCAAGCACTCTCATCACTGCCCCCAGCAGACTTTGCGCGACATTTCAGGCGCCGCTCCCGGGTTGCTTCGCATACCGGTGCTGCTCAAGCTGAAAGCTGCACACGCGTCGTCCGCCATGACTGAGTCCACGGCAGGCGTAGCGAGCAAGTCGAAATCCTGGGGGTTTAAAATCACACTGATTCTATAGTGATCGTTACCCGCAATGGCGCCGCCCGCATCAATAAAAGTGCCGTTTCTGGTATATGCGCGCTCCAGGTGCTGGGCTTGCTCGCTCAGCAACGCGACTATTTGCGCGCGATACACCTTTTTTACCTGGCCGATGTACCCGGGATACGCAATGCCGGCCAACAACGCAACGATCGCCACGGCGATCAATAACTCCATCAGGGTAAAGCCCTGGCTATCCATGCCCATCCCATTGCTCCTTATTGAAGTTGCCGCCATGAAATCCGTCGAAACCTGACGTTGCCGCCCTCCTCCACCCGTGCATAAACCGACTCCAGCACCGTGCGCGATTGGCCTGTAAGGCCCACGGCAGTGATGCGAAAGAGCGCTGCCCGTGTATCGGGCGGCAAATGAGCCAGCCCTGCTCCTTCCCCCAGGGATTGAACGCCATAAAACCCACCCCTCAAGGCCAACCAGGTGACCGCTGAGACAGGGTTTGCCCCTGCGCCAGTCAAGGAAAATGCTTCATTGGGCGGTACACACGTAATAACCGAGTTGCACACAGGCATCGCAGGGCCGCCCCTCTGCACAACCGACTCCCCCAGCCGCAAACCGCTCTCAGCAGACTGAAAGGATTGATTACGCTGCCACAGGCTACTCGCGACTTTTTGCTGGGCGACCGCCCCCTGTATCGACGACAGCCCCAGCTGCGATAACAACAGCAGGAATACCAGACTGATCAGCAGCACCATCCCGTTCTGCCGTACCCGAATACCGCCAAGCATCGACATCGCCCCTAACCCAACCGATTTCGCAGCGCCGCGACGACACTGTAGGTCTGATCCTTAACCCGCCCAGTTGGGTCTTGCAGAGTCATGGAGATACGCACACTACGTACCAAAGAACTGTCAGCCGAATGGCTGTCGTAACGCACCACAACCGTTGATGCAGGCTCAGCCGCCAAGCCAAAACTGATGTCGAATGCACGCACGTTATCAATCAGTACCGCCTTTGCCGGTGCTGCCGGAGTACTGACCTTCAACTGGCCCGATTCATAGGTGTAGGTGAGCTGGCGTATGCCAAAGCGGATCAGGCCAGGGGCGGCGGCAGGCGCTGCCCCCTCATACGCATGGGCCGTCTCCTTGCAGTCGGACAACACCGTCCAGTCGGGCTTGCCAGCGCCGTCACCGATGTACGCGGTGACCAACGTCAGCGACCTTGAACTTCCCGACGCGTCCCAGCTTATCGGTCGATCGAAGGCAGCCGGGGCGTTGTCGATAACGGTCGCGGCCAAACATCCCAACATGCCTGCCTGACGAATGTCCTGTGTGATCTTGCCCAGGGCAAGCCGCGCATCATCCTGCAGCACCATGGCGGCCTGCTGGCTGTCGTGAGTCAATCGTGAACTTATGAGCACCTGACTCACCCCCAACACCAGCACCAGCCCGACGGCGAGTGCCAGCAACAACTCCACCAGGCTGAAACCTCGGGCATGACGATTCATTGCAAGGCTCCCTGCTCACTGGTGACTCGGCTGGTCAGCGTGAAGGTTTCCCGTGCTCCTGGGGTGCCTGCTGAGCGGCGATCCTCCCAACTGATGCTGATGGTGACCTCATGCCCGCTTACCGCCACGGATCCCTTGGCATCCTTGCCAGCAAAACCAATGATATTGGCCTCGAAATCGTGCAGGTCCAGGTCGCGCACACTGGCGGCCGAAGTGTTGGGCGGCCCCGACTCGTCCCTCCCCCACGTGTAATCCGCACCAGCATTGGCGCGAATTCGGTCGAGCATGTCGTAGGCGATAAAGCTGGCTTGGCTGATCATCCTGGCGCTGTCGGTGTACTTGAGCGCGTTGAGCTGAAGCATTGCAGCGCCCATCAGGCCGACAGCCAGGATCAACAGCGCTATCAGCACCTCGATCAGCGTCATGCCGGATTGGTGCCGATGCGCGGAGCGCAGGAAAAATCGATTCGGGCGGGCAGGCATTACCGTCGTCATCCATGTCGAAGGCCGGAAAAAAGCAGGCAAACCCTGCTGTGCGATCCAAGACTAGCGGCGGATTTCGAGCAGCGCTGCTGCCGGAACAAAGGGAAATACTTTGGACATAAAGGCCATCACCCAGCATTCGCGGCCAGGCGCTATACCTAGGTCTGCAACTCGAAGATTCACTCGTGTCCATGGAGGGAACGCACATGACACAACGAGGGTTCACCCTGATTGAAATGCTGCTGGGGCTGATCGTCACCAGCTTCCTCGCGCAATTGGCCGTACCCGGTTTCAAAGGTTTGCTTGAATCGCAGCAACGACAAAGCGTGGCCCAATCACTTGCCGCCGGACTGCGTTACGCACGCATGGAGGCCATCACGCGCAATCAGGCGGTGGTCATTCATGCAAACGACAGGGACTGGAGCCTGGGGTGGCGGGTGATACTGGATGTCAGTGGACGCGGCCATCAGGACGACGACAACCCGGTGCTGCTGGAGCGCCAGGGTGATGGTCGCGTGCCAGTGGCAGGCAATGGCCCGGTCACGGACCAGGTGCGTTTCAGCGGCTTGGGAGAACCGGTTTTCGCCGGCGGAGGCTTCCGTGCCGGCACCGTGCATGTGTGCGACACGAGCCAGGCACAGAGCCTGTATCAGATCGTGCTGGCCCCCAGCGGACGCATCAGCCTGCGCAGTGACAAGACCGAGCAGGCATTATGCCGAGCCGATGCCGGCATTGTTGGCGTCAGAGCAGCGAGCGGACCCGCAGTTCCTTCGGCATCGAGAACGTGATGTTCTCTTCACGACCTGCCAGCTCATCGGCGCCAGTAGCGCCCCAGGCCTGCAACTGCTGGATCACGCCGCGTACCAGCACTTCCGGTGCGGAGGCGCCTGCCGTGATGCCGATACGCTCGACACCATCGAACCAACTGCGCTGCATGTCTTCGGCACCGTCGATCAGGTACGCCGGCGTAGCCATGCGCTCGGCCAGCTCACGCAGGCGGTTGGAGTTGGAGCTGTTAGGGCTGCCGACCACCAGCACTACGTCACACTCATTTGCCAGTTGCTTGACCGCATCCTGGCGGTTTTGCGTGGCGTAGCAGATGTCATCCTTGCGCGGGCCGCCAATGGCCGGGAACCGCGTGCGCAGGGCATCGATTACGCGGCTGGTGTCGTCCATGGACAAGGTGGTCTGGGTCACGAAGGCCAGGCGTTCCGGATTGTGCACCTGCAAGTTGGCGACGTCTTTCTCGTCCTCGACCAGGTAGATAGCACCGCCGTTGCTGGCGTCGTATTGGCCCATGGTGCCTTCTACCTCCGGGTGACCGGCGTGGCCGATCAGGATGCACTCACGACCGTCGCGGCTGTAGCGCGCCACTTCGATATGCACCTTGGTCACCAGTGGGCAGGTGGCATCGAACACCTTGAGGCCACGGCCCGCCGCTTCGGTACGTACAGCCTGGGAAACACCGTGGGCACTGAAGATGACGATCACGTCGTCGGGCACCTGATCGAGTTCTTCGACAAAGATCGCCCCGCGCGCGCGCAAGTCTTCGACCACAAATTTGTTATGGACGACTTCATGGCGCACATAAATCGGCGGCCCGAAGACTTCCAGGGCGCGATTGACGATTTCGATCGCCCGGTCCACGCCGGCGCAGAAGCCACGGGGGTTGGCGAGTTTGATTTGCATGCTGTGCCTCGTGTATTGCAGCCACATTGAGTCAATTTGACACTGACTCAACCGACAATGGAGATCAAAGGTGGGAGGGGGCTTGCTCCCGATATAGGTATATCAGTCTGCACATTTAGCTGATACACCGCTATCGGGAGCAAGCCCCCTCCCACATTTTAGACCGCGTACGGTCGGTTACAGCACTTTGACGTCGATAATCTCGACGTCAAAGGTCAACGTCTTGCCGGCCAACGGGTGATTGAAGTCGATGGTCACTTGCGCGTCATCAAATGCTTTCACCACGCCAGGCAATTCAGTGTTCGCCGCATCATTGAAGATCACCAGCAAGCCTTCCGACAGGTCCATGTTCTGGAACTGCGAACGGGGGATGATCTGCACGTTTTGCGGGTTGGGCTGGCCAAAGGCGTTTTCCGGCAGGATTTGCAGGGTGCGCTTGTCACCGGCCTTGAAACCGAACAGTGCCGCTTCGAAACCCGGCAGCAGGTTGCCGTCGCCGACCTTGAAGGTCGCGGGGGCCTTGTCGAACGTGCTGTCGACCGTGTCGCCATTCTCCAGACGCAGTGCGAAATGCAAAGTGACTTCCGTGTTCTGGCCGATGCGTTGCTCAGCCAATACCTGATCAGTCATTGACGGTTTCTCCGGTTTTCTTGCTCTTGAACATATCCAGCGCCAGCATGATTGCGCCGACGGTGATAGCGCTGTCGGCAAAGTTGAACGCCGGGAAGTAGTGGCGGTTCTGCCAATGCACCAGGATAAAGTCGATCACATGGCCCAGGGCGATGCGGTCATACAGGTTGCCCAGCGCGCCACCCAACACCAGGGCCAGCGCGATGGCCAGCCAGGTGTCGTCGCGGCCCAGGCGCTTGAGCCACACCACCAGCACGGCACTTACTACCACGGCGATCACAGCAAACAGCCAGCGCTGCCAGCCACCGCCGTCAGCGAGGAAGCTGAAGGCGGCGCCAGTGTTGTAGGCCAGGGTCCAGCTGAAGTAATCCGGGATCACCACGATTTGCTGGAACATTTCCAGGGAGCCCTCGAAGTGAGCCTTGCTGACCTGGTCAATGACCAGGACCAGCAGGCTCAGTACGAGCCAGCCCAGACGTCCGAAACGACTGTCTGCATTAGGCATAGTGGCGAACCTCGCCTTCACCGCTGATGTTGTCGACACAACGACCGCAGATTTCCGGGTGCTCAGGGTTCACGCCGACGTCTTCACGGCAGTGCCAGCAACGAGCGCACTTGGGGAAGGCCGACTTGACCACTTTGAGCTTAAGGCCAGGCACTTCGGTAGCCACCGCATCTGCCGGAGCCTGGGTAAACGGCGCCAGGCTCGCAGTAGAGGTGATCAGCACGAAGCGCAGCTCGTTGCTCAGCTTGGCCAGGTCGGCGGTCAGGCCGTCTTCGGCAAACAGGGTGACTTCGGCTTGCAGGTTGCCACCCACGGCCTTGGCCGCACGCTGGACTTCCAGTTCCTTGTTCACCGCAACCTTGACGGCCATCACGCCTTCCCAGTACTCGCGGCCCAGTTCGAAGTCAGCCGGCAGTTCGGTCAGGCCTTCGTACCAGGTGTTGAGCATGACGGACTCGTTACGCTCGCCCGGCAGGTACTCCCACAGTTCGTCAGCGGTGAATGCCAGAATCGGTGCGATCCAGCGCACCAGCGCTTCGCTGATGTGGTACAGCGCGGTCTGCGCCGAACGGCGCGCCTTGCTGTTGGCGCCAGTGGTGTACTGGCGGTCCTTGATGATGTCGAGGTAGAAACCACCCAGCTCCTGCACGCAGAAGTTGTGGATCTTGGAGTAGACGTTCCAGAAGCGGTATTCGCCGTAGTGTTCCTGCAACTCGCGCTGCAGCAACAAGGTACGGTCCACAGCCCAACGGTCGAGGGCGAGCATGTCTTCGGCCGGCAGCAGGTCGCTGGCCGGGTTGAAGCCGGTCAGGTTCGACAGCATGAATCGCGCGGTATTGCGGATACGGCGGTAGGCGTCGGCGCTGCGGGCCAGGATCTGGTCCGAGACGGCGATTTCACCCGAGTAATCGGTGGAAGCCACCCACAGGCGCATGATGTCGGCGCCCAAGGTGTCGTTGATCTTTTTCGGCTCGATCACGTTCTTCAGCGATTTGGACATCTTGCGGCCCGTCTCGTCGACGGTGAAGCCGTGGGTCAGCAGCTCGCGGTACGGCGCATGGTTGTCGATGGCGCAACCGGTGAGCAACGACGAGTGGAACCAGCCACGGTGTTGGTCCGAACCTTCCAGGTACAGGTCGGCACGCGGGCCGGTCTCGTGGCCCATCGGGTGCGAACCACGCAGCACATGCCAGTGAGTGGTGCCCGAATCGAACCACACGTCGAGGGTGTCGCTGATCTTGTCGTACAGCGGCGCTTCGTCGCCCAGCAGCTCGGCAGCGTCCAGCTTGAACCAGGCTTCGATGCCTTCCTGCTCGACACGCTGGGCCACGACTTCCATCAGCTCGACGGTGCGCGGATGCAGCTCACCGCTTTCCTTGTTCAGGAAGAACGGGATCGGCACGCCCCAGTTGCGCTGGCGGGAGATGCACCAGTCCGGACGGTTGGCGATCATGGAGTGCAGGCGCGCCTGACCCCAGGACGGGACGAACTTGGTGTCTTCGATGGCCTTGAGCGAGCGTACACGCAAGGTGTCGCCGCTGGTCGGCTCTTTGTCCATGCCGATAAACCACTGCGCCGTAGCGCGGTAGATCAGCGGGGTCTTGTGACGCCAGCAATGCATGTAGCTGTGCTGGATGGCGGCGGTTTGCATCAACGCACCGACTTCACGCAGCTTTTCGATGATCGGCTGGTCAGCCTTGAAGATGAACTGGCCACCGAAGAACTCGAGCGAAGGCACGTATACGCCGTTGCTCTGCACCGGGTTGATGATGTCGTCGTTGACCATGCCGTACTTCTTGCAGATCACGAAGTCGTCCACGCCATAGGCAGGCGAGCAGTGGACAATGCCGGTACCCGAACCCAGCTCGACGTAGTCAGCCAGGTACACTGGCGACAGACGGTCATAGAACGGGTGACGGAAGTTGATCAGTTCCAGCGCGGAGCCGGTGGCGGTGGCGATCACCGAGCCTTGCAACTCGTAGCGGACAAGGCACGACTCGACCATTTCTTCGGCCAGCACCAACAGGCGATCACCGACATCCACCAGAGCGTAGGTGAATTCCGGGTGCACGTTCAGCGCCTGGTTGGCCGGGATGGTCCACGGGGTGGTGGTCCAGATCACGATGGCAGCCGGCTTGGCCAGGCTTGCCAGGCCGAATGCCTCGGCCAGCTTGGCGTCATCGGCAATCGGGAAGGCCACGTCGATGGTCGACGACTTTTTGTCTTCGTATTCGACTTCCGCTTCGGCCAGGGCCGAACCGCAGTCAAAGCACCAGTTCACGGGCTTGAGACCCTTGAACACGAAGCCGCCCTTGACGATTTCAGCCAAGGCACGGATTTCACCGGCCTCGTTCTTGAAGTTCATGGTCTCGTAGGGGTTGTCCCACTCGCCCAGCACGCCCAGGCGAATGAATTCGGACTTCTGCCCTTCGATCTGCTCGGTGGCGTAGGCACGGCAGAGTTCGCGGGTCTTGTCCGCGCCCAGGTTCTTGCCGTAGGTCACTTCGACTTTGTGCTCGATCGGCAGGCCATGGCAGTCCCAGCCCGGAACGTACGGCGCGTCAAAGCCCGACAGGGTTTTGGAGCGCAGGATCATGTCCTTGAGAATCTTGTTCAGCGCATGACCGATATGAATCGTGCCGTTGGCATAAGGAGGGCCGTCGTGCAGGACGAATTTCGGACGATCCTTGCCAATTTCGCGCAACTTTCCGTACAGGCCAATACTGTTCCAGCGCTGCAGGATCTGCGGTTCGCGCTGTGGCAGGCCGGCCTTCATTGGGAAGGCGGTGTCCGGAAGGTTTAGCGTGGCTTTATAGTCGGTCATTTAAGGCTCTTCGGTTAGCGATGGGCGCTAGGTGCGGCTAGTGCACGGGCGGCGGCGACATCCGCATTGATCGCCGTTTTCAACGCCTCCAGGGAGGCGAAACGCTGCTCTTCACGCAGCTTCTGGTGGAAAACCACCGTCAAACGCCGGTCGTATAAATCACCGGCAAAATCCAAAAGGTGAACTTCCAGGTGGGCCTTGCCATCACCTGCAACCGTGGGCCTGACGCCTATATTGGCGACTCCCGGCCACGATTGGCCGTCGATGTCGACGCTGACCAGGTAAACCCCGGTCAGCGGCACACGGCGGCGCTTGAGTTGCACGTTGGCAGTTGGCGTGCCCAATTGGCGCGCCAGCTTCTGGCCGTGCAGTACCCGCCCGGCAATGCGGAAGGGGCGACCGAGCAAACGCTCGGCCAGGTCGAAGTCGGCGGCAGCCAAGGCGTTACGCACCTGGGTGCTGCTCACACGCAGGCCGTCCAGTTCGACGGTTTGGGCGGCTTCAACGGTAAAGCCCTGGTTGACGCCGGCATGTTGCAGGAAATCGAAATCCCCGACCCGATCGCAACCGAAATGGAAGTCGTCACCGACCTCCAGGTGTTGTACACCCAGGCCATCGACCAGGATGCGGTCGACGAACTCGGCGGCGCTGAGGCTGCGCAAACGCTGGTTGAAAGCCAGGCAGAGGACGCGGTCCACGCCCTCCTCCGCCAGCAGTTGCAGCTTGTCGCGCAAGCGCGCCAAACGGGCCGGCGCTGTTTCCGGGGTAAAGAACTCCCGCGGTTGTGGCTCGAAAATCACCACGCAGCTGGGCACACCCAACTCGACCGCACGCTCGCGCAACCTTGCCAGGATAGCCTGGTGGCCACGGTGAACACCGTCAAAGTTGCCAATAGTGGCGACGCAGCCCCGATGCTCGGGGCGCAGGTTGTGGAGACCTCGAACCAGCTGCATAACGCGCTTCTTGCTCATAAAGTGGTCGATTATAACCACACCCGGCCCCGGACGACAGGCAACAGCGCAGGCCAAATGGGTCGAATCGATAAAACAATCGTTTTATCGCGGCGAAGTCTCTATCCCAGCGACTTGCGATTGAAATCGCGCAGGCGGAAACCCTGCAACAGCAACATCCCGAAGTACACCGCCACACCCGCAACCACCAACACGCCCAGGCGCATAAAGCGCTCCAGCATATCGCCATCGCCCCAGGCCGGCATCACGTGCATCAAGCCCACCAGCACGGCGGACATCGCAGCCACCGCCACGAGCAACTTGAGGGTAAACATCCCCCAACCCGGCTGTGGTTGATACATCTGCTGTTTGCGCAGTTGATAAAACAGCAGGCCTGCATTGATACAAGCTCCGGCACTGATCGCCAGCGCCAGCCCGGCATGGGCCAAAGGACCGATAAATACCAGGTTGAGCAGTTGCGTGACAATCAGCGTGAAAATCGCGATTTTCACCGGCGTACGGATGTTCTGCTGCGCGTAGAAGCCCGGCGCCAGCACCTTGATCACAATAATGCCGAGCAGGCCGACGGAGTAGGCAACCAGCGCGTGCTGGGTCATCAAGGCGTCATGCGCATCGAATTGCCCGTATTGAAACAGCGAGACCGTCAGCGGCTCGGCCAGGATTCCCAGGGCCAAGGCGCATGGCAACACCAGCAGGAAGCACAGACGCAGGCCCCAATCGAGAATGCGCGAATACTCCTGACGATCCTTGCTGGCGTAGGTGCGTGCCAGGGTCGGCAGCAGGATCGTGCCCAATGCCACACCAAGCACACCGGATGGCAACTCCATCAAGCGGTCGGCGTAGTACATCCACGATACCGAGCCGGATACCAGCAACGAGGCGAACGCGGTGTTGATGATCAGGGAAATCTGACTGACCGATACCCCGAGTATCGCCGGCAGCATATTGCGCATCACGCGCCAGACGCCGGTGTCCTTGAGGTTCAGGCGTGGCAGTACGAGCATGCCGATTTTTTTCAGGTGCGGCAGTTGGTACAGCAACTGCGCCAGGCCGCCGGCCAGGACCGCCCAGCCCAGGGCCATGACGGGCGGATCGAAATACGGCGTAAGGAACAGCGCAAAAATAATCATGCTGACGTTCAGCAAGGTCGGCACAAAGGCCGGTACCGAGAAACGATTCCAGGTATTGAGGATCGCCCCGGCGAGCGAAGACAGGGAAATCAGCAATATATAAGGAAAGGTCACCCGCAGCAGATCAGTGGTGAGCGCAAACTTTTCCGGCGTATTGGCAAAACCGGGCGCCGTGGCCCAGATCACCCAGGGCGCGGCGAGCATCCCGACGATGGTTACCAGCATCAGTACCAGCGTCAGCAAACCCGAGACGTAGGCGATGAACGTACGAGTCGCCTCCTCGCCATGCTGGGTCTTGTATTCGGCCAGAATCGGCACGAACGCCTGGGAGAACGCGCCTTCGGCAAAGATCCGTCGCAGCAGGTTGGGGAGTTTGAAGGCAATAAAGAAGGCATCCGTGGCCATACTGGCGCCAAAGATGCGCGCCAGCAGAGTGTCACGCACAAACCCCAAAACCCGGGAGATCATCGTGATAGAGCTGACCGCAGCCAACGATTTGAGCAGATTCATTGAAAGAGTTTGCGCCTATAGATAAAGAGCAGGCGAACAAAGCGCCCACTTATGCGATACTGCGCGCCTGCAACAGCACAGAGCCAAAGCTCGCGAGTTTACAGGTCAAGCGCCGGAAATAAATCACCCGCCTCTTCAGATCGACCACTCAGCAGTTCGCATCAGCCGCCCTTGACAACCCATCAAGTCATCGGCATGATTCGCGGCCTATTTTGTTTGCTATTTCCTAAAAAGTCTTTCGAGGAGCTCGACGGTGGCCAACACACCTTCCGCCAAAAAACGTGCAAAACAGGCTGAGAAGCGTCGCAGCCACAACGCCAGCCTGCGTTCCATGGTTCGTACCTACATCAAGAATGTAGTTAAAGCCATCGACACCAAAGACGCTGAAAAAGCTCAAGCTGCTTACGTTCTGGCCGTGCCAGTTATCGACCGTATGGCCGATAAAGGCATCATCCACAAGAACAAGGCCGCTCGCCATAAGAGCCGCCTGAATGGCCACATCAAGGCTCTGAGCGTTCCTGCTGCAGCCTAAGTGGTAACAACTGCCACGCAGCCCAGGCTGCGTAACAGTTAAGAAATGCCCCGTACCGAAAGGTCCGGGGCATTTTTGTTTGCCCAAAGATTCATCACAACTTCCCTTGTGGGAGGGGGCTTGCTCCCGATGGCGGAGTGTCAGTCAGAATATCTGGTACTGATACACCGCTATCGGGAGCAAGCCCCCTCCCACATTAAAACGCAAAAAAAAACGCCCCGAACCAGTCGGGGCGTTTTTGCTACCGATTGATCAAACCACAATCAATGGTGGTGACCGCCTTCACCGTGGACGTGGCCGTGAGCCACTTCTTCCTGGGAAGCATCGCGGATGGCAACGATTTTCACTTGGAAGTTCAGGCGCTGGCCAGCCAGAGGGTGGTTGCCGTCGACAGTCACATCATCGCCGTCCAGGTCACGGATGGTGACGATCTGCATTTGGCCGTCCGGCGCGGAAGCGTGGAACTGCATGCCCACTTCCAGCTCGTCAACGCCTTCGAACATGCTGCGGCTCAAAGTGCTGACCAGCTCGGCGGAGTATTCGCCGTAGGCATCTTCAGGTTCTACGGCTACGGTCAGTTCGTCACCGACTGCCTTGCCTTCCAGGGCCTTTTCCAGGCCTGGGATGATGTTACCTGCGCCTTGCAGGTAGACCAGCGGCGCGCCGCCGGCTGAGCTGTCGATGACCTCACCAGCGTCGTTGGTCAGGGTATAGTCGATGGAGACAGCCTTGTTAGCGGCGATCGTCATGGGGCGAGACCTTTTGCATAAGAATGAAGAACGGACAAGTCTAAACAAGGATTTGCCCGAAAGCGAACAGAACCCGGACAGACGGGGCCGACCAACGGTCTCGACGATCACCGGATTCCACCAGGATGACGACCTGCACTGGGTTGCCGAGCTGTCCTGCGGCCACACCCAGCACCTGCGCCACCAGCCGCCGTGGCAGTCGCGCGCCTGGGTCGTCGACCCCGCGCAACGCCTTGAAAAAATAGGCCAACCCTTTGCGTGCGGCTGGTGTGCGCAAGTGCGCGAATAACGATAACCTTGACGCCTGATTCGCGGTAGGCGCCCATGCATAGGGCGCCACCCAAGCCATGCACCTCCAGAGAATTCGCATGCAGACTTTTTTTATCGCGCCCACCGATTTTGGTGTGGGTCTGACCTCCATCAGCCTTGGGCTGGTGCGCACCCTGGAACGGGCCGGCCTTAAAGTCGGCTTCTTCAAACCGATTGCCCAGCCACACCCGGGCGATACCGGTCCGGAGCGCTCCACTGAGCTGGTGGCACGTACCCACGGCCTGAAGCCACCACAACCCCTGGGCCTGGCCCATGTGGAGCGAATGCTCGGCGACGGCCAACTCGATGAGCTGCTTGAAGAAATCATCACCCTGTATCAGCAGGCCGCCGTAGGCAAAGACGTGCTGATCGTCGAAGGCATGGTGCCGACCCGCAGCGCCAGCTACGCCGCGCGGGTCAACCTGCACCTGGCCAAGAGCCTGGATGCGGAAGTGATCCTGGTCTCGGCGCCGGAGAACGAAGTGCTCACCGAGCTTTCTGGCCGGGTGGAATTGCAGGCCCAACTGTTCGGCGGCCCCAAAGACCCGAAAGTATTGGGCGTGATCCTCAACAAAGTGCGCACCGACGAAAGCATGGAGGCATTCTCGGCGCGCCTTAAAGAGCACTCGCCGTTGTTGCGCAGCGGCGATTTCCGCCTGCTTGGCTGCATCCCCTACCAGCCCGAACTCAATGCCCCGCGCACCCGCGATGTGGCCGACCTGATGGGTGCGCAGGTCCTCAACGCCGGTGACTATGAAACCCGGCGCATGACCAAGATCATCATTTGCGCCCGTACCATGCGCAACACCGTAGAGCTGCTCAAGCCCGGCGTCCTGGTGGTCACCCCAGGCGATCGCGACGACATCATCCTCGCCGTCAGCCTGGCCGCGATCAACGGCGTGCCGCTGGCCGGCCTGCTGCTGACCAGCGACACCCTGCCCGACCCGCGCATCATGGATCTGTGCCGCGGCGCCTTCCAGGCCGGGTTGCCAGTGCTGTCGGTGAGCACCGGCTCCTACGACACCGCCAACCAGCTCAATAGCCTCAACAAGGAAATCCCCATCGATGACCGTGAGCGCGCGGAGATCATCACCGACTTCGTCGCCAGCCACCTCGACGCACGCTGGCTGCACCAACGGTGTGGCACGCCCAGGGAGATGCGCCTGTCGCCGGCGGTGTTCCGCTACCAGTTGATCCAACGGGCCCAGGCCGCCAACAAGCGCATCGTGTTGCCCGAGGGCAGCGAGCCGCTGACGGTGCAGGCCGCCGCCATCTGCCAGGCCCGAGGCATTGCCCGCTGCGTGCTGTTGGCCAAACCGGCGGATGTCGAAGCGGTCGCCCGTGCCCAGGGTATCGAGCTACCCGAGGGCCTGGAGATTCTTGACCCGGACCTGATTCGCCAGCGCTATGTCGAGCCGATGGTTGCCTTGCGCAAGACCAAGAGCCTCAACGCACCAATGGCCGAGCAACAACTGGAAGACACAGTGGTGATCGCCACCATGATGCTCGCCCTGGACGAAGTGGACGGCCTGGTCTCCGGCGTCATCCACTCCACCGCCAATACCATTCGCCCGGCCCTGCAACTGATCAAGACCGCGCCGGGCTGCACCCTGGTGTCGTCGGTGTTCTTCATGCTGTTCCCCGAGCAGGTGCTGGTATACGGCGACTGCGTGATGAACCCGCACCCGAGCGCCGCGGAACTGGCGGAAATCGCCCTGCAAAGCGCCGACTCGGCCGCCGCGTTCGGCATCACGCCACGGGTGGCAATGATCAGCTACTCCAGCGGTGATTCGGCCAGCGGCGAAGAAGTCGAGAAAGTCCGCGAAGCCACCCTGCTCGCCCACGAACAGCAAGGCTCGCTGCTGATCGACGGACCGCTGCAATACGACGCCGCCGCCAATGAAAGCGTGGCCCGGCAATTGGCGCCCAACAGCCAGGTGGCGGGCAAGGCCACGGTGTTCGTGTTCCCCGACCTGAACACCGGCAACACCACTTACAAAGCCGTGCAACGCAGCGCCGATTGCGTGAGCCTGGGGCCGATGCTCCAGGGCCTGCGCAAACCGGTCAACGACCTGCCGCGCGGCGCCCAGGTAGACGACATCGTGTACACCATCGCGCTGACTGCGATCCAAGCCGCCAACCGACCTATGGATATCTAAATGCTGGATTTTCTACCTGCCGCCGTACGCGGGGTGATCGCTTCGCTGTTGCTGGCGCTGAACACGATCCTGCTGTGCTCGTTCCTGTTTATTGTCGCGCTGTTCAAGGCACTGCCCTTCGCCAAGCGCTTCAGCGAATGGCTGATGAACCACACCCACGAAGCCTGGGTGACCAACAACAAAGGCTGGATGAACCTGGTGCGCCGCACACGCTGGCACCTGAGCGGCCTTGAAGGCCTGGACTATCAGCATTCGTATCTGGTGACCAGCAACCACCAGAGCTGGGTCGATATCATGGTGCTGCAATACGTGCTCAACCGGCGCATTCGCCCGCTGAAGTTTTTTCTCAAGCAAGAGCTGATCTGGGTGCCGGTGATTGGTCTGGCGTGGTGGGCACTGGGCTTTCCGTTCATGAAGCGCTACACCAAGGCTTATCTTGAGAAGCACCCGGAAAAGAAAGGCAAGGACCTGGAAACCACCCGCAAGACCTGTGCGAAGTTTCGCGACAATCCGGTGGGCATTTTCAACTTTGCCGAGGGCACACGGTTTACGCCGGGCAAACATGCGCAGCAAAACTCCCCATTTCGCTATTTGCTCAAGCCCAAGGCCGGCGGAATTGCGTTTGTGCTGGATGCCATGGGGGAGCAGCTCAAATCACTGGTGAATGTAACCATTCACTACCCTGCCGGGCGCCCTGGCTATTGGGATTTGCTGTGCGGGAATGTGAAGGAGGTGGTGGTGCAGTTTGAAGAGGTGCAGATCCCGGCTGAATTCATTGGCAAGAATTATGAGCAGGATGGGGAGTACCGGTTAGCGTTCCAGGGCTGGATCAACCGGTTGTGGGAAGACAAGGATGCGTTGCTGGAGCAGTTGCACAAAGACTTTCCAGCCAGCCGCTGATCAACATGTGGATGCAATTCAATGTGGGAGCTGGCTTGCCTGCGATAGCGGTGGATCAGCTAAGGATAAATAAACTGACAGTCCGCCATCGCAGGCAAGCCAGCTCCCACATTGACCGAGTCCACATTTGAGAATGTGTAAAAAGCCCGCCACCGATCACTCGGTGGCGGGCTTTTTTATGCGGCAATAAAGCCTAGATCGCGCCGCGCTGACGCAACAACTCCAGCACTTGCTTGACGCTGTCTTCCAGCGACAAGGCCTGGGTATCGATCACCAGGTCGGCATTCAACGGCACGTCGTACGGGAAGGACTCGCCAGGGATGTTATCCCCACCGGCCGCGTACAAACCTTGCGGATCACGCTCGGCACATACCAGCGGCGACGCCTGCACATATACGGTCAACAGGCGATCACTGCCAATCAGCGCCTTGGCCTGTTCACGGCCTTCGGCATCCGGCGCGACAAAAGCCGCCAGGGTCAGCAAACCGGCTTCGTTGAACTGACGCGCCACGTGAGCCGCACGGCGCCAGTTCTCGGTACGCCCGGCACGGTCCTGAGGCAAGCCTTTGTTCAGGTCATGCCGCAGGTTCTGGCCGTCCAGCACGAACACCGCACGCCCCATGTCGAACAGCTTGCGCTCAACCGCATAGGCCAACGTGCTCTTGCCGGCACCCGACAAGCCGCTGAACAACACGGTGGCCGGCTGCTGGCCGAAACGCAGGGCACGTTCTTCAGTGGCCACGTGTGCCAATTTGTCGTGCTGCGCTGCACCGCCCTGGCTGGCCGGTGGCGCGATGATCATGCCCCCGGCCACGGTGCCATTGGTCAGGCGGTCGATGACGATAAAGGCACCGGTGGTGCGATTGCTGTCATAGCCATCCAACGCAATGGCGGCATCAAGGCTGACCTTGACCCGGCCAATTTCGTTGAGCTGCAGCGAACTCGCCGGACCTTCGGCCAGGGTGTTCACGTCCACGCGATGCACGATGCTGGTGATAGAGCCCGGCACGTAGCTGGTAGCGCGCTTGATGTCGTATTTCTTGCCCGGCAGCATCGGCTCTTCAGCCATCCACACGAGCATGGCGTCGAACGCATCGGTCACTTGCGGCACATTGTCGGCATGCACCAACAGGTCGCCACGGGAGATATCGATCTCGTCTTCCATGGTCAGGGTCACGGCCTGGCCTGGGCCGGCGTGCTCCAGCTCACCTTCGAAGGTGACGATGGATTTGACCCGGCTGCGTTTGCGTGACGGCAGCACCACGACTTCGTCGCCTTTGTGCACGATGCCGCTGGCAAGAGTGCCGGCAAAACCACGGAAGTTCAGGTTCGGGCGGTTGACGTACTGCACCGGGAAACGCAGGTCGGTGTAGTTGCGGTCGTTGGCGATCTCGACGGTCTCGAGGATCTCCATCAGCGACTGGCCGGTGTACCAGGGCGAACGCTCGCTCTTGTTCACCACGTTGTCGCCCTTGAGCGCCGACATCGGCACGAAGGCCAGGGTACTTGGCTTGAACGCGATGCCTTCGGCGAACTTCAGGTAATCGGCCTTGATCGACTCGAATACGCTTTGGTCAAAGCCGTTGATGTCCATCTTGTTGACGGCCACCACGATGTGCTTGATGCCCAGCAACGAGGCGATAAAGCTGTGGCGACGGGTCTGGGTCTGCACGCCATAGCGGGCGTCGATCAGGATAATCGCCAGGTCACAGGTGGACGCACCGGTGGCCATGTTGCGGGTGTACTGCTCATGGCCGGGGGTGTCGGCGATGATGAACTTGCGCTTGGCGGTGGAGAAGTAGCGGTAGGCAACATCGATGGTGATGCCCTGCTCACGCTCGGCCTGCAGGCCGTCGACCAGCAAGGCCAGGTCGATGTCATCGCCGGTGGTGCCGGACTTCTTCGAATCGCGGGTGATGGCTTCCAGGTGATCTTCGTAGATCATCTTGGAGTCGTGCAGCAGGCGCCCGATCAGGGTGCTCTTGCCGTCGTCGACGTTGCCGCAGGTCAGGAAGCGCAACATCTCTTTGCGCTCGTGCTGGCCCAGGTAGGCGAGGATGTCCTCGCTGATCAAATCAGATTGATGCGACATGACAGCCCCTTAGAAATAGCCTTGACGTTTTTTATCTTCCATGGAGCCTGCGCCATCGTGGTCGATGACCCGGCCCTGGCGCTCGGAAGTTCGCGTCAGGAGCATTTCCTGAATGATGTCCGTCAGCGTCTCGGCTTCGGACTCCACCGCGCCCGTCAACGGGTAGCAGCCAAGGGTACGGAAACGGACTTTCTTTTTGACGATGCGGGCTTTGTCTTCGTCGGACAGGTGTTCGAGGATGCGGTCGTCGTCGATCATGATCAACGTGCCGTTCTTCTCGATCACTTCGCGCTCGGCGGCGAAGTACAACGGCACGATCGGGATACCTTCCAGGTAGATGTACTGCCAGATATCCAACTCGGTCCAGTTGGACAACGGGAACACGCGGATCGACTCGCCCTTGTTGACGTTGCCGTTGTAAACGTTCCACAGCTCCGGACGTTGGTTCTTCGGGTCCCAGCGGTGCTTGCTGTCGCGGAACGAGTACACGCGCTCTTTGGCACGGGACTTCTCTTCATCGCGACGGGCGCCGCCGAACGCTGCATCGAAACCATGCTTGTCCAGGGCTTGCTTGAGGCCCTCGGTCTTCATGATATCGGTGTGCTTGGCGCTGCCGTGGGTGAAGGGGTTGATACCCTGCGCCACGCCATCCGGGTTGACGTGAGTGATCAGGTCCAGGCCAAGCTCTTCGACCATTTTGTCGCGGAACTTGTACATTTCCTGGAATTTCCAGCGCGTGTCGACGTGCATCACTGGGAACGGCAGCTTGCCCGGGAAGAAAGCCTTGCGTGCCAGGTGCAACATCACGGCGGAGTCTTTACCGATCGAGTAGAGCATCACCGGGTTGTCGAACTCGGCGGCGACCTCGCGGATGATGTGGATGCTTTCCGCCTCCAGCTGTTTCAGATGCGTCAGTTTGTCGACCATGGTTACTCACGGAAAAACGATCTTATGGACGGCCAGGCGGGCCGTGTTCGAGCGGGGCATGCTAGCACAGCACCTTCTTCTATTCAGGGCGCCATCTAGATCGAAACGGTATATGAATATACCGACCAGTTTGGCCGCAAATAGACTCAAGTGTGGGAGGGGGCTTGCTCCCGATAGCAGTGTGTCAGTTAGTACATATTTCAATGATCCATCGCCATCGGGAGCAAGCCCCCTCCCACATTCAGTCGCGCTCTAAGGCTCAGATCGGGTTCGGGCAGTCGATAAATAAATGCTCCAGGGCAAAGCGTCGCGCCAGGTAATCGCCCAACGCCTGCACCCCATAGCGCTCGGTGGCGTGATGACCGGCAGCAATGAAGCTGACGTCGTTTTCACGGGCGCTGTGGAAGGTCTGCTCGGATGCCTCGCCGCTCAGGTACAGGTCGACCCCGGCGGCAATCGCCTGGTCGATATAGCCCTGGCCACCTCCGGTGCACCAGCCGACGCGGCGGATCATCTGGCTGCCTTCGACCAACAGCGGTTCGCGCCCCATTGCATCCTGCACACGGCGGGCGAAATCACGCGGTGACAAAGGTTCGGCCAGCGACCCCACCAAGCCGACCACCTTGGGGTTGCTCGGGTCCAACGGGCCTTCAACCGTGATGTCCAGTTGTTTGGCCAACTGCGCGTTATTGCCCACCTCAGGGTGCAGGTCCAATGGCAGGTGATAGGCCAACAGGCTGATGTCGTGCTTGAGCAGCGTTTTCAGGCGGCGCTGCTTCATGCCGGTGATACATGGGCTCTCGCCCTTCCAGAAATAACCATGATGCACCAGCACCAGGTCGGCCCCGGCTTCGACGGCGGCGTCCAGCAGCGCCTGGCTTGCGGTCACACCGCTGACGATGCGCATCACCTGCGGGCGGCCCTCGACCTGCAAGCCATTGGGGCAATAATCGGCAATTTTGGCACTGCCAAGGTAGCGGTCGGCTTCCTCAACGAGGGTGGTAAGAGGGACGGCCATAAAAGACTCCTAAATATCCGGTTCGCAGGCATCGCAGCCTCGTATAATGCGCGACATTATGGGCGCTCGCCCGCCCCCTGCAACCTGTCAGGACTTACTTGATGCTCAAGGCACTGCGTTTTTTTGGATGGCCATTGTTGGCTGGCGTGCTGATCGCGATGCTGATTATTCAGCGTTATCCCCAATGGGTGGGCCTGCCTACCCTGGATGTGAACCTGCAACAAGCACCGCAAACCAACACGGTGGTGCAGGGCCCGGTCACCTATGCCGACGCGGTCACCATTGCGGCCCCTGCGGTGGTCAACCTGTACACCACCAAGGTCATCAACAAACCGGCGCACCCGCTGTTCGAGGACCCGCAGTTTCGCCGCTATTTCGGTGACAACGGCCCCAAGCAGCGCCGCATGGAGTCGAGCCTGGGTTCCGGGGTAATCATGAGCCCCGAAGGCTACATCCTCACCAATAATCACGTGACTACCGGCGCCGACCAGATCGTGGTCGCCCTGCGTGATGGCCGCGAAACCCTGGCCCGTGTGGTGGGCAGCGACCCGGAAACCGACCTCGCAGTACTGAAAATCGATTTGAAGAACCTGCCATCGATCACCCTCGGTCGCTCCGACGGGTTGCGCGTGGGTGACGTAGCACTGGCGATCGGCAACCCGTTCGGCGTGGGCCAGACAGTCACCATGGGCATCATCAGCGCCACCGGGCGCAACCAGTTGGGCCTTAATAGCTACGAAGATTTCATCCAGACCGACGCAGCCATCAACCCGGGCAATTCCGGCGGTGCGCTGGTGGATGCCAATGGCAACCTGACCGGCATCAACACGGCGATTTTCTCCAAGTCCGGCGGCTCCCAAGGCATCGGTTTTGCGATCCCGGTGAAGCTGGCGATGGAAGTGATGAAGTCGATCATCGAACACGGCCAGGTCATTCGCGGCTGGCTGGGCATTGAAGTGCAACCCTTGACCAAGGAACTGGCCGAGTCGTTTGGCCTGACCGGACGCCCAGGCATCGTGGTCGCCGGGATCTTCCGCGATGGCCCGGCACAGAAAGCCGGCCTGGAGTTGGGCGATGTAATCCTCAGCATCGACGGTGCACCGGCCGGTGATGGCCGCAAGTCGATGAACCAGGTAGCGCGAATCAAACCGACCGACAAGGTGGCGATCCTGGTCATGCGTAACGGCAAGGAGATCAAGCTCTCGGCGGAAATCGGCCTGCGTCCGCCACCGGCGACCGCACCGATAAAAGAAGAGCAATAACCGTCGCGACCCTAGCGCCCGTTCGCGGGCGCTTGTAGGGCGACATTTCTTAGCGATTCATTCTCATTAGGCATGTTATATTGTTTCAATATCGCTATTGGAACGCTCTATCATGCCGTCTCGAAAGTTTGTGCCCTTGGCCGGCCTGGCCTTGGGTTTGCTGCTCGACCCTGCCTACGCCGAAGAAAACACCCTGGAACTGGACACCATCAGCGTAACCTCCGAGGCGTATGAGTTCGCCACAGGCCCGGTCCAAGGCTATCGCGCCACCCGCTCTGCCAGTGCCACCAAAACGGATACCGCCCTTCGCGACATACCGCAATCGATCAGCGTGATCCCCGCCACGGTGCTCAAGGACCTGGGCAGTACCAGCGTGGAGCGCGCCCTGGAATTTGCCGGCGGCGTATCCAAGCAAAACAACTTCGGTGGCCTGACCCTCTACGAATACAGCGTGCGCGGCTTCACCACGTCTGAGTTCTACCAGGACGGTTTCAGCGCCAACCGCGGTTACCCCAGTACGCCGGACGCGGCAAATATCGAACGCATTGAAGTTCTCAAAGGCCCCGCCGCCAGCTTATATGGGCGTGGCGATCCTGGCGGCACGGTGAACATCGTCACCAAGAAACCCCAGCCCGAAGCGTTCACCACCTTGCAAACCAGTGCTGGTAGTTGGGACCGCTACCGCACTGCGCTGGATGTGAATACGCCGCTGGACAGCGAGGGGCGCGTCTTGTCACGGGTGAATCTGGCGGTTGAAGACAAGCACAGTTTCCGCGATCACGTGGACGCTAAACGAGTGTTCGTCGCGCCGTCGTTCAGTTGGCAGTTGACCCCGGACACTCAGTTGCTGGTCGAAAGCGAATTCGTGCGCCACAGCTCCACCTTCGACCGGGGCATCGTCGCCGATACTGGCATGTCCCATTCCACCTTTCTGGGCGAGCCCAACGACGGCAATATTCGCAACCACAACAACCGCATCCAGGCCGCGTTGGAACACCACCTCAACGACGCCTGGAAGCTGCGCCTGGCCAGCCACTACAAGCAGGGCAGCCTGTGGGGCGATGCGTCGGAAAGCCGTGCGCTGAATGGGGATGGTCACACCGTCAACCGTCGCTACCGTGAACGCTCGACCGGTTGGCATGACAGCATCACCCAGCTGGAACTGCGCGGGCTGTTCGATATCGGCAGCTGGCAGCATGAACTGCTGATCGGCACCGAATACGAGGACTACCGCAAAAAGGAGCGTGTGACGGCGATTGGCGGTGACTACCCTATCGACATCTATAAACCGGTCTATGGCCAGGCCAAACCCAATGGCGCACGCTCCGGCACCGACTTCTTCGAACAGACCAAAAGCCACGCCCTGAACCTGCAAGACCAGATCATCTTCACCGACCGCCTGCGAGGCATGATCGGTGCGCGCTTCGAGCACTTCGAACAGAGCACCGAGAACTTCGCCCGCAACCACGCCAAAAGCCGCCAGACCCACGACGCCCTGACCCAACGCGCCGGCCTGCTCTATCAGCTGACACCGCAAGTCGGGGTATTTGCCAACGCATCCACCTCGTTCAAGCCGAACAGCGGCCTGGATGCCGGCGGCAAATCCTTCAAGCCAGAAGAAGGCGTGGGCTATGAGGTGGGTATCAAGAGCGAGATGTTTGACGAGCGCCTCAGCGCGACGCTCGCGGCCTTCCATATCGAAAAGGAAAACGTCCTCACCCTGGACCCGGCGACCAACACCGACCGCGCCATTGGCAAGGCGCGCAGCCAGGGGTTTGACCTGCAGGTGACCGGGCAAGTGACCGACGCCATACGCGTGATTGGCGCACTGGCCTATATCGACGCCGAAGTGACCAAGGGCGACAAAGCCATCCCCACGGGCAGTCGCATTCTCGGGGTCGCCAAGCGCAGCGGCAGTCTGTTGGGCGTTTATGAATTCCAGGATGGGGCGTTGCGCGGTTCAGACCTGGGGGCGGCGTTTACTTATGTGGGTGACCGTTCCGGCGAGGCGGGCACAGGCTTCGAACTGCCGGCCTACCACACCGTGGATTTACTGGCCCACTACAAGGCCACGAAGAATGTCACCGTGGGGCTGAACCTGAATAACCTGTTCGATGAGAAGTACTACGAGCGCTCCTACAGCCGCTATTGGACCAACCCCGGTGAACCGCGCAACCTCACCGTCAGCCTGACCCTCAATCTCTGACGAGCATGGAACTGAATGTGGGAGGGGGCTTGCTCCCGATAGCAGAGTATCAGGCAGTATATCTGTCACTGATCCACCGCCATCGGGAGCAAGCCCCCTCCCACATTTGAGTCACCGCAAGGCTTGACTACAAGGCAACGGGCGCTCGTTCGCACAGGGTATTGAGCGCCGCCGCCCATTGCGGGTCATCATTCAAGCACGGCACCAACACCAACTCCTCGCCCCCCGCCTCGCGGAACTGCTCCCGCCCGCGATCACCAATTTCTTCCAGGGTCTCGATGCAGTCGGCGACAAACGCCGGGCACATCACCAGCAGCTTCTTCACGCCCTGCTGGGCCAGCGCGTCCAGGCGGGCCTCGGTGTAGGGCTCGATCCACTTGGCCCGGCCAAGGCGCGATTGAAACGCCACCGACCACTTGCCATCGGGCAAACCGGCACGCGCGGCAAAATCCCGGGCGACGCTGAAGCATTGGGCGCGATAGCAGGTGGCGAGCACCTCTGGCGATGCGTTCTTGCAGCAGTCGGCATCCTTGAAGCAATGCCCGCCGGTAGGGTCGAGCTTTTTCAGATGGCGCTCGGGCAGACCATGGAAACTGAGCAGCAAGTGATCGAAATCCTGCTCCAGGTAAGTGCGTGCGCTGGTTACCAGAGCATCGAGGTACTCGGGCTGGTCGTAAAAAGGCTGCAGGATCGAAAACTGGATAGCGAGTTTCTTGTCGCGCACCACGCGCCTGGCTTCTTCTATCACCGTGGTCACGGTGCTGTCGGCAAATTGCGGATACAGCGGCGCCAGTGTCACCTTGCCGATACCCTGGGCGGCCAGCCGTGTCAGGGCGGTTTCCAGCGACGGCTCGCCATAACGCATTGCCAGTTCCACAGGGCCGTGGGTCCACTGCGCAGTCATCTGCTGTTGCAGACGACGGCTCAAGACCACCAACGGCGAGCCCTCATCCCACCAGATCGACGCATAAGCATGGGCAGACTGCTCAGGGCGCTTGATCAGGATCAGCGACACCAGCAAACGCCGCACCGGCCATGGCAGGTCGATCACATAAGGGTCCATCAGGAACTGATTGAGGTAGCTGCGCACATCAGCCACCGAAGTGGACTTTGGCGAACCCAGGTTGACCAGTAACAACGCGTGATCGGTCATGCAACATCCTATCTTTAGAGGCGGCTGGACAGGTCGTCCAGAGCCGCACGCAACTCAGTGAACTGGAAAGTGAAACCCGCCGCCAGCAGCCGTTCAGGCAAGGCCTTCTGCCCGCCCAGCAACAAACCAGACAATTCGCCCAGGCCAACCTTCAGTGCAAACGCCGGCATCGGCATGAACGCCGGGCGGTGCAACACCTGGCCGAGGGTCTTGGCAAACTCGCGATTACGCACCGGGTGTGGCGCGCAGGCATTATAAGGACCGCTGGCGTCAGTCTTGTGCAGAAGAAAATCAATCAGGGCGATTTGATCCTTGATATGCACCCATGGCATCCACTGCCGACCGTTACCGATCGGCCCGCCCAGCGCCAGTTTGAAGGGCAGCAACAGGCGCGACAAAAAGCCGCCCTGCGCCGACAGCACCAGGCCGGTGCGCACCAGCACCACGCGAACGCCCAGGGCTTCGGCACGTTGGGCGGTTTCTTCCCAGGCAATACACAACTGGCTGGGGAAATCGTCCAGCACTGGCCCGCTGGCTTCGGTCAATTCGCGCTCGCCGCCGTCGCCATACCAGCCCACTGCGGAGCCGGAGATCAGTACCGCCGGTTTCTGCTCCAGGCTGTCGATCCAGGCCAGCAGGGTTTCGGTGAGGTTGATGCGGCTGCTCCACAGCAATGCCTTGCGCTTGTGGGTCCAGGGCCGGTCAGCGATGGGTGCACCCGCAAGGTTGACCACCGCGTCCACCGCGCCAATCACCTCTTGCAGGCGAGCCACCCCAAGCACCTGTGCGCCGCAGACCCTGGCGACCGTTTCCGGTTGCCGGCTCCACACCGTCAGGCGATGACCCTGGGCGAGCCAGTGTTGGCAAAGTTGACGGCCAATCAGGCCGGTACCGCCGGTCAGCAAAATATGCATGGGACTCTCCTCATGTAACGTTCGCCGCCGCTCACTGGTCTATTTTATAAGCAGGGATCAATTTGATAATCGAGCGTGACGCGCGTTCAAGCCTGAGCTTAACCATAGGTCACACCACACAATCAGGCACGCCAAAACTTATACCAAAAAACAATATTGTACAGCTATTGGTGTCGGCGTAGTCTGTACCCAACGGTAAAACGAGGCCTCCCATGACTGTCCCCATCGCGATCATCGGCACCGGCATAGCCGGTCTCTCCGCCGCCCGAGCGTTGAAAGACGCGGGCCACACCGTACAACTCTTCGATAAAAGCCGCGGCAGCGGTGGCCGCATGTCCAGCAAGCGCAGCGATGCCGGCGCGCTGGACATGGGCGCGCAATACTTCACCGCCCGCGACCGGCGCTTCGTCAACGAAGTGCAGCGCTGGCAAAGCAATGGCTGGGCCGAACAGTGGAAGCCCCAGCTGTACAACTTCAAGTCCGGCCAACTGACGCCTTCCCCCGATGAACAGATCCGCTGGGTCGGTACACCGCGCATGAGCGCGATCACCCGCGCACTGCTCGATGACCTGCCGGTGGAGTTCGGTTGCCGCATCACCGAGGTGTTCCAGGGCACACAGCACTGGAACCTGCTCGACGCCGACGGTGAGAGTCACGGCCCCTTCAGCCATGTGATCATCGCCACACCGGCCCCTCAGGCCACTGCCCTGCTGGCCGCTGCCCCCAAGCTGGCAAGTGCCGCCGCCGGGGTGAAAATGGACCCGACCTGGGCCATTGCGCTGGCCTTCGACAAGCCCCTGGATACACCGATGGAGGGCTGCTTCGTGCAAGACAGCCCCCTTGACTGGCTGGCGCGCAACCGCAGCAAACCCGGGCGCGACACCATCCTCGACACCTGGGTGCTGCACGCCACCAGCGCCTGGAGCAAGGCGCACCTGGACCTGCCCAAGGAAGCGGTAATCGAGCACTTGCACGGCGCCTTCGCCGAACTGCTGCACAGCGCCATGCCCGCGCCGTCATTCAGCCTGGCACACCGCTGGCTCTACGCTCGCCCGTCGGGCAGCCATGAGTTCGGCGTACTGGCCGATGCCGACCTGGGCCTGTTCGTCTGCGGCGACTGGTGCCTCTCGGGCCGGGTGGAAGGCGCCTGGCTCAGTGGCCAGGAAGCGGCACGACGCTTGATCGCACACCTGCAATGAACCGCCTCAACCCCAGCAAGCTGCTGCTGTCGAAATGGACGGCAGCACAGCCACGCAACAAGGAAAAACACTTTTTGGTCACCGAGTTGTTTCGTGATGACGAAGGCACGGTGCTGGAAATCGAGCTGCAAGCGGTGCTGACCCACCGTGCCGAACGCCTGCCATGGCAGACCCTGCAAAACGCCGAGTGCTGGAAAATCGGCTGGAAGTAGCGCTGCAAAAAACCTATACAAACTATTTGACTTGTACAACATCGAATCTATGATGAGACGTAGTTGTACAAACTTTATAAGTTGTACAGGATTATTGCAGAGGTTTTGGGTATGTCGAGTAGTACAAAACCGAAGATCGCCATCAGCGCCTGCCTCCTTGGCGAGAACGTGCGCTTTAACGGTGGGCATAAACAGTCGCTGCTGTGCACCCAGACACTCAGCGACTACTTCGACTTCGTGCCGTTGTGCCCGGAAGTTGCCATCGGCATGGGCATCCCCCGCGAGCCAATCCGGCTGGTAGGCGACCCTGCGCAGCCGCAAGCCGTTGGCACGGTAAACCGTGAACTCAACGTCACGCAGCCACTGCACGACTACGGCCAGCAAATGGCCCAGGCACACACCGACCTGTGCGGTTATATCTTCATGCAGAAGTCGCCATCGTGCGGCCTGGAGCGGGTCAAGGTGTACCGCGCCAACGGCACGCCCGTTGACGGTGGCGGCCGCGGCATTTACGCCCAGGCGTTTTGTGCGCGCCACCCTAACCTGCCGGTAGAAGAAGACGGCCGGCTGAACGACCCTGTGTTGCGGGAAAATTTCCTGACCCGCGTATTCGTGTATGCCAGCTGGCAACAACTGCTGGCCGAGGGGCTCACCCGCCACGGCTTGCTGACGTTTCACTCGCGCTACAAGTACCTGCTGATGGCCCACAGCCCGGCGCATTACAAAAGCCTGGGCCATTTGCTCGGCAGCATGGGCAAGGACGTCGATCTCCAGGCTCTGGCCCACGGCTACTTCGGCGAGCTGATGACGGGCCTGAAGAAGTGCGCCACCCGCGGCACACACAGCAATGTGCTGCAACACATCAGCGGCTACCTCAAGCAGGTCATCAGCGCCGATGACAAACAGGAAATGCAAACCGTGATCGGCCAGTACCGTCAAGGCATCGTGCCGCTGGTAGTGCCACTCACCCTGCTCAAGCATCACTTTCGCCAACATCCGGACCGTTACATCGCACAGCAGGCCTACCTGCAACCGCACCCGGAAAACCTCAGCCTGCGTAATGCGATATAACCCATGAAAGCTGCCCTGCTTGACGAACCCGGCGAAGACATTGCCCTGGCCATTGAAAACGGCTGGTTGCCAATCCGCGAAGTGGCGCGCCAGACCGGCGTCAACGCCGTGACCCTGCGCGCCTGGGAGCGCCGCTACGGCCTAATCGTGCCCCAGCGCACGCCCAAGGGGCACCGGCTGTTCAGTGCCGAACATGTACAACGCATCCACGCCATCCTCACCTGGCTCAATCGAGGCGTGCCGGTCAGTCAGGTCAAAGGCTTGATCGACTCAGCCCAGGCCAGCCCCGCGCCCATGGAAAACGAGTGGCACGCCCTGCGCCAGCATTTGGTGGATGCCATCAGCGAACTGGCCGAACGCCGGGTCGATGACGCCTTCAACCAGGCCATGGCGCTCTACCCGCCACGCACCTTGTGCGAGCAATTGATGCTGCCGCTGCTCAAGGAGCTGGAACAACGGTGGCAGGGCCAGTTCGGCGCGCAGATGGAGCGGGCGTTTTTCCTGTCGTGGCTGCGCAGCAAGTTCGGCGCGCGGATTTATCACAACAATCGCCAACTCCACGGCGCGCCGCTGCTGCTGGTCAACCATTCCGACTTACCGCTGGAACCGCACCTGTGGCTCAGCGCCTGGCTGGCGAGCAGCGCCGACTGCCCGGTGGAAGTATTCGATTGGCCGCTGCCTGCCGGCGAACTGGCCCTCGCGGTGGAACACCTGCAAGCACGCGCCGTGCTGTTGTATTCGAGCAAGACCCTCCATTTGTCGACACTGACAAAACTATTGGGCGACGTCAGTTGCCCAATAGTGATTGCCGGCCCGACGGTGCGCATTCACAACGCCGAGTTGTCCGTACTCACCCGCGACATCCCTGAGTTGTTCATGGCGCAAGACCCGTTGTCGGCCCACCAATTATTGATCCAGCGTGGAATCGTCTAAATGCATCTGATCTGGCTGCGCACCGACTTGCGCCTGCACGACAACACGGCCCTTGCTGCTGCGTGCCAGCGTGGCCCCGTCGCGGCCATTTACCTGATCACTCCCCAGCAGTGGCTGGCCCACGATGACGCGCCGTGCAAAATCGATTTCTGGCTGCGCAACCTGCAGCACTTGAGCCAGGCGCTGGGCGAACTGAACATCCCTTTATTGATCCGCTACGCCGCGACCTGGGACCAGGCGCCCGCTGCACTGAGCGAACTGTGCCGGGAACTGTCGGTGGAGTCTGTGCATGTCAACGAGGAATACGGCATCCACGAGAGCCAGCGTGATGCTGGCGTGGCAGAGACGCTGCAAACGCAGGGAATCACGTTTCACAGCTACCTGGACCAACTGTTTTTCCAACCCGGTAGCGTACTGACCAAGACCGGCACCTATTTCCAAGTGTTCAGCCAGTTTCGCAAGGTTTGCTACAACCGCCTGCACAGCGCCCTGCCGCGCCAGGTGGCAACGCCGAAAGCTCAGGCCAGGCTCGACGTGAGAAGCGATCCGGTGCCGACCACGGTCGACGGTTTCGAGTCGCCCAGCGAAACTTTGCGCGCCCTGTGGCCAGCCGGTGAAGACGAGGCGCGCCGCCGCCTCGACGCCTTCACCGACGAGCAGATCAGCTATTACAAGGACGAGCGCGACTTCCCAGCCAAACCCGGTACCAGCCAGCTTTCGGCCTACCTCGCCGCCGGTGTGGTTTCGCCGCGCCAGTGCTTGCACGCTGCGCTGCAAACCAATCAGGGCGAGTTCGAGAGCGGCGACATCGGCGCCATCACCTGGATCAACGAGCTGCTATGGCGCGAGTTCTATAAACACATTCTGGTCGGCTACCCACGGGTGTCCCGCCACCGCGCCTTTCGCCCGGAAACCGAAGCGCTGGCCTGGCGCAATGCCCCCGAAGACCTCGCGGCCTGGCAACAGGCGCGCACGGGTTTGCCGATCATCGACGCGGCCATGCGCCAATTGCTGGAGACCGGCTGGATGCACAACCGCCTGCGCATGGTGGTGGCGATGTTCCTGACCAAGAACCTGCTGATCGACTGGCGCGAAGGCGAGCGCTTTTTTATGCGCCACCTGATCGACGGTGACCTGGCGGCCAATAATGGCGGTTGGCAGTGGAGCTCATCGACCGGTACCGACTCGGCACCGTACTTCCGGATTTTCAGCCCGTTGAGCCAATCGGAGAAATTCGACGGCGACGGCATTTTCATCAAGCGCTGGCTGCCGGAACTGGCCACGCTGAATAAAAAAGAAGTGCATAACCCGGCAGCGGCTGGCGGTTTGTTTGGCGTGGCGGATTACCCCTGCGCCATCGTCGACCTCAAAGCCTCTCGGGAACGCGCATTGGCTGCCTTTCGCCGCCTGCCTTCACGTCAGGAAATGGCCGATCATGAGTGACTTCCTGCGCCGCTTCGCCGAAGCCTTCACCACGCTGGACAAGCACAACCTGCACCTGCTTGGCAGTTTGTACAGTGATGACATTGTATTTGCCGACCCGCTGCATGAAGTCCATGGGCTGCCCGAACTGCAGCGTTATTTCGCTCAGCTATACAGCAACGTCAGCCAACTGGATTTCGAGTTTCAGGGTATCGACCAGACGGCCGAAGGCGAAGGCTACCTGCGCTGGATCATGAGTTTTCGTCATCCGCGCCTGGCCGCAGGCAAGATGATCCGGGTAGAGGGCTGTTCCCACTTGATGTGGCGCGACAAGGTCTACCGGCATCGCGATTACTTCGATGCGGGCGCACTGCTTTATGAACATGTGCCGATTCTCGGCCGCGTCATCAGTTGGCTGAAAAGGAGAATGGGATGAGCCTTGCATCGCCCCGCCGTTATTGGCTAACCGGCGCCAGCAGTGGCATCGGCGCCGCATTGGCCGTAGAGCTGCTCAACAGTGGCGCCCATGTGGCCCTCAGTTCCCGCACCAAAGGCCCGCTGGAAGCACTCGCCCATCGTTATCCAGGGCAAGTGCTGGTGGTGGCCGGCGACCTGACCGACAGCCAGACCGTGCGCGAGATCGGTGAACACATCGCCCAGGTCTGGGGTGAGTTGGACACGGTGATCCTCAATGCCGGCACCTGTGAATATGTCGACGCCCGGCAATTTGACGCTTCGATCATCGAACATGTGGTGCGTACCAATCTGTTGGCCAGCAGTTATTGCATCGAGGCCGCGCTGCCGCTGTTGCGCGCGGGGCGTACCCCGCATCTGGTGGGCGTGGCCAGCGCGGTGACTTACCTGCCGATGCCACGCGCCGAAGCCTATGGCGCATCCAAGGCCGGCCTGCGTTACCTGTTCGAGTCCCTGCGCATCAGCCTGTCACCGGAAAACATCGACGTCACCGTGATCAGCCCAGGCTTTGTTGACACACCGCTGACCGAACGCAATGACTTCCCGATGCCCCTGAGCTGGTCCGCCGACAAGGCGGCGCGGCACATCTTTGCGAAACTGGAGAAACGCCCGCTGGAAATTGCCTTCCCGGCCATGTTCATTGCCACCCTGTGGCCGCTGTCGAAGTTGCCTAACCGCGCGCAATTGATCATCGGCAAGCGCATGTTGCGCAGCCCGCCACCGAAAAAGGACATTCCGTGAAGATCGCCATTGTCGGCAGCGGTATCGCCGGGCTGACCAGCGCCTACCTGCTCAGCCGCCGCCACGACATCACGGTGTTCGAAGCGGGCGACCGCATCGGCGGGCACACGCACACAGTCCACGTTACCGTAGAGGGCGAACGCTATGCCGTGGACACCGGCTTTATTGTGTTCAACGACTGGACCTACCCCAACTTCATCCAGTTGCTGGGCCAGATCGGCGTGACGTTCAAACCCACCGAAATGAGCTTTTCGGTGTGTGACCAAAGCAGCGGGTTCGAGTACAACGGCAACAACCTCAACAGCTTGTTTGCCCAACGCCGCAATATTCTGTCGCCCGGGTTCTGGGGCATGTTGCGCGATATCCTGCGCTTCAACCGCCAAGCGCCTTTGGACCTGCAAGAGCAGCGTATCAGTGCCGAGATGACCCTCGGTGACTACCTCGCAGCCGGCGGTTACGGCCAAAGGTTTATCCGCCACTACATCGTGCCAATGGGGGCTGCGATATGGTCAATGTCCCTTTCGGACATGCTCGGTTTCCCACTGCAATTCTTCGTGCGCTTCTTCAAGAACCACGGCTTGTTGTCGGTCAACAACCGGCCGCAATGGTGCGTGATCGAAGGCGGTTCAAGCAGCTACATCGAACCGCTGACCCGCAGTTTTCGCGAGCGTGTGCGCCTCGGTTGCCCTGTGCATAAAGTGCAACGCACCGACAATGGCGTGGTTATCCACAGCCCGTACGGCAGCGAAACCTTCGACCGGGTGGTATTGGCCTGCCACAGTGATCAGGCCCTGGAATTGCTTGATGACCCGAGCCAGGCCGAACAAGAGATCCTCGGCGCCCTACCCTACGCCGACAACGACGTAGTGCTGCACACCGACACGCGCTTGCTGCCTGACCGCGAGCTGGCCTGGGCCAGTTGGAATTACCGGTTGACCGGCCACTCGCAGAATCAGGCCGCCGTCACCTACGACATGAACATCCTGCAGGGCATCGACAGCGACACCACGTTTTGTGTCAGCCTCAACCAGACGCAAGTGATCAACCCGTTGAAGATCCTCGCGCGCTACACCTACGCCCATCCGCAGTACAGCCTGGCCGCCGTGGCCGCTCAAGCACGCTGGGAAGAATTGCACGGCACCCGCAACACCTTCTACTGCGGCGCGTACTGGGCCAACGGCTTCCACGAGGACGGCGTGGTCAGTGCCCTGCGCGTGGCCCAGGCGTTCGGGGAAAGCCTGTGAACAGCGCCCTGTACAGCGGCTGGATCGCCCATCGCCGGTTTACGCCCAGGGCCCACGCCTTTCGCTACCGCATCGGCCTGCTGTATCTGGACCTCAGCGAACAGGATGCAGTACTCGGGCTTTCACCCCTGGCCGGCACTGGTCGCCTGGCGCCTTTCGGCTTTCGCCAGCAGGACTACCTGCGTGAACTCACGCGCCACGGCATGAGTTTGAGCGATGCCGTGCGCCACGAAGTCGGCAAAGCTCTGGGGCGAACACCCCAGGGCGCTATCTGCCTGCTGACCCAGGCCCGCAGTTGGGGCCTGGCGTTTAACCCGGTGAGTTTCTTCTACTGCTTCGAGGCCGACGGGCAGTTGGCCGCGATTCTGTGTGAAGTGACCAACACGCCATGGCGCGAGCGCTATCACTACGTGCTGCCGGCCCAGCCCCTCGACGCCGATGAGCATCAGCACTTCGCCGTGGCCAAAGGGTTCCATGTGTCGCCCTTCTTACCGCGCGACCTGGAATATCGCATGAGTTTCAGCCCTCCATCTGCCCGGCTCGGCGTGCACATGGCCGACTGGCAGGGCACGCAAAAGGTTTTCGACGCCACCTTGAGCCTGGAAAAACACTCACTCAGCCGCGCAAGCCTGCATCACTATTTGTGGCGTTTCCCCTGGATGACCGCCAAGACCTGCCTGGCAATCTACTGGCAAGCCTTGCGCCTGCTGCTCAAGCGCACACCGATTTTTTCCCACCGGGCCGCCGATGGCGCCTCTCGCACCGCCGTCGGGTACACCAAGGATCGCCGCCATGAAACACCCTAGTTTATCGGTCAAGGCTAACCGCCTGAACGTCAATGGCATGACCGCTGCGCTGTTGCGCAAGGCGGTGCTGCGCCAGCTCAGCCAACTGCGTCACGGCCAGTTGGTGGTGATCGAAGACGGCGAGCGACAAGTGTTCGGCGCACGGGAAGCGCACCTGTTAGGCGAAATTCAGATTCTCGACTCGGCGGTATGGGGCATGGTGGCCGCCAATGGTTCGATCGGCGCCGGCGAGGCGTTTATCCATGGTTACTGGACCAGTCCCGACCTCACCGCCGTGGTCCGGGTGATGGTCAGCAACCTGGAAGTACTCGACGCCATGGAAGGTGGCCTGGCACGGATGGCCCGCCCGTTCACCCAAGGCCTGCACTGGCTCAACCGCAATACACGCAAGGGCTCGCAGAAAAACATCGCCGCCCATTACGACCTGGGCAACGACCTGTTCGAAGAGTTTCTCGACCCGACCATGATGTACTCGTCGGGGCAGTTTTTGACACCCGACGACAGCCTGGAACAAGCGCAACTGAACAAGCTGGAGCGCATCTGCCAGAAACTGGCGCTCAAGCCCAGCGACCATCTGCTGGAAATCGGCACCGGCTGGGGCAGCATGGCGTTGTATGCGGCGCAGCATTACGGCTGCAAGGTCACCACCACGACCCTGTCCAAGGAACAATTCGCCTACACCGAGAAACGCATCCATACGCAGGGCCTGCAAGATCAAGTGACCTTGCTGCTCAGCGATTACCGCGACCTCACCGGCGAGTATGACAAGCTGGTGTCGATCGAGATGATCGAAGCGGTGGGCCATCGGTTCCTGCCGACCTATTTCAAACAATGTGCGCACTTGCTCAAGCCCAACGGCCTGATGCTGCTGCAAGCCATCACCATTCGCGAACAGCGCTTTGAGCAGGCCAAGCGCAGCGTCGACTTCATCCAGCGCTACATTTTCCCCGGTGGCGCCCTGCCCTGTGTACAGAACATGCTGCACATCGTCAGCCGCGACACCGACATGAACCTGCTGCACATGGAGGAATTCGGCCTGCACTACGCCCGTACCCTGCGCCTGTGGCATGAAAACTTCCGCCGCGCCCATGGCCGTCTCATGGAATTGGGCTACGACGAATATTTCCTGCGTTTGTGGGAGTTCTACCTGTGCTATTGCGAAGGCGGGTTTATGGAACGCACCATTGGTACCGCACAACTGCTGCTGGCCAAACCCGCGGCGATCAACCCGCCATTGCTTGGGCGCTTCAGTGCTTAAAACCCTGGCCAATGCCGCGCTGTTCCAATGCGGCTGGTTTGCCTGCGTACTCGGCGGCGACAGCCCATGGCTGCTGGTGGGTTTGGCGGCACTGGGCGTGCATCTGCTGTGGATAAGTTCGCCGGCGGATGACGGCCTGCTCGTGCTCAACGTGACACTGGCGGGCACACTGCTGGACACGCTGTTGCGCACCCTGGGCGTTTTCCACTTCAGCGAGCCCGGGCCGTTGATTCCATTCTGGTTGATCGTACTGTGGGCGCTGCTGGCCACGACCCTGCGCCATTGCCTGGCCTGGAGTGCACGGCCCTGGTGGCTGGCCGGCCTGTTGGGCGCAGTGGGTGGGCCTTTGTCTTATTACGCCGGCAGCCAATTGGCCGGTGTGGGTTTTGGCTACGGCACGGCAGCCACTCTGACCGGTCTGACGCTGCTATGGGCCATGCTGTTTCCCTTGCTGCACGGGCTCGCGCGCAAGCTCGAACACTGACGCTTGTCCGAGCATTCATACACGTTTAACGCACTTGCCTTACACTGCGCGGCTATGACCAACATCCCCCATATCCAAATCACTGAACCGGCCGTCACCTGCTCGACGTGCGCGGCCTGCTGCTGTCAGCTGGAAGTCATGCTGATCACCGACACCGGCGTGCCGCAGCGCTTTATCGATACCGATGAGTGGGGCGGCGAAGTGATGCTGCGCCTGGACGACGGCTGGTGCGCCGCACTGGACCGGGACACGATGATGTGCACGATTTACGCGCTTCGCCCGCTGATTTGCCGGGAGTTTGAGATGGGTGCGCCGGAGTGTCTTGAAGAGCGGGAAGGCATCGCGACGGTCTACCGCTGATCCTGCGATGAGCAAAGATCTAAATGTGGGAGCAGGCTTGCTCGCGAAGGCGGTGGGTCAGTCTATGCATGTGCTAGCTGATACACCGCTTTCGCGAGCAAGCCCGCTCCCACAGGGGGGGCTTCGTTGTTGTTGAATTACAACGGCATGGTGTAGTGCAACGAGTAGCTCTCTACCCCATCGTTATTGCTGCTGATGCCGGCGTTGGAATAGTGCGTGGCGCGAATGCCCACTTCATGCCCACCGGTAAACCGCAGGCCGAAACCCAGGCGGTCCTCGAACTGAAAAGCTTGGCCGATGTTGTTGTCTTCCAGCCGGGTGCGGGAGAACACCGCCACGCCGATACCGGCTTCGATGTAGGGCTTGACTGACTGGCCGGCAAACTCATACACAAACACCGGCGAGAACGACAGGCTGCTGGCACCTGCCCGGTCATCACCTTCCCAATACGTGTAGGCGCCGCTCCAGTAGCCGGTCAGACGGCCAACATCGCTTTGCATCCAGCTTTTATCCCAATCCGAAGTCAGGCCCAGTCGATAGGTCAACGTCGAATCACTGGTACTCCCCAACCCGAACTCCAGGCCGGCGGCCTGGGCTGAAACAGAGTGTCCCAACACAGCGGCCGCAATCGCAGCCAAACAGAACAAGCGCTTCATAAGAAACATCCTTCCGAACGAAGTTATATAGTTTTAAACAGGCTAACTGGCTATAGAAGCTGACGTAGAGCCGGAAGTTCAGCTTTTATCAGCACCATTTCACGAAATTTTCACGAGCCAAAGCTTCGCACAACTCCGGGATGTTTCCAAAGTGTCGGTAGGATATTTCTTAGGTGGGTCAGATCGCCGCTGGTCCAGAACTGTGCAGTGTCGGGATTGCCAGCTGCCAGCAGGTCGCGCTCATCCAGCAAACGCTTGAGCTGGCGCGCCACGGCGGCGCCGGTGTCGATCAGGATAATACTGGGGGGCAGCATCTGCGCCAGGAGCGGCTTGAGGAAGGGATAGTGGGTGCAACCCAGGATGATGGTGTCGCAACCGGCGCTGAGCAGTGGCTCGATATAGCCCTGCAACAGTATGTGCAAAGCCGGGCTGTTCAGGTCACCGGCTTCAATCAGCTCCACCAGGCCCGGACAGGGTTGGGTCACCACTCGTACATCAGTGGCGAAGCGGTCGAGCAAGGCCGCGAATTTGGCGCTTTGCAGCGTCCCAGTGGTGGCGAGCACACCCACCACGCCGCTGCGGGTAGCGGCAGCAGCGGGCTTGACCGCAGGCTCCATGCCGACCAAGGGCCAATCTGGGTAGTCCTGGCGCAAATCGGCAACGGCGGCGACCGTTGCGGTGTTACACGCGATCACAAATGCCTTGGCGCCGCGCTCGCGGAAAAACTCGGCGACGGTTCGAGAACGCTCAAGGATGAAAGTGGGCGTTTTCTCACCATAGGGGATATGCCCGCAGTCGGCCACATACAGCAGCGATTCATGGGGCAATAACTGCTGGATCTCCTCCAGCACCGTCAGGCCGCCGACGCCGGAGTCGAACACACCGATGGGCGCGCCCTTAACCATGCCGGGTTCCACACACGCTGCAACCCGGGTCGCGCTTGACGCGCAATTCGCGAAAACGCGTGGTCAAGGCGTCGATCAGCAACAGGCGCCCCACCAGCGGCTCACCGAAACCTGCCAGCAGCTTCAAGGCTTCCAGCGCTTGCAGGCTACCGACCAGCCCCACCAACGGCCCGACCACACCGGCTTCGCTGCAGGTCAGTTCGGTGTCGCTGCCGTGCCCGTAT
Source organism: Pseudomonas sp. P867 (assembly GCF_019891455.1). Classification (NCBI taxonomy): domain Bacteria; kingdom Pseudomonadati; phylum Pseudomonadota; class Gammaproteobacteria; order Pseudomonadales; family Pseudomonadaceae; genus Pseudomonas; species Pseudomonas sp. P867. Next base: position 69,070 of record NZ_JAFLXB010000017.1, on the reverse strand, counting down.
AAACAGTGATAGCACGGGCTGTCGGCGCGACGCGGGTCGAACACCGACAATTGCCCCTCAAGGCGAATGGCCGCGCCACTGATCAATGGCTTGCCCGCCACGACGCAGGCCGCATTCACCGCTTCGCGGGTAGAGAAGTTGTCGCTGCAATCGAGCACCACATCCACCGCGCCGATTGCAGAGACCAGCGAGTCAGCATCCAGCGCCACGCGATGGGCGGTCAGGGTGATTTCAGGGTTGATCGCGCTCAGCCGACGCATGGCCGAATCTACCTTGGTCTGCCCTACGCTGTGGGTGTCATGGATGATCTGACGTTGCAGGTTGGTCAAATCGACCGTGTCAAAATCCGCCAGGTGCAGCTCACCTACACCGGCAGCGGCGAGGTAGAGCGCAACCGGAGCGCCCAGGCCACCGAGGCCGACGATCAACGCGCGGCTCTGTTTCAGGCGCAACTGCCCTTCGATGTCGACATGCTGCAACAGAATCTGCCGGCTATAACGCAACAGCTCCTGATCGGTCAGCACGGTCGGTGCCCCAGGGTGATGCGTTCGTGACCGCCAAGATCGATACGACTGTGTACGCCTTCAAAGCCTTGGCTCAGCAACAAGTCACGCACAGCCAAGGCCTGGTCGTAGCCGTGCTCAAGCAACAGCCAGCCACCGGCATTCAGATGGGCCGGTGATTGATCGATGATCAGGCGCAAATCGTCCAGGCCATCAGGCCCGGCCACCAGGGCGCTCGCCGGTTCAAACCGAACATCCCCCGCCACCAGATGCGGATCGTTGTCGGCAATGTAGGGCGGGTTGCTGATGATCAAGTCAAAGCGATCGCCTTGCAGGGCGCTGAACCAATGGCTGTTCAGCACCGTCGCGTTATTGAGGTGCAGACGCTGGCGGTTGCGCTCGGCCAGGGCCACCGCTTCGAGCACGCGATCAACGGCGGTGACTTGCCAGGCCGGGCGTTCGCTGGCCAACGCCAAGGCAATGGCGCCACTGCCGGTGCCCAGGTCCAGGACTTTGGCCGGGGTAGCAGGCAGCAGTTCCAGAGCGGCTTCCACCAGCAATTCGGTTTCCGGACGCGGAATCAGCGTGTGCGGCGCGACTTCCAGATCCAGCTTCCAGAAGCCTTGCTGGCCGAGGATATAGGCCACCGGCTCGCCGCTGCGGCGGCGCTGCAGGTAGTCGGCAAAGGTCAGGGCGTCTTCGCTGCTGACGATCTTTTCCGGCCAGGTGTGCAGGTAGCTGCGGGACTTGCCCAGGGCGGCGGCCAGCAGCAGTTCCACATCCAGGCGCGCGGTGGGCGAATCGGGCAGGTCGGCCGCGCGCAGCAGGCTGGCTATGATGGTCATTTATTCACCTATCGCGGCCAGTTGATCCGCCTGATATTCGGCGAGCAACGGCTCGATCACCGCATCCACGCCGCCAGCGAGAATCTCGTCCAGGGAATAAAGGGTGAGATTGACCCGATGGTCGGTCACCCGGCCTTGGGCAAAGTTGTAAGTTCGGATGCGCTCGGAGCGATCGCCCGAGCCCACCAGCAGCTTACGCTCGCTGGCAATCGCGTTGGCGGCGGCGCTGGTTTGCTGGTCGTTCAATTTGGCCGACAGCCAGGACATGGCCCGCGCCCGGTTCTTGTGCTGGGAACGTTCTTCCTGGCATTCCACCACGATGCCCGACGGCAAGTGGGTAATCCGAATCGCCGAGTCGGTCTTGTTGACGTGCTGGCCACCGGCGCCCGACGAGCGGTAGGTGTCGACACGCAAGTCCGCGGGGTTGATCTCGATGGCCTCCTGCTCGTCCGGCTCAGGCAACACCGCTACGGTGCACGCCGAGGTATGGATACGGCCCTGGGACTCAGTCGCAGGGACACGCTGCACACGGTGGGCGCCGGATTCGAACTTCAGCTTGCCGTAGACGTTGTCACCTTCGACCCGAGCAATGACTTCTTTATAGCCACCGTGTTCACCTTCGTTCTCGGACAGGATCTCGACCCGCCAGCCGCGTCGTTCGGCGTAGCGCGAATACATGCGGAACAGGTCGCCGGAGAAAATCGCCGCCTCGTCGCCACCGGTACCGGCGCGGATCTCCAAGAACACGTTACGGCCGTCATTAGGGTCCTTGGGCAGCAACATGCGTTGCAGGTCGCCTTCCAGTTCGGCGAGTTTTTCCTTGGCCTCGCGGACTTCTTCCACGGCCATTTCACGCATGTCCGGGTCATTGTCCTTGAGCAGCGCCTGAGCGCCTTCGAGGTCAGCCTGCACTTTGGTGAGATGTTTGTAGGTGGCTACAATCGGCTCAACTTCGGCGTACTCCTTGGAATAAGCGCGAAACTTGGCCTGATCAGAAATGACCTCGCCGTCGCCGAGCAAGGCGGTCAGTTCTTCGAAACGGTCCTGGAGCACGTCCAGTTTATTGAGCAGTGACGCTTTCATTGCGGTTTTTTATCCGAAGAGCTGTCTGACGCGCCCTCACCGAGGGCAAAGAGTTCCTGAGCCATGGCCAGCGCATCGAGGCGGCCTTCGGCGGTAAGCTTTTTCAACTGAACGCTGGGTGCATGGAGCAGTTTGTTGGTCAGGCCACGGGCCAATTGCATCAGCACCTCTTCGGCGCTGCTGCCGTTGGCGAGCAGGCGCTGGGCCTTGAGCAACTCTTCATCACGCAGGCGTTCGCCCTGCTGACGATACGCCTTGAGCACATCCACCGCCGCCAATTCACGCAGGCGCACCATGAAATCTTCAGCACCGGTGCTGACCATCTCCTCGGCGGCCTGGGCGGCACCCTGGCGGCTCTTGAGGTTCTCGGCGACCACTTCATGCAGATCGTCGACGCTATAGAGGTAAACGTCGTCCAACTCGCCGACTTCGGGTTCGATATCCCGGGGAACGGCGATATCCACCATGAAGATCGGCTTGTGCTTGCGCAGTTTCAACGCGCTCTCGACCGCACCTTTGCCGAGGATCGGCAACTGACTGGCGGTGGAGCTGATAACGATATCACTGCGTACCAGTTCAGCCGGAATGTCTGACAACAGCACGGCATGGGCACCGAACTGTTCGGCGAGGATACTCGCCCGTTCGAGCGTGCGGTTGGCGACAACGATGCGCTTCACGCCTAAATCGTGCAGGTGCCGGGCTACCAGGGTAATGGTTTCACCGGCACCTATCAGCAGCGCCTGGCTGCGCTGCAAGTCGCTGAAAATCTGCTTGGCCAGGCTGACAGCGGCAAAGGCCACCGACACCGGGTTTTCGCCGATAGCCGTGTCGGTACGCACCTGCTTGGCCGAATTGAAGGTGGCCTGGAACAGGCGCCCCAGCAGCGGGCCGACCGTGCCGGCCTCACGCGCTACGGCATAGGCAGACTTCATCTGGCCAAGAATTTGCGGTTCGCCCAACACCAGCGAGTCGAGACCGGCCGCCACACGCATCATGTGACGAACTGCCGCATCCTCTTCATGCACATAGGCACTGGCGCGCAGGTCATCGAGGCTCAAATGGTGATAATCGGCCAGCCAGCGCAGTACCACATCCGCTGAAAGATGTTCCTGCTCTATATAGAGCTCGCTGCGATTGCAGGTCGAAAGGATCGCAGCTTCGCGGCTGTCGGTGAGCCGGCAGAGCTGCTGCAAGGCCTCAACCAACTGCTCTGGCGTAAACGCCACGCGCTCGCGCACGTCTACGGAGGCAGTCTTGTGGTTAATACCGAGTGCGAGGAAGGCCATTCAATATCGCTGATGATGTCGGGAAGCCGACAATTGTCCTACTTCGAAAGATCCAGAACAACCACCGTCGTCTATTGTCCTAATGCGTTATGCCTATAAAGGCCTCCACTGAGACTCGGTTATGTTTGGCCGAAGGCTTGTGTCATGATGATCCGACCGCAGGTTAGTCGTCCTCTTCCTATATGAATAGATCTTCCGCGTTGCTCCTTGCTTTTGTCTTTCTCAGCGGCTGCCAGGCCATGGCACCCGTGTCGCCGGAGGCTACGCCGCCGGTAGAAGACACCTCCCCCGCCCCTGAAAAGCCCAAGGTTTATTCCTCGTTCAGTGAAGAAACGATCTACAGCCTGCTGACCGCGGAACTGGCCGGCCAGCGTAATCGTTTCGATATTGCGCTGGATAATTACGTGACCCAGGCCATCAACACCCAGGACCCGGGCATTTCCGAGCGTGCGTTTCGCATCGCCGAATACCTGGGCGCCGACCAGGCTGCGCTGGATACGTCGCTGATCTGGGCAAAAAATGCCCCCGATGATCTGGAAGCCCAGCGCGCCGCCGCCGTGCAACTGGCGCGCGCGGGCCGCTATGACGACTCTATGGTCTATATGGAGAAAGTCCTGCAGGGCAAGGGCGACACGCATTTCGACTTCCTGGCACTGTCGGCCGCCGACACCGATCAGGACACCCGCAATGGCCTGATGAAGAGCTTCGACCGCCTGCTGCAAAAGCATCCGAAGAACAGCCAGTTGATTTTCGGCAAAGCCTTGCTGTTGCAACAGGATGACGAAGCCGACGCCGCACTCAAATTGCTTGAGCAGAACCCGCCGGAAGACGGCGAGATCGCGCCGATCCTGCTGCGAGCACGCCTGCTGCAGAACCTCAACCGCGGCAAGGAAGCGATTCCTCTGCTGGAAAAAAGCATCAAGAAATACCCGGACGACAAGCGCCTGCGCCTGACTTATGCGCGAATGCTGGTTGAGCAGGACCGCATGGAAGACGCCAAAGTGCAGTTCGCCAACCTGGTCCAGCAATACCCCGACGACGACGAACTGCGCTATTCGCTGGCCCTGGTGTGCCTGGAAGCCAAAGCCTGGGATGAGGCCAAGGGCTACCTGGAACAGTTGATTGAACGTGACAGCCATGTCGACTCGGCGCACCTGAACCTGGGCCGCATCGCTGAAGAACGCAACGACCCGCAGGCCGCCCTGCTCGAGTACGCCCAGGTCGGCCCCGGCAATGACTACCTGCCCGCCCAGTTGCGCCAGGCCGACATCCTGATGAGCAATGGCCGTACCGACGAAGCGGAAAAACGCCTGGCGGCGGCCCGCGATGCCGAGCCGGACTACGCCATCCAGCTGTACTTGATCCAGGCCGAGACCTTATCGGCCAACAAGCAGGGCGAACGCGCCTGGAAGCTGCTGCAACAAGCTTTGTTGCAATACCCCGACGATTTGAACCTGCTGTACACCCGCGCCATGCAGGCTGAAAAACGCAATGACCTGGCCCAGCTGGAAAAGGACCTGCGCCTGATCATCAAGCGCGACCCGGATAACGCCATGGCACTCAACGCCCTGGGTTATACCTTGTCCGACCGCACCACGCGTTACGCCGAAGCCAAGGTACTGATCGAGCAGGCCCATGCGCTCAACCCTGAAGACCCGGCCGTACTCGACAGCCTGGGCTGGGTGAATTACCGCCTGGGCAACCTCGACGAGGCCGAGCGCTTGCTGCGCCAGGCACTGGAGCGCTTTCCCGATCAAGAAGTTGCCGCGCACCTGGGCGAAGTGCTTTGGGCCAAGGGCAAGCAACGCGAAGCACGACAAATCTGGGAAAAATTCCTCAAGGAACAACCCGAAAGCCCAATCCTGCGCGGCACCATCAAGCGCCTGACCGGATCCGAGACCCTTTAAGCTTATGTTCTTGCGCCACATTATCGTTTTCAGTTTTATCGCCCTGCTCGCCGGTTGCGCGGGCGTAGGCACCCGTGAATCCGTTGAAGGCCAGGGCAACCCGGCGCAATGGCAACAACACAAGGATCAGCTCAGCAGCATCGACGGCTGGCAGATCGAGGGCAAGGTCGGGGTTCGCGCGCCGAAAGATTCCGGCAGCGGCACCCTGTTCTGGCTGCAACGCCAGGATTATTACGACATTCGCCTCTCGGGCCCGCTGGGCCGGGGGGCGGCTCGCCTGACGGGCCGGCCGGGGCAGGTGAGCCTGGAAGTGGCCAACCAGGGCCGCTATGAAGCGACCTCCCCGGAGGAACTGCTGGAGCAGCAGATCGGCTGGAAGCTGCCTGTCTCGCATTTGGTCTGGTGGGTGCGCGGTCTTCCGGCGCCCGAGAGCAAAAGTCGCCTGAGCCTCAATGGCGACAGTCGCCTTGCCTCCCTGGAGCAGGACGGCTGGCAGGTGGAGTACCTGAGCTACGTGCAACAGAACGGTTATTGGCTGCCCGAGCGCATCAAGCTGCACGGCACCGACCTTGATGTCACGTTGGTGATCAAGGACTGGCAACCGCGCAAGTTGGGGCAATAACGTGACAGAACGCCTGACCCTGCCCTCGCCTGCGAAACTCAATCTGATGCTGCATATTCTTGGTCGCCGTGAAGATGGCTATCACGAGCTGCAGACCCTCTTTCAGTTCCTCGACTATGGCGATGAGCTGACCTTCGCCGTACGCGACGATGGCGTGATCCAGCTGCACACCGAATTCGAAGGCGTGCCCCACGACAGCAATCTGATCGTGAAGGCGGCGAAAAAACTTCAGCAACAATCCGGCTGCCCGCTCGGGATAGATATCTGGATCGACAAAATCCTGCCCATGGGCGGAGGTATCGGGGGCGGGAGCTCGAATGCTGCAACGACGTTGCTGGGGCTGAACCACTTGTGGCAACTGGGCTGGGACCACGATCGCCTGGCTGTGCTGGGCCTGACGCTGGGCGCGGACGTCCCGGTTTTCGTGCGCGGCCACGCCGCGTTTGCCGAGGGCGTAGGGGAGAAACTTACCCCTGTAGAGCCCGAAGAACCCTGGTATGTCGTGCTTGTGCCGCAAGTATCTGTAAGTACAGCAGAAATTTTTTCAGATCCGTTGTTGACACGTAACTCTTCTCCCATTAAAGTGCGCCCCGTTCCCAAGGGAAACAGTCGAAATGACTGCTTACCGGTTGTAGCAAGGCGTTATCCAGAGGTACGTAACGCTTTGAATTTGTTAGGTAAATTTACCGAAGCAAAATTAACCGGAACTGGAAGTTGTGTGTTTGGGGGCTTCCCAAGCAAAGCTGAAGCTGATAAAGTCTCGGCCCTTCTTACAGAGACCCTTACAGGGTTTGTAGCAAAGGGAAGCAACGTTTCGATGTTGCATCGCAAGCTGCAAAGTCTGCTCTAAAAGGAATCGAGTGTTAGGCACTCGTTGCAACAGATACAGGGGCGTCGCCAAGCGGTAAGGCAGCAGGTTTTGATCCTGCCATGCGTTGGTTCGAATCCAGCCGCCCCTGCCATTTTCTAATACTCATCCAGGTTACCCTCAGCCTCTAGGTACTGCGCGTGTCCAAGATGATGGTCTTTACGGGGAATGCCAACCCCGATCTGGCTCGACGTGTCGTACGTCAGCTGCATATCCCTCTCGGTGACATCTCTGTCGGTAAGTTTTCCGACGGCGAAATTACAGCCGAGATCAATGAAAATGTCCGCGGTAAAGACGTCTTCATTATTCAGCCGACCTGCGCTCCGACCAACGATAACCTGATGGAACTCGTCGTGATGGCTGATGCCTTCCGCCGCTCCTCAGCGACTCGAATCACAGCTGTAATCCCTTACTTTGGTTATGCCCGTCAGGATCGCCGTCCGCGTTCCGCACGTGTGGCTATCAGCGCGAAAGTCGTTGCTGACATGCTGACCGTGGTAGGCATCGACCGTGTTCTCACGGTTGACCTGCACGCTGACCAAATCCAGGGTTTCTTCGATATTCCGGTAGATAACATCTACGGCTCCCCCGTTCTGGTGGATGACATCGAAGACCAGCGCTTTGAAAACCTGATGATCGTGTCCCCGGACATTGGTGGCGTCGTGCGTGCACGGGCCGTTGCCAAATCCCTGGGCGTGGACCTCGGGATCATCGATAAACGCCGTGAAAAAGCCAATCACTCTGAAGTGATGCATATCATCGGTGATGTCGAAGGGCGTACCTGTATTCTGGTTGATGACATGGTCGACACCGCCGGCACCCTGTGCCACGCGGCGAAAGCCCTGAAAGAGCACGGTGCTGCAAAAGTCTTCGCCTACTGCACACACCCTGTGCTGTCGGGCCGAGCGATCGAGAACATCGAGAACTCCATGCTGGACGAACTGGTGGTGACTAACACCATCCCGTTGTCCGCTGCTGCTCAAGCCTGTTCGCGTATCCGTCAACTGGATATCGCACCGGTAGTTGCCGAAGCGGTTCGCCGCATCAGCAATGAAGAATCGATCAGCGCGATGTTCCGTTAAGGGTCAAACCTTCGGAGCACCTCACTGACGAAAAGCGCCCCGCCCCAACATACTGTTGGGGCGGGGCTTTTTTGCCCATATCGCCTTTAGCGCTGGTCGCAAACGCTGGGGCGAATGTGGTTATTTTGGAGATACAACATGAACGATTTTACTCTGAATGCTGAAGTGCGTTCCGACCTGGGGAAAGGTGCGAGCCGCCGCCTGCGTCGTCTCGCAAGCCTGGTTCCAGCTGTAGTTTACGGTGGCGACAAAGCCCCTGAATCCATCAGCATGCTGGCCAAAGAAGTTGCCAAACTGCTCGAAAACGACGCTGCCTACAGCCACGTTATCGAACTGAACGTTGGCGGCAAAAAGCAGAACGTTATCATCAAGGCCCTGCAGCGCCACCCTTCCAAGGGCCACGTACTGCACGCTGACTTCGTACGCGTCGTAGCTGGTCAGAAACTGACCGCTATCGTGCCTGTGCACTTTGTTGGCGAAGAAGCTCCAGTCAAGAAAGGTGGCGTTGTTTCTCACACCACTACCGAGCTGGAAGTAAGCTGCCTGCCGAAAGACCTGCCTGAGTTCATCGAAGTCGACCTGTCGGCTGCTGAAATCGGCACCATCATCCACCTGTCCGACCTCAAGGCCCCTAAAGGCGTTGAGTTCGTTGCACTGGCTCACAACGACGACAAGGCTGTTGCCAACGTCCACGCGCCACGTGTTGTAGCAGAAGATGAAGCCGGCGAAACCGCTGCCGAGTAATACACTCTGCAACGAAGGAGCTTGAGGGAACATCGCGGACCGAAACGTAGCGAGAAAGCGGGCAACAACGCGAAGTTTATCTCTGGATAAGTGAGCTCCTGTCGTCCACTTTCGCCGCACGCTGGTGTAGCGATGTTATCCACAACTCCAAAGGAAGGGCCCCTGTCGTGACTGCCATTAAACTGATCGTTGGCCTGGGAAATCCAGGCGCCGAATACGAACAGACCCGGCATAACGCGGGGGCCCTTTTTGTTGAGCGCATCGCCCACGCCCAAGGCATCAACCTTGTGGCCGATCGCAAATATTTCGGCCTGACCGGGCGCTTTTCGCACCAGGGTCAGGATATTCGTCTACTGATTCCCACCACCTACATGAACCGCAGCGGCCAGGCTGTCGCGGCGCTTGCGGGCTTCTTCCGGATCAAACCCGAAGAAATCCTGGTGGCCCATGACGAACTGGACCTGCCACCCGGCGTTGCCAAGCTCAAGCAAGGCGGCGGACACGGCGGGCACAATGGCCTGCGCGACATCATCGCGCAGCTGGGCAATCAGAATACCTTTTACCGTCTGCGGCTCGGCATTGGCCACCCAGGCGTTGCCAGTATGGTTTCAAATTTCGTCCTGGGTCGTGCGCCACGCGCCGAACAGGAAAAACTCGATGCCAGCATCGATTTTGCCCTCGGCGTGCTGCCGGATATCTTCGCCGGTGAATGGAACCGCGCGATGAAAAACCTGCACAGCCAGAAGGCCTGACTTTTACCCGAGGGGAAACACCATGGGATTCAATTGCGGCATCGTCGGCCTGCCCAACGTCGGCAAATCCACCCTGTTCAACGCCCTGACCAAGTCCGGTATTGCGGCGGAGAACTTCCCCTTCTGCACCATCGAACCCAACAGCGGCATCGTGCCGATGCCGGACCCACGCCTGGAGGCACTGGCAGCGATCGTCAACCCCAAGCGCATCCTGCCGACCACCATGGAATTCGTCGACATCGCGGGCCTGGTCGCTGGCGCATCCAAAGGCGAAGGCCTGGGCAACAAGTTCCTGGCCAACATCCGTGAAACCGATGCCATTGCCCATGTGGTCCGCTGCTTTGAAGACGAGAACGTGATCCACGTCTCCAACAGCGTCGACCCCAAGCGCGACATCGAAATCATTGACCTGGAACTGATCTTCGCCGACCTCGACAGCTGCGAAAAGCAACTGCAGAAAGTCGCGCGTAACGCCAAAGGCGGAGACAAGGACGCAGTGGTCCAGAAAGGCCTGCTGGAGCAGTTGATCGCTCACTTCACCGAAGGCAAGCCGGCACGCAGCCTGATGAAGAGCATGGGCACCGATGAGAAGGCTGTGATCAAGGGCTTCCACCTGCTGACCACCAAGCCTGTGATGTACATCGCCAACGTCGCCGAAGACGGCTTCGAGAACAACCCGCTGCTCGACGTGGTCAAGGCCATTGCCGAGGAAGAAGGCGCCATTGTTGTTCCGGTATGCAACAAGATCGAAGCTGAAATCGCCGAGCTCGATGACGGCGAAGAAAAAGATATGTTTCTTGAGGCCCTGGGCCTTGAAGAGCCTGGCCTGAACCGTGTGATCCGCGCCGGCTACGAGATGCTCAACCTGCAGACCTACTTCACCGCCGGTGTCGAAGAAGTTCGCGCCTGGACCGTCAAGGTTGGCGCTACCGCGCCACAAGCTGCCGGCGTGATCCACACCGACTTCGAAAAGGGCTTCATCCGCGCCGAAGTGATCGCCTACAACGACTTCATTCAGTACAAGGGTGAAGCCGGCACCAAGGAAGCCGGTAAATGGCGCCTGGAAGGCAAGGAATACGTCGTCAAGGATGGCGATGTAATGCACTTCCGTTTTAACGTGTAAGTACAACCCGCGGTATTGACTGCGGGACCAGAAAAAGCCGATGCATTGCATCGGCTTTTTTGTGGGCGAGCGCTTATGAAAAAAGACTTGTATCCCCAAAAAAAACAGACTCTCAGAATATTCCTACTTACCAATCGACCGATTAACCCCGCACTTATTCCTGCGACCAACAAGCCTTAACTTACCATCATTTTCCTACATCACTCCTCCGCTTAAACCTCTCTACACCGAGTGACAACTTTTATAATCTACGCTCTACTGAAATGGCGCTTGCACACCGTATTTGCAACAGTGAAGTAATAGCGAACAGGGAGTATCAATTCATGTCGACCTACGTCCAGAAGGATAATAAAACAGACGTTTCACTCATCGAAGGTCCGGAAATTGAAACCACGCTTAACAACACTGCCGCGCTCAACGTTGACATTCTGTTGCTGGGAGAAACCGGCACCGGAAAAGACACTCTTGCACAGCGGATTCATCGTTTATCGGGGCGACGCGGTAATTTTGTTGCCGTGAACTGTGCGGCAATCCCAGAAAGCCTCGCGGAAAGCCAGTTGTTCGGTGTCAACAGCGGGGCTTATACCGGGGCAATACAATCAAGGGCTGGATTCGTCGAAGCAGCCCACCTGGGTACCCTATACCTGGATGAGATCGACAGCATGCCCCTGAACCTGCAAGCCAAGCTCCTGCGCGTGCTGGAGTGCCGTGGGGTGGAACGCCTGGGCTCGACTCGGCTGATCTCCGTGGACATGCGCGTCATCGCATCAGCCCAGCAGTCGCTGCAAATCATGGTCGAACAAGGCGCCTTCAGGCGTGACCTCTACTTTCGTTTGAATGTGGTCAACATCGAGCTCCCCGCCCTGCGAGATCGGCGCGAACGCATCATCCCATTGTTTCTGGAAATGGTTCAGGAAGAAGCGGAGCAGTTCAAATGCAGTGCCCCATCGCCTCCTGACAGCCTGCTGCATCAACTGCTCTGTCACTCCTGGCTGGGTAATGTGCGCGAACTACGTTCGACGGCGAAACGGTTCGTCTTGGGCCTCCCGCCGCTCTCAACTCCCGCATGCAGACAGCAACCACTTCAGACGGACCTGAAGACACGCCTCCAACAAATTGAAAAAGCATTGATTGAAGAATCCATGTACCGCCACCACCACTGTGTAGATACCGTAGCAATTGAACTGGGGGTCGCTAAGCGCACGCTGTATTACAGGATGAAACACTTGAAGATATCACTGGCATAAGCTCAATCATTCCTCTCACAGCTAACAAGTAGGCCATAAAAACCCTGTATCGCCAAAGACCTGATCAAACAACCACTCAAGAAAACAATTAGTTACATCGCGACCTGGAAACATCTGGAACGCATTACTAATACGGGCCACACAGTTGTTGCCAGAAGCAAATCTCTGTAACACGTAGATGCTGCCGTGATTTGACCGATGGAAAAATAAAGACCCAAAAAACCCATAGTAGGATTTCTATATGAATGTTGGCGCAGGAAGTGGTACAGGCTCTATACCGCAGACATATTCAGGGAGTATGGATGGAGTTGGAGGCGCGAACGAGGGCTCAGCCGAAGCTATCTTCGAGAAAATGAAGGCTGATGCAATAAAAAATGGCTGGAAGAGTGCTGAAGTAAAAAATATTCAAGCACTGATCCGGTCGGGCTCAGGCCAATAATCGCGAGGTGATCGATTACCTTTCAGGCTTTGCAGCCCGAAAGGTAATCATCCAACCGGCCCGACAGACCATTTTAGTGCTCTAGAGCCGCTGTCCACCCTGAATGAGTAGACACTCCATGCAAATAATAAACGACCGCTTTTCACAGAAAAGCAGCAATACCGAACACGACCGTAAGCCACAGGAACAATCGGCAGGCGGTACGGACGTCAGTTTTTTCACGTCACTGTTCGAAGGTTCCCATCCCACAAGCACAATCTCTGCCAAGCCTGAAGGCTCACTCCTTTTGACAGAAGCATCAAAGCACCTGAGCAACTCAAGAGATGGCTTCGCAAAAATAATCCGCTCAACCAAAAAGGGGATTGATGTTGAGGCCATAGGAAATTACCCACGCGAGTTACATAACGCGCAACTTACAACACAACTGATGGTGAAATGTCTTGCCAAGACAACGCAGTGCATTGACAAGATCAGCAACATGCAGTCTTGAGCATGAATAACTCTCTGCTTGTCGCTTTAGTTTTGAGTATGACTTTTATATTGAGCGGATGTGGTGACCGGGTAGAACTGCATCGCCAACTGTCCGAACAAGAAGCCAATGAGGTTGTAGCCGAATTGGCTGATAAACATATTCGTGCGCAAAAGGTACCGGCCAAAGACGGGGTCGTCGTAACGGTTAATACAAGCGACATCGGGCGCGCCGTACGTACCTTGGAAGCCGCCGGCCTTCCCCGGCTCGCCCGGACCACTATGGGGGATACCTTTCGCAAGGAAGGGGTAATTTCCACCCCTCTGGAAGAGCGTGCCCGCTACATCTATGCCTTATCTCAAGAGCTTGAAACCACGTTATCCAAGATCGACGGTGTGATCGTCGCACGTGTGCATGTGGTATTGCCTGAACGCATAGCGCCAGGAGAGCCGGTCCAACCCGCATCCGCTTCCGTATTCATCAAGCATGATCCACGCCTGGACCCCGACAACATTCGCGCCCGGGTCCGCAGAATGGTGGCGAGCAGTATCCCGGGGATGACCACCGCAGTGGATAACCCGCAAAAACTCACCGTGGTGTTTGTACCGGCCTCCACTTATCAGGAACAACAACGCCTGGTGTATTTCGGCCCCTTCCTGGTGCCCGGCGACGATCTCGGATTCTGGCGATCCAGCATCATGATCTTGCTGCTCGGTCTGGCTTCGGCCGTGGCAGCCATGATCTTCCTGCAAGCGCGGCGCAAGCGTCCTCATCTGGAGCCCGCGCTTACAGGAAACTCAACGGGGCCAACGCATGGCACCTAGACCCGATCATCTGATGCGTGAGCAACTGGCCTGGGCTCAATGGTGGGCTTTTCCCTGGAAACAGGCCCACGAAGACTGGAGAGGCGACAAGTATCGTGCGATTGAAAGGCTTTTTTATAGCGGTCGGTCAGCGCCAGAAGACCTTACGGGTTTTGTCGCCTGCTTGCCGGCTGCACCTCATGCCACTGTGCTTCGGTTGGCCCTGGCCTCCACGGACCAACTCAACCTGGCGCTGGCATTGGCCAACCACACGTTCAATCCCCAGGCAGCATCACCCTTGAGTGAAGATCATCATGAGTGGTGCATGCGCCTCTCCATGGCGCTGCACCCTTCCATGCTGCCCCCACATTCCGATCCGCTGCGACTGCTTCATAGCTGGGTTGAGCCCGCTACCTGGCAGCGCCTTCGATTGCGTTTCCCCCGTACACGTGTGAGCGAGGCTGAAACAGCAGACGCCCCACTCGAAAGTGCGAGCAGCCGATTGAACACCCTCTGGCAGGCCGTCGTCTGGCGCGTCGCAAGCATGGCGAGCGACAACATGCCCCTGTCTCGCAAGGATGAGGAAAGCAGCGATGTTATGCCGACATACTATTGAGTTACGCAAGGACGCGTCCGGTACGCGAGCCAACCTTATCCCGCGCGAAGAGCTAGCCAATTGGGAGCAGGCCAACCATCTCTTGAGCCACGCCAATGCCCAGGCCGACGAATTGATACGTATGACCGAAAAAAAATGCGAGGCCATGCTTGAACAAGCCTCACTGGAAATCTGGCAACGCGCCGATGCTCAACTCAAACAATGGGAACGCGACCGTCAATCGATGTGCGACAACCTTGAACACTACGCGACCGCCATCACCAACCAAGCCATTCGCTGTCTGCTCGACGAGACAACTGCCCCGCAACGGCTCGCAGCGCTGTTGAAACAATTGCTGGATAGCCAAGTTCAGGAAGTCAGTGCGACGTTGCTCTGTCATCCCCATGATCTTGAGGAGATAAGACAGGGCCTTGCCCGTCACAAGAGCAGATTCTGGAAGTTAAACGCCGACGACACGGTTCATCCTCAAACACTCGTATTGAAAACAGATGAGGGGGACTTCCGTATCAGCTGGAATGCCATGCTCGACACTTTTTTCAACCAGGGCAAAGAGTACTCGATCGAGATCTAATCCTACGAGCACAGAGACTTTATTTATATTCTCCACTCAGAACTAACTGTTTAAATTCACCCATCAACATAGCTATCAGAGGGAAATCATGGATTTTTTCAAAGAGCTGACTCATTCGATTGCCAGAAATAAAACTTCTACATACAAAGAGTTCAAGTCCGGTTTTGAAGAAAGCCTGGCGGCCGAAGACAGCGAGCGGTTTCACAATTTAGTAACGCGCAGAGAGGTCACCTTTGCGCTTTATAGTGAGCACGGTAAAACAGTCAATCAGATGCTCAAAACAACCATTGAAAGTTTTCAGTAAATGAAAGCGCTCGTGGGTGACTGGTTGAGCGGCAGGGAGGAAAAAATCGCCATATTTGAAGGTGACGACGAAGTCACCTTGCGACGTCAGGGCGACGCCGTTTTATTGGGTGTTCAACTGACCTCAGCGGTGACAGATAACTCAGCCTTGCAAGGCTGGCTGCGCCTGGGTGCTGCCAGCTTGAACCATTTTCAGGGTGCATTGGCTCAAAAAGCTGACACAGGTGCGCTATGGCTGATTCAAAGTCTGCGCACCGACCGTGGTGAAGCCCACGTACTGAATTGCCTCGAGACCCTGCTGAACCAACGTGACACATGGCGCGCCATCGTTGCGCGTCTTGCTCGTCCAGCCCAAAACCTCAAACCCACCCCGCTACGTTCACGCGCGTACTAATCAGAGAACTGTCTATGCCTAACAAGACCCATAAGGGCGGCCGCTTGTGCCTTGACTCGCCTGATGCTTCATTCAAAAGAGCCCATTGGCGGAATGTGTTCCTGTTTTCCTGGCTGCTGGTTTCAACTCAAAGCGCGGTGGCGGCGATCCCCGCCGAATGGAAGAACACCGCCTACGCTTATGAAGCCGAGCATAAGCCAGTTCGGGACGTGCTCGACGACTTCGCCCAAACCTTCGGTACGCAACTGCAAATCGAGGGCCTGCTGGAGGGCACCGTCAACGGCAAGATACGCGCCAATACCCCACAATCCTTGCTCGACCGGCTGGGAGTAGAACATCGCTTCCAATGGTATCTGTACAACAACACACTCTACATCAGCACCCTGGACCAGCAAGAGTCCGCGCGCCTGGAGGTTTCCTCTGAGACCATTGCCGACCTCAAGCAGGCGCTCACTGATATTGGCCTGCTCGATAGTCGCTTCGGCTGGGGTGAGTTGCCCGAGGATGGCGTCGTGCTCGTCTCCGGACCTCGGCGCTATATCGAACAAATCAAGCAGTTCAGCAGCCAACGCCGCACCGTGGATGAAAAACAGACGGTGCTGAGCTTCCCGCTGAAGTTCGCCAATGCCGCTGATCGTCAAGTGGATTACCGCGGCCAGAAGCTGACCATTGCCGGTGTTTCCAGCATTGTGCAAGGGCTGCTGGAGCCCCGTTCAAATCCGATCTCCTCGGTGCTGAGCCAGCGCCCTTCCTCACAGCCCTCGCCTATTGCGCCGAATGTTCCCCGCTTGAGCAATCCCATGCTGGGGCAGATACTCGGTACAAACAGCAACACCATGCCATTGGATATTGGCGCCACACTCCCCCCGCGTGCACCGATACCCAGCAGCCGGATTCGCGTCGAAGCCGACATTCGCAATAACGCAGTCCTGATCTATGACCTGCCAGAGCGCCAGGCCATGTACCGCGAGTTGATCGCACAACTCGATGTGGCGCGCAAACTGGTGGAGATCGACACGATCATTCTGGATATCGAGCGTACGCAGTTGGATGAGTTCGGCGTGAACTGGGGGTTTCAGAACAGCCGGTTCCGTGCAGGTTCGTCATCCCAACAGTTGTCGCTTGAGAATCGCGAACGTTTCTATGCCGACATACGCGCCCTGGAAGCCAAGGGGCTGGCGACGATGGTTTCCAACCCGTCCGTGCTCACCCTGGAAAACCAGCCGGCGGTGATCGACTTCAACCGCACTCAATACCTGACACCTGGTCGGCAGAACGCAACCATCTTGCCGGTCACCGTGGGGACCAGCGTTCAGGTCATACCCCGCGTCATCACCAGCCGCGGCAGCCATCAGATTCACTTGGTCGTGGATATCGAGGACGGCACGTTCGACGAATCCAACCCCAACCGTAACCTCAGGGACCTGGATGTTCGCCGCGGTAACGTCAGCACCCAGGCAGTCATGGCGGAAAAGCGCTCTATGGTTGTAGGCGGCTTCCACGTCACGGAAAGCACCGACAGGCAAAGCAAGGTGCCACTGCTGGGTGATATCCCGTTGCTGGGCAAGGCGCTGTTCTCTTCCAGCGAAAGGCAGAACAATCGGCGTGAACGCCTGTTTATCATCACGCCGCGCGTCATCGGCGACCAGGCCGATCCGTCTCGCTATTTACCCCAGGCAGATCAGGCCCAATTGCAGGCGGCGCTGGCACCGCTGGCCAGGCGTAACGCCCCTCACCAGCCGGTGATCAAGCGTAGCGACGTGATCAGTACCCTGGCGCACCTGGTGACTGGGCAAGTGCCCAAGGCCTTCAAGTTGGCGCCAATGCCCGTGGGGTTGAACACGCTGTGCAGCACCCGCGACCTGCTCGCACTGAGTACCGAGCGCAGCCAATGGTATGCAGGCCCTGAGTACAACGTTGCAGTCGTAGTACTACGCAACCAGTTCAACCGCAATGTGCGCATCGATGAAAAAGAATGCAGCAACTCGCAAACGCTTGCCGTCACCGTGTGGCCACACGCCTGGTTGAAACCGGGAGAGGAAGCCGAGGTATTTATTGCCATGCGTCCGGTGGTGAAGGATGAACACCTCAGCGTACCGCGCCCCACCTTGATTACGCCATCTCAAAAGGTTCGCCCATGAAACATCAATTGTTGTGCGTCACTCTGATCGGTGCGGCGCTGCTTGTCAGCGCTTGCACCCCCACGTGCAAAGGCGACTCCTGCTCACGTCCCCAATCGACCGCACAAAAGATGGTGATCTGGTGGCCATCTCACATGCGCGTCGAGCCCGGCCCTTCCGGGGAGCGAGCGGATTACCAGACGATATCGCTGGAACGATGAGCATCAAGGAAATACCCGACGAACCACGCCAGGTATTTCTGGAGAACCTGGTGAGCGGCGCTGCCACTCACCAGGTTCTCACTCGGGGCATCGAGGTGCGCGCGCTCAACGCGGGTAATCACCCTGGACTGGCCTTGCACATCATTCGCGAAGCGTTGCAAGCCGGGCAACTACAACGCGTATTGCAGCGCCGCTTTGAGCAGGCACAGGTGTTTGATGGCTGTTTTATCTATCTCGATACCCAGGGCGCCTTGGTGATCTGGCACGCATTGCCCACCTCCCACTGCAATCCGGGCAGGATCCTCAGCAGGATGCTCTCGCTGGCCAATCTCAGCGCTCTGGACCCAGGCTCCAGTCGCTGATCAGCGCTGATCAAGCTCAGGCAATTCCAGCGTTTCGCGCTTGGCTTCGTCATCCAGCTCGCGCAAGGTGCGGTAGATCAACGCTACGGCCTGCAAGGTCTCGCGAGGAATGCTTGCACCCAGCTGCTTGGTATAGATCGTGCGGGCCAGCCACACACATTGAATCACCGGGACCTCGGCGACCTTTGCGCGCGCGATCAGTTTTCGCGCTTCGTCGTCCGTGCCCTTGCTGATCAGCAGGGGCAAAGGCGTCTCGCCTGGGCGGTAGTACAGCGCGACTGCAAAGTGCGTCGGGTTGACCACCAACATGTCGGCTTCTTCCAGCTTGGGCAGCTTGACCTTCGGCTCCTCTTGCGCCAATTCCTGCGCCAACTGGCGGCGCTGGCCTTTCACATGCGGGTCGCCCTCCATGTCCTTGTACTCTTTGACGACCTCAACCTGTGTCATGCGCATACGCTTGGCGAAGAAGTGCTTTTGCAAAGTCAGATCGATCAGCGCCAACACCAGCAACAGCCCCAGGCAGGCATGCAGCAGGTGACGGAACAACGCGATCAGCGCCAGCAGATAGCTCTGCAGGTCGCTGTTGGCAAGGTTAATCAACGCCCCCAACGCGGGCCAGACCACCACGTACACAATCAGGCCCAGTAGGAACGCTTTGGCGATGCTCATCAGCAGATTCATTAACGACTGGGCAGAGAACATCTGCTTGATCTGGCTGATAGGGTTGAGGCGATTGAAATCCATCTTCAGCGTGTCCGGCGCGAACAGCAGGCCGAACTGCATCCAACTGGCAATCAGCTTCGCGGCAATCGCAAGCCCGGCCATCAACAGAGAGAACGAGAAAAACATCACCAGGCCCTCCACCAGCACTTCTTCCAGCACCCGTGCAAACGGCTGGCCCAAGCGTGATATCGGCAACACCAGCAGTTGCTGAAAGCGTTGCAAGCTGGTTTCGGCAGTGAACAAAGCGACCTCACTGATAGCCGTCAGCGCCAGCAGCTTGCTCACATCCTGGCTCTGCGCAACCTGACCTTTCTTACGTTGGTCACGCAGCTTCTTGGCGGACGCCGGATGCTTTTTTTCCCCCGAATCACTCACGGCGCCGAGACCTTGAACAAAAGCCCCAGGTAGTGCTTAAGGCCACCCAGCTGGCTCATACGCCCGACAATAAGATCCTGTAACAGTGCGAAGTACAGCAACAAAATACCGATTCCCGCCAGGCACTTGACCGGCGGAGCCAAGGTACTCACTTGCAATTGCTGGCTGTAGACCCCCAGTAACGCGATACCGAACTCCAACAGCAACAGCACGGCAATAAAGGGCGCGGCATAAAGCATCATGTGCATGAATGTGTCACTGAGCAGCCCAACAAATACGCTCATGCCATTAGCTGCTGGAAGCGGAAACCACACGGTGGGTGGCCAGATCAGGTAACTGTCCCAGATCACCTGGGTGAGTGCGCCCAACCCCAGCATGGCCATCAGCAAGTAAATCGCCAGTTGCTTGAACATGTGCCCGATCGGCGTCGCGTCCGGCCCCAGTGACGGGTTAAGTTGGCCACCGGCCAAGGCTCCACGCTGGTTGTCCAGCAGCGCTCCCACCGACTCGAACATCCAGAACGGCATCGCCAACAACACCCCCAGCAGCAACCCCAACGCTACCTCCTTGAGCATCAGCGCACCGAGCATCAATGCTGAATAGTCCTGCCCTGCCAAAGCAGCATGAATACCTGGAGCGGGCAACAACGCCATGACCATCACGATGGTGTGTCGGGGCAGGCCGCGCACATGTTGAAAACAAAACGCCGCTACCAGGATGCCACAGGGGTAGATACGCGCCATGCCGATCAACAGGCTGGGGAGATACTCAAGATAAAGCAGCACAGGCAACGCCTTAGTTCAGGGCCGAACGGCCGATCATTTCAAACGTCAGGTTGATCAGCTGGATCAACTCCACGCCAATCCATCGGCCCGTGAGGATCAATGTGACACCCACCGCCACTAGTTTGATACCAAAGGGTAATGTCTGGTCCTGGATCTGCATCAGCGCTTGTACCAAAGAGGTCAGCACCCCCACCACCACCGCCACGATCAGCGGCGGTGCAGACAGTACAACCACCAGCAACATGCCCTGCTTGAACAGCACGATAGGTTCCATACGCCACTCAGAGATAGGAAAGGAACAGACTGTCGAGCAACCGCGACCAGCCAGACACCAGCACAAACAGCAGCAGCTTGAGCGGCAGGGAAATGGTCATCGGCGAGACCATCTGCATACCCA
Organism: Pseudomonas sp. P867; assembly: GCF_019891455.1. Taxonomy (NCBI): domain Bacteria; kingdom Pseudomonadati; phylum Pseudomonadota; class Gammaproteobacteria; order Pseudomonadales; family Pseudomonadaceae; genus Pseudomonas; species Pseudomonas sp. P867. The sequence continues at coordinate 48,430 of NZ_JAFLXB010000017.1, read as the reverse complement.
ACGCCAGCAACAGGTTGGAAACAATAAGGTCGATCACAATGAAGGGAATGTAGATCAGGAAACCGATCTCGAACCCCGCCTGCAATTGCGAAAGCACAAAGGCCGGGATCAGCAGGATAAGATCCTCACGCTGTACCTCCTGAGCCATTTTCGCAGGCCACAGACGTGCGGTATTGTCCAGCAGATGGGTCAGCACATCCGGGTCCACATTACGCAACATGAATGCACGCAAGGGGTTGATGGCCTCATTGCCGGTATGCAGAAACGTTTGCACGTTGCTCATGTCCAGAGGCGACGCCTTGATATTCTCGGCGATTTCGTACCCCACCGGCGCCATGATGAACAAGGTAGCCGCCAGAGCGATTCCGTTGATGGCCATGCTCGGAGGTACTTGCTGTACGCCGATGGCATTGCGGGTAATCATCAGCACAATCACGATTTTCAAGAAGGCTGTGCAGACCACCAACAGCATGGGCATCAACGACAGCGCGCCCAGAAATATCGCCAGGACGATCGGGTCCAGCCCTTGAAGTATCATCGACCGAACACCACTCGGGACAACTGCAACCCAAGGCGCCCGTCAACTTCCACCAACTGCCCCTGGCCGATGGGCCGATCGCCATAAAACAGACCCGCCATGCCTGGGGCAAAGCCGGTAATGCCCAGTACCGAGCCGGGCACGAGGTTACGCAACTCCCCCAGGGTCAGGTTCAGTGTTCCGCAGCGTACGCTCAGCGTCATGCTCAATTCATCGAACGGCTCGGGGCCGAATACGTCCATTACGGGTTCATCGTCTTCATGCCCCGAGTGATGAGGTACATCTAAATCTTCGTCCACAGACACGTCCTCGATAGAAGTAAGAGTGAAACGTAACCACCCGGTGTCATCGTCAATGCCGCCATGCAGGCGCTCTCTGCCGACCGACACATAGCCGCTGCCCCGGGCCTGGAAAAAGGTCTGTTCAAGCACCAGCACATCGCCAGCTCGCAGACTGCCGGCCTGTACAATCGGTAACCGCAACCGCCCAAGGGTCACGGCAATTGCCAGTTGAAACGACAACGGCAGCGGCGCAGCCGCGGCCCGCCAGGCCCCCGCCTCGTACAACGCCAAAAAGCTTTCGGGGCTCAACCACACATAACCCTCAACCCACGATGCCCCCAGGGTCACGGTGAGGCGACAGCCAAAGCCTTTTGGTCGCCCGGTGTGTAGCAATCGCACATAACCCAACAGCGCTCGCACTTCGGGGCTCAGGTAATACTGAAACAACGTCCAGAACCAGGAATCCGGTTCGTTGTCGGCCCCTGCAAGGGTCACCGGACATTCACCCAGCAGGCTAAGCAACGGCCCCGCCTTAGCGAGCGCCAGCACACCGCACTGCGTGTCGAAGCACACCACGTCACCGCCAACAGGCGCACGTCCAGGCTCAAGCCGCAATTCACCGGCCTGACCCGCAACATGGAACGGCAGGTACAGGCCGCGGCCCAGCTGGCGGCGCGCGGCAACCCCGTCGCTCTTGATCGAAGGTAATGTCAGTAGCGGTACGATCATGGGTTGCCGACGCTTGGCAGAAGCAGGCTGACCGGCAGACCCAGCGCTTGCGTAAAACGGTCCTCACACTGTTGCCGTACGCCGCTGAGCCAGCGGGCCGTGGCGTCGTGTTCCGCTTCCAATTCAATGGCCCAGCCGCTCTGCTCTCGGCGCACGCTGGCGTTGATCCGTCCCGGGCGTGGCAAGTACAACACTGCCTGCAACGGCCACTGCGAACCGGCCAACACACGAGGCGTCAGTTGTTCGGCCAGCGCCTCGATCATGGCAATACCGGCCGCAGATTTTCTTCGCGACAAGGAGGCGCTCGTCCCTGCGCCCTCCCCATCACCCGCAAACAACCGCGTAAACAGTCGCCCTTGTTCCCACGCAACCATGCCCGCTGCTCCCGAGTCACGCTCTTCGCGGGGCTCACGCAGGGGGGGTCGTTCGGTGGGTTTATTCGCAACCTGGGTCATGTCGGCTCCTGTGCAAGCAAAAGTGATAGCTCCTGTAACTTTTCCACCTGCCGCAGGCATTCGGTGGCTTGCCTCTGGGCACTGCCAACGTGGTGTTCCTTTTCTTGCCGTTGGTTGCGCAGCGCCTCAAGCTGCCCCTCTTCGCGCTGGGTACTGGCGGATAAGGAGCGCTCCTGTGCGTTCCAGGATTTCAGGCCCGCCAAGGTCAAGAGCTGGCCCTGGTGCTGACTGAGCAACTCAGCACTTTGCCGGGCTTGCTCCTGCCGAGTGTGTTCAAGTGCATCCTGGGCCTGCTGGATATGCGCGAGCAGGGCCTGCTGCGCACGCTTGGCCTCACGCAGGGCACGTTCGGCACGATCAGCCCTGTGCCTGCGCAGGCAACGCAGCATCTGCACTTCACCGTGCAGCACATCAGAAGGGGACATAGGTCGTCAGCTCCTTGAGTTGCTCCAGCGTGACGGCCATCGGTGTCGGCTCACGCAAATCCTGGCGCAGGAAACCGTCCACCGCCTGGCGACTGTTCACGGCCAGGTCCGTCAACGCATCGCTGCCAGGCTGGTACTCGCCCAGCTTGAGCATCAACTCGATCTGCTGGTACGCCGATAACAACCGTCGCAACGCCGTGCCCGCCTGAATATCCTCTGGCGCCGCAACGTTGCTCAATATTCGTGAAAGGCTCGCCAACACATCCACCGCCGGATAGTGCCCACGCTCAGCCAATTTGCGCGACAGCACGATATGGCCGTCGAGCAATGAACGTACTTCATCGGCCACCGGATCGTTCATGGAGTCCTGCTCAATCAGCACTGTGTAGATCGCTGTGATCACGCCGTCACGGGTCAACCCGGCGCGCTCCACCAAGCGCGGCAGCAAGCTGTACACCGAAGGCGGCAGGCCTCCGCGCCCCAGGGGTTCGCCGGCAGCCAGGCCGATTTCACGCTGGGCCCTGGCGAAACGGGTCAGGGAATCGATCAGCAGCAACACCCGCTGGCCCTTGCGCCGAAAACCTTCAGCCAGAGCCGTGGCGGTAAAAGCGGCGCGGGCACGCTCCATGCTGGAGCGATCAGACGTGGCACACACCAGTACCGCTTTAGAGCGCAGTTGCTCATCGAGCTCATGGTCGAGAAACTCACGCAGCTCGCGCCCCCGCTCGCCGATCAAGCCGAACACGATGACATCGCATTCGACGTTACGGGCGATCTCGGCCAACAAGGTGGTTTTGCCACAACCGGCCCCGGCGAACAGACCGACACGCTGGCCTTCACCGAGCGTCATCAATCCATCGATGGACCGCACCCCGGTGGCCAGCGCACGGTTGATACGCGGCCGCTCGGTGGGCAAGGGCGCTTCACATAACACCGGGCTGGTATCCGGCAGTTCGGATTCGACAAATGCGCTGGCACCCTGGCCCGTAATCGGCCTTCCGAAACCGTCCAGAACCTGGCCCAGGAGCGCCTCGCTGACTTGCACTCTATGCGACACGCCCAGGCGCTCGACAGGCGCCCCCACGCGCACGCCTTCCAGGTTCCCAAGGGCACTGAGCACCGCATCCTGCTGATCAAAACCAATGATTTCAGCGAGCATGCAGTCACCCGGACCTTTTTCCACCTGGCACAAATCACCGATACGCGCCTGAGGCAGCCGGCACTGCAGCAGCATGCCGTTGACGCGCTGGATTCGCCCGCGCATGGACACCGGCGCAAAGCTGCCGAGCGCCTGGGCCTGGCGTTGCTGCCAGGCGTCCAGACGCGCTTGCTCGGAGGTACTCACCAGTGCACCTCGTAACGCTGTGCGCCATCAAAAACCACTTTGCTGTTGTCGATCAGCACCAGGCGCAAGCCGTCCACCTGATCCCCCAAAAAGAGCCGGCTACCCTCTTCCAGAACCACATGACCGTTAGGTCCGCCGACAATTTGCACGATCCTGAACGGCAAGGCGTCATCTCGCACACGTACACGACTGATCACCGGCACCATACTGTCGAATTGCTCACCAAAGCGGCTGAGCATCCGCGACACCAGCTCCACATCGTCCTGGGAAACATCGCCGTTGAGCACGACTTGACCGTTGATGACTTGCAGGTCGATCCGTTGGCTCAGCTCACGCTCGCCGAGCATTTTCAACAACTGCTGACGCACATCAAACGGTGAGGCCAATTCGTGTTTGCCAATCACCGATGGCATCAGGGAAGCCTGCGCGTCATGCTCCCCTGTCGAAACCATGCCCACCACTGCGATGACTACCGCCACCACCAGCATCAGGCTGATCAACCGCTTTTGCTGCGAGGGTGATATCGACGATAACGGCAGTGTCTGCACAGGTTGTTCCGGTGATGGCAATGCCGCAGATACCGGGGCCTCAGGCACAGGCTCAGGCCATGGATGATCTGCCAAGGCGACGCACAATCTCACGCTACCCACCAGAAAGGGCACGTTCAACGCCAGGCTCGGGATCTGCGCCAGGGCCTGGCCATCAGCCCCGTACACCAACTGCGCCTGGGCCTGCACCGACCAGTTAACGTCGCAAAACTGCAGCAGGGCATGATGCTCGGCGACCCCTGGATCGCTCAGCACCAGGTCAGCGTCCGGCTGGGCACCGATGCTCCATCGCTCGCCGAACAACGGCAACGCAGCGCCCTGGCGCAGCCCATCAAGCACGCGTAACTCATACATCATCGAGCCCTCCTTCGTACTGTCCATGGCTGCGAAATCATGCCGCTGCGCCACGCATCAATGCTTCCTGACCGAGGTCAATGCGCCCCAACACCTTGACCTTGGATGCGCTCCCCAACTCAGCGAAAGACAGCACCGGTACATGGTTGAACTCTTCGAGCAATAGAGTCCGCAAGGGGCTGCGCAAGTCCTGCGCCACCAACATCACGCTTTTGCTCTTGGCCCTCAAGGTAAAGGCCTGATTGAGCAGGTTGATAAACGCCGCGCTGTGATCCTGGTCCAACGCAAAGAACACCCCGGTCTGGGTTTGGCGCAGGGCTTCGCGCAGGATGTTTTCGCTTTGCGCAGACAACAGCCAGGCGTGCAGGCCGTCGGCCTCGCTGTACTGGTGATAGATCTGCGCCTTGAGAGCAATGCGTGCATAGTCGGCCAGGGCTTCCGGCTCACGCTCATGCTGTCCGTACTCGATCAGCGATTCGACAATCAGGCGCACCGCCCGCAGGGGGACACCTTCACTGGCCAGGCGCTGCAACACCGCAGAAAAACGCGACAGCGGCATGATGCGCTGCAGTTCCTGCACCAGTTCCGGCTGATTATGCTCAAGCCAACTCAGGATCGACTTGCTCTCCTGAATCCCCAGGAACTGTGGCCCACTGAGCATCATCGCCTTTCGCATACGCTCCAGGATCAGGCTCGTGGCGGTGAAGCGCTCCAGTTGCGGATCATCAAGCAGCGGATCGTCAGGGGCCAACCAGAGCCAATCCTGTTCATCGCGCTCAGCCAACCCGGCGATGGCGTGCTCTGGCTCAACCTCAAGCGCCATGCGCTCAACGGCCATATGATTGACCACTGACGCCCTGACCATGGGGACTTCATGCACACAAAAGCGCATCTCATCGGGGGCCAGGGAGTCATCGAGCTCGACTTCGAACGGCGGCAATGTCAGGCCAATATTGGCGACCAGCGAATTTCGCGCCTGGCGAATCCCGTGAATCAGATTCGTCACTTCAGGCGTGCCACGCAGAACAGGGGAAAACTGCAACAGGTAAGGGCGCGACGGGTCAAAGCCGCGCAAGTCCTCTTTACCGTTCTCTTCAGGGCGAACGACTTCGGCGGCCTCGTTGGAAGGCTCTGCCTGGTGTTGACGCTGGCGCACCAGGTAGTAACCCACGCTGCCGGTGATCAGCGCGATCAGGATAAATACCAGGGTAGGCATGCCAGGGACCGCGGCAAACGCAAGCATTCCCACCGAGGCAATCACCCAACTCTTGGGCTCGCTGGTCATTTGCCGGGCAATTTCGACGCCCATGTTACTGACGCCTTTGCGTCCATCCGGCGCAACACGGGTGATGATCATGCCCGCAGTCAAAGAGATCAGCAGCGCCGGAATCTGTGCAATCAGGCCATCGCCGATCGTCAGTACCGAATACAACGCCATCGAATCGCCTGCGCTCAAGCCGTGCTGGAACATTCCTGTGGAGAAGCCGCCCAACAGGTTGACCACGACGATGATCAAGCCGGCGATAGCGTCGCCCTTGACGAACTTCATGGCCCCATCCATGGCCCCGAACAGTTGGCTCTCACGCGACAACTGCTCACGCTTGTCCCTCGCTTGCATGCCGTCAATCAGCCCTGCACGCAGATCGCTATCGATAGACATCTGTTTGCCCGGCATCGCATCCAGGCTGAACCGCGCCGCCACCTCGGCGACCCGCTCCGAGCCCTTGGTGATCACCAGGAAGTTGACCAGGGTCAGGATCAGAAAGATCACCATCCCTACCGCCAGGTTTCCCCCCACCACGAAATTGCCGAAGGCCTCGACGATGTCACCGGCGTCCTGTTCCAGCAGGATCAAGCGCGTGGTCGCAATCGACAGCGCCAAACGAAACATGGTGGTCAGCAACAGGATCGATGGGAACGATGAGAACGCCAGAGGGCCTGGTAGATAAAGCGCCAGTACGATCAACAGGCAAGATATGCAGATATTGAGCGCAATCAGAATATCTACCAGCCAGGTCGGCAGTGGCACGATAAAGATAAAGACAATGGCCATGACCACCACGGCGCCCAGCACTTCTGCGCGCTGTGCCACTTTGAGCAGCAAGCCGTTGATGGTCGACAGCAGGGTCACGTCATAACCCCGGCCAACTCAGGAAAACGCTGGGTACCACCGTCGATCCGGTTCAGCTCGTCCATCACCGCTACAAACCTGAACAAGGTTTCCTCGCGGACTCTACTGTCAGACCATAAGGCCAACGGTAACTGCCGGATAAGAGGGTAAAGCGCGTTGAGAGCTGCCAGTTGCCTGGAGGGCGAACCACTCCCCATCTCATTCCCCAACCGCAGGATTTCATCGGCGGCGATGCCACTATCGGCGTATCCAAGCAGGCGCTGCAGCAGGGAAACGGCGTCATGATCGATGCCCAGTCGCAGGTTGAACGCCAGGCAATCGGCCAATACGGTGCCCAACTGCCCGCAACTTCGCAGGCCCAGCAGCACAGAACGCAACAGTGGGGTGGGCATCGATGACACCCGGGCCGCGATATCGTCTGCCAAGGCTTTACGCATCACATTGAGCCCTTCATAGAAGCGCTCGCCGCCGTATACGCCCAGCAGGGCTTGCATCATGGTCGCCAGCGATTGGCGCGTGACCACGCTGGCATAGTAGAGCGCGCGGAGCGCCTGGCGTTCCTGCGGGTCCGCGCCGGCTGCTTGCAATGCTACGGCAATGTTCAGGCCAGCCTGGATTTCTCCCTTGAAACGCGCCTCGAATTTGGCAATGGCTGCGCGGGCCAAGGCAGCCTCGGATTTACGCAGTTCAGCGTCCGCCTGGCCTGCCACGTGCTTGAGGACCACGAACGCACGCGCCGGGTCGCCGCCTGTGAGGTCGAGCAATTTGTCGACGCTGGCGTTTTGCAGTAACTGCATCCTGATGCGGCGAGAAACCGAGGCCATGCTCGCCTGGGCCGGATGCCCCAACTGGTCATAAAGCTGCACCAGTTGTTCCGCAGCAGGCACGCGCTGGGCCATCTGCCGCTGGGCCAGCGGAAGTTTATTGAGCTCTACTTCCTGATTGAACAGTTGGGCCAGTTCATCAACACCCTTCGCAGGCGCAGGCACGGCAGTATTGCTGATAACAGGTTGATCCAGACGTTGGACCGTTGGCACATCGTTGCGCGATTCGACTTTCATGGACAGGCCAGTTCAGGAAGAGTGTGTCTCTGTGTGGCAAAGCCTCCCCATACGGTTCCATTGAAATTCGAGACGACGGCACGTTTGAAAATACTTGCACGGACCTCTAATCCTCACGTGCAAAAGCCTGCGTAAAAAAGCATCAATTCAAGATATTTATATATATAAATTAAGTAGTTACGTGATTTTTTCTGTTTGGCACAAGCAGTGCAATCGGGTTCCTGTCGATACGTTTCGACTGCGTCTACCTTAAGGAAAAAATCATGAATATTCCTATTGAAGCCTTAGTTCACCTTGGTGGCAATTCGCCTCAATTCATGCTTCATCTGACAGACGATCAACAGAAAAAGCTTCGCCGCTTTATTCATAAACGCGTGCTTAACCCGGAAGATGCGGATGATCTTTTGCAATTGACCTACCTGGAAGCCTGGCGTAATCGCGAACGTTTCAGCGGCACCGCAACGCTCAGCACCTGGATGTGTGGCATCGCGCAGAACCTGATCCGCAATCACTTTCGGCGCCTGTATGCCAAACCCGCACATTGCGAATTCGATGAGTCGCTGTGGCATGGCCAGGAAGACACCCACAGTCTGGATTGGGAGTTTGAGATCAACCGGCGCCTGGAAAATACCCTGAGCGCTATCGATCACTTGCCGACCGAGATGCGCAAGACGCTGTACGCTTCACTGGAAACCGACGGTAGCTATCAGGACACCGCCGACGTACTGGACATCCCTATCGGCACCGTGCGCTCGCGCCTGTCACGGGCACGCGAACAGCTCAAGCGCGTGACCCACACCCCCCTGCATCGCTAAGCTGAATTAGCCGGGCAAGCGTTGGGCGACAGGGATATCTGCCCAACACTGTCAGACTTGGCCTGATAGACGCCAATGCTCTGCATCTGCCCCCCGCTACAGAGCGCATCCGCCAGCGAGCCTCCCTGCCGCCTGTCACCCAAAGCAGCGTTTTCGGTTAAACGGTTGAAAGCGTAGAAAAAAACTCAACAAAAAGACTTGACGCATTGCCGTTCCGAGCGAATAATGCGCGCCACTTGGCTACATAGCTCAGTTGGTTAGAGCATAGCATTCATAATGCTGGGGTCCGGGGTTCAAGTCCCTGTGTAGCCACCAAGTACTAAAAACGGCTTACCGAAAGGTAGGCCGTTTTTTTGTGCGCGTAAAAAACTCCCCAACTGTATTTTGACGCCCCCCACCCCCACTGTTAGTGTCCAGCCTCCCTAAAATGCGGAGTGCCCCGATGAAACTGGACATCTACCAAGTCGACGCTTTCAGCCAACACCCCTTCGGCGGCAACCCGGCGGCGGTGTGCCCGCTCACCGAATGGTTGCCCGACGAGCAACTGCAGAGTATCGCGGCTGAAAACAACCTCTCGGAAACCGCGTTTTTTGTACCCCGTGGCGAGTTCTACGAGCTGCGCTGGCTCACCCCCGAAGTCGAGGTAGACCTGTGCGGCCATGCCACCTTGGCGGCGGCCTGGGTATTGATTCATATGCTGGCCGATGCGCCGCAAGTGCTGCGCTTTGCAACGCGTAGCGGCGAGTTGCGGGTGACGCGCAATGGCGATGAACTGGCGATGGATTTCCCAGCCAAACAGCCGCAACGCTGCGAGCCACCGGCCGGAATGTTGAGCGCACTGGGCATTGAAACTGCTGAGGTGTTTGGCACCGATGACTACATCGTGCTGGTGGAAAATGAAGCGCAGGTGGCGGCACTGACACCGGATTTCGCACGGCTCAAGGGCCTGCCCAAACGTGGGATTGCAGTCACCGCCAAAAGCACACAGTTTGATTTTGTCTCACGCTGGTTCGGCCCGAATGTGGGGGTCAATGAAGACCCGGTCACCGGCTCGGCGCACACCTCGCTGGCACCGTTCTGGGCCGAGCGCCTGGGCAAGTTGCAGATGACCTCCGAGCAAGGCGGCCAGCGCAAGGGCCAGTTGCGCTGTGAACTCAAGGGCGACCGCGTGATTATCTCCGGCAAGGCGGTGCTGTATATGCAAGGCACGATTTATCTGTAAAACGCAATTCCCGAAGGACAACAGATCATTCTCAAAATGAACGGAGTTCAGCGCGTGCTTTTGACTTCCCGCCGTCAGTTGACGGTCATCACAGCAGCCCTGGCCCTGGCGGCCTGCCACACACCTGTCACCGAACAACCACCGGCACCGGAGTTGGGTTCGGGCTATCGCACTGACCTGAATACCCGCCACGCCGAGCACCATATGGCCGCCGCCGCCAACCCGCTGGCTGCCGAAGCCGGACGCGAGATGTTGCGCCAAGGCGGTTCGGCCATCGACGCGGCGATTGCGATGCAAGCGGTGCTGACCCTGGTAGAGCCACAGTCTTCCGGCATTGGTGGCGGTGCGTTCATCATGCTATGGGATGGCAAAAACGTGCAGGCCTACGATGGCCGCGAGACCGCACCGGCGGGGGCGACCGAGCGCTTGTTCCTGAAGGCCGACGGCACGCCGATGGCGTTCACCGATGCGCAAATTGGCGGGCGCTCTGTCGGCACGCCGGGTGTATTACGCGCACTGGAAATGGCGCACAAGAAGAGCGGCCATCTGCAATGGGCCAAGCTGTTCGAGCCGGCGATCCGCCTGTCGGAGCAGGGCTTTGCCATTTCACCGCGCTTGCATAGCTTGATCGCGGCGGATCGCTTTATTGTGCAATCGCCCGAGATGGCGGCGTACTTCCTGAATGCCGATGGCTCGCCCAAAGCCACCGGCACGCTGTTGAAAAACCCGGCGCTGGCCGCGGTATTCAAGCGCATCGCCAAGGAAGGGCCGGATGCGCTGTACCACGGGGCGATTGCCGATGAGATCGCACGCAAGGTGCAGGGCAATCACAATGCCGGCAGCTTGTCCGTAGCCGACCTCAAGGGCTACAGCGCCAAGGAGCGCGCCCCACTGTGCACCGACTACAAACAATGGAAAATCTGCGGGATGCCGCCGCCCTCCTCTGGCGGGATTGCCGTGGCGCAGATCCTTGGCACCTTGCAGGCGCTGCAGACCCGCGACCCGCGCCTGGCGATCGCGCCGATGACCCCGAACAAGAGTACTTCGCCGGCCGGGCTTGAACCGACACCCGAGGCCGTGCACCTGATCGCCGAAGCCGGGCGCCTGGCCTTTGCCGATCGCGCCCTGTATGTGGCCGATGCAGACTTCACCCCCGTGCCGGTTGCCGGCCTTGTTGCACCCAACTACCTGACCCGGCGCGCCGCGCTGATCGGCGAGCGCAGCATGGGGGTCGCCAAGCCTGGCCAACCGGAGGGCGTTCAAGTGGCGTATGCACCGGATCGCTCGCCGCTGCGCATCTCCACCTCGCAAGTGGTGGCGGTGGACGACCAGGGTGGCGCGGTGTCGATGACCACCACCGTGGAAGCGGCGTTCGGCTCCCACGTGATGGTCCAGGGCTTTTTGCTCAACAACCAGATGACAGATTTCTCGTTCATCCCCGAAGAAAACGGCCAGCCTGTGGCCAACCGCGTGCAACCCGGCAAGCGCCCGCGCTCGGCCATGGCCCCGACCCTGGTGTTCGATCGCAACAGTGGTGAGTTGCTTGCCACCGTGGGCTCCCCGGGCGGTTCGCAGATCATCGAGTACGTGAGCAAATCCCTGGTGGCCATGCTCGACTGGAAACTCGACCCGCAAGCGGCCATCAGCCTGCCGAATTTCGGCAGCCGCAATGGCGCCACTGAGTTGGAAACCGGCCTGTTCAGCCCTGCACTCAAACAAGCGCTCAAGGACAAGGGCCATGCCCTGAGCGAGATCGATATGACCAGCGGCGTACAGGCCATCGTCCGCACGCGGGATGCCCAGGGCAAGGTGTCGCTGAGCGGCGGCGCCGACCCTCGGCGTGAAGGCGAGGCGCTGGGTGACTAAGGGGTTTTGATCAACGGAGAATGCACGGTGCACACAGCCCACAACCTCGGCGCCCTACCCGGCGTCGATCACGGTTTTTGTTCGATTGATGACCCGCTGCGACCTGATGATGTGTTCATTTGCAAGCAGGTGCACAGCGCGTCGGTGATTGAATGGCAGTCGGGCCAAGTGACTAATACGGTTGAGGCGGACGGGGTGTTCACCCGGAGCCGGCAGCCAATTGCGGTCATCACGGCCGACTGTTTGCCCATCCTGATCGCAGGCGGTGATTTAGTGGCCGCCATTCATGGCGGCTGGAAGGGCCTGCAACGCGGGATTATCGGCAATGCCGTGCAGCGTTTTATTGATGAAGGCATTAGCGCGGACCAGTTGCGGGTGGCAATTGGGCCGTCGATCAAGCCTTGCTGCTATGAGGTGAGTGAAACGTTCATTGCCCAGTTCCAAGCGGATCAAGGCCACCTATGGGAGGACAGCCAGGCACCCTGGAGCATTGAGCAACCGACACCGCTACAAGCTCCGCACATTACACCGCCCCACGCCAGGCAAGCGGGAAGTGCCTGGTTTGACTTGAGCGGGTATGGGCTGCTGTTGCTGCAAGCGGCGGGGGTCAAGCGCGAGCAGATCGAGGTGAGTGACGTGTGCACTTATTGCACGTCGCCGACGTTTGCCAGCTATCGCAGGAGGACGCATCACTTGGAGGAGCCGAAGACATTGATCTATTCGTGGATTGCTCGTAAACGCTAACGATCAGCGATTGCTCTTCAACCCCTTGCGCCGCGCATGTCGCTCCAGCGCCAATTCGATCAACCGGCTCACCAACTCGCTGTAGCTCATGCCCGCCGCCTGCCAAAGCTTGGGGTACATGCTGATGCGGGTAAAACCAGGCAGTGAGTTGATCTCGTTGATCAGGACTTCGCCCTCATTCGTCAGGAACACATCCACCCGCGCCAGCCCTGCGCAACCCAACACCTCAAAGGCTTCAATGGCCAAGCTGCGAATTCGTTCGCTGGCTTCACGGCTGATAGCCGCAGGCACCACCACTTGGGCGGCCTGATCGTCGATGTATTTGCTGTCGTAGGAATAAAAACCGTCGCTCACCACGATCTCACCACAACCGGTGGCGATTGGGTGGTCATTGCCCAACACGGCGCATTCGATTTCACGGCCCTGGACGGCGGACTCCACCAGCACTTTTTCATCAAAACCCAACGCCAGCTCAACCGCAGCGTGGTACTCGGCTTCGCTGCCGACTTTGCTCACGCCCACTGAGGAGCCCTGGTTAGCGGGCTTGACGAACATCGGCACGCCGAGCTTGTTCGCCGCCGCTTCAAAGGAAGTGCGCGCCGCGTTGCCACGGGTGAGGGTGATGAACGGCGTGACGGCAATACCGGCGTCACGCAGCAGGCGCTTGCTGATGTCTTTGTCCATGCACACGGCCGAGCCGAGCACGTCGGAGCCGACGAAAGGCAAGTCGGCCATACGCAGCAAACCTTGCAGGCAACCGTCTTCGCCAAGGGTGCCGTGGACAATCGGGAAGATCACATCAATATGTTCCAGCAGGCCCTGCCCGGAGGTTTCCACCACCTGCTGGCTGGCCTTGCCGGGCACCACCGCCAATTCGCGGTTGGATTGGTTGAGGGCGATCAGGGCCGGGTTTTCCTGGTTGATCAGGAAGTTCGACGTGTCGTTGAGGTGCCAGTGACCGGCCTTGTCGATACCGATCAGGATGGGTTCGTAGCGCGAACGGTCGAGGGCATCGACGATGTTGCGCGCCGATTGCAGCGAGACCTCATGCTCAGCCGAACGGCCACCAAAAATAATACCTACCCGCACCTTGCTCATGACCTGGCCTCACTGTTGAAAGTAAGGCTTCTTAACACGGGCGGTCAGCGATCCGCTAGCAATCTGCACCACCCGACGCCTGCACAATCGTACAAGACCCCAGACAGACAACCGTGGCAGACTCGGTTAACGTGTTCCCACCTCCTTCTGTGACAAGTCACCATGGGCAAACCCACCCACTCCCTCGACTGGCTGCACCGCGCGCCGCACGCCAGTGGCCTGGACCGTATCGAGGCGTACTTTGCCGGTTTCGCATTCGACCCCCATCGCCATGACACCTACGCCATCGGGCGCACGTTGTTCGGCGTGCAGAGTTTTCATTATCGCGGTGGCATGACCCACAGCATGCCCGGCACCACCATGGTGATTCACCCGGACGAAACCCACGACGGCCGTGCCGGCAGCGATGAAGGCTTCAAGTACCGGATGATTTATGTGGAGCCGGCGCTAATCCAGCAGATCCTCGGCGGCAAACCCTTGCCTTTCATTCCCGGCGGCCTGTCCACCGACCCTCGGCTGCACCGCGCCAGCGAAGTGTTGCTGCAAAGCCTGGATTGCCCGATTGACCCGATGCAAGAGCAAGACGCCATGTTCGACCTGGCCCAGGCCCTGAGCGAGGCATCCGGTGCCGTCGTCAGCCGTAAATCCTTCGACTACGTGGCCGCCGAACGCGCCCGTGAATTTATCCACAGCGCCCTGGGCCGCAGCATCACCCTGGATGAAATAGCCGACCATGCCGACCGCGACCGCTGGGCGTTATCGCGGGATTTTCGCTTGTTGTTCGGCACCAGCCCCTACCGCTACCTGACCATGCGCAGGCTGGACCTGGTGCGTCACTTGTTGGCCCAGGGCCAATCTCTGGTGGATGCCGCAATGACCGCCGGCTTCACCGACCAAAGCCACATGACCCGGCAATTTCGCAGCACCTACGGCATGCCGCCGTCGCGTTGGGTAAAGATGCTCGGACGCTGAGTGCTGGGTTGGAATACGTTCAAACTGTGGGAGCTGGCTTGCCTGCGATGCAGACACCTCGGTGTATCAGGCACACCGCTATCACAGGCAAGCCAGCTCCCACAGTTGGATGAGGTGGTGTTGCTGGCATTTGGTCATGGTTTGTAAAGGGCCAGCAAGCTGTGTCCCTTTAAATTGCAGGACGTTTCCGAGACAATCCCTGCCGCCTTGTGCCTGTTGGAATCGATGGCTAGTCTTCGGTCCGTCACTGCCTTTTCAGTGATCGGGTTTAGTCGCTCGGATTTAATAGGCGCATGGTTCTCCATGAGGTTTTATGGTGGCTGTGCGCAGGGCGCCCTCGGGTGCGCCGGACTTTGCCTATTTGCCGGTCGACTAACCTGCGTACAGCCGCCACCCAACGTTTAGTCGCGACGGGTCGGCTCCTTTGAGTTAATAGGGGTTACACCATGACCAAAGCACTTCCCGATCCACCCATGGACTGCCTCGTCGTCAACGAAGACCTCAGCTTCGAAGACGCTCAACTCTATATCTCACACCTGATCAACAGCGCCTCTGCCACCGTGTGGGACTGTTGCGATCACCTGCAACCCCATGACCGCGCCAGAATCCATGCCGCGTGGCATTTGCTGGAGATGGCCAAGACCGTGCTAAACCGCACCATCGAGTGCATGCCGCGCACCTGAAAACACGACAAAACTCATGTGGGAGCTGGCTTGCCTGCGATGCAGACACCTCGGTACATCAGGTACACCGAGGTGATGCTATCGCAGGCAAGCCAGCTCCCACATTTGGGTTCTGTTGTCGCCAAAATCGAGTTTGGTGTCCGAACGTGCTCTTTAGCTCGACAACTGATTGGCAAACTGCCCGACCGCGCTCACCACTTTTTGCGCACCGTCCTGAATTTCCACAATCACCGTACCCGCCTCGGCTGCCAGGGCCAGGCCTTGCTCGGCTTGCAGGCGACCGTCGGCCATCAGCGCAACCGCATCGCGGGCCATGTCCTGGTTCTGGCGCACTACGCCGACGATTTCCTCGGTGGCTTTGCTGGTGCGTGAAGCCAGTTGCCGCACTTCATCGGCCACCACCGCAAAGCCACGCCCCTGCTCACCGGCACGCGCTGCTTCGATGGCGGCGTTGAGCGCCAGCAGGTTGGTCTGCTCGGCGATGCCACTGATGGTCTTGACGATGCTGCCGATCACCTGGGACTGGGCATTCAGCGCCTCGATACCTTCGCCGGCCTGTTGCATGTGTTGGGCCAGGTCGCGCATCACATCCACCGCCTGGGTGACCACGGTGGTGCCGCGCTGGGCGCTGTCGTCAGTTTGCAAGGAGGTGCTGTAGGCAATGTTGGCGGCCTCGGCCACCGCTTGCTCGCGGTTAACCTGGTCGGTGATCACCGTGGCGAACTTGACCACTTTGTACAGCCGTTCGTTGGCGTCCAGCACAGGGTTATAGGTGGCTTCCAACCACACCAGGCGACCGTGGCTGTCCACGCGCTTGAAGCGCGCCGCCACGAACTCACCGGCGTTCAAGCGCTTCCAGAACTGCTGGTACTCGGCGCTGTTGTATTCCTGCGGTTCGCAGAACATACGGTGATGTTTACCCTGGATCTGCGCCAGGCTGTACCCCATGCTGCTGAGGAAGCGGTCATTGGCGGTGAGCACGTTTCCATCCAGGTCGAACTCGATCAACGCGGTGGAACGCATCAGCGCGGTGATCAGGTTTTCATGCTCACGCGAACTCTCGATGGTGCGGGTGAGGTCGCTGGAGAACATCGAAAAATGCTTGATATGCCCCTGTGAACTGCGCACCGGCTGCACGATCGAGCGCAACCACGCTTCCTTGCCATTGCCACGCATAAGGCGCACGGCGCCGGCGAAGTGTTCGCCGCGGGCCAGGGCGTGCTTGAAGCGCAACTGAAACTCATCCTGGCGCACATGGGCCGGTACCAGGTCTTCGATTGCACGCCCCACAATCTCACTCAATGAATAAGCCAGTTCCTGCAGGAAGTTGGCATTCGCCCACTCCACCCGGCCCTCGGCGTCCAGCGTCAGGACGAGCATTTCGCTTTCCAGGCTCTCTTTCACCTGTAGCAAGCTCGACAATTCTTCGCGCAGAGCGGTCAGCTCCTGCTTCAGGCGGGTATTGAACATGGGGCACCATTAGGCAAATGGGGTGGGCGTCCTAATCTGCATCGGCGCTGGCGCAATTTTCTAAAGAGAGCTTGCAGCCCAAGTCGAACTATATTTTCAGCGCCATCAGCCCCCATTGAATCGGCACACACCCATCACTTGATATTCCAGGGTATTGAGCTTGCCGCTGGAGTCTTCATAGGTCATGCGCGACGGCACGGCGTTGCACGAGCGGATCGGCGGCGTCACGTTGACCACCTTGGCGATATCCAGATCCATGCCGTAGCGATAGGTCTGCACCTGAGGCACCGCCTTGCCTTTTTTGATCGCATAGGCGGCCATGGCTTTCTCGTTGCGCTCCATCATCAGGGCAAAGGTGCGATCCCCTCCGCCTTCGGCCAGTGCACCGAACGACAAGACCGCCGTTAATACGCCCAAACCCACTGTATAGAAGTTCATGACCAAGTCCTCGACTAAAAGTTAAGTGTCGAGACTAACCAACGAACCCTGACACCAGGTTCACCAGAACATTACGTATTTGTTAGATGGCCATTAGTTTCCAGAATCGTAATCTTCATGCAATGCGCCTGTTATACGCCGTTTGCAACTATCAGCCTGGGCCAGATCAATAAGAACGCCTGCCTCTATAAGAAGCCGATAACTGCCATCACCGAGGAGCGCATCATGAATATTCGTCACTACACCCTTCCCTTTTCACTGATGGCCGCGTTGCCCCTGGCCGTGGCGGCAGGGCAGGAAAAGCCCGACGGTTTTATCGAAGGCAGTAGCCTGAACGTACTGGCGCGCAATTTTTACTTCAATCGCGACGATCGCAAGGGCCAATCCAGCCCCACCGGTAACGGCTATTCCGAAGCCTGGGCGCAGGGGCTGATCAGCCGGTTCGAATCCGGCTTTACCCAAGGCACCGTGGGGTTTGGCCTGGACGCGTTCGCCATGCTGGGGCTCAAGCTCGACTCCGGTGCAGGCCGTAGTGGCGGCAAGGGCTCGTTCGGCGTATTGCCGGTGGACAGCACCAATCAGCCCGAAAACCGCTACAGCAAACTCGGCGGAGCGGCGAAACTGCGTGTATTGGACACCGTGATCAAGGCCGGCGACGTATTCCCGCTGACGCCCGTAGTGGCGTACGGCGATTCACGGGTATTGCCCCAAAGCTTTCGCGGTTTCACCGTACAAAACACCAGCCTGAATGGCCTGAGCTTGCAAGGCGGACGCTTGAGCGGCATGAGCCAGCCCAATGAAAGCGGGATGAACAAAAGCTTCGCGACGTTCTATGCGGGCAAGGTCGACTCGCCTTGGATCGCCTACTTCGGCGGGGACTACCAACTCAACAGCCACCTTGGCTTGAGCCTCTACAGCAGCCGCTTGAAGGACGCCTGGGATCAGTACTACCTGGGCAGCAACGCCAACTATGCGCTGACCGACGACGTGTCACTGTTCGGCGATTTCAACTACTACAAGGCCGTGGACGAATGCCGCAAACGGCTCGGCGAATTCGACAACAGCATCTGGAGCGCCAGGCTTGGGGTCAAGGTCGGCGCCCATAGCGTGGGCGTGTCGCACCAACGCAACAATGGCGACGATGACTTCGACTACCTGCGCCAGTCTGATTCGATCTTCCTCAACAACTCGATCCAGTACAGCGACTTCAATTCGCCCAAGGAGCGCTCATGGATGGTGCGCTACGACCTGGACATGCAGGCGTTCGGCATCCCGGGCCTGTCGTTCATGACCCGCTACGGCAAGGGCACCGGCGCCGACTACAGCAACGCCAACGCCGTGTACATGCGTCGCGATGCGGCGGGTAACCCGCTGACCGATCAACGCCGTTGGGAACGGGATATCGAGGCCAAGTACGTGGTGCAAAGTGGGCGTTTCAAGGATTTGTCCCTGCGCTTGCGCCAGGCCACCGTGCGCTCCAGCGCCTTTGAGTCCGATCTGGAAGAAGTTCGCTTGATCGCCGAATATCCACTGGCCATTTTGTGACACTTACATTCGCTCGCGATTAACTAACATCTGTTCACAAATAGCCGGTTATCAAAATTGTAATATTGGCCTCAGCTTCTCGTTAGTTTCAACTTTCTATACTCGCGCCAACTTATTTACCGAGCACGTTCATCTCTGAAGCTTTTGTGTAGCTCCTTTGGAAAGAGATGAATTTTTAACGCCCCGCTTGGGGCGTTTTTTTTGTGCGCCGGGCTATGCGACCGATGGTCGCAGTTGACCCTAAAGCTACTTTAGCCTTCAGACTTTTCCCACTTTGATAACAGCCGCCATAAGGACATGGGCGCCTTCTCTCCATCATTCAAGAGGTAACCCCCATGCGTATCCTTGTGATTGAGGACGAGCAAAAAACCGCTGACTATTTGCGACAGGGTTTGAACGAAAGCGGCTACGTGGCCGACTGCGCCGCCAATGGCATTGATGGCCTGCACCTGGCCGAGCAGCATGCCTACGAGTTGGTGATTCTGGACGTCAACCTGCCGGGCAAGGATGGCTGGCAAGTGCTGGAACAACTGCGCCGCAATGGCAACCAGCGGGTGATGATGCTCACGGCCCGCGGCAGGCTGGCGGACAAGATCAAGGGCCTGGACATGGGCGCCGACGATTACCTGGTCAAGCCGTTCGAGTTCCCCGAGCTGCTGGCGCGGGTGCGCACCCTGTTGCGGCGCAGCGAACACATCCCCCAGCCGGAAGTGTTCCGCGTCTCGGACCTGGAACTGGACCCGCGTCGCCACCGCGCCTATCGCGGCACTCGGCGCATCGACCTGACCACCAAGGAATTCGCCCTGCTGCAGGTGCTGATGCGCCAGAGCGGTGAAGTGCTGACCCGCACGCAGATTATTTCGCTGGTATGGGACATGAATTTCGACTGCGACACCAATGTGGTGGAAGTCTCCATCAGCCGCCTGCGCGCCAAGGTCGACGACCAGAGCGAGGTCAAGCTGATCCACACCATTCGCGGCGTCGGCTACGTGCTGGAGGCGCGTCCATGAAAACCGGCAGCCTGTCGATGCGCCTGGGTTTGACCGTCAGCCTGATGGGCGCGGGCCTGGTCTTGCTGCTGGCCACCCTGGCCTACCTGGCCCTCACCCATGAACTGGAAAAACTGGCGCGCAAGGGCCTGGAAAGCAAGATGGAGCAGCTCCAGCACAGCCTGTCCCTGGGGCTCGACGCCCAGGCCATTCGCGCTCGTCCCCATGCGCTGCTGGACCTGGTCATCGGCCACGACAATTTCTACCTGACTATCGTCGGCACCGCGCCCGACACCCGCGTGTTACTGAACATCGGCGCCAAGCCCCAATCGCCGTTGCTCACCGACTTCAAACCGCGGGAAACCCTCGGCTACCTGAACTGGACCGACAGCGACGGCAACCAGGTGCTCAGCGCCTCCAGCCTGATGCGCCTGGCCAGCGGTGAACGCGTGCGGGTGCTGCTGTCCCTGGACCGCAGAGACGACCAGGCACTGCTCAGCGCCTATCTGCGCGCCACGCTGATTGCGCTGCCGCTGCTGTTGATACTGATCGGCATGGGTGCCTGGTGGTTGGTACAACGCGGCTTGGCGCCGTTGAAGCAATTCAGCCAGGTGGCGGCGAAGGTCACCACCCAGGACCTGACACACCGTTTGTCCGTCGACAATTTGCCCCACGAACTGGGGGAACTGGCCCAAGGCTTCAACGTGATGCTCGACCGCCTGGATGCGGGCGTACAGCAACTCTCGCAATTCTCCGATGACCTGGCCCACGAACTGCGCGCCCCGCTGACCAACCTGATGGGCAAGGCTCAACTGACCCTGTCGCGCCAGCGCCCGCCGGAGGAATACAAGGCGGTGCTGGAATCCAGCACCGAAGAGCTTGAACGCCTGGGGCGTATTGTCAGCGACATGCTGTTCCTTGCCCAGGTCAGCCATCCGGCGGCGCGGGCGTCATTCACCGACGTATCCCTGGGGCAAGAGGCCGAGCGAGTGATGGAGCTGTTTGCCCTGAGTGCCGAAGACAAGCAAGTCACCCTGAGCCTGCGCGGCGAGGCCTGGGTGACGGGGGATCGTCTGATGATCCAGCGGGCGATTTCCAATTTGCTCTCCAATGCCATACGCCATACGCCAGAAGGTTCGAGCATCCTGCTGTTGGTGGAAACCTATGGCCAGAGCGTGTCGCTGTCGGTGGGCAACCCCGGCCGAGGCATCGACGCGCACCACCTGCCGCACCTGTTCGAACGTTTCTACCGCGCCGACAGCAGTCGTACCCGCGCCGAAGGCGGCAACGGGCTGGGGTTGGCCATAGTGAAATCGATCATGCATTTGCATCAGGGGCATGCTCATGTCACCAGCCAACCTGGGCGTTTCACACGGTTTAGCATGGTGTTTCCTTTGCAAACAACAGAGATCTCATGTGGGAGGGGGCTCGCCCCCGATGGCAGTGTGTCAGTCAACACATGTATCAACTGACCTGCCGCTATCGGGAGCAAGTCGAATCGTCGCACCGCCCCTCCCACATTGGTTGTGTGGTGCATTCAAGATTGTTATTCGGCCTCTTCTTCACGGCGATGAGCCCATTGGTACAACGCTGGTAGCACCAGCAACGTCAGCAAGGTCGAGGAAATAATCCCGCCAATCACCACCGTCGCCAACGGGCGTTGTACTTCGGCGCCGGTGCCGGTGGCGAGTGCCATGGGGATAAACCCGAGGGACGCCACCAGCGCAGTCATCAGCACCGGGCGCAAGCGGGTCAGCGCGCCTTCGTGGATCGCCACCGCTAACGAGCGCCCTTCTTCGCGCAGGTTGCGGATAAAGGCGATCATCACCAGGCCGTTCAGCACCGCCACACCGGACAAGGCGATAAAGCCCACCCCTGCCGAAATCGATAGCGGAATATCCCGCAGCCACAGCGCCATGATTCCACCAGTCAACGCGAACGGAATCCCGGTGAACACCAGCAAGCCATCCTTGAGGTTGTTGAACATCATGAACAGCAGGCCGAACACCAGCAGCAACGCCACCGGCACCACGATACGCAGGCGCTCGGAGGCTTCTTTCAACTGCTCGAATTGCCCGCCCCAGGTGGTCCAGTAACCGGCGGGCACTTTCACCTGAGTGGCAATGGCCGCTTCGGCTTCCTCGACAAACGAGCCGATATCACGCCCACGCACGTTGGCGCTGACGATCACCAGGCGCTTGCCATTCTCGCGACTGATCTGGTTGGGGCCCAGCACCAGGTCGAGGCTGGCGACCTGGGACAAGGCGATAAAGCCCAGTTGTCCCGAGGTACTACCGGCCAGCGCCGGCACCGGAATCAATAACCGTGACAAGCCTTCGATGTCTGTGCGCAGTGCGTCGGACAAGCGCACGACCATGTCGAAACGCCGATCACCTTCGTACAACGTACCGGCCTGACGCCCACCGACGGCGACAGCGATGGTGTCCTGCACATCGCCCACATTCAGGCCAAAGCGAGCGGCCTTGTCGCGGTCGATATTGATGGTCAGCACCGGCAGGCCGGAGGTCTGTTCCACCTTCACTTCCGAGGCGCCGTTGAGCTTTTGCAAGGTCTCGGCGATTTCCCCGGCAGTGGTGTTGAGCACGGCCATATCATCGCCAAACACCTTCACCGCCACATCGCTGCGCACCCCGGAAATCAGCTCGTTGAAACGCAGCTGGATCGGTTGCGACAGCTCATACACGCTGCCCGGCACAATCGCGCTGGCGCGTTGGATATCGGCAATGATCGCCTCGCGTGACTTGCTCGGGTCCGGCCATTGGTCCTTGGGTTTGAGCATCACGTAGCTGTCGGAGATGTTCGGCGGCATCGGGTCGGAGGCGATTTCCGCCGTACCGGTGCGCGCAAATACCCGCTCGATTTCCGGCACTTCGGCCAGCAAGGTTTTTTCCAATTGCTGCTGCATCTGCACCGATTGCGTCAGGCTGGTGCCAGGTACGCGCAGCGCCTGCTGGGCGAAGTCGCCCTCGCTGAGGCTGGGGATAAATTCGCTGCCCATACGGCTGGCGACCAGGCCCGATACGACGATGGTCAGCAGCGCCAGGCCAAATACCAAGGGGCGGCGCGTCATCACCCAATTGAGCACTGGGTCATACACCCGGCGTGCGCTGCGCATGACGAAGTTTTCTTCTTCCTTGACCTTGCCGGTGACGAACAACGCAATCGCCGCCGGTACGAAGGTCACCGACAGAATCATCGCGCCGAGCAAGGCAATTACCACCGTGAACGCCATCGGGTGGAACATCTTCCCGGCCACCCCGGTAAGAGCAAAGATCGGCAGGTACACCACCATGATGATCAGTTGCCCGAAGATCAGCGCCCGTCGCGCCTCTTTGGCAGCAGCGAACACTTCGTGCAGGCGCTCACTGCGGGTCAGCAGGCGGCCGTGACGCTGCTGCGCATGGGCCAGACGACGGATGGCGTTCTCGACGATCACCACCGCACCGTCGACGATAATGCCGAAGTCCAGCGCACCGAGACTCATCAGGTTGGCGCTGACTTTGTTGGTGAACATGCCGGTGAAGGTGAACAGCATCGCCAGCGGAATCACCATCGCCGTGATCAGCGCCGCACGAATATTGCCCAGGAACAGGAACAACACCGCCACCACCAGCAACGCACCTTCGAAGAGGTTCTTCTTCACGGTGGCGATGGCTTTTTCCACCAGGTTGGTGCGGTCGTAGACGGTGACCGCCACCACGCCTTCGGGCAGTGAACGGTTGATCTCCTCGAGCTTTTTCGCCACTGCCTGGGACACGCTGCGGCTGTTCTCACCGATCAACATGAACACGGTGCCCAGTACTACTTCGCGGCCGTTTTCGGTGGCGGCGCCGGTGCGCAGCTCGCGGCCAATGTCGACCTGGGCCACGTTGCGCACACGAATCGGGGTGCCGTCCGAGGTGGTGATGACAATGTTGGCGATGTCATCGATAGACGCCACTTGCCCCGGCGCGCGGATCAACAACTGTTCGCCGCTGCGCTCGATATAACCGGCGCCGACATTGGCGTTGTTGCGCTCCAGAGCGGTCACCAGATCGTTGAGCGTCAGGTTGTAGGCGGCCAGGCGCTTGGGGTCCGGCGCAATCTGATACTCCTTGGCGAAGCCTCCGATGGTATTGATCTCGGCCACGCCCGGCACATTGCGCAGCTGCGGTTTGATGATCCAGTCCTGGATCACCCGCAGGTCGGTGGGGGTGTAAGGCGTACCGTCCTCTTTGCGCGCACCGTCCTCAGCTTCCACGGTCCACAGGAAAATTTCCCCAAGCCCGGTGGAAATCGGCCCCATCGCGGTTTCGATGCCATCGGGCAATTGTCCTCGGGCCACTTGCAGGCGCTCGTTGACCAGTTGGCGGGCAAAAAACAGGTCGGTGCCGTCCTTGAAAATCACCGTGACCTGGGACAAACCGGAACGCGACAGCGAACGTGTCTGTTGCAAGCCGGGCAGACCGGCCATGGCGGTTTCGATGGGAAAGGTGATGCGCTGCTCGGTTTCCAGCGGCGAAAAACCGGCGGCCGCCGAGTTGATCTGCACCTGCACGTTGGTGATATCGGGCACCGCGTCGATGGGCAGTTTCTGATAGCTGGCGATGCCGACACCGGCCATCAACAGCACCGCCAGCAACACGATAATGCGCTGCTCGATGGCGAATTGGATAAGGCGCTCAAACATGGGGAATCACTCGCAGATCAATGGGCGTGTTCGGCCGAGCCTTTGCCCAGTTCGGACTTGAGGATGAAGCTGCCAGCCGTCGCCACTTGCGCACCGGCCTCCAGGCCCTGACGCACTTCGACGTAGCCGTTTTCACTGACGCCCAGTTCAAGATGGCGGGTGATAAAGCCGTCTGCGGTGCGCACGAACACCGAGGGTTTGTCCTCGACGGTCTGGATGGCGGCTTGCGGCACGGTCACCTTGGCCTGGTAGGTATCGGTGGCGACTTGCACGGCCACGAATAAACCAGGACGCCAGGCGTCGTCGGGGTTGGACACCGTCACACGCACGGTGGCGGTGCGCGTTTGCTCGCCGAGCAAGTTGCCGACATATGCCACGGTGCCCAGCACTTCGGTGCCCATTTCCGTCGAGCTGACTTTTACGGGTTTGCCTACACGGACCTTGTTCAAGTCCTTGGGAAAGACACCGAAGGTGACCCACACCTGAGACAGGTCCGAGAGCGTGAATGCGTTGCTGGTTTCACTGACCACCTCGCCCACGCCCAGGTGTTTTTCCACCACCACCCCGGCGAACGGCGCCCGCAGTTCATAGCGATTGCCACCGGCCAGAACTGCGCTGCCGCTGAGGGCGGTCATCTTCTGCCGCGCATTGTTCAGGGCGATTTCGGCCTCTTGCAGGGTTTGTCGCGCCAGCAGGTAATCCTGCTCGGCGGAGATTTTGTCCTGCCACAACTGGCGCTCGCGCTCAAAGGTGGTACGCGCCAGTTCGACCCGGCGCTGGCTGGCCGCCAACTCACTGCGCTGGTCGGAAATCTGCTGGCTGGCGATCACCGCCAACAGTTCGCCTTTTTTTACCGACTGGCCCAGATTGACGTTCACCGCTTCCACTACGCCCGCAGCACGGGGCACGATGTGGGAGGTACGGTCTTCATCAAAACGCACCTCGCCGGGCAGCGTCAGCACCGTGCTGATCGAGCGCGGTTGCGCCTGGGCCAGTTGAATACCGGCGGCCTGGATCTGCTGCTCGGTGAGTTCAAGTTTGCCTTCTTCTTCCTCGGCGTGGGCCAAGCCCGATAGCAGCAGGCCCAAGGCGACGGCGAGCGCCATGCCATGTTTTTTGTTCATCAGGGAACTCCAGGAAAAATCAAAACCGGGCGAGGTCGCCGTAAATTCGTTCGATACGCACCCAGGCGTCGGTGGCCTGGGCCGTCGCCGCGAGGTACTGGGTGCGGGCCGCGATCAAGGTACGCTGGGCGTCGAGCACGTCGAGAAAGTTGAACTTGCCCATCTCGAAACCACGGGTGGCGCTGTCTACCGCGCTCTGTGCGGCAGGCAGGATCTGTTGGTTGAACGCACGCACTTCGGTGTTCGCCGTTTGCCACAGGTCCAGGGCCTGGCGGGTTTCGGTGCGCAGGCGCAGCTCGGCGGCGTTGCGCAGGTCGCGGGCCTGGTCGGCGCGTCGAGTGGCCGCGAGGATGTTGCCCTGGTTGCGGTTGAACAGCGGGATCGGCATCGACACGCCCACCAGGTTGACCCGCTCGCGCACGCTGGCGTCGTACTGGCTGCCAATGGACACATCCAGGTCCGGAATGCGCTGGGCTTTTTCCAGGCCCACGCTGGCTTCGTTCTGCACAATGTTCAGTTCGGCCAGGCGCAGTTCGGCGGTTTGCTCAAGACGTGCCAGCAATGGCGCGGCGGCGGGTAACGCCGGCGCGGAGGTGTTTGGCGTGGCGACGGCCTGGAAGTCGGTGGCCGCACTGCCGGTGCTGGTGGCCAGGCGACGGTAGGCATCAGTGAGGCCAATCTGTGCGCGGTTCAATTCCAGGCGGATTTCCGACACCTGCACCTGGGCGCGGGTAGCTTCCACCGGTGATGACTTGCCGGCGGTGACACGCCCGTTGGCGACCACCAGGCCGCGCTCGGCAAGCGTCATGGAGCGTTGCGCCAGGTCGAGGCGCTCCTGGGCGCGCAGGGCGCCGTAGTAGCTGTCGATGACCTCGGCGCGCAACAGGTTACGGCGCTGCTCCAGGGTCAGCGCGGCGGCGTCCTGGGCGCGGGTGGCCACCTCGATGCGCGCACCGCGCTTGCCGCCCAGTTCCAGGGTCTGGCTGAGTTTGATACTGGTGGTGCGGCTGTTGCGGCGGGTGTCTTCGGCATCCCAGGAGGCCACCGGGTTGGGGATCAAGCCGGCCTGCTGGCGGCCGCCCTGGGCGATGTCGATTTCCCATTGTGCGGCCGCCAGGTCCGGGTTGTTGGCGAAGGCGGTTTGCAGCGCTGCATCGAGGGTGAGGGGTTGTGCCTGGGCGGCGTTTGCGGATATCCACAATGCCAATGCTGCCGCCCCCAACAGTGTTCTAACGGAAATTGCCATAACGAGAGTTCCACGCCCATGAAGTCGCTGAGGTGTCCCAGCGGGGGCAATGTAGCTGTCGGTACTTATCAGGGCCGTGGGTGAAAGATTACAAATCCGTTAGCCAGGCTCAGGCATGCACGTCGTCGTGATCGTCATGCTGAAAACCCTCGCCCTCGACCTGGATCGTGGCATGGGAAATATCGAATTGCTCGTGCAGTAACTCCGTCACTCGGCTGAGGATCTGCTGCTCAGTGCCCTGGGATGCATCCGCGACCAAATGCGTACTCAGCACATTCTTGCCACTGGTGAGGGCCCAGATGTGCAGGTCGTGCACGTCCCTGACCCCAGGCACGCTGCGGATGGCCTGCTCCACCTGCTCGATATCGACGCCTTCCGGCACACCTTGCAGCAGGATGTTCATGCTCGCCTTGAGCAGGGTCCAGGTGCGCGGCAATACCCAAAAGCCGATGGCGGCCGCGACCACGGAGTCGACCCACCCCCAGCCGGTGAACATGATCACCAGCGCGGCAATGATCACGCCGACGGAGCCGAGCATGTCGCTCCAGACTTCCAGATAGGCACCCTTGACGTTAAGGCTCTCGCCGCTGGCCGCGCTGAGCAGGCGCATGGAGATCAGGTTGACGACCAGCCCCAGCAGCGCAATCACCAACATGCCGGTGGACTGGATCTCGGCGGGCGTCTGCAGCCGCAGGTAAGCCTCGTACAAGATGTAGAACGCCACGGCGAACAGCAGCAATGCATTGAACGCAGCCGCCAGAATCTCGAACCGCGCATACCCGAAGGTGCGCTTGCGATCTGCCGGGCGCTTGGCGACCTGGATCGCCACCAGGGAAATCGCCAGGGCCAGGGCGTCGGTCATCATGTGCGCCGCGTCCGACAACAGTGCCAGGCTGCCGGTGATAAAGGCGCCGATGACTTCGGCCAGCATGAAGCTGCCGGTCAGCCCCAGGGCGATCCACAACTTGCGTTCGTGGCCGGCGCGTACTTGGGCGTGGCTGTGTCCTGCGCTCATGGGATGTCCTTGTGGGTTGGGAGGAAACGGATCATAGAGCTATAGGCCAGATCCACGGGCATGGTTTGCAAAATTGTCATCTGCACGCCAGAACGTCGTTAGCGTTGAGCGCACCAAAATCGTTCATGGACACGCTGGGGCAGTTCTATCAGGTATGCTTTTCAAGCCGAAACAAAAAGAAACATATTAGCCAACCTGCTCGATAAGGAGTTCCGTTTTGGAGTTATCGACTGCCGCGTGGATGGTTCACGACACCCGTCTTATGCTCTGCGTCCTGCTGGCCATCGCGAGCATCATCGTGCTGATCAGCGCGACCAAATTGCCGCCGTTCCTGTCGATTCTGATCGGCACCTTTATCGCCGGTGTGGGTGCCGGTCTACCACCAGAGGAAGTGGCCAAAGCGTTCAGCAAGGGCGCCGGGGCGATTCTGGGTGAGGCCGGTATTATCATTGCCCTGGGCGCAATGCTCGGCGCGCTGATGGCCGAATCCGGTGCAGCCGACCGTATCGCCACTACCTTGCTTGGGCTGGGCAAAGGCAAGTCATTGCCGTGGGTGATGGCGCTGGTCGCCATGGTGATCGGCCTGCCGCTGTTCTTTGAAGTGGGCCTGGTGATGATGGTGCCGATCATCTTTGTGATGGCTAAGCGTTCGAACCAGCCGCTGCTGAAAATCGCCATCCCGGCATTGGCGGGCATGACCACCCTGCACGCCCTGATGCCGCCGCATCCGGGGCCGCTGATTGCCGTGGGTGCGTTACACGCCGACCTGGGCCTGACCATGTTGCTGGGCTTTTGCCTGGCGGTGCCGGCAGTGATTCTGGCCGGGCCGCTCTACGGCAATTGGTTGTCCAAGCGCCTGCATGTGGACGAACCGGCCGAGATTGGCGCGCTGTTCAGCGCACCGCCCAAGGCTCCGCGCCAGCCGAGCTTTGGGGTGTCGTTGCTGATCATTCTGTTGCCGGTGATCCTGATGCTCGGCAGCACGCTGGCCAAAGTCGCGCTGGCGCCAGAAAGCCCCCTCGGCCTGGCCTTGAAGTTCCTCGGTGAACCGCTGATCGCTCTCGGCCTGGCCGTCATCGCCGCAGTGATTTGCCTCGGCTGGGCCGCAGGCATGCCACGCGCCGACGTCGGCAACACCCTGCGCAAAGCCCTGGCGCCCATCGCCGTGTTGCTGCTGACCATCGGCGCTGGTGGCGGCCTCAAGCAAACCCTGCTGGACGCAGGCGTCAGCCAGACCATCAGCAAGGTCGCCGAAGGCGCGCACATGCCCTACCTGTTGCTGGCCTGGCTGATCGCCGTGGCCCTGCGCCAAGCCACCGGCTCGGCCACCGTCGCTACCACTACGACGGCGGGCATCCTCGCGCCGATGATGGCCGGGCTGGCGGCAACGCAAAGCTCATTGGTCGCCCTCGCGATTGGCGCCGGTTCGGTGTTTTTTTGCCACGTCAACGACGCCGGGTTCTGGATGGTGCGCGAGTACTTTGGCTTGCAGTTGAAACAGACGATCTGGGTGTGGTCGGTGTTGCAGACGATTGTTTCGGTGGTTGGGCTGGTGGGTACCTTGTTGCTCTGGCACTTCTTGACCTGAACTTCAGGCGGCCAAGGTGTGGCGTTTGCCAAACAACGCCACACTTCCCACTCCCACCGCCCCCATCACCACGCAATACCCCACGCAGACCCACGGGCTGGTCGGCATCAGCGCGATCAATAGCAGCGGCGTAGTACTCGCCCACAGCGCATAGGCAATGTTGTAGGTGAAGGAAATCCCCGACACCCGCACCTGCGCCGGGAACAGGCCGACCATCACTGACGGCACCGCGCCCACCACCCCGCAGCTCAAGCCTGCCACGGCGTACGCCGCGCCCAGCCACACACCGCCGCTGATCAGGCTGGCATACAGGATAAAAATCCCTACCGGCAGCAACAGGCTGTAGACCAGCACCGCGCGCCAGGCGCCGATGCGGTCCACGAGCAAGCCGGCGAGGACGCAGCCGATATTCAGGAAAACGATGCCCAACGCGCTCAGGGCGAAGGTGTGGCTGGGGCTCATGCCGAAGGTTTTCTGCATCATGGTCGGGGTGATGACCACCAGCACCACCACGGCTGAGGTGAGTACGCAGGTCAGGATCATGGCCGGCAACAGCACGGCGCGATGCTCGCGCAGCACGGTGCGCAATGGCATTTCGGCGGCGGCCTGGCGACGCGCCTGCATTTGGAGGAACACCGGGGTTTCGCTGAGCCAGCGACGCAGCCATACGCCGATCACGCCGAATACGCCGCCGAGCAGGAAGGGCAAGCGCCAGGCATAGTCGAGGATTTCGGCCGGGGTGAAGACTTGCGCCAGCAAGGTGGCAGTCAATGCGCCCAGCAGGTAACCGAAGGTCAGGCCGGCTTGCAGGAAGCCCAAGGCGTAGCCACGGTGCTGGCGCGGCGCGTGCTCGGCGACGAAGGTCCAGGCGCTGGGCACTTCGCCGCCCACTGCGGCACCTTGCAGCACGCGCAGCGCCAGCAGGATCAAGGGTGCGAAATAGCCGATCTGCGCGTAGGTCGGCATGATGCCGATCAGCAGGCAGGGCAAGGCCATCATCAGGATGCTCAAGCTGAATACGCGCTTGCGCCCCAGGTGGTCGGCAAAGTGCGCCATCAGGATGCCGCCCAGCGGACGGGCGAGGTAGCCAGTAACGAAGATGCCGAAGCTTTGCAACAGGCGCAGCCACTCAGGCATTTCCGGGGGGAAAAATAATTGGCTGAGGGTCAGCGCGAAAAACACAAAAATAATGAAGTCGTAGATTTCCAGGGCTCCACCGAGGGCGGCCAGGCCCAGGGTTTTGTAGTCGGAGCGGGAAAAACGCTGCGCCCGTGGGGAAAAGGTGGCAGTCATGTGCAGGCTCGGCAGACAAACAAAATGGCGTGCAGGTTATGAGCTGAACCCATTGAAGGCAATCACGACGGATATATTTGTTTTACTCATTGATCGTTGAAGATAACTACATTCCCAAATCAATGGGGGTAGAGGAACATGCCGTAAAACTGCCAAACCCCATAATAAATACAAGAGGAAAGCTTCATGGCCGATGCTATCGAAGAAAGCCGTTACGCTCGATTTGCTCTGCGTTGTTCCAATTTTGCCGAGCGCTGGTTTCCCGACTCCTGGGTGTTTGCCGCCCTCGCGGTGATTATCGTCGCCGTGGCGACCCTGGGCATGGGCGCAGCGCCCGCCGAAGCGGCCAAGGCATTTGGCGACGGGTTCTGGAGCCTGATTCCGTTCACCATGCAGATGGCGTTTGTGGTGATCGGCGGTTATGTAGTCGCCAGCTCGCCGCCCGCGGTGAAGTTGATCGACCGCTTGGCGCGCATCCCCAAGAACGGTCGTTCGGCGGTAGCCTGGGTGGCGTTGATTTCCATGGTGGCATCGTTGCTCAACTGGGGCTTGTCCCTGGTGTTCGGCGGTTTGCTGGTGCGGGCGTTGGCCCGTCGTACCGATTTGCGCATGGACTACCGCGCCGCCGGCGCTGCAGCATACCTGGGCCTCGGTGCCGTGTGGGCGTTGGGGCTATCGTCGTCAGCCGCGCAGTTGCAGGCCAACCCGGCCAGCTTGCCGCCGTCGATCCTGTCGATCACCGGGATGATCCCGTTCACCGAAACGATCTTCCTGTGGCAATCCGGTGTGCTGCTTCTGGCGCTGATCGTGGTGTCGCTGATCATCGCCTACGCCACCGCGCCAGGCCCCAACAGTGCCCGGGATGCCAAGGCCTGCGGCGTCGACCCGGCCTTTAACCTGCCCAAGCCACAACCGCCGACGCGTCCTGGCGAATGGCTGGAACACAGCCCGTTGCTGACGATATTGCTGGCATTGCTGGCAGCCGGCTGGCTGTTCCATGAGTTCTCAACCAAGCCGGCGATCAGCGCCATCTCGGGGCTCAACACCTATAACTTCCTGTTCATCATGGTCGGCGCCCTGCTGCACTGGCGCCCGCGCAGCTTCCTCGATGCCGTGGCCCGTGCGGTGCCGACCACCACCGGCGTGCTGATCCAGTTCCCGCTGTACGGCTCGATTGCCGCACTGATGACGGTGGTCAAGGGCGGTGACGGCCAGACCCTGGCGCACCATATCTCGACGTTCTTCACCTCCATCGCCTCCCACGACACCTACGCGCTGCTGATGGGCGTGTATTCGGCGGTGCTGGGCTTCTTCATCCCATCGGGTGGCGGCAAGTGGATTATCGAGGCGCCCTATGTGATGCAAGTGGCCAATGACCTGCAATACCACCTGGGCTGGGCGGTGCAGATCTACAACGCCGCCGAGGCACTGCCGAACTTGATCAACCCGTTCTATATGCTGCCGCTGCTGGGGGTGTTGGGGCTGAAGGCGCGGGACTTGATCGGGTTTTCGTTTGTGCAGTTGTTGGTGCACACGCCGCTGGTGTTGTTCTTGTTGTGGGCGCTGGGGACGACGTTGAAGTATTTGCCGCCTGTGATGCCCTGAATAACGGGTGACCGCAACTGTTGGTAGAACAGCTGCGGTCAAGGATTTACAGGAAGGCGTGCCAATAGATCAGGTAATGCACTCTGTATCGTGTCCCAAACAACATCCAAGTTGATATCGAAGTAACCATGAGCGATTCGGTTGCGCATCGCTCGCATATTGCGCCAAGGAATATGTGAATGGCGTGCCGCGAAGTCCGGATGCTGATCCATGATTTTCGTCGACGCTTCACCAACGATGATCAGGCTCATGACCACAGCTTGTTGTGTTCGCCGGTCCTCCAAAAACTCTTCTTTGCTCAAGCCCTCTACAAAAGTGATAGCGTCAGTGGCAGCTTGCCTTATGTGCTCCAGATAATCCCCTAAGCGATTTTCTGTCATACAGGACGGGCCTCAGCCAACACCTTGGCGCGAAATTTCAAAGGCAAGTCGCCAGGCGTCAACAGGTCGACATTGACGCCTAACAAGTCCTCAAGCTCGACCTGCAACCCGCCAAGATCAAAAAGAGTTGTCCCCGGTGGCACATCAACCAACAAATCAAGATCACTGCCTTCTTGGTCGGTACCCGTTAATACAGACCCAAATACTCTCGGGTTTGATATTTGGAAACGTCCTATCACTTCTCTGACAGCTGCTCGTTGTAGATCAAGTGCAGTTGAAGGTTTCACGACTCACCTCGATGGTGTGCATTAGAAGCCCAGTCTAGCAGCGCTTACTCTGTGTAGACACGCCCCGCACATCACATGTGTGTCTTCGTTCCGTCACATTCCATTGCTACCGTCCTGCGAAATATCTTGCAACATCTCGCCAAGGACTCCCCCCGCAATGAGTGACGAGCACAACGACCGCCCTACCCCCGACTCCGCCCCCAAAACGCCGGTCGACACCAGCCGTCGGCGCTTCCTCGGCGGTGCGGCGGTGTTGGGGGTAGGCGCGACTTTGAGTGCCTGCGGCCATACCAGCGAAGCGCCGAGCACACCGGTAGCCAGGCCGCTCACGCCCCAGGAACTGGACAAGGCCTTGAGCGACCAGGTTAAAACCGTGGTGGTGATCTACGCCGAGAACCGCAGCTTCAACAACCTGTTTGCCGATTTTCCCGGGCTTGAAAAACCACTGTCGGCGTTATCCGCCACTGACACCCGGCAGCGCGACCGCGACGGTAGTGTGCTGGCCAGCCTGCCGCCCACATGGGGCGGTGTGTTGCAAGTCGGCCCGCAAACGGTGGACGGGGTGACCTACCCCAGCGGTGTGCAATTCCAGGAAAACCTTTCCAACGCACCGTTTGCCCTCAAGGGCCCGAACGCCGAAGACCTGCCATTGAGCTTGGTAACCCGCGACCTGTGGCATGTGTTCTATCAAAACCAGATGCAGATCAACGGCGGCAAGAACGACGGTTTTGTCGCCTGGGGCGATGCCGGGGGCCTGGTGATGGGCCATTACGCCCAAAGTCGTTATTCTCTGCGCCTGTGGGACGTTGCCAGGGAGTTTGTGCTCTGCGATAACTTTTTCCAGGGCGCATTTGGCGGCTCGTTTCTTAACCACCACTACCTGATCAGCGCCACGGCGCCGGTTTATCCCAATGCCGCGCAATCGGTGGCCAAGGCGCAGATCGCCACGCTGCAAAGTGATGACCCCACCGACACGCGCCTCAAGCCGCTGGACGCGTCCCCGGCCAGCGCCATGACCGGCCCGCCGCAGTTCGGCCCCAGCGCGCTGACCCCGGACGGTTACGCCGTAAACACCCTGGCCCCGCCGTATTGGCCCACCTGGATTCGCGACCCGCAAAACCCGGATTACTCAAAGCCTGACCTGCCCAATGTGCTGGTGCCGCAAACCCACGAGCACATTGGCGACAAGCTGTCGAAAAAGAACGTTGACTGGGCCTGGTATGCCGGCGCGTGGCAGGCCACTCTGGAGCAGTTCAAGGATTCGGGCGGGATCCCCAAGATCCCGAACTTCCAGTACCACCACCAGCCGTTCAACTACTTCAAGCAGCAAGGTCCGCAAAACCGTGCGGAACGTGATAAACGCCTGCGCGACGGCGGCTTGGGGGATGAATCAAGCACGAACAAGTTCTTCGCAGATGCCCAGGCCGGCAAGCTGCCGGCCGTGAGTTTCTACAAACCCCAGGGCAACCTGAACATGCACGCCGGTTATGCCGATGTGGCCTCGGGCGACCGCCATATCGCCCGCGCCCTGAAAGTGCTGCAAGAGAGCCCGCAGTGGAAAAACATGGTGGTGGTGGTCACCGTCGATGAAAACGGCGGTTGGTGGGACCATGTCGCGCCGCCCAAGGGTGACCGCTGGGGCCCGGGCACGCGGGTGCCGGCCCTGGTGGTGTCGCCGTTTGCGCGCAAAGGCACGGTTGACCACACGGTGTACGACACTGCATCGATCCTGCGTTTGATTACCCGAGTGTTCCAATTGGAGACTCTGGACGGCCTCAAGCAGCGTGACGACGCGATGATCGCCCGCGGCCAGAAGCCCATGGGCGACCTGACCAACGCTTTGCAATTTCACCCGTAGAGGCTTATCCAATAACGACATGCCAGGCGATTTAACACGCGATTTTCCCGGTCAGCCGCTACTGTGTGCAGGTGGGCTTTTATCCCGCGCAGACGGGCGTCGCTGACAAGGAACCAACTATGTTTAAAACGACCAGGCTGTCCTTCACCCTCGCCGCACTGCTGGTGAGTGCGGTCGTACAGGCCGACATCGAGGTGCCTCTGGGCAGTACGCAGCGCGTCACCCAGTTATTCGCATTTCCCAATAACTGCAACGTGATCTGCTTTCGGCCATGGACGCTGGAGCAGACCGCTGAGCACTACTTGAACCAGAGCCTGCAGCGTGACGGCTACAGCCGCGCCAGGGTCAGTGTGAAAACCCACGATGGCCAGGTCTGGGCGAATTTCAGCGGCGTACCGGACACCTACGGCCAGTCCCTGACCACCTTGCTCAGTACCGCCGACCTCGCTTATCAGGGTGCCAGCCGGCTCAACAGCGATGGCAAGTGGGCTTATAACTGGTACCTGTTCCTGCCGCTGGGCATGGCCCTGGAGAACCGCAAGAGCATCGAACTGCTGCACTTTCCTCCGGACTACTCGCTCACCCAGGCCCAGGACTACCTGGAGTCGGCCACCACTGACCGCTGGGCGGCCTTGCTTACCGACAACGGCATCCCGGCCAGCGAGACACCGGCTTACCAGACCATCATCGATATCGCGCCCATCGCCGCACCGTCCAACGCAGGCAAGGATCTCGAGAGCGTCTACAGCTACTTCACCGACTACCAGACCCGCATGGTCAAGGAACTGAGCCTGCACGCCAACGGCTCGCTGCCGATGGTGGCGTTCGGCGCGCCGGTGCGCAGTTGGCTCAAGCAACAATACGGTCAGAACGTCGGCGTGCTGGAGCTGACCCAGATCAGCCCGACACCAGGCACGAGCGTGTCAGTGCTGGGCGCCAACCACCCCAGCTACATCTGGTACGCGGCGGACCCGGCAAGCTATGACGGCGATGAACAAAAGGCCGACGAGGCCGGATTGAAAGTAATGGGGCAGGATTTAAGCGCGGCCTGCTGGCAAGCGGGCATGGGCCAGAAACCCGCCAGCGATGCGAATGTGTTGCTCAAAGCCTGCTTGAATACCTGGCAGGTCACACGCAAGGAGCAGACCTGTGAGCTGTTCTTCACCTCGGTGCGCAACCTGACCCCGGAGCAGGCCAATACCAAGTGCGCCACACCGCCTATCAAGGCGCAATTGAAGCAGCTGAAAAACGCCGCGCCGCCCCCCACTGTTACCTCTCCCGCGCTTTAACGCGAACCCGCGGTTTCTACTGTCAGATCTGACAGTAGAAACCGGCTTCAACTTCGGCGAGTCTTGGCTTGCGCCCACTTGCTGCAAGACTGGCAGTCAGAACACCCCAGATCCATGCAGCCCAATTCAGGAGAGTGATGAAGACTCAAGCCATGGATAAGGCTAAAACGGCAGTGAATGACTGCCTCTACCCCTTTGAGACGCTGCAGGTGGAACAGGGTTACCCCTCGACCGCACAATTCAAGGTCGTGCGATACCCTAATGGCAAGCGGGGTGGCATCAAGGCTCGCATCGACTTTGACAGTCGAGTACGCATCGCTCTGGTTTCAGGCTACGCAGTCAGCGAGCGCCGGGCGCATACGCTGCAACTGTCGCCGCGTATTCACTTGTACGATAGATGGTTCTGCGGCCTGATACGGCACTCCTGCAAGCCGAACGTGCTCCTGGACACCACGTACATGGAACTATGGACCCTGAACACCATTACCGCAGGCAGCCTGCTGACCCTGGATTACGCCATTACTGAAGACGCGCTTTACCGGCAGTTCGCTTGCCATTGCGGCGAGCTGAACTGCCGGGGCTGGATCACCGGCAGCAAAGAGCCGTTGAACGCCCAAGGCCTGGCCTGGTGGCGCGAAAACAAAAGGTCCTAGGCTTCGCCCAACGGACGCAGGCGGTACTGCGGCGGCAGTTGCTCGAAGCCACTGATGGTGGTGTTCAAGCTCTTCCAGCGACCGTCCTTGATGCCGTAGATGCAGCCATGGATCGACAGGCTCTGCCCACGATGCCAGGCATTTTGCACAATGCTGGTGTGACCGACATTGGCCACCTGCTGGATCACATTGAGTTCACACATGCGGTCAACGCGTTCTTCTTCAGTTGGCAGTTGAGCCAACAGTTCGCGGTTCTCGTAGTAGAGATCACGAATAGTGCGCAGCCAGCCGTCGATCAGGCCGAACTGGCGGTCCTGCATCGACGCACGCACGCCGCCGCAACCATAGTGCCCCGTGACGAGGATGTGTTTGACCTTGAGCACGTCCACCGCGTACTGAATCACCGACAGGCAATTGAGGTCGGTGTGCAGCACCACGTTAGCCACGTTGCGGTGCACGAACAGATCACCGGGCAACATGCCGACGATCTCATTGGCCGGCACCCGCGCGTCGGAGCAACCGATCCACAGGTATTCCGGGGTTTGCTGGCGGGCGAGCTTGGCGAAGAATTCGGGATCTTCCTGTTTGATCGCATCCGCCCAGCGTTCGTTGTTATCAAGCAGGTCTTGTAGTTCGTTCATCAGGGAAAGCCTCAGGAATGATGCGCAGTTTTGTGACTGACAACCCCTCGTCCGGGTCACGCCTGGCGCAAATTAGCTTGAATCTTTGGGGCTCAGCGCCTGTCCACACACTATAAGCCCCACAGTATGAGGATTGGCCATGACTGAATCACGACGTCCCTACGGCGCAACCCAGCCGGAACCGATCGACGACAACGAAGACCGCATGGGTTCGATGCGCGAGCTGGATTTTGACGAAGAGGACCAGACAGCGGAAATCGGCGATGAAATCCCGCGTGGCGAGCGCGAGCAGCTGATGCCCGACGAACGGGTACGAGAGGCCGGGATGACCGGGGCCTCGACCGCTGATCATGAATCAACCGATGATGATATGAGCCCGGAAACGCTGATTCACGAGGACGGTGCCAGAGATGCTTGGGAGGAAGGAGAAGACAGCCCGGCGGACTACGATCTGAGTGTTGTTGGTGAAGAGGATATTGGTGGCGGAAATGGCCTGGATGAGGCCGAACTGGCCGATCTGGATCCGCTCAACGGCAAACGCTGACACAACGCAGCTCAAAATGTGGGAGGGGGCTTGCTCCCTCCCACATTGGTTCCGGTATTTAGTCGACGAGGGTGCAAGCCATGACGACCGCGTCTTCGCGACCACCCACAGCAGGGTAATAATCCCGGCGACGGCCAATCTCATTGAAGCCATAGCGCTCATATAACCGAAAAGCCCCGGTATTGCTGTCCCGCACTTCCAGGAAGCATTCCCGCGCGTTGGCCGCGTAGGCACGGGACATCAGGTGTTCCAGCAGCGCCAGACCCAATCCGCGCCCCTGGTTTTCCGGCTTGACGGTAATGTTCAGCAAATGCGCCTCATCGAGAATGATCTGCACCACCCCATGGCCCACTTGCTGCTCGCCTTCGAACATCAGCCATATCTGGTACTTGCCCAGCCCGTCGAGAAAGATCCCTCGCGTCCAGGGATGGCTGAACGCTGCGTATTCGATTTTCAGCACCGCGTCGAGGTCGGCCTCGGTCATCGGGCGGAAGGATAAAGCCTCACTCATCAGTTGTTTTCCAGCGCGCCATCAGCCGGCGCATGGCTTGCCAGACATCAGCCTTACGCTGTGGCTCTTCCATTAATAATTCCAGACCCGGCAGGGCCCATACCGAACCCAGGCTGTCGACCTGCAGTTCGCGGTACCAGGCCTCGGCATTGGCTTCACCGGCAAACCGCACGGCAGGCAAGCCGATCAGCCACAGGCACACGCAGGGTTCGTCTTCCAGACGCGCCGAGACAAAGCCCTGGACAAAATCCCGCGCAGCTTCCGGGCCCTGGTCCATGGTGCCGCGTACCAGCAGCGGCCAGCGTACAGGCTCACCGATGATTTGCGGGCTGTCAGGCAGGCCGGCGGCGCGCAGCATGTCCTTGAGCAGCAGGTAGGCCGGGTCGCGGGACTGGAAGCGCTCGCCGGTGGGCAGCTCCACCAGCAACAGGCAACGCCCGGCCCGCAGCAATTGCAGGGCAAAGCGGGGCGGCGGCACTACCGGAGCCTTGACCACCGGCGCGGCCTCCTCCACCACCTTGGCAGCCTTGGTCACCGGCGCAGGGCGTGGCACTTCGATCTTTGCCCGTTCGACCGCCGGGCGTGTTTCGACTGGGGGCTTGACCACCGCCACGGGCGCGGCAGCCTCTTCCCCCGACGACTCGAACGCCTCATAGGGCTCAAGCGCCTGCAACAACTCGGGCCGCGACGGCGCGGCAAACGGCAGTTCGGTGCGGGGCAGCCAGTTGACCACCTGCATGGCGGTCAAGTAAGCGCGACGTCGGGACTCGATAAGCACAGCTCGGCCACTTGTGGATAAGTAAAGAGCGGGGATTCTACCGCTGTTCGGCAACAATCGCCCACTGCGCACTGACCGGCTGTGGATAAATCCCGCGCCTGATGCAGTACAATCGCGACTTTTAATCGCCAACCAGCCGGCCATTCCCATGATCGAACCCAAGCGCGTCCTGCGCGCCCTCGCCGAACACTGGGCCTTACTTGAGCCTCTGTGCGAACACTTCGACCAAGGCACCCTGAGCCTGAGCGAGCTGCGCGCACAATTGGCCGCCCAACAACTGGACAGCACGCCCCAGGACATTACCAGCCTGCTGGACGTGTGGATTCGCCTGGATATCCTGGTACCTGTCGCCAAGAGCCCGAACCGTTTCGAGCTCAACGCGCAGATCCACGACTTCCTCGCTTATCTTCGCAAGGAGCACCGGCTTGGCCTGTGCCTGGAAATCGAAGCCTACCTGCGCCACCTCGAGCGCCTGGCCGGTTATATCCAGGACGCCTTCGACATCCGCGACGGCCATGACCTGGCCCGGCAACTGCGCTTGCTGGATATGCGCGTGCGCGACGTGCTGAAAAAACTTGCCAACGACGAACAGGCCCTCGCCGCCGTGGCCGATCGCGCCAAGACCAGCGACCGCCAGATCCCGTTGCGCCAGCGCTACGCCGAGGTGTTGGCAACCTGGGACGAATACGTCGAGCCGATGATTCAGTTGGTGAACGCTGACGGCGCCTTCGAGCAAGGCGTGCGCAAAGTGGAAAACGTGCTGCTGCGCATGCTCACCGAGCAACAGCGTCTTGGCCACCTGGTGGACGACGACATGCTGCTGCGCACTCACGCGCGCATCCTCGAAATGCAGACCAGCGCCCAGTTGACCTTGCGCCATGCGCGCGAGCTGCTGTTGCCGCTGCGCGAAGAAGCACGCCGGCATAACGCAGTGACTCGCGGCGCTGCGCTGGCCTTGTCGGCGATTCGCCGTAAAGGCCTGGACGCGGTGCCGCAAGCGGCGATGCCGATGTTCACCCGACCGCAAAGCACCTTCCTGGGCAGCGCCAGCCAGGTCGAGGCGTATGTGTATGCCCTGGCCAATTTCGAGCCGAAACCGGCGCGATTCCCAAAGGCGCACAAATCCCACAAGGGCGAAGCCCCGCGCGCGCCGCGTACGGTCAAGGAAATGCTCGAGCGCTGCGAAGACGCCCTGCCGATGCCGGACCTGATGACCTGGCTGCTGGAACAGGAGCCCGACGGCGCCACCGACGAATTGCTGTACTGGTTCTCACGCCTGTCCCGGGAAAAACGCTTCAAGCGCGAGCGCCTGGAACGTCGCGATTACCACACCCACGAGCATCAGGTCAGCCTGCGCTCCTTCGCCCTGCTCCCGGCCGGCGTTGACGCCACCGAGAATTCTGCGAGCACCCCTTATGCATCTTGATCTATCCGAACTGTCCCAGCTGGCGCCGATTTTTCGCGAGCTGTTCAAGGGTTACCACGTCAGCCGCCGCGACCCGGAGCTGTACGCGCAGCTGTCGAACTTCCAGGACCAGTACCGCACGCTGTTCAAGGCCTTGGGCTTTGAGCTGGTATGCGATACCCGCGGTTTCTACTACTTCGTCCCGGACACCGCCGTGGCTGCCGCGCAGGTCAACAAGACCGCCCAGCGCCTGGCCTTGTTTACCTTCATTCTCGTCGAGCACCTAGCCGACCAGGGCCGCGACCCGGTTGCCGTGCTCGACGGCGGCAGCCTGGGGCGCGACGAATTGCCTTCGTTGCTGGAGAAGTACCGCGACCTGTTTATCCAGGCCGAAGTGCAGACCCAGGAAGAGCTCGAAGAAAAAATCATGCGTCGCATGACCCAACTCGGTTTTGCCAGCGAAGACAACGGTATCTACCGCTTCCTGCCACCAATGCACCGTTTCCTCGACGTGTGCCTGTCGGTGCAACAGGACCGCGACCTCGCCGCCAGCGTGCACAGCGTATTGCCGCTGCCGGTGCCAGTGATCATCGACGAAGACAGCGATGAAAAACTGCTGAAGACCGATGACCCGCTGGACCTTAGCGCCTTCGATGAGGAAAGCGAAGAAGACGCCCTGGCCCGAGCCATTGCCGAAGAACAGGAAACCGACGTATGAGTAAGGAACGTTACGGCATCCGCCGCTTCGCCCTATTGAACACCGCCGGTTACAGCCTGGGCTTGTTCCCGCTGGAAGAGCCGCTGTCGGTGTACGGCGCGAACAACCTGGGTAAATCCGCATCCATCAACGCCTTGCAGTTCCCGATCCTGGCGCGCATGTCGGACATGAGTTTCGGCAAGTACACGCTGGAACAATCGCGGCGCTTCTACTTTGCCACCGATACCAGCTACATCCTGGTAGAAGTCTCCCTGCCCCACGGCCCGCACGTCATCGGCGTGGTCGGACGCGGGCCGGGCGGCGGTTTCGGTCACCAGTTCTTTGCCTATGCGGGCAAGCTGGACCTGGCTCATTACCAGAAAAACGACACCTGCCTGCGTCAGAAAGAGCTGTTTACCAACCTTGAGCGCGAGGGCCTCAAAGCCTACGAACTCAAGCCTGATGAACTGCGGCGCTTGCTGGTGGGCGGCCATACGTCGATCCCGCTGGACCTGACCCTGATCCCGCTGCGCTCCACCAGCGAACAGAGCTTGAAGACGTTCCGTGCGTTGTTTATCAACCTGCTGCACATGCGCGAAATCACCGCGGCCAAGCTCAAGCAACTGTTCCTCGACGCGTTCGAACACAGCTTGCGTTCAGGCAGTGTCGACTACATCGCTGCGTGCGAAGAAGCCTTCCGTGATGTGCGACGCATGGAGCAGGACTACAACTCGCTGGTGGCTGCCGGGCCGTTGGTCGAGGCGTTGGCCAATGGCGTGAAACAACGCGACGCCTTGCGCGGCAAACTGCATCGCCTGTCACCGCTGCTGGATTCGTTGCTGGGCACCTGGTCGGACTACGCCAGTGCGCGCGAGGAAGAGCTGACCATCCAGGCCGAGCACTACCGCAACGAGCAGGACGCGCTGCAGAACGACCAGCGTGGCGGTACTCAGGAACTGATGCGTCTGGAGCGGGAGATCAGCGGTATCCAGCGTTGGCTGGGCGAGCTGTCGGTACTCAAGCATCGCTTTGCCCTGGTGGATGACGTCAAGGTGCTGGAGCAACAGTTGCTCGCCGCCAAGGACGCCCACGATGAACTGGCGGGCGCATTGGCGCAGTCGCGACAGTTCAGCGCCGAGGACCTGGACGAGCGTCTGCGCGACCTGGAAAAGCGCTTGAAGTCGGTCAGGCAGCAACTCGATCACGCCGACAACAACAGCTATGCCAAGCTGCGCGAGGAGTTCTCGCAACAGGATGTCGAACGTCTGATGCGCCTGTTCAACAGCTCGTTGTTCAGCCTGCCTCTGGGTGAGCACGGCATCACGCTGGATGAGGACGGCCAGTGGGTCAAATCCCTGGAGCAGATTCTCGATGGCTTCAAAGGCGAGCGCTTTGAAGTGCCGGGGCTGTCCATCGACATCTCGCACATCGAGCCGCCTGCGTTGCAGGCCCTGGCCGACCGCGCCGCATTGCGCGACCAGAAGGAGCGCCTGGAAAAAGAACTCAAGCAACTCAAAACCCAGCAGGCCGTAGCTTCCGACCGCGCGGCGAGCAAGACCCAGACCGAAGCGCTGTATCAGCAGGTGCTGGATGCTCAGAAGGCATTGGAAGATTTCCGCCGCACCCAGACCCTAAGTGCAGAAGAAGGCGAGAAGCTGGAAAACCTGGCGCAGATGGAAGCCGCCCAGGATGAGCTGAAGCGCTCCAGCGATGCCTTTACCGAGCGCGTCCAGCAATTATCGGCCAAGCTGCAACTGGTCGGCCGCCAGATCGGCGATATGGAAGCCAAGCAACGCACGCTGGATGATGCGTTGCGTCGTCGTCAGCTGTTGCCGGCGGACCTGCCGTTCGGCACGCCGTTCATGGACCCGGTCGACGACTCCATGGACAACTTGCTGCCACTGCTCAATGACTACCAGGATAGCTGGCAGGGCTTGCTGCGCGCCGACGGCCAGATCGAAGCCCTGTACGCTCAGGTGCGCCTCAAGGGTGTGGCCAAGTTCGACAGCGAAGATGACATGGAGCGTCGCCTGCAGCTGCTGATCAACGCTTACGCGCACCGCACCGATGAGGCGTTGACGCTGGGGAAGGCACGCCGAGCAGCGGTGACCGATATTGCCCGTACCCTGCGCAATATCCGTAGCGACTACGACAGCCTTGAACACCAGTTGGCGTTATTCAACCGCGAGATCAACAAACGCCAGGTCTCCAACCTGCAGAGTTTTCGCATCGTGCTGGCGCCGAACAAGGAAGCCCTCAAGCATATCGACCAGATCATCCACAGTGCTGGCCAGTATGAAGAAGGCGAAACGCTGTCGGTGTTCGACCTCAGCCAGAGCGCCGAGCAGGACAACAAGAACGAAGAGGCCAAGGAATACCTGGCGCGCCTCGTTGCGGCCAACCATAACCAGCTGGGCCTCAAGGACTTGTTCGAACTGGCGTTCGAGATCACCAAGGTGCACGGTCAGCCGGTGATTCATACCGACATCGATGGCGCCGCGTCCAACGGCACCACCATGACCAT
Source organism: Pseudomonas sp. P867 (assembly GCF_019891455.1). Classification (NCBI taxonomy): domain Bacteria; kingdom Pseudomonadati; phylum Pseudomonadota; class Gammaproteobacteria; order Pseudomonadales; family Pseudomonadaceae; genus Pseudomonas; species Pseudomonas sp. P867. The sequence goes on along the minus strand of NZ_JAFLXB010000017.1, from coordinate 4,593 downwards.
CAAGGCGCTGACCAACATGTACTTGTTGTTGCACTTGATGGACCGTGACCAGGCCGGCCGTGTGCGTTTGCCGTATTACCTCGATGAGGCTGCAGACATTGATGAGAAGAACCAGGCTGCCTTGCTGGAAACCAGCTTGCAACTGGGCTTCGTGCCGATCCTGGCCAGTGTGAAGCCGCAGGTCTCCGCCCAGGTGGCGATCGACCTGGAAGGCGGCAGCGGGCCGAACGGAATCTACATTGATGAGGCGGACTGGAAATACATCCGTCGCCATGATGTGGTGAAGGCGACGATGAATGTGCAAGCCGATGAGCCGGAGCTGGATGAGGTCTGACGCGTTGCGCTGACATGCAAAAAGGCCGCGATCTTTTGGATCGCGGCCTTTTTTTCGGCTTGGGATTTGCGGTGTGTTTGTGGGCCTCATCGCGGGCAAGCCCGGCTCCCACAGTTGGAATGCATACTTGCTGAAAATGCATATCCCTGTGGGAGCCGGGCTTGCTCGCGAAGGCCGCGCATCGGTTTATTTACCGAGTGGAATCTTGGGCGCCCAGGTCAGCCACTCATCTTCAAACTTATCGAACAACGGGAAGGTCTGCTGTGGCCGTGCCGGGTTGCCCATGCGTTCGCCATCCGGCGTGGCAAAGGCGATACCGCCGGCCACCAAGGTCTCCAGGGACTCGGTGCGCACCGTCGCGCCCTTGAACAGGCCGAAGTCGAGACCGAAGCCGCTGGTGTTCCAGAAGCGACTGCCACTGCGTACCAGGGGTGCGTACTTGGGCTCGATCAGGATATGCACCAACACACGGTCGGCGGTCTGGCCCAGTTCATAGCCGGTGACCTTGCCCACGGTGACTTCACGGTAAGTGACCGGCACGCCTTCTTTGAGCGAACCACGGCGAGCGGCGCTGAGTGTCAGGCTCAGGCCTTGCTCCTGATGGACAGCCTCCGGCGGCTGATCCAGTGCAACAAAGTTTTTTTGCGGCCCGGCATTTTTCACCGCAGGCTGCACCTCGATGTATTGCCCGGTGACCAGGGTTTCAAGATTGGAGGTCTTCATCAGGCCCAGCTCCGGCTTGACCACCCAGAACTGGCTGCCTGCGCGGGCGATACGATCAGCCACCTGAGTAATACGGGCGCGCAGCAATACGGACTGCATGTCGGCGCTGAGGTCGACGCTCTCGACCTTGCCAACATCGAGGCCTTTGAAGCGTACGGCTGTACCGGGGCGCAGGCCGTCGGCACGATCGACCTTGATCGTCACCAGGGTGCCATGCTGATTCGCGGCGTCACGGTCGGTGAACAAACGGAAGCGCGGGATACGGTGCTTCAGGGGAACGTTGGGCTCCGGTGTTTCGAAGGCGATACCACCGGCCATCAGGCTGGCCAGGGATTCGCTTTTGACCTGGATGCCACCGGTGAGCCCACCAGTGAGAGTGACACCGCTGGCGTTCCAGAAACGTGTCGAGCCGTTGACCAGGCCTTCATACTCTTTCTCGATATGAACGCCGATCACGAGTTGCTTCTTCTTGCGTGAAAACTGGTAGCTCTGCACCGAACCCACCTTGACCTGTTTGTACAGAATCGGGCTGCCGACATCCAGCGAGCCCAGATTGTCGGTGAGCAGCACCATGTGCAGGCCGGGGGAGCGCAGGTCTAACGGCGGCGCCTTGGCGCGGGCCACATACTCACGTTGTGGCGGGGTGCCTTTGTCACCCGGGCGGATCGCGATGTAGTTACCTTTGACCAGTGCTTCCAGGCCGGTGATGCCTGCCAGGGAGATGGACGGCTTGACCACCCAGAATTGCGTGTCCTGGACCAGGTAGTCTTCGGCCAAAGGATCAAGGGTCAACTCGGCGCTGGCGCTGGACAGGTCCGGGTCGATCTTCAAGGTTTTCAGGCTACCAACCTGGATGCCTTTGTACATGACCGGGGTACGCCCGGCCTGGAGGCCTTCGAAATCGGTGAGTTTGACCTTGACCTTGATGCCGGCTGCGGCGGCATCGAAGTCCTCGTACAGGCGAAAAGGCAGGCTCGGGTCGGTGGGTGGGCTGTCTTGGCGATTCTCAGGCGTGGCGAAGGCGATACCACCGGCCACAATGCTGGAAAGCGATTCGCTGCGCACCTTCACCCCGGAGAGGTTGGCGTCGATACTGATGCCGCTGGCGTTCCAGAAACGCGTGTGCTTGCGCACCAGGCTGGCGTAGGTCGGCTCGATATAAACCTTGATCTCAACGATGCTCTGGTCTTCGGACAACAGATAGCTTTTGACCTGGCCGACCTGAATCTGCTTGTAGAACACCGGACTGCCACGGTTCAGCGAGCCCAGGCGGTCGGCCTTGAGCGTCAGGTGCAGGCCCGGCTTGGCGTCGGATAACGGTGGTTCTTCAGAGAGCGCCTTGAACTTGCGCGTGGGCTCACCATCGCCCGGGCTGGCGGCGATGTAGTTACCCGAAACCAGGGTCTCCAGGCCAGTGATGCCGGCGAGGCTGACGCTGGGCTTGACCAACCAGAAGCGGGTGTTGGTCTTGAGATATTGTTCGACGTCCTTGTTCATCTCGATGGTGGCGATCACCCCGCGATTGCTGCCTTCGTCATCCAGGGCCAGGGTCTTGACCTTGCCGACGGTCATGCCTTTGTAGACCACTTCAGTCTTGTTGACTTGAATACCCTCGCCGCTCTCAAAGCGAACCTGAATCTCAAGACCTTGCTGGGAGTAGGCGCGCCACCCCAGCCAGCCACCGATGATCAGGGCAATCAGGGGCAACACCCAAATAGCCGACCAATTGGAGGCCGGGCGGGTTTTAGCTTTAGGCAAATCACTCATGGTCGTCGTCCGACTCCGTGTTATCCCAAATCAGTCGGGGATCGAAAGTTACTGCGGCAAGCATCGTCAAGATCACCACACTGGCGAACGCTGCAGCGCCGAGATTGGCCTCGACACTGGCAAGTCGCCCAAAGTTAACGACCGCCACCAGGATAGCGATCACGAAGATATCCAGCATGGACCAACGGCCAATGAATTCGATAAAGCGGTACATCACAATGCGTTGTTGCGCGGACAGCGGTTGGTGACGCTGCACCGAGAACAGCAACAGGCCGATGCCTACCAACTTGAATGTCGGCACCAGAATACTGGCGATGAACACCACGGCGGCGATAGGAAACATGCCGTGCTGCACCAGCTGGATCACACCCGCCATGATGGTACTCGGGTCGCCTTGGCCGAGGGAGTTGACGGTCATGATGGGCAACAGGTTGGCGGGGATATACAAGATTGCTGCGGTGATCAGCAATGCCCAGGTACGGGTGAGGCTATTGGGGCGACGCGCATGGATCAACGCGCCGCAACGGGTACAGAGTTGCTCGTCGGTATCCGCTTCTTGCTTGTTCAATTCATGGCATTCGGTACAAATCAGAATGCCTGCATCAATCGCCCGCATGGTCATCCTCTCCTGACAGTGCTTGCCAGATCTGATGGGGTGACATCACCACCTCAAGCAGAACTTGAACCATTAATAAACTGACGAAGCAGACCAGACCCAGGCCGATCGTGATGGAGGCCATGTCGGCGAGCTTTACGATTGCCACCAGTACGCCCATCAAGTAGACCTCCAGCATCCCCCAATCCTTCATATGGTGGTAGATGCGGTACAACAACAGCCCGTAACTGCGACCGATGTTCCAGCGGATGCTGAGCAACACTGCCAATTGGCAGAGCAGCTTTAGCAAGGGGATCCCCATGCTGCACAAGAACACAACGGCAGCAACGCCTTGCATACCGGTATCGAATAAGCCAACAACGCCGCTCCATACGGTGTCCTCCGAGGACTGCCCGAGTAGATTGAGCTGCATGATGGGCAAAAAGTTCGCCGGGATGTAAAGCAGCAGGGCCGCAAGTACTAAAGCAAGGCTCCGCTCGACCACATTGTGGCGGTGAGCATACAACTCGTAGCCACAGCGTGGGCACTGGGCTTTTTCGCCAGGGGCGAGCGCTGGCTTGCGCATCAGCAAATCGCACTCATGGCATGCCACCAGGTCGTCCAGTGGTAAATCCGACACCTCAACGGCATCAACCGGATCGGGCATAGATAGGGCTCTGACTCTAAAATAGTTAGGTGGCTATTCTAGTGCTCTGGCTCGGAAATAACTGTGCAATTTTGTCGGGCGATTGAGGGATGCCAGCCGTGCGCGGATAGAGTGGACACTTTTCGACCGCCCAAAACAAAACCCCTGTTTGCGTTAGCAAACAGGGGTTCTGGAATTTAATCTTGACGATGACCTACTCTCACATGGGGAAACCCCAAACTACCATCGGCGATGCATCGTTTCACTGCTGAGTTCGGGATGGGATCAGGTGGTTCCAATGCTCTATGGTCGTCAAGAAATTCGGGTACTGAGTCGTGACCAGTTGGTCTCGCTTCAGCAAATTGGGTATGTGACAGTTTTCGGTGTTTTGTGAGCGTCGAACTTTCGGTTCATTTTCGTCTTCACACACCGCAATCTGGTCTCTTTCGCTTTTCAGCTCAGAGCATGCAAATTGCTTGGGTGTTATATGGTCAAGCCTCACGGGCAATTAGTATTGGTTAGCTCAAC
>NZ_JAFLXB010000016.1:0-135663 GCF_019891455.1 Pseudomonas sp. P867 | reverse complement strand
TACAGATCGCAGTGATAGATGACTGGCAGAACGTCGCCAGTGACGTGGTGGATTGGTCGGCGCTGGACGGCGTGGGCCAGGTACATTTTCTCCACGACTACCCCGCTGATAGGGCGACAATGGTTGAACGCTTGAAGGGCTTCGAGGTGATTTGCGCCATGCGCGAACGGTCCACCTTCAACCAGGCCCTGCTGCAAGAGTTGCCCAAGCTCAAATTGCTGGTCACCGGCGGTATGCGCAATGCCGCCATCGATATTACCGCCGCCAAGGCCCTGGGTATCCAGGTGTGCGGCACCGACAGCTATAAACACGCGGCGCCGGAACTGACCTGGGCGCTGATCATGGCCTCTGCGCGCAATCTGCTGGCCGAAGCCAACTCGCTGCGCGCAGGCGGATGGCAGGTGGGCCTGGGCGGTGACCTGCATGGCAAGACCCTGGGCAGTATCGGCCAGAAAGAGTCCATGCATAGGAGCGAGCTTGCTCGCTCCTACACTGATCGGCATTAGACGTGATTATCCGATTTGATCACGGCATTTTCACAAGGCCTTCACTTTTCGACCTATAAGGTCAGGCCTACCTACTCCAGTGAATCACTTGGCCCGCCCTCTCCTCGCGGGCCTTTTTTTTGCGTGCGCAAACCTTTATCAGCCATCACGCTTGATCGCTGTCATGGTAAAGCACAGGGGCAGTTGCGCGGCCTGATGCTCATATTGATCGTAGAGTTCTTCCCGGTTGGAATGCGGGTATTCCTGCAAATGAGCGATCTGCAACTGCGCTGCGATAGCCGCGCTGACCACACTGCCCAGGGTATGTACATACCAATAGGACGTCGGCCCGGGCCGCTCGTCCTTCCCTTCATAGACAATTGCCTCCTGCAGCACAAAGGGTTCACGCTGGAAGTAAGAACTGGAAGGCAGCATCGGGTTGGCCCCACAGGGGTCAAACACCTCAAGAAAGGGATGGGTTTCGTACATGACCAACGTACCACCGGGCTTCAGCACAAGGGCAACCTGGCGCATGAACAACGCCACATCCGGCATCCAACCCAGCACGCCAATGGTCACCAGGGCAATATCGAACCATGCCTGCAAACGCTCCGGCAAATGGTGGATATCGGTCTCAATGAAATCAGGGCTGTGTGGCGAGACCTCGGCCAATTCCCGCGCCTGTTCAAGAAACGCCCGGGATTGATCAACCCCCACCACCGAACGGGCCCCCAAGCCATACAACGAAAGGCTTTCGCGTCCGTTGTTGCAGCACAATTGCACCACGTCCTTGCCCACCACACCTATCTCATGCAGTAACGCGGTGATAGTGGGGTCAAGGCAGGAAAAGTCAGGTTCGGCCACCGAGGCCAGTAGCTCCCTCCAGGTCGCCGTGTCTTTGTGCAACCGGGCCGATTCGTCCCAAGCGTTTTTATTGCTGGCAATCGCCTCTTGCGCTGAGGGCATGTCCATTGCGTCTCCAGAAAGTCAATACAGCGGGCTTAGGAACATAAGCCAAATATCTGCCAGATAAAACCCGCAGCCCCAGCGAAACTTATGGCCAAGCCTACCGGTCATTAAGCCATCGCGTGTTCAGCCCTTGAACGCCGCTCTTGAAGGTCGCACTGTGGCCCATCATTCAGATCTGCGTACCGCCCTTTCCCTGGACAGCCTGAACTTCTTCCTCGCGGATGTTCGCGACGGTCTCGGGCCGTACCTGGCGATCTACCTGCTGGCGGTCCATAAATGGGACCCGGCCAGTATCGGCGTAGTCATGACCCTGGCCGGTATCGCCGCCTTGATCACCCAGGGCCCGGCGGGTGCGCTGATCGACCGAACCCGCAGCAAGCGTGCAGTCATCGCGATTGCCGCGCTGCTGGTCACCGGCAGTTGCCTGATACTGCCCTTCGTCAGTTCATTTGGCTGGGTGGCGCTGACCCAGGCCGCCAGCGCCGTTGCCGCATCGGTATTCGCCCCGGCCATTTCTGCCATCTCCCTTGGTATTACCGGCCCCCGTGCTTTCACTCGGCGTACCGGGCGCAACGAAACCTTCAACCACGCCGGCAACGCCGTGGCCGCACTGCTGGCCGGGGGCCTGGCGTATCTGTATGGGCCTGTGGTGGTGTTTTACCTGATGGCGTTTATGGCAGTCGCCAGTGTCATTGCGGTCAGCTGTGTTTCTGGCAAGGCGATTGATCATGAGGTGGCCCGTGGCTTCGATCCCGCCCATCACAGCGACCATGAGCAGCCTTCGGGCCTGACCGTCTTGCTGGCTAACCGCCCGTTGCTGCTGTTCGCCGTCTGCTGCGCGCTGTTTCACCTGGCCAATGCCGCGATGCTGCCACTGGTCAGCCAGAAGCTGGCGCAGATCAACCTGCAGATGGCCACGCCCCTGACCTCAGCCTGCATTGTCGCTGCACAGTTGGTCATGGTCCCGATCGCCTGGCTGGTCGGGCTCAAGGCTGATATCTGGGGGCGCAAGCCGCTATTGCTGGCCGGCTTTCTGATACTGCCGCTGCGTGGCGTGCTGTATACCCTGTCCAGCGATCCGTATTGGCTGGTGGCGGTGCAGATGCTTGACGGTATCGGCGCGGGGATTTTCGGCGCGTTGTTCCCGGTGATCGTCAAGGACCTGACCCAAGGCACCGGGCGTTTCAATGTAAGTCTGGGTGCCCTTTCCACTGTGTTCGGCCTCGGCGCGGCGCTAAGCAGCAGCCTGGCCGGCTTCGTGGTGCAACAGGCCGGCTATAACGCAGCCTTTCTGACCTTGGCGGGCGTGGCGGGCGTGGCGTTGCTGCTGTTGTGGCTGGCGATGCCGGAAACCCTGGCAAAACCCAGCCTGCAGGTGCCGGTAATGGGCTGAAGCAGAACACCCCAGTCATCCAAGGTGCTCTGCCCCGCCTGCGTTCAGGAAATAAAGATGCCTGCGCCATTCAACTGAGTCATGTTCACGCCCATTAACATCACCGAGTTGTCACCAAAGGCCAGCACGGTGTTGTCCTCGAACGTCGAGGCATAAGAGCGGTAATCGTAATCCTGGCCCAGGCCAGCCATACCCATGAACACCAGTTTATCGCTGGCATGGTAACCCTGGATCCGGTCGTTGCCGAAGATGCCGTCGAACAGGAAGGTATTACTGCCACCGCCTGCAACCATCAGGTCATTGCCGGTGCCGCCGACAAATACGTCATTACCCGGGCCTCCGATCAGGTGATCGTCGCCGCCCAAGCCGAACAGCCAATCACCCGTGGCATGAGCGGTGAGGACATTGTCATGCGCATCGCCGTTGGTAGAGGCCACGTAGTGCGTAAGGTCGTTACCGGCCAGCAGGCCATCGCCGGTCACCTTATAGGTGATGTCATTGGAGCCCCAAGGGATTGAAGTCCAGGGTATATAGGCCTTCTCTTTGCTGACCAATGCGCCGATATCCCGGGTCATACTGATACCGCCATAGGCGTCGTTGATATACAACGTGCCATCGCCGTCATTGGCAAAGCTGAAGGCGCCCAGTGGCTTTTGCAGTTCGAAGACGTTACTGCCCTGCCCCCCCAGCAGGATGTTGTAGCCGCCGTCATCGCGGAAACGATCATCACCTGCGCCACCTTCCAGGAAGTCATTGCCCGCTCCGCCCTTGAGCAGGTCGTTGCCCTCGGTACCGAAGATGAAGGTATTGCCGGTGTGTTTTTCGGCGTAGCGGTTCAGGTCTTGCACCCAGGTGGTTTCACGCGTGGCCTCGCTGAGGCTGGAGACTACGATGGTCGAGTCTTTGCTGGTCAGGTCGTAGAAATCCGAGGACGCGATACGCTTCATGCCTTGGATGTAACCGTCCAGGGAGTGAGCCTTGCCGACTCCCCAGTTGAGGGCATTGGGTAAATGCGCCCAGGCCGAGGCGTAGTTATCGGTAAAGCTGACCAGGTTATTGGCCGCCGAATCCCAAACGCTATCGTTACCCCAGCGCAGTGCCGACGTATTGATGCCTTCGCCATCAATGGCCTTGAACACCAGGTCATTCTCATAGCCGATGTTCAAGATCCGAGTGTCACCCGAACGTTGTGTGGGTGAGGCAAAGGTTACGTAGTTGGCATCCTCGAAGAAACCGCCCCAATGATCATGGCTCAAGGTCGCCAAGCTGTTGGCCCCGAGTGCGCCGAGGCTATGGCCGGTGACCAGGATATCCTTGCCGGTCAAGCCCTGGCTCCTGGCGTAGCTGGCGACGTGCTCCAATAAGCCACTGAACGCGAACTGAGCATAATTGGCGGCGTATCCGGGAACGGCGGCAGCAGCCAGATCGCTGGCGACGTCGCCCAATCCATCCCAGGACAAGCCAAAGGACGTCCCACGAAAGGCAACCCCCATGGCGATCAGCTTACCCACGCCATCGTACTGCCCCACAATCTTGACGTTGGCGGAGGGAGCCAATACCGTCTCGCCCCAAAAGGTGCCGTACTCGTCGACTTTCTGCGTCACCCCCAGTGCTTGCGCACCGATAGGCGCCCAGCCGCCAGCGGTCAGCGGTTGGCCGCTGGCGTCATAAGCGTAATCGGACAAGGCCAAAGCGTCGTTCAGCAGCGCCTTGGCCTTCTGGCCCGTCATGCTCTTGTAATCGAAAACCCCCATACCCATTGCCCCTTTTCAGATGACTTTTGATGTGGCCTCAGTGCCCATGGCCGGGACAGATTGGTGATGGACGGGAAAGGACTGTCAATCGTTACCTAAAAAATGAATACCTGCCCGCCGGCCCGAGCTTTGGTTTCAGCGCTTCGAATCACGCAAGGCGCGGAACATCGTCGTCGACTGCCATACAACTGTCGCCTCACATATGCGACAATGCGCGCCAAATTCCAACACACATCCCAAATTTTCCGCTCAGCGACCGGGTTTCGCGCCTTGATGTCGCTGTTGACGCATGCCTGAAGGCACCTGCCGTCACGCTCGCAACCCATTGATAGGTAAAGTAATTGATCTCCACAGCTAACATCACCATGCAGTTCGGCGCCAAGCCGCTCTTCGAGAACGTCTCGGTCAAGTTCGGCGCCGGCAACCGCTATGGTTTGATCGGGGCCAACGGTTGCGGCAAGTCGACCTTCATGAAAATCCTCGGTGGGGACCTCGACCCGTCCGGCGGCCAGGTCATGCTGGAGCCGAATGTGCGCCTGGGTAAACTGCGCCAGGACCAGTTCGCCTACGAAGAATTCACCGTGCTCGACACCGTGATCATGGGCCACGAAGAGCTGTGGAAGGTCAAGGCCGAGCGCGACCGTATCTATTCGCTGCCGGAAATGAGCGAAGAAGACGGCATGGCCGTGGCTGAGCTGGAAACCGAGTTCGCCGAAATGGACGGCTACACCGCCGAATCCCGCGCCGGTGAGTTGTTGCTGGGCCTGGGGATTCCCCTGGAGCAGCATTTTGGCCCGATGAGCGAAGTGTCCCCAGGCTGGAAACTGCGTGTATTGCTGGCTCAGGCGCTGTTCTCGGACCCTGAAGTGCTGTTGCTCGACGAACCGACCAACCACCTGGACATCAATACCATCCGCTGGCTGGAAAACATCCTCACCCAGCGCTCCAGCCTGATGATCATCATCTCTCACGACCGTCACTTCCTGAACAGCGTGTGCACCCACATGGCTGACCTGGACTACGGCGAGCTGCGCCTGTTCCCGGGCAACTATGACGAGTACATGACCGTGGCGACCCAGTCCCGCGAGCAGTTGCTGTCGGACAACGCCAAGAAGAAAGCGCAGATCTCCGAACTGCAATCCTTCGTCAGCCGCTTCTCGGCCAACGCCTCCAAAGCCAAGCAGGCCACGTCCCGTGCCAAGGCGATCGACAAGATCCAACTGGCCGAAGTCAAGCCGTCGAGTCGTGTGAGCCCGTTCATCCGTTTCGAGCAGAACAAAAAGCTGCACCGCCAGGCGGTCATGGTCGAAAAGATGGCCAAAGGCTTTGACGGCAAGCCGCTGTTCAAGGACTTCAGCTTCCAGGTTGAAGCTGGCGAGCGCGTGGCAATCATCGGCCCGAACGGTATCGGCAAGACCACCCTGCTGCGCACCCTGGTCAACGAACTGACCCCGGATGCCGGCAGCATCAAGTGGACCGACGCCGCCGAACTGGGCTACTACGCCCAGGACCACGCCCACGACTTCGAAGACGACGTGAGCCTGTTCGACTGGATGGGCCAGTGGACCCAAGGCGAACAAATGATCCGTGGCACCCTGGGCCGCATGTTGTTCTCCAACGACGAAATCCAGAAGTCGGTCAAAGTGATCTCCGGTGGTGAGCAAGGCCGCATGTTGTTCGGCAAGCTGATCCTGCAAAAGCCGAACGTGCTGATCATGGACGAACCGACCAACCACTTGGACATGGAATCCATCGAGGCGCTGAACCTGGCACTGGAAAACTACCCGGGCACGCTGATCTTCGTCAGCCACGACCGCGAGTTCGTATCGTCCCTGGCGACCCGCATCATCGAGTTGAGCCCAAGCGGCGTGATCGACTTCAGCGGCACCTATGACGACTACCTGCGTAGCCAGGGTGTGGTGTTCTAAGAACGCCCTTAGCTTTCAGGGCAGTCAGATCCAAATGTGGGAGGGAGCTAGCCCCCTCCCACATTGGTTAGAGCAGTGGCATCATGGCCGCACCGCCCGCCAGCGATCGAGTACCCATGCCTGCCGCCCCCTCCTCCCTGTCGATCACCCTGCAGATCGTCTCCATCGTGTTCTACACCTTCATAGCCTTTATCTGCATCGGCCTGCCGATTGCGGTGATTCCAGGCTATGTGCACGAACAACTGGGTTTCAGCGCAGTTGTCGCCGGGGTCACCATCGGTTCGCAATACCTGGCCACGCTGCTCAGCCGCCCGATGGCCGGGCGGATGTCGGATAACGTCGGCACCAAGCGTGCGATAGTGCTGGGCCTGGCCGGCATCCTGATCAGCGGCGTGCTGACCTTTATCGCCACCCTGGTGGACAGCCTGCCAGCCTTGAGCCTGGGCATTCTGATCGTCGGCCGCCTGTTGCTGGGCGTGGCCCAGGGCCTGATTGGCGTGGGCACCATCAGTTGGTGCATGGGCGCGGTGGGGACTGAACACACGGCCCGCTCGATCTCCTGGAATGGCATTGCCTCCTACGGCGCCATTGCCGTTGGTGCGCCGGTCGGCGTGGTGATGGTGGCGGAATATGGCTATACCAGCCTGGGAGTTGCCCTGTCGGTGTTGGCGGGGCTGGGGCTGGTGCTGATCCGCAATAAACCGTCGGTGCCGGTGGTGCGCGGTGAGCGGCTGCCGTTCTGGGCAGTGTTCGGGCGAATCGCACCGTTCGGCACCAGCCTGTGCCTGGCGTCGATTGGCTACGGCACGCTGACGACCTTCATTACCCTGTACTACCTCAATCGTGGCTGGAGCGGCGCGGCGTATTGCCTGACGGTATTTGGCGCGTGTTTTATTCTCTCGCGCCTGATGTTCATTTCTGCCATCAGCCGGTTTGGTGGGTTTACCGCCGCCATCGCCTGCATGAGCATCGAAATCCTGGGCCTGACGCTGCTGTGGCTGGCGCCGTCCACCGGCGTCGCCTTGATCGGTGCCGGGCTGACCGGCTTTGGCCTGTCGCTGGTGTACCCGGCGCTGGGGGTTGAAGCCATCAAGCAAGTGCCGGACAGCAGCCGAGGTGCGGGGCTGAGTGCCTATGCGGTGTTTTTCGACCTGGCGCTGGCGATTGCCGGGCCGTTGATGGGCGCCGTGGCGTTGAATCTTGGCTACGGCTGGATCTTCTTCTGTGCCGCGTTGCTGTCGGTCAGCGCACTCGCCCTGACCGTACTGCTCAGGCGCCGCGCCTACTGATCAGCGGTCTGCAGGCCGGCACGCGTCGCCTCACCGAGGGTTCGGCTGAAAAAGCGCCCGGCCTCGGAGACCATATCGCGGTGAATACCTTCGCGGTCGACGCCATCGGCATCGGTGCAGATGCCTGGCATTGTCGCCAGTTGATCGCTGTCGCATGGCGCCATGAATACAAAATGCCCTGCCCCGGCCAACAGCTTGAAGTCCGGTGGCTCCGGCAGTTTACGCGCCAGGGCGGCAGCGTTTTTGTCCACCGCCACCAACTGGTCGCCGTCGCCACTGTAGAGCAACACCGGCACGTGCACATCAGCCAGGGTGTGGCGGCCGAACATCAGGCTCAGTGGCGCCATCAGCATCAAGGCATGGATGCGTGGGTCAGCCTGGGGCTGCAAGTCGTCGCGGTCGACCACCAACTCGCCCTTGGTGGTGCAGGCATCACGGTCCTCGGGGCGCTGCTGGCAGTAACGGCGCAGGCGCTCGAAATCCGGCTTGGCGCCCGCCAGGATCAGCGCGGTTTCGCCACCGGCGGAATAACCGATCACGCCAATCTGATCGACATCGACAAAGGGCGACAGCATGGGATCAGCCAGGGTCGCGGTGATCGCCTGGGAGATCTGGATCGGCCGGCCATACAGGTTACTCACGGTGCCCAGGCGGCTGTGGTCCTTATAGTTGTCGCCGGGGTGCAGGACCGCCACCACCACAAATCCCTTGCGCGCCAGTGACGTGGCCAGATCATGCAAGGCCAGGGGCGTGCCGGTATTGCCGTGGGACAACATCAGCATGGGAAAACGGCCGATGGCAACCTTGGCGTCTTCACTGGCCGCGACCTGATAGGCGCCCAGCGGCGTGGTGCGTTCGGTGTCAGTGGAAGGGTAAAACGCAATGGCCTTCATCGGCTGCGAATCCAGCGGGTCGAGCACGCTCATGCGATGAAACCCCACACTCCAATGCGGGTGCGGTGCCGGTGCAGCGTGCACTGAAAGCAGGCCGCTAAGCAGCGAAAGAACCAGAACAGCACTAAGACGCATCATGGGGATGTCCACCTTTGCTGCGTAAGAACCGGCATGTCGAATAAAAGTCCAGGTATCGGATCCCTATCTGCATAACCTCTGCATAACCTGGGCCACAAACGAAAAAACTTCGTACTCCGCTCGCGTTCAGGCGATCAGAATACAGAGTTTAGGCGCCCGGCTTCAGAATGAAACCGGGCAACGGCTTAATTTACACAAGCCTTACGCGGCGGCGAACAACTGCTGGTTGATCCGCACGTTGGCGTCGTTCAATGCTTTGCTGCGCGCTTCATCACCGTAGGCCAGCCCTTCAGCGCGGACGATTTCAATATTGGTGATGCCGAGAAAACCGAACAGCAGTTTCAAGTAGCCTTCATGGGCAGCGCCAGATGCCTGATCCGCGTGCAAGCCACCGGCCGTGGACACGATAATCACCTTCTTGTTACCGCACAGGCCTTCAGGGCCGGCTTCGGTGTAGCGGAAGGTCTGGCCGGCAACCGCGATGCGATCAATCCAGGCTTTCAACTGGGTAGGAATAGTGAAGTTGTACATCGGCGCGCCTACCACTATGGCATCGGCGGCGAGGAATTCAGCCAGCGATGATGCACTCAGTTCGGCCTCGTGCTTTTGCGCGGCATCGCGCAGTTCGGCCGCGGTGCCCAGTGCACCCAGGGTAGCGCCGGAGAAGTGGTTGATGCCTTCGCTGGCCAGGTCACGGTAAGTCACTTGCACACCCGGTTCAGCCGCTTGCCATGCCTTGACCACACCGGCACTGAGTTGGCGGGAAGCCGAGTTGTCGCCGAGGATGCTGGAATCGATATGCAATAGTTTCATGGTGGATCTCCGAGGTGGGATCGACAGTGGCGATCAGATGGTGGTGATGCTACGCATGAAACCAATAGTCGATAAGCCATCTGAAATGCGATAGTTTGTCCTACTGACAGGACAATAGGCCGACCATGCAAGACCTCAACGATCTCTACTATTTCGCCAAAGTCGTCGAAGCCGGCGGTTTCGCCGCGGCGGGCCGGCTGCTGGGGATTCCCAAGTCCAGGCTGTCACGGCGCATTGCCGAGCTTGAAGAGCGCCTGGGAGCGCGCCTGCTGCAACGCACTACCCGACAACTGACCCTGACTGCCGTGGGCGAGCGTTACTTGCGCCATTGCCAGGCGATGTTGCTGGAAGCGGAGATGGCCGATGAGGCCGTGGCGAGCATGTCCAGCGAGCCGCGTGGACGCCTGCGGGTCACGTGCCCGGTGGGTCTGGCCCAGCAGATCCTGCCGGAATTGGTGGCAGGCTTTCTGGCCGCGCACCCGTTGGTACAACTGGACATGACCCTGGTCAATCGCCGCGTCGATCTGGTCGCCGAAGGCATTGATGTGGCCCTGCGTGTGCGCGAACTGGGTGATGAAGACCCGCTGCTGGTGACCAAGCGCCTGCGCCAGGCCCAGACAGTGCTGGTCGCCAGCCCGGCATTGATGCGCGAGCGGCAGGTCCTCGCCCTTGAAGACCTCAAGCAACTGCCCATACTCGGCGCACTGGAAGCCGACCGCATGGTGCACCAGCGGATTATCGACCCCCAGGGCAACCTTCACGATCTGGTGATGGAGGCCCGCCTGGGCATCGATGACTTCATCGTGCGCAAGGCCAGCGCCATCATGGGCCTGGGCTTTACGGTGCTGCCGATGATGTATTGCGAAGAGGAACTGGCCAGCGGCCGCCTGGTGCAATTGCTGCCGCAATGGTCATTGCCGGGCGGCTGGTTGCAAGCCGTATACCCGCATCGGCGTGGCGTGCTGCCGGCGATCCGCGCGTGGATCGACTATTTGGAAGAAGGCTTCAAAGGCTGTGGAGATCGATTGTTATGAGCATGACTGAAGCACAAGTGGCCGCGTTCTGCCTGACCCTGCCCGGTGCGCGGGAAGATTATAAGTGGGGCGGTGTGCGGGTGTTCTCGATTGCCGGCAACAAGATGTTCGCCCTGCAGAACCTGCGCGGCGAGTCGCTGGCGTTCAAGGTCGACAAGGAACTGTTCCTGGGCCATGTCGACCGCCCCGGTATCCACCCCGCACCGTATCTGGCGCGGGCGCAGTGGATCATCATGAATACGCCCTACCCGCTGGGCGCCGATGAGCTGCGTGGCTTGTTGCAGCGCTCCCACCAACTGGTGGTGAGCAAACTGCCCAAGCGCACGCAGGTCGGTTTGTTGCTAGAGGATTGAAAGCAGCGTACCGCCCAGGAACAGCTGGTCCAGCCAAAACACCTGATGCAGCAGCACGATCACCCAGAACAGCACCTGGTAAGACACCTTGCGCGTCTTGTGCCTGAACACCTGCTGGGCAATCAGCGCACCCGGCCAACCGCCTGCCAGCTCGACAGCGTGCAGAATGTTTTCCGGGATGCGCCGGCCCTCGGTCTGCGCCTTGCGCTTGTCGCTCCAGTACAGGAAGAACGCCACCACACTGACCACGCCATACGCCGCCAGCGGGATCACCGTCTCGCCGCGATACCACAGCACCGCTGAACCCAACAGTGGCGCGGCGCATAACAACACAAAGATCAGCGTCTTCAGGCGTGGATGCTGGATGCTCATGGCTTGACCGCAGTCCAGTCGATCCAGCCGAATTGCCAGGTCGCCAGGATGACCAGGCCGAAGGCAATCCGGTACCAGGCAAAGACCGCGTAGCTGTGGCTGGCGATGAACTTGAGCAAGCCCTTGACCGCGATCATGGCGAAAATGAACGAGGTGACAAAACCTATGGCGAATACCGGGAAGTCCGCCGGCTGGAACAGGTCGCGGTACTTGTAGCCCGAGTACACCGCCGCCCCGACCATGGTCGGCATGGCCAGGAAGAACGAAAACTCGGTGGCCGTCTTGCGCGACAGGCCGAACAACAGGCCGCCGATAATCGTCGCACCGGAGCGCGAAGTGCCCGGAATCATTGCCAGGCACTGGGCCAGGCCGACCTTGAGGGCGTCTTTCCAGGTAATGTCATCCACCGTTTCAGCGCGCACCGCATGTTGGCGCTGTTCGGCCCACAACATGATCACCCCACCGACCACCAGGGCACTGGCGACGGTGATCGGGTTGAACAGGTAATGCTTGATCAGGTCGGCAAAAATCACCCCCAATACCACCGCCGGCAATACGGCGATGATCAGGTTGACGGTGAAACGCCGGGCCTTGGGCTGGGTCGGCAGGCCGATGACCACATCGAGGATCTTGCGGCGAAACTCCCAGACCACCGCCAGGATCGCGCCCAGCTGGATGATGATATTGAAAGCTTCGAAACGCTCGCCGCCGAAATTGATCAGGTCGGCGACGATGATCTGGTGCCCGGTGCTGGAGATCGGCAGGAACTCCGTCAGCCCCTCGACGATGCCGAGAATCAATGCCTGTATGGCGGTCCAAAAATCCATGCTCTCTCCAAAGGTCATGCGCGTGGCATGCCTCTTAGTCTTTTTTAAAGTTCACTGACGACGAGCGCACTCAAACGCCCGCGGTTGATTCTCAACGCCGGTCTGCAAAAATTCCGTGAAAAATCAGGCAGTACTCAGGTTTTTCGATTCCGGGCCGAAAGCCTATCAGACACGCCGGAAATCTCGAAGCAGCACCACAATTATAAAGAGCATGGAGTGACAGGACGATGAACAGTTTGCGCAGCATGTCGATCAGCCGCCGCCTTTGGCTGATCCTGATAGTCGCCGTGTTGATGCTGCTGGCCTTGGGGCTGCTGATGCTGAACCAGATCCACGGCGACCTCTACCAGGCCAAGCGCCAGCAGACCCAGCACGTGGTGCAGACCGCCAGTGGCGTACTCGGGTATTACCAGAACCTGGAAAAAACCGGGGTACTGACCCGCGACGCCGCGCAGCAGCAAGCCCTGAGCGCGGTGCGTGGCCTGCGCTACGACCATGATGACTACTTCTGGATCAACGACCTCACCCCCGTGATGATCATGCACGCGGCCAACCCCAAGCTCGATGGCCAGAACCTCTCGGCGATTCGTGACCCGGATGGTTTCGCCGTGTTCAATGAGTTCGTGACTCTGGCCAAGGCCAAGGGCGCCGGGATCGTCAACTATCGCTGGCCGAAACCGGGCGCCGACGCACCGGTGGAGAAAACCTCCTATATCCAGCTGTTCGAACCCTGGGGCTGGATTATCGGCTCCGGCGTGTACGTCGATGATGTGCAGGCCGAGTTCAAGACCCAGGTATGGAAAGCCTCGGCAATCGGCCTGGGCATTGCGCTGATGATGGCCGTGCTGGTGGTGCTGATCGCCCGCAGTATCGTGCAGCCATTGCAGGCGGCGGTGAATGCCATGGGCAATATTGCCAGCGGTGAAAGCGACCTGACCCGCAGTCTCGACACCCATGGCAGCGACGAGCTTACCCAGCTGGCCCGCCACTTCAATGGCTTCACCGCCAAGTTGCGCCAGGTGGTCGGCCAACTGCAGACGTGCGCAAACGCGCTGGGCCAGTCATCCACGGAGCTGGGCCACAACGCCAGCCAGGCCCACGACCGCAGCCAGCAGCAGTCGCAGCAGATGGAACTGGTGGCCACCGCCATCAACGAAGTCACTTACGGCGTGCAGGACGTGGCCAAGAATGCCGAGCACGCGGCCAGCGAAATGCGCGATGCCCAAGCCCAGGCGCAACAGGGCCAAGTGAATATCGACGGCAGCTTGCAGCAGATCGATCAGCTCTCCAGCACCATCAGCCAGGCTGTGGAGGTGATCCGCACGCTCTCCAGCGAAAGCACGCAGATCGGCGGAGTACTGGAAGTGATCCGCTCCATTGCCGATCAGACCAACTTGCTCGCCCTCAACGCCGCCATCGAAGCTGCCCGCGCCGGGGAGCAAGGCCGTGGCTTTGCGGTGGTCGCCGATGAAGTGCGCTTGCTGGCCCAGCGCACGCAGAAATCCACCGCCGAAATCCAGGTGATGATCGAGCGCCTGCAAGGCCACTCGGAAGCGGCGGTCAAGGTCATCAGCGACAGCCACAGTGCCTCGCAACTGACCATCGAACAGGCCGGCCAGGCCGGAGCCAGCCTCACCGCCATCGGCCAGGCACTGCACAACCTCAACGGGTTGAATGCTTCGATTGCCAGCGCCACCCTGCAACAAGCCCATGTGGTGGAAGACATCAACCAGAACGTCACCCAGGCGGCCGGGCTGTCCCACAGCACGGCGCTGGCAGCGGAACAATCCAGCGTGGCGAGTGCGCAGTTGCGGGGTTTGAGTGAACAGCTTGATGGGCTGTTGCGCCAATTCCGAATCTAGCGCCGGGTAAATTGTGGGAGGGGGCTTGCTTAGCCTTATGTAGGAGCGAGCTTGCTCGCGAAAAACCCAGAGGCGCCGCGTTTACTCAGGAAGCACGCGTTACCGTTGACGTTTTTCGCGAGCAAGCTCGCTCCTACACGGGGCATGGTGGCGAGCCCCCTCCCACATTTGTATTGCTGTGTTTTGAGGATCGGTGAGCTCTGGGTACAATCACCGCCCTCTCCCACTTCCCAAGGATCCGCCATGTCCGGGCTTGAACTGTTCGCCGCCGCCCTGGGGGTGATCGCTGTCTGGCTGACGGTCAAACAAAACCCTTGGTGCTGGCCCATCGGCCTGGTGATGGTGCTGCTCTACACCTGGGTGTTTTTCGAGGTCAAGCTCTACTCCGACATGCTGCTGCAAGTGGTCTACGCCGCGTTGCAGGTGTATGGCTGGTGGCAATGGACCCGTGCCGGCGAAGTCAAACAGGGCCGCCAGGTCACCAGCCTGCGAGCGCCTGCGATCATGGTCAGCCTGGCTGTAGGCGCCGTCGGCAGCCTGTTGCTCGGCGCCGCCATGGCTCACTGGACCGACGCCGCCCAGCCCTGGCTCGACGCCGCCCTCACCGGTTTCAGCCTGGTGGCGCAGATGTGGATGGCGCAAAAACGCGTGCAGTGCTGGGCGCTGTGGATTGTCGTTGACGTGATTTTTGTCGGGCTGTTCCTCTACAAAGGCCTCTACCTCACAGCCGCGCTCTATGCACTGTTTACCGTGATTGCCGTACAAGGCTGGCGCGAATGGCGCACCGACCCGGCGTTGCACTCATGAAGGTGGTGGTACTGGCAGGCCCGGAATCCAGCGGCAAAAGCTGGTTGGCGGCGCAACTGAACGCGCACTTCGGCGGGTTGATGGTGGGTGAATACGTGCGGCATTTCATCGATCACCATCAGTGTGACACGACCCTGGCGGATATCCCCGCCATCGCCCATGGCCAATTAGCCTGGGAAGACAGCGCCCGCGCCCGGCACCCTGCCCTGTTGATCCTCGACACTCATTTGCTGACCAACAGGCTATGGAGCCAGACCCTGTTTGGCGATTACCCCGGCTGGCTTGATGACGAACTGCTGGCCCGGCAGTACGACCTGCACCTGCTGCTTTCCCCCGAGGACGTGGAGTGGAGCGCCGATGGCCAGCGCTGCCAACCGGAACTGGCCGACCGCCGGGCGTTTTTCCAGGCCAGCCTGGAGTGGATGCAAGAGCATCAACAGCCGGTGGTGGTGATTCGCGGGGATTGGGAGCAGCGTCGCCAAGCGGCATTTTCCGCAGTAGAGCAGTTGCTCAAGCGCTGACACACTTCCCCTGTGGGAGCGGGCTTGCCCGCGAATGCTATGTATCAGCTAGCACATGCATAGACTGACCCACCGCTTTCGCGGGCAAGCCCGCTCCCACATTTTTTACCGTACCAGGCTTTAGTAACCCAACGACAAGCCCGTGTTGCGCCGCGGATCGTTCGCCCCATAGAAACGATTGTTACCCACTGGCTTGCCACCCAGGGAAGGCGCGCCTACCAGGATCGCCGCCAAGTGGTTGGCATCTTGCGGGCCTGCAAACTTATGGCCCCAGCTTTCGAGGATCTTCTGGGTATCCGGGCTGACCGCAAAGGTCTCAAGGTTAGTGGTCTCGGGCATCCATTGCTGATGGAAGCGTGGTGCGTCGACCGCTTCCTGGATATTCATCTTGTAGTCGATCACATTCAGGATGGTCAGCAAGGTGGCGGTGATGATGCGGCTGCCACCTGGCGTGCCGACCACCATGACCGCCTTGCCGTCCTTGGTGACGATGGTCGGGCTCATCGACGACAGCGGCGCCTTGCCCGGTGCAATAGCGTTGGCCTCGCCCTGCACCAGCCCGTACATGTTCGGCACGCCGACCTTGACGGTGAAGTCGTCCATTTCATCGTTGAGGATCACCCCGGTCTTGCTCGCCATCACCCCGGCACCAAACCAATCGTTGAGGGTGTAGGTCACCGAGACCGCGTTGCCCCATTTGTCGACGATCGAATAGTGAGTGGTGTTGTTGCCTTCGTGGGGTGACACACCTGGCTTGATCGCCTGGGAATCACCGGCCTTTTGCGGCTCGATGGCGGCGCGCAGCTTGGTGGCGTAGTTCTTGTCCAGCAGATGCTCGATCGGGTTCTTCACGAAATCCGGATCGCCGAGGTAGCTGTTGCGGTCCACGTAGGCATGGCGCATCGCTTCGATCTGGTAGTGCAGGCCCTGGGCCGAGTGATAACCGAGGTCGGCCATCGGGTAGCCTTCGAGGATGTTCATGATCTGGCAGATCACCACGCCGCCCGAACTGGGTGGCGGCGCCGAGACCACATGGTAACCACGGTAATCGCACTCGATGGGCGCCAGTTCGCGGGTCTTGTACTTGTCGAGGTCGGCCTGGGTGATGATGCCCTTGCCGGCCTGGCTGGAATCCACCAAGGCCTTGGCCACCCAACCTTTATAGAAACCGTCGGTGCCCTTGGCGGAGATTTCCTTGAGGGTTCTGGCCAGGTCTTTTTGCACCAATTTCTGGCCCACCTGCATCGGTTGGCCGTTGTGCAGAAAGATCCCGCGCAAATCCTGATCTTTCTCGAATTCGCCAGTGGCGGTGTGCAACAGGTCGATATCGCCCTGCTCCAGCTCAAAGCCGTTTTCCGCCAGTTTGATCGCCGGGGCAATCACTTGGGCGCGCTTGAGAGTGCCGTATTTGCTCAGGGCCAGTTCCATGCCGGAAACGGTACCCGGTACGCCGACC
This sequence comes from Pseudomonas sp. P867, assembly GCF_019891455.1. Taxonomy (NCBI): domain Bacteria; kingdom Pseudomonadati; phylum Pseudomonadota; class Gammaproteobacteria; order Pseudomonadales; family Pseudomonadaceae; genus Pseudomonas; species Pseudomonas sp. P867. Next base: position 118,769 of record NZ_JAFLXB010000016.1, on the reverse strand, counting down.
GCCAAATGGCCTTTGGCGCTGAGGCCCTCGACCACGTTGCCGGCCTTGTCCAGATACATGTCGGCGGTGGCCGCCAACGGGGCCTTTTCGCGGAAGTCGAGGAAGGTCTTGCGTCCGTCCGCCAGTTGCACGGTCATGAAACCGCCGCCACCGAGGTTACCCGCCGCCGGGTACACCACCGCCAGCGCGTAGCCCACGGCAACGGCTGCATCCACTGCGTTGCCGCCGGCCTTGAGCACATCCACGCCGACATGGGTGGCCAGGTGCTGGGCCGTCACCACCATGCCATTTTCACCGGCTACCGGGGCCTGGGAAGCGGCGTGAACACCGCTGACTGTCAACACGAGCGCAGTGGCGATCAAAGTGCGGTGCAAAGGTTGGTATTTCATCCATGGCTACTCTATTTATTGAGATGCGCCAAAATAGCCGCTCCCAAATCTAATCCCCAGTGCAATGGCGTTTTTATTACAGAACTTGTCGGTCATGGAACGGACGCGTAACGAAACAGCGAATAAACCGAATGTGGGAGGGGGCTAGCTCCCTCCCACATTTGTACCGCCAATGGCGCTAGAATCAGCGCCACTTTTTCGCCGCCGCTTTGATACGAGCCTTTTTCATGAGCTTTGATTTCGACACGCTCCACCCACGCCACGGTACCGGCAGTACCAAGTGGAGCCGTTACCCGCAAGACGTTCTGCCGATGTGGATCGCCGATATGGACATCGCCGCGCCGCCCGCTGTATTGCAAGCCCTGCACACGCGCCTCGACCAACAGATTCTTGGCTACAGCGTAGCCGGCCCGGATGTGCGCGAGGCCATCATCGCGGACCTGTGGGCCAAGTACGCCTGGCGCGTACAACCTGAAGAACTGCTATTTCTGCCTGGCGTCGAGCCTGGTTTCAACATGGCCTTGCACGCCTTCGTCAAACCCGGCCAAGCGGTAGTGCTGCAAACCCCCAACTACCGGCCGATTCGCCTGGCACCCGGCAACTGGAACCTGCCGCGCATCGAAATGCCGTTCGAGTTGATCAACGGCGAATACGTCACGCCAATGCCTGCGATGCGCCAGGCATTAAGCGGTGCCGGTGCGCTGCTGCTGAGTAACCCGCACAATCCCATCGGCAAAGTATTCCCCCGCGAAGAACTGCAGGCTGTGGCCGACGCCTGCCTTGACAGCGGCGCGCTGATCATCAGCGACGAGATTCATGCCGAGCTGTGCTTCGATGGTCGCCGGCATATCCCCACTGCCAGCCTCAGCCCCGAGATTGCCCAGCGCACTATCACCCTGATGTCGGCGAGCAAGGCGTATAACGTGGCCGGCTTGAAGACCTGCTTCGCCGTGGTGCAAAACGCCGAGCTGCGCGAGCGCTTCAATAACGCACGCTGCGGCATGGTCGACAGCGTCAGCCCCCTGGGCCTGGAAGCCACTCGCGCGGCCTACAGCCAATGCGGCGACTGGCTCGCTGCGCTGTTGCAGTACCTGCAGGCCAACCGTGATTACCTGCTCGATGCGCTAAAGACCCGCCTGCCCGGTGTAGTGATGCACGCACCACAAGGTACCTTCCTGGCGTGGCTCGATTGCAGCGCATTGGGCCTGGAAGACCCGCAACGGTTCTTTCTGGAACAGGCCAGGGTCGGCCTGAGTGCCGGGATTGAATTTGGCGATGACAGCCAACAGTTCGTGCGCCTGAACTTCGGTTGCCCACGGGCGATGCTCGAGGAAGGTATACAGCGCATGGAACGTGCCTTGCGCCAGCGCTGACTTGCCCAGCGAAACATTCGTGGGAGGGGTAAGCAATCCCCACCCACGTTATCCATTCACAACTTGGCGATGGACACTTCCGTCGACTTCACAAAGGCAATCACTTCGCTGCCCACCTTCAATTCCAGGTCACGTACCGAGCGCGTGGTAATCACCGAAGTAACAATGCCGGACGCCGTCTGCACGTCGATTTCCGACACGACTTCCCCCAGCAGAATTTCCTTGATTACGCCTTTGAACTGGTTGCGCACGTTGATCGCTTTGATGGTCATGTCGGCTTTCCTTTTGGCTGTTGGGTCAATCCGCACGAATGCGCAGGCCCCCAAAATGCGCCTCACGAGAAAACATTAAAAGGAATAAATAACTATTTATTCATTCCATAATGATATATGAGGAAAACATCCTTCGGCGCCCATCTGCCCGGCGCCGTACGCTCGACAGCGACGTATGACCGCATATCTTGTGCGTTGACCAACCTTGTTACACACCATATAGTGTGCCCACAAACAGAACAGACCACTACATAGTGTGCAGAATCGGTATTCACCGACCACACTCAGCGCAGTATTTCAATGCCTGGTAGCCTGCAAATCGCACATTTTTTGGACGGGTTGAACACCGTCAGAACGGATCAGAAGGGAGTATTTCAATGCTGAGTTGGGATGAAGTCGACAACGAAGACACCGGTGCAGCGGTGATCAAAGGCGCCAACGCCGGCCATGCAAGCGAAGCCAACATGGACCGCCTCGACGGTGCCGGCGCCGCTGCTGCCCTGGAGGCGCGCAACGTGACCGCCAACGACTCCGCCGCGATCATCCGCGCCAAGGCCGCCCTGGACAAACTCGACGTCGCCGAAGGCCTCGCTGAGCTGGAAGGCTCCGCCGCCCGCGTCGCCGTCGACGAAAAGCGCATGATCAACTGCCGCGCCGACCTCAACCAACTCGTGCCTTTCAAGTACGACTGGGCCTGGCAGAAGTACCTCGACGGCTGCGCCAACCACTGGATGCCGCAAGAGGTCAACATGACCGCCGACATCGCCCTGTGGAAAAACCCCGAAGGCCTGACCGACGACGAACGCCGCATCGTCATGCGCAACCTCGGCTTCTTCTCCACCGCCGACTCCCTGGTCGCCAACAACCTGGTGCTGGCCGTGTACCGCCTGATCACCAACCCGGAGTGCCGCCAGTACATCCTGCGCCAGGCCTTCGAAGAAGCGATCCACACCCACGCCTACCAGTACTGCATCGAATCGCTGGCCATGGATGAGGGCGAGATCTTCAACATGTACCACGAGATTCCATCGGTCGCTAAAAAAGCCGCCTGGGGCCTGAAATACACCCGTTCGATCTCCGATCCCAAATTCGAAACCGGCACCGTCGAGACCGACAAGGAGCTGCTGCGTAACCTGGTCGCTTACTACTGCGTGCTGGAAGGCATCTTCTTCTATTGCGGCTTCACCCAGATTTTATCCATGGGTCGCCGCAACAAGATGACCGGCGTGGCCGAGCAGTTCCAGTACATCCTGCGCGACGAGTCGATGCACCTGAACTTCGGTATCGATGTGATCAACCAGATCAAAATCGAAAACCCGCATTTGTGGGATGCCGAGATGAAGGAAGAAGCGACCCAGATGATCCTGCAAGGGACTCAGTTGGAGATCGAGTACGCTCGCGACACCATGCCTCGCGGCGTGCTGGGCATGAACGCGGCGATGATGGAGGATTACCTCAAGTTCATCGCCAACCGTCGCCTGTCGCAGATTGGCTTGAAGGAAGAGTACCCAGGCACCACCAACCCGTTCCCGTGGATGAGCGAGATCATGGACTTGAAGAAAGAGAAAAACTTCTTCGAAACCCGCGTGATCGAGTATCAAACAGGTGGTGCGCTGAGCTGGGACTGACGTAACGCTGTAGGAGCGAGCAAGCTCGCTCCTACAGTCAACGGCTTCAGTTCGACACCTGCTCCAGGAAAATCAACTGCAACGGCTCGCTGAGCAAAGCATCCGCCGTGGCCGCAAAGTGCTGGAAGTACGGCGTGGCAAAATGCTCATCCAGTGCTGCCTGGCTCTTGAACGCCTCGCGCATATAGAACGTGCCGGGTTCATCGCGTCGCTCGAACAACACGTAATCCAGATTGCCAGGTTCGGCCCGCGTCGGTTCGATCAGGCTCAGCAAGCCAGTCTTGAGCGCGTGTTCTTGGCCAGGTTTGGCCTTGAGTACGGCGAGGGATACCAGAGGTTTGGGCATGGCGATGTCTCTTTGAGTGGGTGGGTTGGAACAGCCGGCAACAGCGGTGAACATCACGGCATACAGCCAGGGTTTGATCGGTGTTCTCATGGGTGTCGCTCGCAATGGATTGAAGCCATCGTTGCCCATTTGGCGACGCAGAAACACCGACTAAACACGCTTACACTTTCTTCAAAGGCTTGAAAATGCCGCACTCCATCAAGACCCCTTGCGTCGGCCTGTGCTCCACCGTCTACGGTGATCTGGTCTGTCGGGGCTGCAAGCGCTATCACCACGAGGTGATCCAGTGGAATGGCTATAACGCCGAGGAAAAACAGGCGGTATGGCTGCGCCTGGAACAGCTACTGGTGCAGGTGATGGCCAGCAAGCTAGAGGTTTTCGACCCACACTGCCTGCGACAGCAGTTGGAGGCCCGCAAGATTCGCTTCATGCCGCACCAGTCGCCGTATTGCTGGGCATACCAGCTGATCGCGCGGGGTGCGCGGGTGATTTCCAGGCTGGATGCCTATGGATTGGCATTGCTGCCGGAGTTTCGCGAGCGCCACCTGGCGGATTTGCGCGATGCGATAGATCGGGAATTCTTTCTGCTTTCAGAAGCGCATTACGAGCGCTATATCGCCCCGGGTTTCCTCAAGGATGCCTTCGGGCCAGCCCTGATCGCCACACTCTAAGCAACACCAGCAATCAACTGTGGGAGGGGGCTTGCTCCCGATGGCGGTGTATCAGTCAGCTCAATCAGCTACTGACACGCCGCCATCGGGAGCAAGCCCCCTCCCACAATCAGCAGGTCCAGGGCGCATCCCGTTCTGGCTGCAACCCGTAGAGATGAATCGCCCGCTGACACACCGCCGGCGCCAAACTCCCCTGCTCCACCAATGCCGTCAACGCTGCCAGCACAATATGGTGCCGATCCACCTCAAAGAAATCACGCAACGCCGCCCGTGTATCACTGCGCCCAAACCCATCGGTGCCGAGCACGGTGTAGCCCGAATCCACGTACGAGCCAATCATCTGCGGCACTGCCCGCACATAATCGGACACGGCAATCACCGGCGCGCCTTTGGGCAAACAGTCATGCAAATGACTGACACGCTTGATGCCCTGCGGATGCAGGCGATTCCAGCGCTCCACCTCTCTCGCTTCCCGCGCCAGTTCACTGAAGCTGGTGACGCTGTACACCGCGCTTTGCACCTGCCAGTCATCCATCAGCAACTGCGCCGCCGCCAGGGCCTCACGCACCAGCGTGCCGGAGCCGAGCAGGCGCACCTGCGCGTCCTGCGTACCCTGCAAGCGATACATGCCCTTGATGATCGCGCCTTCCACGCCTTCCGGCAGGCTGGGTTGCGCGTAGTTTTCGTTCATCAGCGTCACGTAGTAGAACTCGTCGACATCCTGCTCCAGCATCCGACGCATACCGTGGTCGAGGATCACCGCAAACTCACCGGCGAACGCCGGATCATAGGCGCGGCAATTGGGCACGGCGTCGGCAGCAAGATGGCTGCTGCCGTCCTGATGCTGCAAACCTTCGCCGCCCAGGGTGGTGCGCCCGGCCGTGGCGCCGAGCAGGAAGCCCCGGGCACGCTGGTCGGCAGCTGCCCAGATAAGGTCGCCCACGCGCTGAAAACCGAACATCGAGTAATAGATATAGAAGGGCAACATGCGCAGGCCATGCACCGAGTAACTGGTCGCGGCGGCCACCCAGGAACTGATGGCGCTGGCTTCGCTGATGCCTTCTTCCAGGATCTGCCCGTCGGTGGCTTCGCGGTAACTGAGGATCGAGCCGATGTCTTCCGGCTCATAGTGCTGGCCGACACTGGAGTAGATGCCAATCTGCTTGAACAGGTTGGCCATGCCAAACGTACGCGCCTCGTCGGCAACGATGGGCACGATGCGCGGCCCCAATTGTCCGTCTTTGAGCAAGTGGGTGAGCATACGGACGAAGGCCATGGTGGTAGACATTTCCTTGCCTTCAGCGGCCGTGGCGAAACCCGCATAACCGCTCATGGACGGCACGCTGACCCGCGCTGCGAGCTGGCTGCGGTTGGGCACGTAACCGCCCAGGGCCTTGCGGCGCTGGTGCAGGTAGCGTAACTCCAGGCTGTCATCGGCCGGCTTGAAAAAACTCAAGGACTCGACCTGCTCATCCGACAGCGGCAATTGGAAACGATTGCGAAAGGCAATCAGCGCCTGGCGATCAAGCTTCTTCTGTTGGTGAGTGGTCATCTTGCCCTGCCCGGCTTCGCCCATGCCAAAGCCCTTTTTGGTCTGGGCCAGGATCACCGTGGGTTTGCCCTTGGTCCGGCGGGCAGCGTGGTAAGCGGCGTGGATCTTGACCATGTCATGGCCGCCACGCTTGAGGCGGTCGATCTGATCATCGCTCAGGCCCTCGACCAGCTTGGCCAGGGATTCACTCTGGCCAAAAAAATGCTCGCGGTTATAGGCGCCATCCTTGGCGGCGAAGGTTTGGAACTGCCCATCCACGGTGTGCGAAAGGGTTCGGACCAATGAGCCGTCGGCGTCCTTGGCTAGCAACGCATCCCAGTCCGAGCCCCACACCAGTTTGATCACGTTCCAACCGGCCCCGCTGAACAATGCCTCCAACTCGTCGATGATGCGTCCATTACCGCGTACCGGGCCGTCGAGGCGTTGCAGGTTGCAGTTGACGACCCAGGTCAGGTTGTCCAGGCCCTCGCGGGCGGCCAGGGTCAGGGCTGACATGCTTTCCGGTTCGTCCATTTCGCCGTCGCCGAACACGCCCCACACATGGCGGTCCGAGGTGTCCTGCAAGCTGCGGTGCTGCAGGTAACGCATAAAGCGCGCCTGGAAAATCGAGCTGATGGGGCCAATGCCCATGGAACCGGTGGGGAACTGCCAGAAGTCGGGCATCAACCATGGATGGGGATAGCTGGACAGCCCGCGAGCGCCCTCCTTCGGGCCACCGATTTCTTGGCGGTAGTGGGCCAGATCCTGTTCTGTGAGGCGCCCTTCAAGGTAGGCACGGGCATAAATACCGGGCGCCGAATGGGGCTGGTAGAACACCAGGTCACCGCCGGATTGCTCGCTGCGTGCGCGGAAAAAGTGGTTGAAGCCCACTTCGAACAAATCCGCGGCGCTGGCGTAACTGGCGATATGCCCGCCCAGTTCGCCATACGCCTGATTGGCGCGCACCACCATGGCCAGGGCATTCCAGCGCACCAGCGAGGCGAGGCGCTCTTCGGTGGCCAGGTCGCCGGGAAAAGCCGGCTGCTGCTCGACGCTGATGCTGTTGATATACGGTGTGCCGTGGCGGGGTTTCCAGTCGATGCCCGGCGCACCGCCTTCGCGGGCCAGCAGGTCTAGAATTTCGCGGGCCCGGGCGGGGCCGGCATTGGCCACCAGCGAGGCCAGGGCATCACGCCACTCATCCAGCTCCTGCTGATCCTGCGCCGTGTGATTGACTGCGTGGGCGAAACCGTTCATGGGCACCTCCGGACTTTTTTTCCAGTTTATGTCGGTGCTGAAGGATTTTTTGCCTGTTATCAGGCTCACCCAACAGAATTTTGAGCATGAATCACTGTAGATCGGCTTTATTCCAGCACGTTGTGCTCATGCACCCGCAAACCCGGCAATTGTGTTTAAAATGCCGCCCGCCCGATGACTGACGCACAACGATGAACCCAGACGCACTCGCTACCCTTCACGCCCACTTGCTGACCGCCCTGGCTGACGCACCGGTGGAAACCCGGCGCCTGTTCCATGGCCGCGGCCGTTGCTGGCCGGGCCTGGAACAACTGACGGTGGACTGGCTGCAAGGGGTGGTGCTGGTGGCGCTGTTCAAGGAAACCGAGCACCTGCAAGCCCTCAAGCAGACGCTGCTGAACATCGACTGGGCGAGCTTTGGCGCGCACACAGTGGCGCTGCAACACCGCTACCTGCCGCAAAGCACCACCGAGTGGTTAGTGGGTGAGGCCATCGATGAGCTGACCATCACCGAGGGCGGCCTGCGGTACCTGATCGACCTGGGTAAAAAGCAGAACAGCGGGCTATTTCTCGACATGCGCTACGGGCGCAACTGGGTGCGCGAACAGGCCCAAGGCCAGCGCGTGCTGAATTTGTTTGCCTATACCTGCGGTTTTTCGGTGGCCGCCATCGAAGGCGGCGCCGACCATGTGGTGAACCTGGACATGGCCCGTGGCGCCCTCAGTCGTGGCCGCGACAACCATCGCCTGAACGGGCATGACCTGAGCAAAGTCACCTTCCTGGGCCACGACTTGTTCAAGTCCTGGGCCAAGGTCACCCACAGCGGCCCTTACGATCTGGTGATCATCGACCCGCCGTCATTCCAGAAAGGCAGCTTCCTGCTGACCAAGGACTACCAGCGCGTGCTGCGCCGCCTGCCGGACTTGCTCACCGCCCAAGGTACGGTGCTGGCGTGCATGAACGACCCAGCCTTCGGCGAAGATTTCCTGATCGACGGTGTAACCCGCGAAGCACCGGGCCTGCGCTTTGTGCAGCGCCTGGACAACCCGCCGGAATTTCCCGACGTCGATCCGCAAAGTGGGCTGAAGGCCCTGGTGTTCCGTCAGGGTTGATGCCGAATCGTCCTACGCTTGCTACGCTTACGCAGACACCGGGCGGTGAACCTTATCCCCCTCTTCCCGGTCGATACCTGCATTCCCCGGCCAGACTCGACGGCGCTACGTTGTCGGCTGCCCCGTTTGACCTTTTGGAGAACCGCCCGTGATATCGACCCTGCATGTAGCCAGACTCAAAGCCTGGGGCGCCCACGGCTTTACTGCCACCGGAGTGGTACTGGCCTTCCTGGCCACCCTGGCGCTGCTGGAAAACTCCCCCAAGGCGTGCCTGCTGTGGCTGGGCCTGGCGCTGGTGGTAGATGGCGTCGATGGCTCGCTGGCGCGACGGGTGAATGTCAGCACGGTATTGCCCAGCTTTGACGGCTCGGTTCTGGACCTGGTGATCGATTACCTCACCTATGTGTTCATCCCCGCACTGTTTATCTACCGCTATATCGACCTGCCGGAATTTACCCACCTGTTTACGGTGTCGGTGATTCTGGTGTCTTCGCTGTTCTGCTTTTGCAATGTGAACATGAAGAGCAAGGACAACTACTTCGTCGGCTTCCCCGCCGCCTGGAACGTGGTCGCCCTGTGCGTGTACATCATCCAGCCTGACGCCTGGGTCACCTTGCTGACCGTGATCGGCCTGGCCCTGCTGACCGTGACACCGATGAAGTTTTTGCACCCATTCCGGGTCAAGCGCTTCATGCCGATCAATATTGCGGTGACTACGATCTGGTTACTGTGCAGCTTTTTGATGGTGGTGGACTATCCCAACACCAACCCGTGGACGTTCGGATTGTGGTCGCTGATGTCGGCGTATTTCCTGGGCATTTGCATCTGGCGTACGGCGCTGGAATGGCTGGGCGCGCACAAATGACCGAGCACGCTCGGTAAAAATGTGGGAGGGGGCTTGCCCCCGATAGCAGTGGGTCAGTGACCAATAAGCTGACTGACCCACCGCCATCGGGGGCAAGCCCCCTCCCACATTTGAGTCACATCGCAGTAAGATGCTGGCTTTCTGCGGCCCTCCAACAATAAGCCCTGCCCATGCCCTTCGAACTCAGCGTTGACCTCACCACCCTGGCCATCCTGGCCGTCGTTGCCTTTATCGCCGGTTTTATCGACGCCATCGCCGGCGGCGGCGGGCTGCTGACCACTCCGGCTCTGCTCACCGCCGGTATGCCGCCTCACCTGGTACTGGGCACCAACAAACTCAGCTCCACCTTCGGCTCGGCCACCGCCAGTTTCACCTTTTACCGGCGCAAGCTGTTCCACCCGCGCCAATGGGTGCACGCCATCGTCGGTACATTGATCGGCGCACTGACCGGTGCCGTGGTCGCCCACTACCTGCCCGCCGAAACCCTGAACAAGATGCTGCCGGTGATCGTCTTTGCCTGCGGGGTGTACCTGTTGTTCGGCGGTACGCCAAAGGCGCCGGTGGATGCCGAAGCACCGATCAAGAAGAAATGGCAGGCCACCCAGGGCTTTGGCCTGGGCTTCTATGACGGCGTGGCCGGGCCTGGCACCGGTGCATTCTGGACCGTCAGCACGATGCTGCTGCACCCCATCGACCTGGTGAAGGCCAGCGGCGTCGCGCGCAGCATGAACTTCGTCAGCAACGCGGCGGCGCTGACGGTGTTTATCATCAATGGCTCGGTAGACTGGATCGTCGGGCTGGCGATGGGCGTGTCAGTGATGTGTGGCGCGTTCTTTGGCGCACGCAGCGCAATCAGCGGCGGCGCCAAATTCATTCGCCCGGTGTTTATCACCGTGGTGCTGGGCCTGACCGTACGCCTAGCCTGGCAGCACTGGTTCAGCGTGGCCTAAGCGGCGGGCCACGTAGAGGTCGATCAGGTAACGAGCAATCGAACGTGACGCCGGCAACGGCGGCAGTTCGTGGATGTTGAACCACTGCGCATCCTCGATCTCGTCGGCCTGGGGCACGATGTCGCCACCGGCGTACTCGGCGTGGAAACCCAGCATCATCGAATGGGGGAACGGCCAGCACTGGCTGCCCATGTACTGGATATTCTTCACTTCTATCTGCACTTCCTCGCGCACTTCGCGGATCAGGCAGTCTTCGGCCGATTCGCCGGGTTCGGCAAAGCCGGCCAAGGTGCTGTAGACCCCTGTGACGAACCGTGGCGAGCGCGCCAGAAGAATCTCGTCACCACGGGTCACCAGCACGATCATGCTCGGCGAAATCCGTGGGTAGCTGCGCAGGTCGCAAGGCGCGCAGTACATCGCCCGCTCCCGCGGGACCTGAACCATGGCCTGGCCGCAACTGCCGCAGAAACGATGCTCCCGCGCCCAGGTGCCGATCTGGGCGGCGTAGCCCAGCACTCTGTAGAGAGTGTGATCGCCCTGTAGCATGAAACCGCGCAGCCCCTGCCAACTGCACCCTGGCACATCGGCAGCACTGTCGAGTTCCAGCAAGTACACCGGTTCACCATCGAGGTGGCCGATGCCGTGTTCAGCGAACACCGGCAGGTCCTGACGCTTAAGCCACTCCCGAGGGAACAGAGGGCCATTGGCGTCATGCAAAAAGCCCTCACGGCTGCGGGCGACGGCCCAGCCGCCGACGGCGTCGTTATCCAGCAGCGTTGTGGTAATCCAGCCTGGGGTCATATCAGTCAATCCACGAATTCAGGTTTCTGCTTGCTCATATGGGCCGCAATGGCCACGCGCAAGTCGTTGGATTGCAACATAGCCGAGTTCCAGGTGGCAACGTATTCCAGGCCGTCATTGACTGTGTGGTCACGCATGTAGCTGATCATGGCTTTGGTGCCGGTCACGGCGATTGGCGACTTGGCGGCGATTTCATGGGCGATTTCCATAACGCCGGCCAGCAGGCTGTCCTGATCGGCATACACGCGATTGACCAGGCCGATGCTGCGCGCTTCTTCAGCACCGAACTGGCGACCGGTGTAAGCCAACTCACGCAACATGCCGTCGCCGATGATGCGCGGCAGGCGTTGCAAAGTGCCTACGTCAGCGGCCATGCCGATGTCGATTTCCTTGATCGAGAACTGCGCGCCCTCGGCCGCGTAGCGCATGTCGCAGGCGCTGATCAGGTCAATGGCCCCGCCAATGCAGTAGCCCTGGATCGCGGCGAGTACCGGCTTGCGGCAATGGTCGACCGCATTGAACGAGGCTTGCAGCTCGAGGATCTTGCGCCGTAACAGGCGCGCATTACGCCCCACGTCCTTGCTGAACTCATTGGCTATCGAGGCCAGCATCATCAGGTCGATACCCGAAGAGAAATGCTTGCCCGCACCACTGAGCACCACGGCGCGCACGGCATCGGTGTCGTCGATCCATTGGAAGATGTCGATGATTTCGGTCCAGAACGCCGCGTTCATGGCGTTGATCTTTTCCGGGCGATTGATCTGCACATGGGCAACGTTGCCGCTCAGTTCGACGACGAAGGCTTGGTATTCGGACATGGCAGTGATCCCTGACTGGCGATTGAGGAAGGCCAGACTATATCAAGGGTGCGCCACGGCGCATCGGCCAAAAGCGGGACTGGCCACGGTGAGGGAAAAGACGCTGGATAAAACCCGGTGCACACGCCATCCTTTGCGCTTTAAGCCGCCCCTGTCAGCGGCGCTCGACGTTTTAAGGATATGCCATGCACGCCCAACCCCTCGCTCCCGCCGATTTCGACTTCATTGACGCCACCTTGCTCAAATACGGTGAAGACCACTCGGTGCTGAACATGGCCGAACTCGACGGTTATTTCACCGCCCTGGTTTCCAGCCCGGCCAAGGTGGACGTGGCCGAGTGGTTCCCGGCGATCTGGGGTGGGCAAAACCCTGAATGGGACAACATGGACGAGGCCCAGAATTTTCTCGAACTGTGTGTACGCCATATGAATACCCTGGCCGCTCAATTGGCCACTGATTCCCAGGCATTCAAAGCCCGTTTCGATGAAACCGAACATCAAGACCAGGCGGTGACGCTGGCTGAAGAATGGTGTTTTGGTTATGTGCGGGGTGTGACGATCGGCAACTGGCCGCCATTGCCCGCCGAACAAGCCGGGCAACTGGAAAAAATCACCTCGTGCGCCGAGCAGGACAATTTCGAACTTCCGGCGGACCTGGATATAAACGCCCATCAACAGCAGGTCAGCGAAATCGAACCGGCTGCGCGGGTGCTGCATGACTACTGGTTGAGCCAGCGTTAAGCCGGGCTTGCTGGCCCCGTCCCACATTTGAATCGGAGCACATTCCAGAAAATTCACGCAGATCACTTGCTCACTCGACAAGCATGGCGTGTTTGCCTGATTATTCGGGTCCGCACGTCGGCCACTCCACGCCACCTCGCCTTGACCAGGAGCCTTGTACCTTGAGTTCGCAAAAAACCGTGACCGTTACACCGCCCAACTTTCCTCTCAATGGCAAGGTCGCGCCCCCCGGCTCCAAATCCATCACCAACCGCGCCCTGTTGCTGGCGGCATTGGCCAAGGGCACCAGCCGTTTGAGCGGTGCGTTGAAAAGCGATGACACTCGCCATATGTCAGTCGCCCTGCGTCAGATGGGTGTGAGTATCGATGAGCCAGACGACACCACGTTCGTCGTCACCAGCCAAGGCTCGCTGCAATTGCCTGCCCAACCACTGTTCCTCGGTAACGCCGGGACTGCCATGCGCTTTCTCACCGCCGCCGTGGCCACCGTGCAAGGCAGCGTGGTGCTGGACGGCGATGAATACATGCAAAAGCGCCCGATTGGCCCGCTGCTGACCGCCCTCGGCCAAAACGGAATTCAGGTCGACAGCCCCACTGGCTGCCCGCCCGTGACCGTGCATGGCACAGGCAAGGTACAAGCCAGGCGCTTTGAGATCGATGGCGGCTTGTCCAGCCAGTATGTATCGGCCCTGCTGATGCTCGCGGCCTGTGGTGAGGCGCCGATTGAAGTGGCGTTGACCGGCAAAGACATCGGCGCCCGTGGCTACGTGGACCTGACCCTGGATTGCATGCGCGCCTTTGGCGCCCAGGTTGAAGCCGTGGACGACACCACCTGGCGCGTCGCCCCGACCGGCTACACCGCCCGGGATTACCTGATCGAACCCGACGCCTCGGCCGCTACCTACCTGTGGGCCGCCGAAGTGCTGACCGCTGGCCGTATCGACATCGGTGTCGCAGCCCGGGATTTCACCCAGCCGGACGCCCAGGCCCAGGCTGTGATCGCCCAGTTCCCGAACATGCAAGCCACGGTGGTCGGTTCGCAAATGCAGGACGCAATCCCGACCCTGGCCGTGCTCGCCGCTTTCAACAACACCCCGGTGCGTTTTACTGAACTGGCGAACCTGCGCGTCAAGGAATGTGACCGTGTACAGGCACTGCACGACGGCCTCAATGAGATCCGCCCAGGCCTGGCGAGCATTGAGGGCGACGACCTGCTGGTGGCGAGCGACCCAGCCCTGGCCGGCACCGCGTGCACGGCGCTGATCGACACCCACGCCGACCACCGCATCGCCATGTGCTTTGCCCTGGCCGGGCTGAAAGTTTCGGGGATTCGCATCCAGGACCCGGACTGCGTGGCCAAGACCTACCCTGAGTACTGGAAAGCCTTGGGCAGCCTGGGCGTTCAATTGACCTACTGACACGCCGATCGTGAAACTTCGCCGGGAGCGTCAATGACCATTCGCCAACCCTGCCCTCCCGGCGCCTGTGTGTGCGAGCGTGAACAACTGCTGGAGGCGCCCGGTGCGGACCTGCGCATCCTCCAGTTGACGCGACAGCAGGAAAAAATCCTGCTCGAACGCCTTGAAAACCTCAAAAGTCTGCAAGACCTTGAACACATGCAGCAGCGGATGTACGAGCAACTGGGCATCCGCGTGCACATTGCGCCTGGGCATACCGAGGTCAAGAGTATGCGCGGGATCCAGATCGTTATCGACGAGTTGCCGGGCATGTGCCGCAAGACTCGTCAATCGATCCCGGCGTCGATCCGCCGCGGCCTGGAAAAACGCCCCGAGATTGCCTACCGCTTGCTCGATGCCCACGACCTGTTTCGCGACACCTGAATCACCCCGCGACCGTCTCGCGCTGGAACATCCCCTGCCCCACAGCTTTGGCCGTGTGCAAATGCGCCTGGGCGCCCCCGCTCTCCGAATCCAGCAGCAGCTTGGACGTCAGCACCTGCGCCCCGCAGTAATCAAAGATGCCGTAATCGATCTGGGTGTGCATGGCCTTGGCATAGCCGTGCCGATCGAAAGCGCTGTCATCCGCGCCCCCGAGGGCCAGCAGGTGCACCTGCAAGTGGCGCAGTTTTTTCACGACGGGTGTGTCGGGGCCATAATCAATCGCCCAGCCGTTGACGAACACGCGGTCGACCCAGCCTTTGAGCAACGCCGGCATCGACCACCAGTAGATCGGGAAAGCCACCACCAGCGCGTCGGAGCGCTCGATACGCGCCTGTTCGGCCAGCACATCGGCCGGCGGAGTTGCATGAGCGCGGTGCACCTGATGGTCGGCGGCGGTGTAGCGTGGATCGAACCCTTCGGCGGAAAGGTCGGCGATTTCGAAGGTGTGGCCGGCGGCGGTCAAACCGGCGCCTACCTGAGCCGCTACGCTATGGGTGAGCGATTTCCGGTCGTGATGAGCAACTACGATCAAGGCGTGCATGACTTTAACTCCTGACAGGATTAAGCTACGTTTAGTAAGTTACGCCCCTTAAGTTACTTTTGGTATATAAACATGTCAAGCAGTGAATCCCCTGCCCCACGTCGGCGCTTGTCCCGTGAAGATCGCCAGCGCCAATTACTCGATGTGGCGTGGCAATTGGTGCGCGAGGAAGGCACCGACGCCCTGACCCTGGGCCGCCTGGCGGAGCTGGCAGGTGTGACCAAGCCGGTGGTCTACGACCACTTCACCACGCGTGCGGGATTGCTGGCTGCTTTGTATGCCGATTTCGATGCGCGCCAGGACCAGGTCTTTACCGAGGCCATCGACACCAGTAAGGCGACGCTAGAGGACCGGGCATGGGTGATCGCGTCGGCGTATGTCGATTGCGTGCTGTTGCAGGGCCGGGAAATCCCCGGAGTGATTGCCGCGCTGAGCGGCTCGCCGGAGCTGGCGGTGCTCAAGCGCGAATATGAGGCGATCTTCCTGGAAAAGTGCTCCAACGCACTGTCACCGTTCGCCTCGGGCGGCGGTGTTTCCAGGGCCGGCTTGCGCGCTATGCTCGGTGCGGCGGAAGCCCTGTCTCATGCGGCAGCCAATGGCGAGATCAGCCGTGAGGAGGCCCAGCAGGAATTGCTGGCGACCATCCTGGGGATGGTCCAGCGGGTCAAATCGTAGGAAACCGCTGCTGGATGTACAGCTGCACCTTGCGCGTCAACTGATCCAGATGCCGGTCACGCTGTTTTTCAGCGTCGACCATGGCGCGCTTGCCGTGCTTTTGCAGCAGGTAGGTATGAATCTGGCGCACTTCCAGCGAACGATAGATCGCTGCTACATCCAACACCCCCATCAAGCCATCGGTGCCGTAGTCCCGGGTGTTCATCAGCACTTGGGTGCCACGTGCGCCGCGCACCTGAAACCCCATGGCCTCGAATACCGGCACCTTCTCCACCGCACAGGCCAGTTCGGCGTGGGGATAGCGCGCCAGCACATCGCCTAGCATTAGCTTCGCCACGCCCTGGCGACGAAAGCCGGCCTGCACCGCCATAAAGGCAATGCCGCAGGCTTGAGGGTCGTTCTTGACCGGCAGATACAGGCAAAAACCGACAACGGTTTCGTCCTGCATCGCCACGACCAGCTCGACGGCGATGCCCTTCTCGCCATTCAACGCCTCAAGGTACAAGTGCACCTCAAACCCGATGGCATACTGGTAGATGTTGTAGAGCAAGTTACTTGGCGCCAGCGCGACACTGCTGATGTCGGTGAGGTTGTCCACCACCATCTGCAGGATCTGGCTATTGACCGATTCGGGGCACGGCGTGGTGTAACGGGTAAGGCTGAACATGCAAATTCCTGGAGTTTCGCGTCAAGGCAGCGGCGATTGTACCTGTTGCAGGCCGCTCATGGCCCGCACAGTGAACGCAGGTAACGGGCCTTGCCGCCTATCTTGCTGCACTGATCGTGTTGGACACATATTGACAAGCTAAATTCGTAACGACTATTGTCTGACAACCTGATTACCAAGGTTTCATCATGCTTGAGCTCCAGCGCCCCGACTCGCTTGTCGTACGGGTTGTCAGCGCCATTCGCGCAGAAATCGAATCCGGCCAACTGGCTCCGGAGTCGCGCCTGCCTACCGAACAGCAATTGGCTGAACAGCTCAACGTCAGCCGCTCTGTGGTGCGCGAGGCCATTGCCCAGCTCAAGGCCGACGGTGTTCTCACCGCCCGCCGGGGGTTGGGGTCGTTCATTTCGCAGACCCCGGCCGGCACGGTGTTCCGTTTCCCGCAGCAAAATGGGCGACGGCCTGACCTGGCGCAGATGTTCGAAGTGCGCCTGTGGATCGAAACCCAAGCCGCCTCGATTGCCGCCCAGCGCCGTGACGCCGCCGACCTGCAACGCATGGAAAGCGCCTTGCAGGCCATGCAGGACCATCGCGACGACTTTGAAGCCGCAGCCCTGGCCGATGTGGAATTCCACCGCGCCATTGCCGACGCCAGCAAGAATGACTACTTCGTGGCCTTCCATGACTTCCTCAGAAGCCAGCTGGCGAGCGCACGCAAGACCGCCTGGGAAAACTCTGCCTCGCGCTTCGCCACCGGCTCGGCCGATGCGACCCAGGAACACCAGCAGCTCTATCAGGCCATCGCCGACGGTGATGCCCAACGCGCCGCTGCCAGTGCAGAGGCCCATCTGCGTGCATCCGCACGGCGCTTGCAACTGGAACTGCCTCCCATCAACTGATCGACTTTTTAAAGCGTGTCCCCGGACACGCCATTTTTTTAACAAAAACATTAGTCTGACAACCTGATAAGCAGACCAAAATGTCTAACCTTAGGTACTCCCAGCAATGATTCACGACTTTTGCATTATCGGCGGCGGCATCGTCGGCCTCGCCACTGCCATGGAACTGCTCAAGCGCCAACCCGGCGCATCACTGGTGATCCTGGAAAAGGAGCCGGTGCTGGCCAAGCACCAGACCGGCCACAACAGCGGCGTGATCCACGCCGGCATTTACTACGCCCCCGGCAGCCTCAAGGCCGACCTGTGCAAGCGCGGTGCCGAAGCCACCAAGCAGTTCTGCCGCGAACACGGGATCAAGTTCGAGGTGTGCGGCAAGCTGCTGGTGGCCTCCAGCCCCCTGGAAATGCAACGCATGGAAGCCCTGCACGCCCGCGCCCAGCTCAACGGTATGCAGGTCGAGCGCCTGGATGCCGAGCAACTGCGCGAGCGTGAACCAAACATCGTCGGCCTGGGCGGCTTGTTTCTCGATGCCACCGGCATTGTCGATTACCGCCAGGTGTGCGAGACCATGGCCCAGGTGATTCGCCGCAACGACGGGCAGATCTGCCTGGAACGCACGGTCACTGCGATCCACGAAGACACCGATAAAGTCACGGTCCATACCCAGGGCGAAACCTGGCAGGCGCGGCACCTGGTGGTGTGCGCCGGTTTGCAATCGGACCGCCTGGCTCGCCTGGCCGGGATCAGTATCGACCATCAGATCATCCCGTTTCGCGGCGAGTACTTCCGCTTGCCGGCGGCAAAGAACAACATCGTCAACCACCTGATCTACCCGATCCCCGACCCGCAGTTGCCGTTTCTCGGCGTGCACCTGACACGCATGATCGACGGCAGTGTCACCGTCGGCCCGAATGCCGTGCTGGGCCTGGGCCGCGAGAACTACCGCAAGTTCTCGGTGAACTGGCGCGATGTGGCGCAATACGCCAGCTTCCCGGGTTTCTGGAAAACCCTCTGGCAGAACCTCGGCTCCGGCACCACCGAGATGAAAAACTCTTTGTTCAAGTCCGGCTACCTGGAGCAGTGCCGCAAGTACTGCCCTTCTCTGACCCTCGACGACTTGCTGCCCTACGAGGCCGGTATCCGTGCCCAGGCAGTCATGCGCGACGGCAGCCTGGTACACGATTTCCTGTTCGCCCAAACCCCGCGAATGCTCCACGTGTGCAACGCACCTTCACCGGCCGCCACCTCGGCCATGCCCATCGGCGCGATGATCGCCGACCGTCTGTTCCAGCCTCAGTAATACCCGTACTGCCCGTTCACCCAAAAATAACTACAAAGACCAGAAGGAAATCCAGCATGTCGGCATCCGCCTCCATCCCCGGTACCGAAACGCCCGAACAAACCCGCAAGCGCCTGCGCAAAGTGGCCGCCGCCACCATCTTTGGCTCGATGCTGGAGTGGTACGACTTTTACCTGTACGCCACCATGGCGGCCATTGTGTTTTCGAAGATCTTCTTCGATAACAGCGACCCGAAAACGGCCACGCTGATGGCCTTTTCCACCTTTGCCATCGGCTTTATCGCCCGCCCTTTCGGCGGCATTCTGTTCGGCTACCTGGGTGACAAGTTCGGACGCAAGCAGGTGCTGGTGCTGACCTTCTGCCTGATGGGCGTGTGCACCACGCTGATCGGCCTGATCCCCAGCTATGCCTCCATTGGTATCTGGGCGCCGATCCTGCTGGTGTTCATCCGCATCATCCAGGGGCTGGGCGCGGGTGCTGAACTGTCGGGCGCCGCGGTAACTTCCTACGAACACGCCTCCCATGGCAAGCGCGGCAGCCAAGGTGCCTGGCCGGCACTGGGGCTGAACCTGGGCCTGTTGCTGTCCTCACTGACCATTTACCTGCTGACCATCAACGGTAACGAGTTCTTGCTGGCCGGCGGTTGGCGCATCCCGTTTATCTGCAGCATCGTGCTGGTGGGCGTGGGTCTGTGGGTGCGTAACAGCATTCCGGAAACCCCGCAGTTCGAGGAACTGAGCAAGGAAAAAGCCAAGGCCAAGCCGTCGCCCCTTAAAGCGTTGTTCAAGAACGACCTCAAGGGCCTCGCCGTGGTGTTCTTTGTCGCGATTGGCTACAACGCCCTGAGCTATATCTTCAAGACCTTCTCCCTGGCGTACCTGACCCAATTCAAAGGTGTGGATGTACACGTCACCTCCCTGTCGGTGACCATCGCCAGCCTGGTGGCCATCGTGGCCGTGCCTTGCTTTGGCTGGCTGTGCGACAAGTGGAGCAGCAAGATTGTGTTGATGCTCGGCGGTCTGTGCTCGCTGCTGTTCGCCTACCCGTTCCTGGCCCTGCTCAACAGTGGTGAAAGCCTGATGATCTATCTGGCCATCGGTGTGGGCACCGGTATCCTTGCGCCGATGATGTTTGCGCCCCAGGGCTCGTTCCTGAGCCGGCAATTCCCGACCCAGACGCGCTCATCGGGCTTCGGCACCGGGCGCGAAATCGGCACCGCGATTGCCGGTGGCCTGGCACCGCTGGGCGCGCTGTCGATGGTGGCGGCCTCGGCCACTCATTCCACCGATGGCGTGGTGGTTATCCTCGCGATTTCCGCCCTGCTGGTGGTGGTGTTCGCCCTCTGCGATCAGGGTGCAAAACACTCGACATTCAAGAACTGAAGAAAAAAGTTCGGACCAACGGGTGCATGGATGCACCTGGATCGCGCATCATGGGCACTTTCAAGCTCAAGGGTAACGTCCATGCGCGTTCTGTCATTGATGATGGGTCTTACGACGCTGGCCGCCACTACGGTGTTCTGCGCCAGCGCGATGGCGAATGAAGAAAGTCAGTTAGTCCAACAGATCAACCAATACCGCAGCCAGGTGCAACGCTGCGGTGACCAGGGTTCCCAGGAACTGCCACCGCTGACCAGCGACACACGGCTGGTGCTGCCGGCCTCCAATGTCGGCGATTTGCAGCAGTCGCTGGCGCGGGCTGCGTACCCTATGGTCAACGTGCAGGCCATCAGCCTGTCCGGGCCCAAGGATGCCGACGCCGCCATGAAAGCAGTGCGCGAAAGCTTCTGTCGGGTCGTACTGGACCCGCAATATGTCGACATCGGCGTCAGCAACAGCGGCCAGGATTGGCGCATCGTGCTGGCCCGCCCGCTGCTGACCAGTGGCCTGGGCGACTGGCAGACCGAAGGCAAGCAACTGCTGAACCTGGTCAACGCTGCGCGCGCCGAACCACATCAATGCGGCACCCAGGCGTTCAGCGCGACCACGCCGCTGTCGTGGAACGACACCCTGGCCAGCGCGGCCAACAGCCACACGCGCAACATGGCCAACGGCAACTTCTTCGACCACCTGGACCACGACGGTCGTACTCCCGGTGACCGCGCCGAACTGGCCGGGTATATCGCGAAGAACATCGGCGAAAACATCGCTGCCGGCCTCGATACCCCACGCAAGGTCGTGGACGGTTGGCTCGCCAGCCCCGGCCATTGCGCCAACCTGATGAACCCGCAATTTCGCGAATTGGGCGCGGCCTACGCGATGGACCCAAAAAGCGATGCGGGCATCTATTGGACAGGTGTATTCGCCGCTCAATAACCTGGATATTCGCGCTGAACTGGGAGCAGTCATTCAGGTCTGTTGCTTGGCAACCTGAGGTTTCAGGCAATAGTCGAACCGCGGTAGATAAGGTGTTGACCCCATGATGAATTGGCTGCAAGGCAACAGCGACATGGCCGAGCGGGTCCGCCAGCATGATTGGGCCAGTACGCCCCTCGGCCCGCTGGAGCAGTGGTCCGATGTATTGAAGACCACCGTCGCGCTGTGCTTCGCTTCCAGGTTTCCCCAGGCCATTGTTTGGGGGCCTGAGTTGATTACGCTCTACAACGATGCATTCCGGCCGATTCTGGGCAACAAGCCGGAGGCACTGGGCCGCCCTTTCAGCGAGGTGTGGCACGAGGCCTGGAGCGAGATAAGCCCCATCGCCAGCGCGGCGTTCGACGGTCATGCCACCTATATTGAAAACTTCCCGCTGATGCTCAAGCGCAATGGCGCGCCGGAACAGGCGTATTTCACTTTTTGCTACAGCCCTATCCGCGACTCCCGAGGCAACGTGGTGGGCATGCTCGATACGGTGACCGAGACCACCTCCACCGTATTCCTCGCCCGTCGCCTGGCGGTGCTGGATGCCATCGGCAACGCCGTGGCCAGCGCCACCGACGCCGAAGCCATCATGACATCGACCACCCAACTGCTGGCGCAACACCTGCAAGTGTCGATTTGCGCCTATGCCGATATGGATGAGGATGAAGATGGCTTCACTATCCGTGGCGACTGGGCGGCGCAGGGCTCACCCAGCATCATCGGACACTACAGCCTGGCGGCGTTCGGCGAACGCGCGGTGAGGGCTCTGCGTGCCGGTCAGCCCCTGGTGATCCGCGATAACCTGATCGAACTGCCCGCCGATGAGTCGGCAACCTTCCAGGCGCTGGGCGTCACGGCTACCATCTGCGTGCCGCTGATCAAGGATGGACGTCTCACGGCGCTGATGGCCGTGCATGACAAACAGCCCCGCTACTGGTCGCCCTACGATCTGGCGTTGTTGGGTGAAGTGACCGAACGGTCCTGGGCGCACATCGAGCGCGTGCGCGCCGATGCCGCCGTACGCGAGGGTTTGGCGGCCTACACCGAACTCAACGCCACACTGGAGCAGCGCGTGGAAGAACGCACCCTCGCGCTGGCCCAGGCCGAGGCCGCGCTGCGCCAGTCACAGAAGCTTGAAGCCATCGGCCAACTGACCGGCGGCGTCGCCCATGACTTCAACAACCTGCTGACCATCATTCGCTCGTCAGTGGACTTCCTGCGCCAACCGAACTTGTCGCAAGAGCGTCGCCAGCGCTACATGAGCGTCGTCTCCGACACGGTGGAGCGGGCCAGTAAACTCACCAGCCAATTGCTTGCCTTCGCCCGTCGCCAGCCGTTGAACCCGCAGGTATTGGATGTCAGCCAGCGGGTACGCAACATCGGCGAGATGCTTGAAAGTGTCACCGGCGCCCGCATTCATGTACAGGTGCAGTTGCCCGATCAGCCGTGCTACGCACGCATTGACCCCAGCCAACTCGAAACCGCGCTGCTCAACATCGCACTCAATGCTCGCGACGCAATGGACGGCCAGGGCATCCTGACCCTCAAGGTCGCCACACAGCAAGCGCTGCCGCGCATCCGCGGTGACGCCGAGTCGCGCCTGCCGTACATCAGCATCTCTCTGACCGACACCGGCACCGGTATTGCCGGCGACACCATCGACCGTATCTTCGAGCCGTTCTTCACCACCAAGGCCGTTGGCAAAGGCACCGGGCTGGGCCTGTCGCAAGTCTTCGGCTTTGCCAAACAGTCGGGCGGCAACATCGATGTGGCAAGTACCCTCGGCCAGGGCACTGTGTTCACCTTGTATTTGCCCCAAGTGGAAGGCGAACCCGCCCCGCAGCAGGACGAACAGGAGCAACTTGTACCGCCGCAGGAGGCTGCCCAACGGCATGTTCTGATCGTGGAAGACAACCTGGAAGTGGGACGTTTCGCCAGCCAGATCCTCAAGGACCTGGGCTACAAGACCACTTGGGCGACCAATGCCGAGCAGGCACTGGCCCTCGCTGGCAACGACGCCCGAGCTTTCGACGCGATTTTTTCGGATGTGGTCATGCCGGGGATGACCGGCGTTGCGATGGCCAGACTGCTGCGTGAGCGGCGTCTGGACCTGCCGGTGGTACTTGTCTCAGGCTACAGCGAAGAGCTGGCGGACAGCGGTTATGAGGGGTTTGAGTTCCTCGCCAAACCCTACTCCGCCGAACAGGTCGCCAGGGCGTTGGTGAGGGCGATGTCCAAGGATCAGACCGCTACAGCCACCTGATCAAGACCTTGAGCCTTAGCGGTGCAGGTCTTCAAACCCGTCGCGCTCATCGGTTTGGGCCGCGCGGGTTGAAAGACGGTGTGTACGCTCCATTTGCCGAGTCAGGCGGAAGGCTTTTTCCAGCGCATCGGACAGTTTGCAGGTGGCCGTCACCACAAAAGATGAAAACACCAGCACCGCCAGGGCCACACCCACTTGCATCGGCGCCGGCTGGAACAACAGCCACAGCGTACAGGGCAACAGCACCAACGCCATCGAACTCAGGGTCATGTAGCGATAGGCCGAGTAGCAGGACACCGCACTGACTGACATCCCTACGGTAAAGAGCATCACCAGTACCTGGGACACTCGGTCATCAACCGGCATCACCGCCAGCGCTCCACCTCCCCAGATGCCAGCCGACAACATCAGCGTGATCCAGTAACGCCGCTCCCAACGCTTTGGGGTGCGCTCGCTGTCAGGGCAGCGAAACCACTGCACGAACATGTGCAGGCGCAGCAGTGACGAGCAACCCAGCAGCACCAGCCATACCAGAATGATTCGATGATCGAAGCGATCCCAGCACAGCCAGCAGAGCATGGCGGCGCCCAGATAACTACCGAAGACGGCCGAGAACGACTGGCGAAACAGTTGGTGCAACCGGTCGGTTCGCACTTGCTGCTCGATGATGGGATCCTGATCTTGCCCATGCCCAAGGCTGTTCATGCAATGCGCCTGTGTCGATTGCGACGGCAAAGGCGCCATTGTGGCGCCCTGCCAGTATCGGGAACAACTGCATCCGCCAATCCAGTGCCCTTACAGCTCCTGCGGACGCAGAATCAACACACCCAGCGGCGGCAGGTTCAACGACAGCGACACCGGTTGCCCATGACGCGGCTCATCCTGGGTGAACACCTCTCCCCCATTGCCAAAGTTGGAACCGGCGTAAGTGTCCGCATCACTGTTGATCACCTCACTCCAACGCCCGCCGA
The DNA here is from genome assembly GCF_019891455.1 of Pseudomonas sp. P867. Lineage (NCBI taxonomy): Bacteria > Pseudomonadati > Pseudomonadota > Gammaproteobacteria > Pseudomonadales > Pseudomonadaceae > Pseudomonas > Pseudomonas sp. P867. The sequence continues at coordinate 94,439 of NZ_JAFLXB010000016.1, read as the reverse complement.
ACGGCACCCCAACCGCATAGCCTTCACGCGGCACCGGGGTGAAGTTAGCAACCACCAGCACCGGCCGGCCGTCCTTGCTCCAGCGCAGCCAGGCGTAAACACTATTGATCGCATCATCGCCAATCAGCCACTGGAAGCCTTGGGGCGCATCATCCTGTTCATGCAGCGCCGGCTCCTCGCGGTACAGGCGGTTCAAATCGCCCACCAGCTTCTGCACACCACGGTGCTCAGGGTATTGCAGCAGATACCAGTCCAGTTGCTGGTCGTGGTTCCATTCGCGCCACTGGCCAAATTCGCAGCCCATGAACAACAGCTTCTTGCCCGGGTGCATCCACATGAAACTCAGATAGGCGCGCAGATTGGCAAACTTCTGCCAGCGATCTCCCGGCATCTTGTCGATCAGCGAGTGCTTGCCGTGCACCACTTCGTCGTGTGAGATCGGCAAGATAAACCGCTCGGACCAGGCATATACCAGGCCGAAGCTCAGCTCGTTGTGATGATGGGCACGGTAGACCGGGTCTTGCTGGATGTAGTGCAGCGAGTCATGCATCCAGCCCATGTTCCACTTGTAATTGAACCCCAGGCCACCTTGCTGGGTAGGCTGGCTGACCCCCGGCCATGCCGTCGATTCCTCGGCGATCACCAGCGCGCCGGGCGCTTCAAGGGCGACCACGTCGTTCAAATGCCGCAGAAAATCGATGGCTTCCAGGTTCTCGCGCCCGCCATGGCGGTTGGGCACCCACTCGCCGGCCTTGCGCGAATAATCGCGGTACAACATCGAAGCCACCGCATCCACCCGTAGCCCATCCACATGAAAATGCTTGAGCCAGTGCAGGGCCGAGGCCAGCATGAAGCCGTGCACTTCCGTACGGCCCAGGTTGTAGATCAGCGTGTCCCAGTCCTGGTGAAAGCCCTCCAGCGGGTTGGCATACTCGTACAGCGCTGTGCCGTCGAACTGCGCCAGACCGTGGGTATCGGTGGGGAAATGCGCCGGCACCCAATCGAGAATCACGCCGATATCCGCCTGGTGACAGGCATTGACGAACCAGGCGAAATCCTCGGGCGATCCAAAGCGTGCACTCGGGGCGAATTGCGACAAAGCCTGATAGCCCCAGGAACCACCAAAGGGGTGCTCCATGATCGGCATCAGCTCGATATGGGTGAAGCCCAGTTGCTGCACGTAGGGGATCAAGCGCTCCGCCAGTTCACGCCAGCCGTATTGACGGGCGACCTCGCCGGTCTCGTCCAGCTCGCACTGCCAGGAGCCCACGTGCAGCTCGTAGATCGACAACGGCGCCGTGGATTTCTGCTTTTCACCCCGGGCTTGCATCCACTCATGGTCTTGCCAGTCCACCTGCAACGGTGCGGCGACCTTGGAGGCCGTGTCGGGCGGCAGTTGGGTGGCCAGCGCCACCGGGTCGGCCTTGAGAGGCAGGATCCCATGGGCCCCGAGGATTTCGTATTTGTAGGCAGCGCCCGGCTGCAAACGCGGGATAAAAATCTCCCACACACCGGAGGGGTGACGCAGGCGCATCGGATGGCGGCGACCGTCCCAGATATTGAAATCGCCAACTACCGAAACCCGCCGCGCATTCGGTGCCCACACCGCAAAGCGCACACCTTGCACGCCATCGACACTGGTCACCTGGGCCCCCAGGCAACTGCCCAGGTCGCGGTGATTGCCTTCGGCAAACAGGTAAAGGTCCATTTCCCCCAACAGCAATTGACTGAAGCTGTAGGGGTCTTCGGTAATCTGTTCACCGCCCGCCCACTGGATTTTCAGCAGGTACGGCTGGCGCGTGCTGAACTGCCCGACAAACAAGCCAGGCACCTGGGTTGCCTCGAGGCTGCCCAGCACTTCACCGCCATCCCGGCTGAGTACCTGAACGCTGAGCGCCTCTGGCAGAAAGGCGCGAATAAACTGCCCGCCCTGCTCGTCGTCATGCGGGCCCAGGATCGAGAACGGATCCGGGTGTTCGGCGCGTACCAGCGCTTCGACGTCCTTGGACGCCGGCAATGCAGTCAACTTGGGCTGCAGCGGTTCTTTATGTGTAAAACTCATGACGTCTCCCCACCGCGTACAGGTTTCGATTTAGGTGTAAGCCCGCTCAGCAAGCCATGCAGCCCTTGCAAGGGCACCGGCAACCAGGTCGGGCGATTTTCCGCTTCGTAGGCCACTTCGTACGCGGCCTTTTCCAGGCTGAACAACGTCAGCGCTGCGTCCTGGCCGTTGGCATCCTGCCAATCATGCGCCAGTGTAGACGTCGCCGTCTGATAAGCCTGAGTAAATGCCTGGCGGGCTTCACTCAGATAGCGATCGGTGACGCGCTTGCGCGCAGTGTTGGCTTGCGGTGTCTGATCCACTGCTTGCACATTCAGGGCCATGGCCGCCGCGTAGTCAAAGGAGCGCAGCACTCCGCTCACATCTTTATAGGGGCTGTGCTTGCCGCGCCGCTCATGCAACGGCCGCGCAGGTTCCCCTTCAAAGTCGATCAGGTACGCGTCGCCCTTGACCACCAGCACCTGGCCCAGGTGCAAGTCACCGTGGACACGAATCCGCAGCCCGCCGACCGTGGCCTTCGCCAACGCCTGGACATGCCCGGCGATGGTTTTTTTGTGTACCAGTAACTCACTGACCAACGCCTGGTCAGCGGGGTTCAACTGGCTTTGATGAAGCTTGAGCAATTGCAGCGCACGCTCGATCTGCGCGCCGACATCCTTGGCCCAGGCCTGAGTATCCTTGGCGGTAGTGATTTGCGGCTTGAAGTCCTTGTCATCCGTTGGCGCACCCAGCACCCCATGCATTTCCCCCAGGCGCTGGCCGAGCGCCGCGGCGAAATCCGCCAGTTCGCCAAGGGCGTTGTAGTGCTGCTCCTGTTCAGAAATGGCCTCGGCCAACTCGTCGCGGATCGCCCGTTCCAGGTTGTTCTGGGTCCAGCTCCAGGCATCGCCCTGGTTGCTCAGGTAGCCCTGGGCAATCATCAGCAGGTTGTCCTGCCCCTGCGCGTCGCGGCGGCTCATAAAGCCCAGCAAAGGCGAGATATTCGGGTAGCCGGCGGCGGTCAGGTAGGCGCTCATTTCCAGCTCCGGGTGTACCCCGGCGCTGACTTTGCGAATCAGCTTGAGCACCAGGCTTTCGCCCACCACCACCGAACTGTTGGACTGCTCGGCAGACAAGTAACGCACCGGCGATTCGTGAGTCAGTTGCAGCCCGGCCAGGTGTCCGGTCGCCTCAAACCGCAGATCGCCCTCACTGGAGTTGAGCACGGTCCCTGCCTGCATGGCCTGGATGACTTCACGGATGAAAGGCTCAAGGCTGAAGGCATCGGTCACCAACCCTACCTGGCGAGTACGTCGCACCCGGGCCAGGGCCAATTGCTGGGGCAAGGCGCTGCTCACCTGATCTTCGCCGAGAAAGCCCAACGGCAGTTGATAACGGCTGACCTGACCGCCGCTGCTGACCTCGACTTCACTGAGCAATACCGGGTGCTGTGGGTCGCCAAAACGTACGCCGTAAGCGATGCGCACGCTGTCGATCGCCGTGTCTTTGCCGGCAAACCAGCGACGTTTGGGCAACCAGGCTGGCAATGAGGTTTGTTCCAGGCTGGTGCGGCAAGGCTCTTCGAGTAATTCTTCCATGCGTTTTTTCAGTACCAGAGTGGTGAAGTCGGGCATGCTCTGCGCCGGTTCCACATGCCAGCTTGGCATCTGGTTTTCCGTCGCCAGCACAAACCAATAAAAGCCATAGGGCGCCAGGGTCAGCAGGAAATTCAGCTGGCCAATCGGTGGAAAGGCATTACCGCCGAGCATCTCCACCGGCACCATGCCGGCGAAGGCAGACAAGTCCAGCTCCGCCGCCTGGGCGCTGCGCGACACATTGGCCACGCACAGGATGATTTCGGTGTGGCCGTCTTCCCCCGTGTATTCACGGGTGTAAGCCAGGATGCGCCGATTGGTCGGCGAGAGCATTTTCAGGCTGCCACGGCCAAAGGCCTTGGACTGCTTGCGCACCGCGAGCATGCGCCGGGTCCAGTTCAGCAATGAATGCGGGTCCTGGGCCTGGGTCTCGACGTTGACCGATTGATAACCGTATTGCGGGTCCATGATCGGCGGCAATACAAGGCTGGCCGGGTTGGCACGGGAGAAGCCGCCATTGCGGTCGATAGACCACTGCATCGGCGTACGCACACCGTCGCGGTCGCCCAGGTAGATGTTGTCACCCATGCCGATCTCATCGCCGTAATACAAAGTCGGTGTGCCCGGCATCGACAACAACAGGCTGTTGAGCAACTCGACACGGCGACGATCACGCTCCATCAGCGGCGCCAGGCGTCGACGAATACCCAGGTTGATTCGGGCGCGGCGGTCTGCAGCATAGTAGTTCCACAGGTAGTCGCGTTCCTTGTCGGTGACCATCTCCAGGGTCAGCTCATCATGGTTGCGCAGGAAGATCGCCCATTGGCAATTGGCGGGAATCTCCGGGGTCTGGCGCAGAATATCGGTGATGGGAAAGCGGTCTTCCTGGGCTAGCGCCATATACATGCGCGGCATCAGCGGGAAGTGAAAGGCCATATGGCATTCATCGCCGTCATCGCCTTTGCGCTCACCGAAATACAGCTGCGTGTCTTCGGGCCATTGGTTAGCTTCGGCCAGCAGCATTCGGTCGGGATAATGGGCATCGATTTCGGCGCGAATCTGCTTGAGGACGTCGTGGGTTTCAGCCAGGTTTTCGTTGTTGGTGCCGTCGCGTTCGATCAGGTAGGGGATGGCGTCCAGACGCAGGCCGTCAATGCCCAGGTCCAGCCAATAGCGCATCACCGACAGTACGGCCTTCATGACTTGCGGGTTATCGAAGTTGAGGTCGGGCTGGTGGGAGTAGAAGCGGTGCCAGAAGTACTGGCCGGCGACCGGGTCCCAGGTCCAGTTGGATTTTTCGGTATCGAGAAAAATGATGCGCGTGCCGTCGTACTTCTGGTCATCGTCCGACCACACGTAGAAGTCCCGCGCGGCCGAACCCGGCTTGGCCTTGCGCGCACGCTGGAACCAGGGGTGCTGGTCGGAGGTGTGGTTGATCACCAGCTCGGTAATTACCCGCAGCCCGCGTTTATGCGCCTCGGCGATGAAGCGTTTGGCATCGGCCATGGTCCCGTAGTCGCTGTGCACGCCACGGTATTCGGCAATATCGTAGCCGTCATCGCGACGTGGCGAGGGGTAGAACGGCAATAGCCAGATGGTGTTCACGCCAAGGTCGGCAATATAGTCGAGCTTGGCAATCAGCCCGGGGAAGTCACCGATGCCATCATTGTTGGAGTCAAAGTAGGATTTGACGTGAACCTGGTAAATCACCGCGTCCTTGTACCAGAGCGGGTCTTTGATGAAGGTGGCTGTCTTGGGTTTCTTCGCCATCGGGAACTCCTGAAAACACTAAAGTTCTGCAGACGGAATGCGATCCAGTGTGGGAGCTGGCTTGCCTGCGATAACGGTCTGTCAGTACCTGAAATGGTGGCTGACAAATCGCTATCGCAGGCAAGCCAGCTCCCACAGGGGAACTCCATCAGCCTGGGGAATGGGTGATGCGCCAGATTCCAAAGGGCATCTGCGGTTCAAGCCGTGTCCATTGGGTCTTGCCGTACCAGGTCCAACGGTGGCCGTTCATCAAGTCTTCACCCTGGGTCTGGGCGTCATCCGGCAGGCCCAGCTCCCACAGCGGTAGTTCAAAATGGGCTTCCTGAGCGTTAAAGGGGTCGAGGTTGACTGCCACCAGGATGAAGTTGCTGCCATCTTCGCTGCGCTTGCCGAAATACAGGATGTTGTCGTTCCAGGCGTTGTAGAGCTTGAGCCCCAGGTGTGTGTGCAGGGCCGGGTTCTGCCGACGGATACGGTTGAGTTGGGCGATCTCGGCAATGATGTTGCCGGGGGCGGTGAAGTCCCGCGGGCGGATTTCGTACTTCTCCGAATCCAGGTATTCCTCCTTGCCCGGCACTGGCGCGGCTTCGCACAGTTCAAAGCCTGAATACATGCCCCACAGGCCCGAGCCCATGGCCGCCAGCGCGGCACGAATCAAGAAGCCGGCGCGCCCGGACTGGTGCAAAAAGCCTGGGTTGATATCAGGTGTATTGACGAAGAAGTTCGGCCGGTAGCATTCGCGCCACGGCGACTGGTTCAATTGCGTCAGGTACTCGCTCAACTCGGCCTTGGTATTGCGCCAGGTGAAGTAGGTGTAGCTCTGGGAGTAGCCGACCTTGCCCAGGCGCGCCATCATCGCCGGAGTCGTAAAGGCCTCGGCGAGGAAGATCACCTCAGGGTATCTGGACCTGACATCACTGATCAGCCATTGCCAGAATGGCAGCGGCTTGGTGTGGGGATTATCGACGCGAAAGGTCTTCACGCCCTCTTCCACCCAACCCACCACAATATCGCGCAGCTCTGTCCATAAGCCCGGAATCGCATCCGCCGCATAAAAATCGACGTTAACGATGTCCTGGTACTTTTTCGGCGGGTTCTCTGCGTATTTAATCGTGCCATCGGGGCGCCAGTTGAACCAGCCAGGGTGCTGTTCAAGCCACGGATGGTCCTGGGAGCATTGGATGGCAAAGTCCAGCGCAATTTCCAGGCCGTGGTCGGCAGCGGCTTTGACCAGGCGATGGAAATCCTCACGACTGCCCAGTTGCGGGTGAATCGCCTCGTGCCCGCCCTCCTCGCTGCCGATGGCATAGGGGCTGCCCGGATCATCGGGGCCGGCGGTGAGTGAGTTGTTCTTACCCTTGCGATGGCTGCGGCCGATGGGATGGATCGGCGGGAAATACAGCACGTCAAAGCCCATGTCGTGGATCATCGACAAGCGCGAGTGCACGTCATTGAATGTGCCGTGGCGGGCCGGATCGTCGGTGATCGAGCGGGGAAACAGCTCATACCAACTGGCGAACTGCGCCGCCTCACGCTCTACGTCAATCGGGTAGGCGGGGCTGATGCTCAGATAAGCGCGATGATCGGCCTGGGTCATCAGGTGTGCACTGTCTTCGTGCAGGAACAACGCCACCTGCTCGGTTTCCAGCAGGCCCGACAATTCGTGGTGCAGCAACATCAAGCGGTCGCGCAATTCGTTGTCACTGCGCTCGGCGGCCTGCAACACCAGGCTACGGCCCTCCTGCAATTCAAGGCTGACCGGCACCCCGGCCTCGTGTTTCTTGCGCAGTTCATAGCAGAAGCTGGCGAAGGTATCGATCCATGCCTCGATGCAGTATTCATGCGGACCGAGGTGGGCGACGGTGAACGCGCCCTCCCAGCCATTGTTACCGACATCGGTCATGACCACGCTGTGCCAGCTTTCATCCTCCAGCGCGTGCCAGCGGATCAGCACCGCCAGTTTGTCGTGGCCATCGGCGAACACTTTACTGGTGACATTGACGCGCTGGCCGACCACGGCCTTGACGGCAAATTCCCCCTTGTCGATCACCGGCATGGTGCTTTCGATAGCGATCCTGGGTAACAACAGCGCTTGCGACAACGGCAGTGCGCAGCCCTCTGGAGCCAGTATTTCAGCAGTCATCGAGCATCTTCCCCTTACGCCCCGTGGACGCTCTTTGCTTGATCCGAATTCAAGTACGGCGACGCTCTCCCTGAGCAGAGCCGTTTAAAGTCCGAGCCTGGGCGCGCGGCAAAAGTTCAGGTGGATATGTCGCCGCCGGGCGGGGAATCAATTCCCCAAGGCAATGGTCCACCCATAGAGCCAAGCACAAAGGAGGCCACACTGATGAATATCCCAATACCCCCTGAACCCGAAGATCCGAATATCGATGCCCCGCCCTTGCCGCCTTCGGAGCCGACGCCGGCGCCAAAGCAGGAACCCCCTGAAGATGAGCCACCCGCAGCGCAAGAACCGCCCACGACCACGCCGCCGGTCATCGTCTGAGTCACAATGATGGAGGTTCGCTCGGGAGGGGCCAGGCTGTTCTTCAACTCGAGCGAGCCGCAAAAAATCGAACTCTCCTACAGACACTGGGAACAAGCCTGAATGCTCGCGTGACTGCAGGTTTATATATTTACCTCGCACTCAACCCATCTTCCGATGGGAAGTTCTGATCCTATCGCGAGGACACCATGTCGACTATCAACCCTCAGCACTTTTCCCGCACGCAGCCATCGCCACCTGGACACTCCAGCGGCGCCCAAGCTCAGGGCCGGCCCACACAGCAGCAGGTGGACGCGTTGCTCAACGCTGGCCCGAACTGGTCCGTTACGCCCAAGGCACCGGACCGTGCACAGCAATCGCCTGACACGCGTTCCAATCAGACCTCTCCTGAGCAACACGCAGACGCGACGAAACGCGTGAGCGATACTCATACACTATTGACCCCGGAAACAATCAACGCGCTACAGGGCAATCCGGACTCTGCCCAATCTCGTGCGATCAAGTCCGAACTCGAATGGATTTTTCAGCCAGAAAACAGGCGCGCAGCGTTACGTGGGCCCGACGCCAAAGCGAACCGCAAAAAATTTGAAGAGATGAGCGTCGTGCTCAATGCCGGTGCCAGGAACCTGAACTCAGCCAAGCACAAAACAACAGAAGAGGTAATGAATAAATTCGCCTTTAAAAATATCGAGGCCCTGCTCGGGGCATTTGACGGCGACGCCTCGAGCTCTTTTGGCCGTCTCGATAACTCACTCGCAGAGTTAGCCAAAATCAAACAACACTATTCCAGGATGGACTCGACCTATAAAACCTTAAGCAATACCTGCGATTCGCTGGCCAAGGAAAAGCTCGACGCGTCACAAGCAGATGCCACGCCACCGCCATCGGCCTCCGACACTGGCCACGACAGCTCTGCAACCTACAGCTTCCGCTCTGCCAGTGAATCCACACTCGAGTCTCCTCAAGAGATCCGGAATTTCAAATCCCAAGACAAACTGAACCTGACCGGCATTCAGAAACAGTTGAACACCCCGCTGCGATGGGTTGAGCGCCGCCCAGAGTCGATCGGGGAGATACAGATTCAATATTCGCCCAATAAAAATGTCAGCGTGGTAGTCATTGCTGATGCTCCAGGCAAGCCACCCTTCGTACTGAAGGTGTTTGGTGAGGTGCGCCAAAGCAACATCGTGACCTGATGGCTGGGTATTACTTTTCCACTAACTTGACGATTCTCGGCATGATGCTGAACACCGCCAGGGCCAGCAACGTACTGAGTACCGCCGTCGATTCACGCCCCATGCCCGCCGCCACCCCGATGGCGGCGGTCATCCACAACCCGGCAGCCGTGGTCAGGCCCTTCACATGCTGGCCCTCTTCATCTTCCTTGCCCTTGAGGATAGTGCCGGCGCCAAGGAAGCCGATGCCCGCAATCACCCCTTGAACCACCCGGCTCATGGCGTCTGCCTGGTTGCCGGACATCTGCGGCACCAGCACGAACAGCGCCGCGCCAAGCGCCACCAGCATATGAGTGCGCACGCCCGCCGCCTTGCCCTTGTGTTCACGCTCAAAACCCAGGATGCCACCCAGGATCGCAGCGATCAGCAGGCGCACAGTCACTTGAGTGAGTTGCCGGGCATCGGTGATGTCGGCGAACTCGGCTTGCAGGGTTTGCCACACTTGTTGCCACCAGACGTCCATGGATGCGCTCCTTTTATTATGAGTAAAGAATAGACCGCACAGACCGCCAGTCAGTTGCCCGGAACCCGTGCGCATGGCAGTCGCCTAACGCTGCACAGTTCACAAAACGGAGATCGTCATGACCGTACGCATCGAAAATCATCTGTGCTACTTCACGCTCGACGAAAACGGCCAGGAACAAAGCCTGCCCGCCACCCGGGTGACCATCCTTACCGATCACGACAAAGCCATGTCTTATCTGGAATTGGCGGGTTCTCGCATCTACATCACCGAAGCCGAGGCGGACGCCCTGACGGTTGAAGGCGCCACCGATGGCCGTCAGCACGTGAAGGCCGACGAACCGGGTTCGGTGATTTAATTGATCTGCGTCAGCCCCTTCGATCGATCGCTGCACCTTATTGACGCTGGGGTGCAGCACATTGACGCAGATGGGTACATCCAGCCCATCTGATCCGCTTTATATCGCCATACCTGAGTCTGTTATGCAAACAGCCTGTCGCCCATAGTGCATTGGCCTGATGGAGGCTGATGAGCGAACGACCATGAGCGAACGAATCCCAACCGTGGAAACCTTTGAGCCCATACACCCAAAGAAGGTGAAGGCCAAATCCAGCGATAACCTGATCCATACCCGCAGCTTTACCGGCCTGTTCCGCACCTTGCGTGTCAGTGGAGCGGCTATGCTGTTCCTGGCCTTTTTCGGCACCGTATGGCTGAACTGGGGTGGGCGCCAGGCCGTGCTGTGGGACCTGGCGCACAGCAAGTTCCACATTTTCGGCGCCACCTTCTGGCCGCAGGACTTTATCCTGCTCTCGGCGCTGCTGATCATCTGTGCCTTCGGCCTGTTTGCGATCACGGTGTTTGCCGGCCGCGTCTGGTGCGGTTATACCTGCCCGCAAAGCTCGTTCACGTGGCTGTTCATGTGGTGTGAAAAGATCACCGAGGGCGAGCGCAACCAGCGTATCAAGCTGCAGGCGGCCCCGTGGAGCCTGAACAAACTCGCGCGACGCTCAGCCAAACATACGCTGTGGCTGGGCATCAGCGTGCTGACCGGGCTGACCTTTGTCGGCTACTTCACGCCCATCCGCCCTCTCGCCGTCGAACTGCTGACCTGGCAAATCGGCGGGGTGAGCCTGTTCTGGGTGCTGTTTTTCACGGGCGCTACCTACATCAATGCCGGCTGGTTACGCGAAGCGGTGTGCATGCATATGTGCCCGTATGCGCGATTCCAAAGCGTAATGTTTGATAAAGACACCCTGACCATTTCCTACGATACCGCCCGCGGCGAACGCCGTGGCCCGCGCAAACGCGAAGTGCAGCCAGCCGATGCAGGGCTCGGTGATTGCATTGATTGCCAGCTGTGCGTGCAGGTTTGCCCTACCGGCATCGATATCCGCGACGGCCTGCAAATGGAATGTATCGGCTGTGCGGCCTGCATTGATGCCTGCGACTCGATCATGGACAAAATGGGCTATGCCCGGGGTTTGGTGAGCTACACCAGTGAACACCAACTGCAGGGTGGCAAGACTCATCTGCTCAGGCCACGCCTGATCGGCTACAGTGCCGTACTGCTGGTAATGATTGCCGCGTTGGTGGTGGCCTTGATTGAACGGCCGATGGTGTCGCTGGATGTCACCAAGGACCGCGGCATGTTTCGCGAAAACAGCCAGGGTTTGATCGAGAACATCTACAGCCTCAAGGTCATCAACAAGACCCAGCAACGCCAGGACTACCGGGTGGAACTGGTGGATGCCGACGGGTTCCAGTTGCAAGGCAAGACCCGGATCAGCCTGGCGCCCGGAGAAATCGTCGATATGCCGGTGTCCGTGGCACTGCTGGCCGAGAAGCCGGCGAGCAGCTCGCAGAGCCTGCGCTTCAAGGTGACAGATGTGGATGAGCCCTGGATCTACAGCGCCGCAGACAGTCGCTTCGTCGCGCCGTTGAACCGCTGACAATCCGCCAATGTGGGAGGGGGCTTGCTCCCGATAGCGGTGGGTCAGAACAGTTTTGGTTACTGACACCCCCTCATCGGGACATAGGTATCTACACAATTTTTTAGGTTGTAGAAGCCGACGGTAACTACGATGCGAAGCGAGCCGCTCTTGATCTTGATCTGTTTTTGATCTTAAGCGCCCCGTCAAACCACGCTGGCCGGAATTCGACAGGGATTCTGGGCCGGCATTCCGGCTTTTCGAAAGTGACCCGCTGTAAGAGCGGAACCATAAGTGGCCGTTACCGCAGCAATGGATATGTACTCGGTATAACTGTGTCGGCTGCCTGGCCGCCTTCGCGAGCAAGCCCGCTCCCACATTTGGATCTCGGAGCATCAGATAGATATGCGCTGGCTGACTGGTCGTCACGGGAGCAAGCTCCCTCGCCACAGGTACAGCGCCGTACCAAAAATGTGTAGATACCTATGCTAATCGTGGGCAAGCTCCCACACACACTTACCCGGCGTACAGACTGAAAACTGTTTAAGGCTGCCATGAAACGCTACGAAAAATTCGCCGATGACATCGCAGAACTGATCCGCTCCGGCGTCCTTGGCCCAGGTCAGCGCGTACCGTCGGTGCGCTATGCCAGCCAGACCTACGGCGTCAGCCCGTCTACCGTGTTCCAAGCGTATTACTTGCTGGAACGCCGTGGCCTGATTCGCGCGCGGCCGCGTTCGGGCTACTTCGTCAACACCCATGCGCCGAGCCCGTTTTCCGAGCCAGTGGTGAGCGAGCAGGTGCATGAGTCCACCCATGTGGACGTCAGTGAATTGGTGTTTTCGGTACTCGACTCCATCAAAGACCCTAATACAGTGCCCTTCGGCTCGGCCTTCCCCAGCCCGATGCTGTTCCCGTTGCCGCGCCTGGCCCGCTCCCTGGCCAGCGCCAGCCGCGAAATGGACCCGCGCCTGGTGGTCACCGACATGTCGCCGGGCAACCCGCAACTGCGCCGACAGATTGCCCTGCGCTACATGGTCGGCGGCCTGATGCTGCCCATGGAGGAGTTGCTGATTACCAACGGTGCCCTCGAAGCGCTGAACCTGTGCCTGCAAGCCGTGACTGAACCGGGCGACCTGGTTGCCATCGAGGCACCGGCGTTCTACGCCTGCCTGCAAGTGCTGGAGCGCCTGAAACTCAAGGCCGTGGAAATCCCGGTGCACCCGCGCGATGGTATTGACCTGAACGCCTTGGCACAAAGTCTTGAGCGCTACCCAATCAAGGCCTGCTGGACCATGACCAGCTTCCAGAACCCCATGGGCGCCACCCTGCCCGAAGCAAAAAAACAGGCGCTGGTAGAGCTGTTGCGCAGCCATCAGGTGCCGTTGATCGAAGATGATGTCTATGCCGAGTTGTACTACGGGCAACACGCGCCAAAACCGGCCAAGGCGTTTGATACCGAAGGGCTGGTGATGCACTGCGGTTCCTTTGCCAAGAGCCTGGCACCGGGCTACCGCGTCGGCTGGGTCGCGGCCGGGCGCTTTGCGCAGAAGGTCGAGCGCCTGAAACTGATGACCTCGCTGTGCCCGTCGATGCCGGCCCAGGCGGCGATTGCCGACTACCTGCAACACGGCGGTTATGACCGGCATCTGCGCAAATTGCGCTATGCCCTGGAAGAACAGCAAAGCGCCATGCTGGCGGCCATCGCCCGCTACTTCCCGGCCCAGACACGGGTCAGCCAGCCGGCGGGCGGTTATTTTCTGTGGTTGGAATTGCCGGAGCAAACCGACTCGCTGAAATTGTTCCAGATGGCCCTGGCCCAAGGCATCAGCATCGCACCGGGGCCGATTTTTTCAGCGACCCAGCGCTTCAGAAACTGCATACGCTTGAACTATGGCAGCCCATGGAACGAAGCCTCGGAAAAGGCCATGGAGACGCTGGGGCGGATAGTGCGGTCTTTTTAACGGCGCGAAACACAGCCCGTGGAACCGTGTGCCATCAGGAACCACCTAGCTATGCCTATCCTCATGTCGAGATCGTCATGCGCATCAACCCTCTTGCGGCATCGACCGCCTATCGGCTTGGCGAAGGTCGCCCTGAAAATAACTGGCTTATTGCGCCGACTGCGCCCGAAGAACCTCCCGTCGGTGACAGTCGTACCACCCGGCAGATCATCAACGCCAATCCTGCGCTCAAGCACCTGTTCAAGCGCCGCGATAGCTACCCGGTGACAGACTTGCTCAAGCGCCGACTGGGGGACTGGACATTCGCCAACCCTGATGCCAAGGCCAGGGCCCACGCGGCCTATAACCTGGCGAGAGTGATTAACGTCCTCGACAATGTGAATGATCGCCGCGTCGGTAACAGCGAACGACACGACGGCAAGATCAATGGCTTTCACAACGCCGGCTATTCCACCCGAAAGAACTCAGAAGCCCGTCTACTTGTAGCATTCGCGGAAAACGGCTACGACGTGCTGCAAAACCTCGGGCAGTAAGCTGCTTTTCAGCGTCCGCCCCCTAGGTCTAAAAAGGTGCCGGTGGCGTATGAGGCCTTGTCCGACAGCAACCAGATAATCGCCTCAGCCACTTCATCCGGACGCCCGCCACGCGCCATGGGGATACCGGACTCCAACTTGCTGACGCGGTCCGGGTCGCCGCTCAGGGCGTGGAAATCGGTAAAGATATAACCAGGGCGTACCGCGTTGACTCGAATACCTTCACCTGCGACTTCTTTGGACAGACCGAGGGTGAAGGTATCCAGAGCGCCCTTGGACGCAGCGTAGTCCACATACTCACCTGGCGACCCCAGCCGCGCCGCTACCGACGACACGTTGACGATACTGCCACCCTGCCCGCCATGCCGAGGCGACATACGCAGCACCGCGTGCTTGGCGCACAGGATCGGGCCCAGCACGTTGGTCTTCATGATCTTCAGGATACGAAACTCGGACATCTCGTCGACCCGCGACTTTTGCCCCACAGTACCGGCGTTGTTGACCAGCGCCGTGACACGCCCCAATTCGGCATCCACGCGATTGAACAGCGCTATCACTTCATCTTCGATGCTGACATCAGCGCGCACCGCAATGGCCTGGGCGCCGAGGCCGCGCACTTGTTCAAGCACGGCATGGGCAGCCTTCTCGTCCGACTGATAGTTAATGCAGATGCGATAACCTTCGCGAGCAGCCAGCAAGGCCGTCTCGGCGCCAATCCCGCGGCTGCCTCCGGTGATGATGACGACTTTGTCCATGGCTACGGTCTCCTGATTCAACCTGATGGTTAGGGTTGGATCCAAGAATACCCGTCACTGATGGCTTTTGTCAGGCGCTGGCGCATCTTCGCCGGCGAGGATGTTTGCCATGAAATTGTCGGCCGGCAATGGATGCCCCAACAAATAGCCTTGCAAGGAATCACACCCCAGGCGGGTAAGGAAATTTTGCTGCGCATCGGTTTCCACGCCTTCGGCAACGATCCGCAAGTCCAGGGCCTGGCCGAGGGCGACAATGGCCGAGACGATGGCGGCGTCGTCGCTGTCGTGCTCCAGGTCGCGTACAAAGCCGCGGTCGATCTTCAACTCGTTGGCCGGCAGGCGCTTGAGGTACATCAGGCTGGAGTAACCGGTGCCAAAGTCATCGATGGACAGGTCCACGCCCATGTCCGAGAGCTGCTGCAATACCGTCATGCTCGCATCGGCATCGCTCATGGCAGTGGTCTCGGTGATCTCCAGCGTGAGGCTGTTGGCGGGTAATTGGTGGCGCTCCAGAGCAGCCGCAACACTGTTGACCAACCCGGCATGACAGAACTGCAGCGCCGAAAGATTCACGGCGATGCGCCAGCTCTGATAACCCTGTGCGTACCACAGGCTCATCTGGCGGCAGGCTTCGTCGAGTACCCATTCACCGATGGCAATGATCAGCCCGGTTTTCTCCGCCAGCGCGATAAAAGCTGCCGGCAGCAACAAGCCCTGTTGCGGATGCTCCCAGCGCAACAACGCCTCGGCCCCCACGGCAATACCGCTCACCGCATCGAACTTGGGTTGGTAATACAAGCGAAACTCGCCGAGTTCAAGGGCATTGCGCAGGTCCTGCAACAATTGCAGTTGCTTGCGCGCATTGGTGTTCATTGACGCATCGAAGAAGCTGTAGCCGTTCTTGCCCATGCCCTTGGCGTGATACATCGCCGCGTCGGCGTTCATCAACAGCTCCTGGGGGTTATTACCGTTGCCCGGGAACATGGCGATACCGATACTCGCGGAGATTTTCAGCTCATGCTCGGCCACCGTGAAAGCGCGGTTGATCAGACCGACCTGACGCTCGGCCAGGCCCATGGCATCGTCCGGCTGGGTCAATTGCACCAGCAACACGAACTCGTCACCGCCAATACGGGCCAGGGTGTCCTGGCTGCGCAAGTCCTCGCGCAGACGCAGGCCAACCTCGCGCAGCAGTTGATCGCCCATGTGATGACCAAAGGCATCGTTGACCGGCTTGAAGCCGTCCAGGTCGATAAACATCAGCGCAAAGCAACCGCCCTGCTCGTACACCGCCTGAATGCCTTGTTGAATGCGATCCGCCAGCAGCGTGCGATTGGGCAAGCCGGTGAGCATGTCGTGCAGTGCCAGGTGGGTCAGTTCCTGGTTGGCCAGGGTCAAGGAATCGGCGAGTACAGCGGTACGCGCCTCAAGGCGGGCATCGAGCAATGAGGTCAACAATGCTATGACCAACACCGCCAGGGAGGTCACCAAGACCAGGTTATCCAGGCCCTTGCCGCTCAAGCCCGTCAGCGCGGCACCGCAGAAGCTGTCATCGGCAAACTGCGCGGCGGCCATCCCGGTGTAGTGCATGCCGACAATGGCCACGCCCATCACCACCGCCGCCCCACCCCTTGCCAGGCGCACGTAAGGCGTATTACGGCGCAGGTTGAAGGCGATCCACAGCGCGGCACCGGAGGCCATTACTGCGATCAACAACGAAGCGCCGAACAAGGTCGGGTCGTAGTCGATCCCCGGGGTCATGCGCATCGCTGCCATGCCGGTGTAGTGCATGCTGGCGATACCGGCACCCATCACCAGCGCACCGAACGCCAGTTGCCAGGCCGGCAGACGTGGCTGGCTGACCAGCCATAAGGCGAAGCCACTGGATAACACGGCGATCAACAGCGACAGCGCAGTGATGCCCAGGTCAAACCCGAGGGCAAACGGCAGGCGCAGGGCCAACATGCCGATAAAGTGCATGGACCAGATGCCCACGCCCATGGCTGCTGCGCCGCCGGTAATCCATAGGTAAACGGCACGCCCCTTCGTCGTAGCGATACGCCCGGCCAGGTCCAACGCGGTGTAGGACGCCAGCATTGCAACGCACAGGGAAATCACGACCAGGGAGGTTGAATAGCTACCGATCAACATGGGGCTTCTCGCAGGCAACAGGGCGTACAAGCCCATGCCGGGTGGCAAAGCGGGCGATTGTAGCGAGAATGATTCTGGGGCAGGTGATTAATTAAGCAGATAGCCATTAGTCATTTTTTGGCGTCAATCTGCTGGCTTAATGCGGGTATTTTTCAATACCTATGGGAGGGGGCCTCCCCACTGTAGGAGCGAGTTTGCTTGCGAAAAATCATAGGCGCCGCGTGTATTCAGGAAACACGCGTTATCGTTGACGTTTTTCGCGAGCAAGCTCGCTCCTACAGGATGCCCAGGTATTCGCTCACTCCTTCTCGGCCAGAGACGTCTGGCCGTCCCAGCCACCACCCAACGCCGCAATCAACTGCACACTCGCTACCAGCCGCGACTGCAACAAGGTCAACACGGTGCGCTCGTTGCTCAAGGCCGTCGCCTGCACAGTCACCACATCCAGGTAAGCGATCAAACCCGCCTTGTACTGGTTCTCGGTCAAGCGCAACGACTCACGCGCCGATTCCAGCGCTTCATTGCTGACCACAGCTTCGTCCGCCAGCACCTTGAGTTGCACCATGTAGTTTTCCACTTCACGGAACCCATCCAGTACGGTCTGGCGGTACTTGGCCACGGTCTCGTCATAGCTGGCCACGGTGCGGTCGACTTCCGCCGAGCGCTGGCCGCCATCGAACAGGGTCATCGCCAGTTTCGGCCCCACCGACCAGAAGCGGTTCGGCAGGCTGATCCAATCTTCATACGTGCTGCTGGAGTAGCCGCCCTGCAAGCTCAGGCTGAGATCCGGGTAATAGGCCGCCTTGGCCACGCCGATGTTGGCGTTGGCGGCGATCACCGAGCGTTCGGCCGAGGCAATATCGGGGCGACGTTCCAGCAACTGGGACGGCAGGCTCACCGGTATTTGCGGCAGCGCCGGAATGTCTTTGCTCACCGCCAGGTTGAAGTTGGCCGGGGCTTCGCCGATCAGCACGGCAATGGCGTTTTCCAGTTGGGCGCGCTGCCAGATCAGGTCGATCAGGCTGGCCTGGGTGGTCTTGAGCTGAGTTTGCGCCTGGGCGATGGCATCCTTGCCGGCCACCCCGGCGCGGTACTGGTTTTCGGTCATTTTCAATGAACGCTGGTAGGTGTCCAGGGTGGCTTGCAACAGGCGCGTCTGTTCATCCATGACCCGCAGTTGCAGGTAGCTCTGCACCAGTTCCGACTGTTGGCTCAGGCGCATCGCGGCCAGGTCTGCCGAGCTGGCCTCGGCGCTGGCTTCATTGGCCTCTAGTCCACGGCGCAACTTGCCCCAGATATCGGCTTCCCAACTCACGCCCAACTGCGCATTGAGGGTGTCGCGGATACCACTGCTGGAACTGCTGAGGCTGGCGCTGCTGCTGCCGGTACCCTGGCTGGCGCGGGTTTTACCCACGCTCAGGTCGACGCTGGGGTAAAACGCCCCGCGGGAACTGCGCACCAGCGCCTTGGCCTGGCGAAAGCGCGCTTCGGCCTGGGCAACGGTCTGGTTGGACGTGTTGAGGCGCTCTACCAGCTCATTGAGTTGGCGGTCGCCATACAGCTCCCACCAGGCGCCACGGGCCAGGGAATCGCTGGGGTTGGCCTGGCGCCAGCCCTGGGCTTCTTTGAACTGCACCGGTTCGATGACCTCCGGGCGCTTGTAGTCAGGGCCAATGGCGCAGGCGCTGAGCAACACCCCACACATCATCATGGCCAATAACTTCATTGTGTTGTTGTGGCTAGGGTGCTTGCTCCCTCGCCACAATAATTTGGTTGAATCGGTCATAGCGCAGTGTCCAGGGCAGCATCGGTACGCACGCCGCGCCAGGCATTGAAGCGGTGGCGCGCGCGGTCGAGATAGAGGTAGACCACCGGGGTGGTGTAAAGGGTCAGGATCTGGCTGAAGACCAGGCCACCAATAATGGTCAGGCCCAACGGATGGCGCATTTCCGCGCCATCGCCGGTGCCGAGCAGCAACGGCAAGGCGCCGAGGATGGCGGCCAGGGTGGTCATCAAAATGGGTCGCAGGCGCAGCAGACAGGCGCTGCGGATCGATTCCAGCGGGCTCATGCCGTCGTTGCGCTCCAGTTGCAGCGCCAGGTCGATCATCAGGATCGCGTTTTTCTTCACCACACCGATCAGCAGGAACAAGCCCAGCAACGAAATCAGACTGAACTCGCCGCCCAGCAGGTAGATCGCCAGCAACGCGCCAACACCCGCCGACGGCAGGGTCGAGAGAATGGTCAGCGGGTGGATATAGCTTTCATACAGAATGCCCAGCACCAGGTACACCGCCACCAGCGCACCGAGAATCATGAACGGCTGGCCCTTCTGCGTGGCCGCAAAGGCGTCGGCGGTGCCGGCCATCTTGGCGATCACATCTTCAGGCAGGCCGACCTTGGCAATCGCTCGCTCGATGGCCGCGGTGCCCTGCTCTACCGTCACCCCGGGCGCCATATCGAAGGCGATGTTTTCGGAAGCGAACTGGCCTTCATGGCTGACGCGATCGTCGGCCAGGCTGTTCTCGTAATGGGCAATGGTCGACAACGGCACCCGCGCACCATCGGCAGTAATCACCTGGACCTGGTTCAGGGTGATCGGGTCCTGGGCATACTTGGGGTTGACCTCCATCACCACCTGATACTGGTTGAGGCTATCGTAGATGGTGGAAATCTGCCGCTGGCTGTAGGCGTTGTTGAGTACCGACGTGACCATGTCCATGTCGATGCCCAGACGCTTGGCCTGGTCCCGATCGACGATCAGCGTAACCTGCGCCGCGCCCCGGCCTTCGCGAGCGTCGATGGCAGTCAGCTCGGGCAACTCACGCATCGCCGCGACCACTTTCGGGTACCACAGGCGCAACGCAGCCAGGTCGCCGCTTTGCAGGATGTAGGAATATTGCGCGCTGGTCTGGTCGCGGCTGCCGCCGAACTGCAGGTCCTGGTCGGCCATCAGGAACAGGCGCCCGCCCGGTACCAACGGCACCTCTTTGCGCAGACGCTCGATCACCGCCTGGGCAGAGATCTTGCGTTCACTGATGGGTTTGAGGCGCACCAGCATCACTGCGTTGTTAGTGCCTTGGTTGCCACCGATAAAGCCGGCCACGCTGAGCACCGCCGGATCCTTGAGCACCGCCTGGCGGAAGACTTCCATCTTCGGCTGCATCACGCTGAACGACAGGCCATCGTCACCGCGCACAAACCCGATCAATTGGCCGGTGTCCTGCTGAGGCATGAAGGTTTTTGGCACCACCACATACAGCGCGATATTCACCCCCACGGTAATCAACAGGCTGAGCAGGGTCAGGCGCCGGTGGCGCAATACCCAGTCCAGGCTGGTGGCGTAGCCGGCGACCATGCGGTCGTTGACCTTCTGGCTCCAGCGCTGCAAACCGGTCTGCCGGGTCTTGTCATGAGGCTTGAGCCAGCGGGCGCAGAGCATCGGCGTCAAGGTCAGCGAGACAATCAGCGAGACGATGATCGCCGCCGACAAGGTGATGGAAAACTCGCGAAACAGGTTGGTGACAATCCCGCCCATGAACAGGATCGACAGGAACACCGCCACCAGCGACACGTTCATCGACAACAAGGTAAAGCCGACTTCTTCGGCACCCAGGTACGCCGCCTTCATCGGCGGCACACCCTCGTCGATGTGCCGGGAAATGTTCTCCAGCACCACGATGGCATCGTCCACCACCAGCCCGGTGGCCAGGATCAGCGCCATCAACGAAAAGTTGTTCAGCGAAAACCCGTACAGGTACATCACCGCGAAGGTGCCGACCAGCGACACCGGCACCGCCAGGGTCGGGATCAGCGAAGCACGGAAGTTACCCAGGAACAGGTACACCACCAGGATCACCAGGCCCACGGCAATCAGCAGGGTCATTTCCGCTTCATGCAGGGTGGCAGTGATCACTGGCGAGCGGTCCATGGCCAGGCTGAGTTTGACGCTGGACGGCAGCACTGCCTGCAACGCCGGCAACTGGGCCTTGATCTGCCTGACCGTTTCAATGATGTTGGCGCCGGACTGGCGGTTGATCACCAGCAGCACCGCCGAATCATTATTGAAGAAGCCACTGTTGTAGCGGTCTTCCACACCATCGGTGATCTTCGCCACATCCCCCAGGCGCAGGGCCGCGCCGTCCTGATAGCGGATCAATAGCGGCGCGTAGTCCTTGGCTTTTTCCAGCTGGTCGTTGGCCTGGATCTGCCAATTGCGCTCAGCGTCTTCCAGGGAGCCCTTGGGCCGGCGCTGGTTGGCATTGGCGATGGTATTGCGCACATCGTCCAGGGCCACGCCGTACTGGTCGAGGGCCTTGGGTTCCAACTCGATGCGCACTGCCGGCAGGGAGCTGCCGCCGATCTGCACTTCGCCCACGCCCGGCACCTGGGACAGGCTCTGGGACAGGATGGTCGACGCCAGGTCATACAGCTGGCCCTTCTGCAGCACGTCGGAGGTCAGCGACAACACCATGATCGGTGCCTGGGACGGGTTGATCTTCTTGTAGGTGGGCATGCTGCGCATACCGCTGGGCAACAGGTTGCGCGAGGCATTGATCGCCGCCTGCACTTCCCGCGCCGCACCGTTGATATCGCGGTCGGAATCAAAGGCCAGGATCACCCGAGTCGAGCCCTGGCTCGACGAACTGCTCATGGTGGTGATACCGGCAATCGAACCGAATGAACGCTCCAATGGCGTCGCCACGCTGGACGCCATCACCTCGGGGCTGGCGCCGGGCAAGCTGGCCGACACCACGATCACCGGGAAGTCGATCTGCGGCAGCGGCGACACCGGCAACAGGTTGAAGCTGACGCCACCGAGCAACATGATCGCCAGACTCAGCAGCATGGTCGCTACCGGCCGGCGAATGAAAGGTCCGGACAGGTTCATGGCTCAACCGGCTCCAGGCGTTGCGGCTCTTTGCGCCAGCGCCGGCCAAGGCGATCGAAGTACAGGTAGATCACCGGCGTGGTGAACAGCGTCAACACCTGGCTCACCAGCAAGCCACCGACCATCACCAAACCCAGCGGTTGGCGCAACTCCGCGCCGGAACCGCTGGCAAGCATCAGCGGTACCGCACCGAACAACGCGGCCAGGGTAGTCATCAGGATCGGCCGGAAACGCAACAGCGCCGCCTGGTAAATCGCCGTCTGTGGGTCCAGGCCCTGATTACGCTCGGCGTCGAGGGCGAAGTCGATCATCATGATCGCGTTCTTTTTCACGATACCGATCAGCAGGATGATGCCGATGATCGCGATCATGCCCAGGTCATTGCCACTGAGCAGCAGGGCCAGCAAGGCCCCCACCGCCGCCGACGGCAAGGTCGAAAGGATAGTGATCGGGTGGATATAGCTCTCGTAAAGCACGCCCAGCACGATGTACATGGTGACCACCGCGGCCAGGATCAGCAGCAAGGTGCTCGACAGGGACGCCTCGAACGCCTGGGCGGCACCCTGGAACTGGGTTTGCACGCCCACCGGCATGCCAATGTCCTTCTGGGTCTGGTTGATCAGCTCCACACCCTTGCCCAGGGCGACGCCGGGGGCCAGGTTGAACGACATCATCACCGCCGGGAACTGGCCGATATGGGCAATCGCCAACTGCGCCTGGCGCTGCTCGACATGGGCCAGGCTCGACAGCCGCACCTGGCCGCCGTCGGTGGTCTTCACATGGATCTGGTTGAGCGCGGCCGGGCCGAGGGTTTCGCCGGACTGAGCCTGCAGCACCACGCGATATTGGCTGGCCTGGGTATAGATGGTAGAGATCTGCCGTTGGCCAAAGGCGTCATACAACGCGTCGGTAATGGTCGAGACACTCACACCCAGGCGCGAGGCCGCGTCGCGGTCGATCACCAGGTACACCTGCAAGCCTTTGTCCTGCAAGTCGCTGGCAACGTCGGTGAGTTCCGGCTGTTGACTGAGGGCGTGCACCAGCTTGCCACTCCACAGTGCCAGCAACTCGGCGTCCGGCGACGACATGCTGAACTGGTACTGGGTACGGCTGACGCGGTCCTCGATGGTGAGGTCCTGCACCGGCTGCATGAACAGGCGGATGCCCACCAGCTTGTCGATTTGCGGTTGCAAGCGGGTGATCACCTCGGCTGCGCTCAAGTCGCGCTGGCCGTGGGCCTTGAGGTTGATCAGCAAGCGGCCACTATTGAGGGTGGCGTTATCGCCGTCCACACCGATGTAGGACGACAGGCTCTGGACCGCGGGATCAGCAAGGATGATCTTCGCCAGCTCCTGCTGACGCTGGCTCATCGCCGCAAAGGAAATCGACTGCGGCGCTTCGGAAATGCCCTGGATCACCCCGGTGTCCTGCACCGGAAAAAAGCCCTTGGGCACCACCAGGTACAGCACCACCGTAAGCCCCAGGGTAGCGATGGCCACCAGCAGGGTCAGCGGCTGGTGCTTGAGCACCCACTGCAACTTGCGGCCATAGGCCTGGATCAGCCAATCGATCCAGGCGCCGCTGGCCTTATAGAAACGTCCCTGCTCTTCTTCCTTCGGTTCGCGCTTGAGCAAGCGCGCGCACATCATCGGCGTCAGGGTCAGGGACACAACCAGCGAAATCAGGATCGCCACCGCCAGGGTGATGGCGAACTCGCGGAACAGCCGCCCGACCACGTCAGCCATGAACAGCAGTGGAATCAGTACCGCAATCAGCGACAAGGTCAGGGAAATCAGGGTGAAGCCGATCTGCTTGGCGCCCTTGAGCGCCGCCGCCATCGGCGTCTCGCCCTCCTCGATATAGCGAGAAATGTTCTCCAGCATAACGATGGCGTCATCCACCACGAACCCCGTGGCGATGGTCAGGGCCATCAGCGTCAGGTTATTGATGGAGAACCCCGCCAGGTACATCACGCCAAAGGTACCCACCAGAGACAGCGGCACGGCGATGGACGGAATGATCGTGGCGCTGACCCGACGCAGGAACAGGAACGTCACCATCACCACCAGGGCGATGGCAATCAGAAGCTCGTGTTGTACGTCTTTCACCGAGGCGCGGATGGTCTGGGTACGGTCGGTAAGCACCGTTACGTCCAGGCCGGCCGGCAGGTTGTCGGTGATGCTCGGCAGCAGCGCCTTGATACGGTCGACTACCTCGATCACGTTGGCGCCCGGCTGGCGCTGGATGTTGAGCAGTACCGCCTGGTTTTCGTTGGCCCAGGCCGCGAGGCGTTCGTTTTCGGCGCCGTCGACGATCTGCGCCACATCCTTGAGGCGCAACGGTGCGCCATTGTTGTAGGCCAGGATCAGCTCGGCATATTGCTGGGGTGAGACCAACTGGTCGTTGGCATCGAGCATCGACACGCGGGTGGGGCCGTCGAAGTTACCCTTGGGCTGGTTGACGTTGGAGGCGGCGATCAGCGCACGCACATCCGACAGGTTCAAGCCATTGGCCGCCAGGGCCTCGGGGTTGACCTTGATACGCACGGCCTGGCGCTGGCCACCGGCAATACTGACCATGCCGACGCCGCTGATCTGGGCGATTTTCTGCGCCATGCGCGTATCGACCAGGTCATTGAGCTTGGGCAGCAGCATGGTCTTGGAAGTAATCGCCAGGGTCAGCACCGGGGTGTCGGCAGGGTTGACCTTGTTGTACACCGGCGGCGCCGGCAAATCCTTGGGCAACAGGTTGGTGGCGGCGTTGATTGCGGCCTGCACCTGTTGCTCGGCGACATCCATATTGACGTCGAGGTTGAAACGCAGGGTCAGCACCGACGCACCGCCCGAGCTGGTGGACGCCATCTGGGTCAGCCCGGGCATCTGCCCGAACTGACGCTCCAGCGGCGCAGTGACCGCACTGGTCATCACGTCTGGGCTGGCGCCGGGGTACAGGGTCATCACCCGGATCGTCGGGTAGTCCACCTGGGGCAAGGCCGATACCGGCAACAAGCGGTACGAAATGATCCCGGCCAATACAATCGCCAGCATACTCAGCGTGGTGGCGACCGGGCGCAGGATAAACAGGCGTGACAGGTTCATGAACCGACCTTTTGCGCCTTGCCGGCGTCAGCGCCGGTCTCCCCTTTTGCCGCGGGCTTGCCTTGCAGGTGTTCGGTCGGCGTGGTCGGCACTTCCTTGCTTTCGTTGACCACTTCGATTTCGCTGCCGTCCTTGAGACGGTCAGTGCCTTCCAGCACCACGCGATCGCCTGCGACCAGGCCCTCCTTGACCACGGTGTTCTCACCGTCGGTGTCACCCAGCACCAGGGGCTGGACCTTGACCTTGTTGTCACCGTCAAGCTTGTAGACAAAGGTGCCGGTGTTGCCGAACTGGACCGCCGCCGACGGCGCCAACACCACGTTATGCAAGGTGTCGGCAAGCAAGTGCACATTGACGAACTGGTTGGGGAACAGCGCCTGGTCCTTGTTATCAAAGCGCGCCTTGAACTTCAAAGTACCGGTGGTGACGTCGATCTGGTTGTCCAGGCTCTGCAACACGCCGACCGCCTGTTTTTTCACGTCGCTACGGTCCCAGGCTTCCACGGGCAGTTTGTTGCCGGCGTGGTAACGGGCCAGTACGGTTTCCAGGGTATTTTCCGGCAGGGTGAACGCCACGCTGATCGGCTGGGTCTGGGTGATGACCGCCAGGGCGGTGGTGTCATTGGCTGCGACCAGGTTGCCGACATCGAGCTGGCGCAGGCCAACGCGGCCGCTGATCGGCGCACGGATCCTGGTGAATTCAAGGTTGAGCTTGGCATCGTCGACCGCGCCCTGGTTGGTCTTGACCGTGCCCTGGTATTGCAGGACCAGCGCTTCGGCGGTGTCCAGGGTCTGCTTGGCGATACTGTCCTGGGCGTACAGGCCGCGATAACGCTCCACATCGACCTGGGCGTTTTTCAACTGCGCCTGGTTCTGCAGCAATGTGCCCTGGGCCTGGAGCAAGGCGTTCTGGTAGCTGCGCGGGTCGATTTCTGCCAGCAGGTCGCCGGCCTTGACCATCTGGCCTTCTTCAAAGGCGATCTTCACCAGCTCACCGCCCACCCGGCTGCGCACATTAATGGTGTTGAGCGCGGTGACCGTGCCCAGCGCCTTGTAGTACACCGCAAACTCCCCCTGCACCACCGGCGCCACGCGCACCGGCACCGGGCCGGTGGAACCGCCGAAGCCCGGGCGCGCCATGCCGGTCTTGCCGGTGTGCCCCGCAGGAGCGTCCTTGTGAGCCGCGCCGCCGGGCCAGAATTTCCAGCACAGGCCGGCGATAACCAGCAGCACAAGCAGGCCAAACAGCCAGCGGCGGGAGTTGCGGGAGGAGGATTGCATGGAGTGATCAACCATTGGGGATGAGAGCTTCTTCTTCGGGAGGCTGAAAGATAAGCACTGGGGGGCGTTTAGAAAAGCACCTTTACCGGCTATTTACCTTGGGCTTACAACTTTTAACGTCTGATCTTAGTCCGCCAGCTATTTCGCTAAACCGCTGACACTCAAATAAAAACGGCCTGGACTAGGCCAGGCCGCAATCATGCATCATACGTGTTACTGCCAAACGACAGTTACGCGCAGAAACAGTTACTTCAATACAGCCAGGGCCGCATCGTAGTTTGGCTCTTCAGCGATTTCCTTGACCAACTCGCTGTGCAGCACATTGTCGTTTTCGTCCAGTACCACGACAGCGCGAGCGGTCAGGCCTTTGAGCGGGCCGTCGGCAATCGCCACACCATAATCAACGGCGAAATCCGAATCACGGAAGTCCGACAGGTTCTTAACGTTTTCCAGGCCTTCGGAACCACAGAAGCGCGCTTGGGCGAATGGCAGGTCGGTGGAGATGCACAGCACCACGGTGTTGGCCACATCGTTGGCCTGGGCATTGAACTTGCGCACGGAAGTGGCGCAGGTTGGGGTATCAACGCTTGGGAAGATGTTCAGCACTTTGCGCTTGCCGGCAAAGGTGGCCAGGGTGGCGTCGGACAGGTCGCCGGCGGTCAGGGTGAAATCTGCGGCTTTGGCGCCGACTTTCGGCAGTTCGCCTTCAACCTGGACCGTGTTGCCTTTGAGGGTGACTTGAGCCATGAACGGAATCCTTATGCTGGTTTTTGGTTAAACGAATTCGAGAGGCCGAAGTTAACCACAAAGTGCCGATGCTACCTACCGCCAGACACAAATTGTCATGTCGCCAGGTTGTGGTTTAATTGCGCGCTTTTCGCCTGCCCTTCAAGGAAACCGTCGTCGATGAATCAGCCTGCCACCAAAGTTCTGGTCATTGGTTACGTCTGGCCAGAGCCCCGCTCCTCGGCTGCGGGGGGGCATATGATGCAGATCCTTGAGAGTTTTCTTACGCAAGGTTGGGACATTACCTTCAGCAGCCCTGCGACCATCGGCGAACACAAGGCCGACTTGCCGGCACTTGGCATCGCCGAATGCGCCATCGAACTGAATAACAGCAGTTTCGATGACTTTATCCGCGAACTGGCCCCGGATATCGTACTGTTCGACCGTTTCATGATGGAGGAGCAATTCGGCTGGCGCGTGGAGCAATGCTGCCCCAACGCCCTGCGCGTGCTGGAAACCTCCGACCTGCAAAGCCTGCGCGATGCCCGCCACCAGCGTTTCAAGGAGCAGGTGAAAGCCAACCCCGACAGCGACGACTTCAGCGCCCTGTTCGCGCCTGCGCTTCAAGACGAGTTCCAGCGCATGGCCGATACCGACCTGGCCAAGCGCGAAATCGCCGCGATTTACCGCTGTGACATCAGCTTGATGATCTCCGACGTGGAAATCCGCCTGCTCACCGAGCAGTTCAAGGTGCCCGCCGCTCTGCTCCATTGGTGCCCGTTGATGTTGCAACCGCCCACCGCCGCGTTTGCGCCGTTTGAAGACCGTGCGCACTTTCTCAGCATCGGCAACTTCCGCCACGCGCCCAACTGGGATGCGGTGCTGTGGATGAAGCAAAGCCTGTGGCCGCTGATTCGCCAACAGTTGCCGGGCGCGCAGCTGCATATCTATGGCGCCTACACCCCACCCAAGGCCACCGCCCTGCACAACCCGGCACAGGGTTTTCATGTGATGAACTGGGCCGAAGACGCGCTGCAAGTCATGACCGCCGCACGCATCTGCCTGGCACCGTTGCGCTTTGGCGCGGGCATCAAGGGCAAGTTGATCGACGCCATGCTCTGCGGCACCCCCAATGTCACCACCCCGATCGGCGCCGAGGCCATGGGCGATGATCAACCCTGGCCCGGCGTGATCGAACACGACGCCCCGGCCCTGGCCGCCGCTGCTGTGGCCCTCTACCAGGACCACGAGCGCTGGACCCAGGCCCAGGAACACGGGCGCCAACTGCTGGCCCGGCGCTATGACCAGACTCTGCACGGGCCAGCCTTGGTGGACTGCCTGGAGCAATGCCGCCGCAACCTCGCTGCCCATCGCCGGGACAACTTCACCGGCAGTATGCTGCGCCATCACGCGCACAAGAGTACCCAGTACATGTCCCAGTGGATCGAGGCAAAAAACCGCAACCTGTAAACACTGCTGCTGGCGAGGTCGTGCGCGACGGGGCATTATCCTACGCAGCGACCACAATAAAGCGACGGCAGCATGACCCGAGCAACGCGCATCACCGATCCCTCCTACGAGCTGATGGACGATCACAACGGTCTGTCCATCATCTATCGCCAGCACGGCTTCCCCTGCCCGCTGGTGCGCTGGCACTTCCACAAGGAATACGAGCTGCACCTGATCGTCGCCAGCTCCGGCAAGGTGTTTATCGGTGACTACATCGGCAACTTCTACCCGCAAAGCCTGTTCCTCACCGGCCCCAACCTGCCCCACAACTGGATCAGCCAGGTGGAAGAAGGCGAAGTGGTCCCCAAGCGCGACATGCTGGTGAACTTCACCGACGAGTTGTTCGAACACGGCAGCCATATCTTCACCGAACTCAAACGCCTGGCGCCGCTGCTCGAACGCGCGCAGTACGGCATCGAATTCCGCTGCAAAAAGACCATTGCCCACGCCATGACCCTCATGCAGCACATTGAAGACGCCCACGGCATGGCGCGCCTGGGGCATTTCTTTATCCTGCTGGAGGTATTGAGCGCCTGTGAGGACTACCAGCTGCTGTCCGGCGTAACCACACCACAGCAAGCCGATGAACACAGCATCGACCGCACCAACCGAGCGGTGGACTACATCTTTGCCCACTACGCGCGCGAGCTGCCGCTGGAGGAAGTCGCGGAGTACCTGGGGATGAAACCGACGTATTTTTCCCGTGTATTCAAGCAGGCCACCGGGCGGACTTTTATTGAATTCGTCAATCGGCTGCGCATCAGCAAGTCCTGCGAGTTGCTGGCCGATGGGGACAAGGCGGTGACGGATGTGTGTTTTGAGTCGGGGTTCAACAATATTTCCAACTTCAACCGGCGGTTTCAGCAGCTTAAGGGGATGACGCCGTCCCACTATCGGCGATTGGCGGTACAGCGCCTGACTGAGCAGAATTTGGCTTGAGGTTGATCGCTCGGCAGGCGTCGAGAAACAGAAACGTCTTACAATGTTTTGAGGTTGTCCCTAGGACACTCAATCTCTAGTCTCCGTACACCGCTGCACACTCAGCGGTCGGGCGTCGCGGCCCGGTTTAATCAGACGCAAAGTGCCATTTCCGCTTTCAGTTGACGTCTTTTTATCGTCTACTGTGCGCCCTTATGGTGGCTGTGCGCGGGATACCTTCGGGTATGCCGGTTTCCTGATTCCGGTCCGCGAACCTGCGTACAGCTACCACCCGATCGCGTCGCGGCGATCAGTGGTAGCTCCACTTAAATCAGGAGTTCCACCATGATCAAGCCCACCCCAAATCCCCCAATCGATCCAACACCCAGCGTGCTGTTCACCGTAAAAGACGGCATCTCCACGCAAGACCTACTGGTCAACCTCAGCGAATCCCTCGCCTCTGCCCACGCCCTCACCTGCGATTTCGCCTTTGATCTCGACGGCTCACGGCGCGAAGGCGCGCTGGGGATTGCCCAGTTGATCGAGGTATCTCGCTTGCTGGCTGAGCGAGCACTGGCTGATATCGAGCGTTAAATACGGCATCGATCGTCCCCACGCACCACGGGGACGATCATCGAGTGCAAAAAAGTATCAGTGCGCGTGCGCCCAAGGATTTGTCACAACCCCATTTCAAGGCTGTAATCGACGCACACTCTTCCTGGCTACCTGTAGGAAGACACAACAACAATAACCGTCCTTCTGTAGCCCCCTGGGCGCGGAAATGGAGTGCGCGATGAAGTTCACAGCAAAAGCTCTGCTTGCCTGTTCCTGCATGACTGCATGCATGACCCTCAGCGCCGTCAGCCTTGGCGCGCAAACCCTGACCATTGCCACCGTCAACAACAGCGACATGATCCGTATGCAGAAGCTCTCGAAAACCTTCGAGGCCGAGCACCCAGAGATCAAGTTGAACTGGGTGGTGCTCGAAGAAAACGTGTTGCGCCAACGCCTCACCACCGACATTGCTACCCAGGGCGGGCAGTTCGACGTGTTGACCATCGGCATGTACGAAGCCGCACTGTGGGGCGCCAAGGGTTGGCTGGAGCCGATGAAGGACCTGCCGGCCTCCTACGACCTTGATGATGTGTTCCCTTCGGTACGTGATGGCTTGTCCGTCAAGGGTTCGCTGTACGCCCTGCCGTTCTACGCCGAAAGCTCGATCACCTATTACCGCACCGACCTGTTCAAAGACGCCGGGCTGACCATGCCCGAGCACCCGACCTGGAGCCAGATCGGCGAATACGCGGCCAAACTTACTGATAAGTCCAAAGAGCAATACGGCCTGTGCCTGCGCGGCAAAGCCGGTTGGGGTGAGAACATGGCGCTGATCACCACCCTGGCCAACGGCTTCGGTGCGCGCTGGTTCGATGAGAAGTGGCAACCGCAATTCAATGGCCCCGAGTGGAAGGACGCGCTGAACTTCTACGTCGACAACATGAAGAAATCCGGCCCGCCGGGTGCGTCCAGCAACGGTTTCAACGAGAACCTGGCGCTGTTCAACAGCGGCAAATGCGCGATCTGGGTAGACGCCAGCGTCGCCGGTTCGTTTGTCACCGACAAGAGCCAGAGCAAGGTCGCCGAGCATGTCGGTTTCACTTTTGCGCCCCACGAGAAGACCGACAAGGGCACCTCGTGGCTGTACTCCTGGAGCCTGGCGATTCCGACCAGTTCCAAGGCCAAGGACGCCGCCAAGGTGTTCACCAGTTGGGCCACCTCCAAGGAGTACGGCCAGCTTGTGGCCAAGACCGATGGCATCGCCAATGTGCCGCCGGGTACGCGCCAATCCACCTACAGCGACGAGTACATGAAGGCCGCGCCGTTCGCCAAGGTGACCCTGGAATCACTGAAAGTGGCCGACCCGACCAAGCCGACCGAGAAGCCGGTGCCGTATATCGGTATCCAGTTGGTGACCATTCCTGAGTTCCAGGCGATTGGTACCCAGGTCGGCAAGTTCTTCTCGGGTGCGTTGACCGGTCAGCAGACGGTGGATGCCGCATTGACCGCCGCGCAGACCACCACCGAGCGGGAAATGAAGCGGGCTGGTTATCCCAAGTAACCCCTGCCTCACCACCGTCAAATGTGGGAGGGGGCTTGCTCCCGATAGCAATCTACCAGTTGATGATTGTGTGACTGATACACCGCTATCGGGAGCAAGCCCCCTCCCACACTGACCGCGCTCCGATTCGTATCTGACTGGTCTTGATTCTAATGAATACACCCGCCAAAAACCGCCTGGCCAACCCCGGCTGGTTCCTTGTCAGCCCCTCGGTGGCCTTGTTGCTGCTGTGGATGATCGTGCCTCTGGGCATGACCCTGTACTTTTCGCTGATCCGCTACAACCTGCTCTACCCCGGCGAAAACCAATTCGTGGGGTTGGAAAACTTCAGCTACTTCATCACCGACTCGGGTTTCCTGCCCGGCGCTACCAATACCCTGTTGCTGGTGGGCAGCGTGTTGCTGATCAGTGTGGTGTTCGGCGTGTTGATCAGCGCGCTGCTGGAGGCCAGTGAGTTCCTGGGGCGTGGCATCGTGCGGGTGCTGTTGATTTCGCCATTCTTCATCATGCCCACCGTCGGCGCGCTGATCTGGAAAAACCTGATTTTCCACCCGGTGTCGGGGATCCTCGCCGCCGTGTGGAAGTTCTTCGGCGCCGAGCCGGTGGATTGGCTGGCGCACTACCCGCTGCTGTCGATCATCATCATTGTGTCGTGGCAGTGGCTGCCCTTCGCGATCCTGCTGCTGATGACCGCCATGCAGTCCCTGGACCAGGAGCAAAAGGAAGCTGCACGTCTGGACGGTGCCGGCGCCATTGCGATCTTCTGGCACCTGACCCTGCCCCATCTGGCCCGCCCG
Source organism: Pseudomonas sp. P867 (assembly GCF_019891455.1). NCBI lineage: Bacteria > Pseudomonadati > Pseudomonadota > Gammaproteobacteria > Pseudomonadales > Pseudomonadaceae > Pseudomonas > Pseudomonas sp. P867. The sequence continues at coordinate 62,161 of NZ_JAFLXB010000016.1, read as the reverse complement.
ATTGCCGTGGTGGTGATGATCGAAACCATCTTCCTGCTCTCGGTGTTCGCCGAAATCTTCACCACCACCAACGGTGGCCCGGGTTACGCCTCGACCAACCTCGCCTACCTGATCTACAACCAGGCGCTGGTGCAGTTCGACGTGGGCATGGCCTCGGCCGGTGGCTTGATTGCCGTGGTCATCGCCAATATCGCGGCGATCATCCTGGTGCGGATGATCGGCAAAAACCTGACTGACAAGCCTTGAGGGCCGCGCCATGACACTTCAACAATCCCGCCGCCTGCAAAGCCTGCTACTCGGTACGTTGGCCTGGGCGATCGCGATCCTGATTTTCTTCCCGATCTTCTGGATGGTGCTGACCAGCTTCAAGACTGAAATCGATGCGTTCGCCACCCCGCCGCAGTTCATCTTCACGCCGACGCTGGAGAACTACCTGCACATCAACGAACGCAGCAACTACTTCGCCTACGCCTGGAACTCGGTGGTGATTTCGTTCAGCGCCACTGCCCTGTGCCTACTGATCTCGGTGCCGGCCGCCTACTCCATGGCGTTCTACGAAACCCAGCGCACCAAGGGCACGCTGCTGTGGATGCTGTCGACCAAGATGCTGCCACCGGTGGGCGTGCTGATGCCGATCTATCTGTTGGCCAAGAGCCTTGGCCTGCTGGATACGCGTATCGCGCTGATCATCATCTACACCCTGATCAACCTGCCGATCGTGGTGTGGATGGTGTACACCTACTTCAAGGACATCCCCAAGGACATCCTCGAAGCCGCCCGCCTGGACGGCGCCACCCTGTGGCAGGAAATGGTCCGCGTGCTGTTGCCGATCGCCAAGGGTGGCCTGGCCTCCACGGTGTTGCTGTCGCTGATCCTGTGCTGGAACGAGGCGTTCTGGTCGCTGAACCTGACCTCGTCGAGCGCTGCGCCGTTGACCGCACTGATCGCCTCCTACTCCAGCCCCGAAGGTTTGTTCTGGGCCAAGTTGTCCGCCGTCTCGACCCTGGCCTGCGCGCCGATCCTGATCTTTGGCTGGATCAGCCAGAAACAGCTGGTGCGCGGTTTGTCCTTCGGCGCCGTCAAATAATAATTCGAAAAGGAGGCCCATCATGGCCAACCTGAAAATCAAGAATCTGCAAAAAGGCTTCGAAGGTTTCTCGATCATCAAGGGCATTGACCTTGAAGTGAACGACAAGGAATTCGTGGTGTTCGTCGGCCCGTCGGGCTGCGGCAAATCCACCCTGCTACGCCTGATCGCCGGCCTGGAAGAAGTCACGGAAGGCACCATCGAACTGGATGGCCGCGACATCACCGAAGTGACCCCGGCCAAGCGCGACCTGGCCATGGTGTTCCAGACCTACGCGCTGTACCCGCACATGAGCGTGCGCAAGAACATGTCGTTTGCCCTGGACCTGGCCGGTGTCGACAAGAAGCTGGTCGAGAGCAAGGTCAGCGAAGCGGCGCGCATCCTGGAACTGGGGCCGCTGCTGGAGCGCAAGCCCAAGCAACTGTCCGGCGGCCAGCGCCAGCGCGTGGCGATTGGCCGGGCGATTGTGCGTAACCCGAAAATCTTCCTGTTCGACGAGCCGCTGTCCAACCTCGACGCGGCGCTGCGCGTGCAGATGCGCCTGGAACTGGCGCGCCTGCATAAAGAACTGCAAGCCACCATGATCTACGTGACCCACGACCAGGTCGAAGCCATGACCCTGGCCGACAAGGTGGTGGTGCTCAACAGTGGCCGTATCGAGCAGGTCGGCTCGCCGTTGGAGCTGTATCACCAACCGGCCAACCTGTTTGTGGCCGGCTTTCTCGGCACGCCGAAGATGGGCTTTCTCAAGGGCAAGGTCACGCGTGTCGAAGGCCATGGCTGCGACGTGCAATTGGACGCTGGCACCCTGATCAGCCTGCCGTTGAGTGGCGCGACCTTGAGCGTCGGCAGCGCGGTGACCCTGGGCATTCGTCCCGAGCATCTGGAAATCGCCGCGCCAGGGCAAACCACCCTGACCGTCACCGCTGACGTTGGCGAGCGCCTGGGCAGCGACACCTTCTGCCACGTCATCACCGCCAATGGCGAACCGCTGACCATGCGGATTCGCGGCGACATGGCCAGCCAGTACGGCGAGACGTTGCACCTGCACCTGGACCCGGCGCACTGCCATCTGTTCGACACTGACGGCGTAGCGGTGGCCCGCCCACTGCGCGCAGCCGCCTGACTCCGCGAGTATTTTTAGATGAAACTGAATAAACACAATCTCACGCAGTTGGCGCCGCAAGTGAAAATCCCGGCTTATGCGCTTGCCGACACCCGCCAGGGCATCGCCCATATCGGCGTCGGTGGCTTTCACCGCGCACACCAGGCGTATTACACCGACGCCTTGATGAATACCGGCGAGGGCCTGGACTGGGGCATTTGTGGCGTGGGCCTGCGTGCCGAGGACCGCAAGGCTCGCGACGACCTGGCCGGCCAGGATTACTTGTTTACCCTGTATGAGCTAGGTGACACCGACGACACCGAAGTACGCGTCATCGGCGCCCTCAGCGATATGCTGCTGGCCGAAGACGGCGCCCAGGCGTTGATCGACAAACTGGCTGACCCGGCTATCCGCATCGTCTCGTTGACCATCACCGAGGGCGGCTACTGCATCGATGACAGCAACGGCGAATTCATGGCCCACCTGCCACAGATCCAGCATGACCTGGCGCACCCCAAGACACCCAAAACCGTGTTCGGTTTTATCTGCGCAGCGCTCACCCAACGCCGCGCCGCCGGCACTGCGGCATTTACCGTCATGTCCTGCGATAACCTGCCGCACAACGGCGCCGTCACGCGCAAGGCACTGCTGGCCTTCGCCGCGCTACACAACGCCGAGCTGCATGACTGGATCAAAACCAACGTGAGCTTCCCGAACGCCATGGTCGACCGCATCACGCCAATGACCAGCACCGCCCACCGCCTGCAACTGCATGATGAACATGGCGTCGACGATGCCTGGCCGGTGGTGTGCGAACCGTTTGTGCAGTGGGTGCTGGAAGACAAGTTCGTCAACGGTCGCCCGGCCTGGGAGAAGGTCGGCGTGCAGTTCACCGATGACGTCACGCCTTACGAAGAGATGAAGATCGGCTTGCTCAACGGCAGTCACCTGGCCCTCACCTACCTGGGGTTTCTCAAGGGTTATCGGTTTGTCCACGAGACCATGAACGACCCGCTGTTCGTGGCGTATATGCGTGCGTACATGGACCTGGACGTTACGCCGAACCTGGCGCCGGTGCCGGGCATCGACCTGACGGTGTACAAGCAGACGCTGGTGGAGCGCTTTTCCAACCAGGCGATTGCCGACCAGTTGGAACGGGTGTGTTCCGATGGTTCGTCGAAGTTTCCCAAGTTCACCGTGCCGACCATCAATCGCTTGATTGCCGATGGCCGCGAGACTGAGCGTGCAGCGCTGGTAGTGGCGGCCTGGGCCTTGTATTTGAAAGGGGTGGATGAAAATGGCGTGCATTACAAGATCCCCGATCCGCGGGCCGAGTTCTGCCAGGGGCTGGTGAGTGATGACGCGCTGATCAGCCAGCGGTTGCTGGGGGTAGAGGAGATTTTTGGCACGGCTATTCCCAAGTCCGCTGAGTTTGTGGCAGCGTTTGAGCGGTGCTATGCAAGCCTGCGCGACAAAGGCGTCACCCAAACCCTGCAACAACTCCTGAACAAACCGGATTAAAACTGTGGGAGGGGGCTTGCTCCCGATAGCGGTAGGTCAGAGAAAGGTATTTGACTGACACTCCCTCATCGGGAGCAAGCCCCCTCCCACACTTGACCGGGTTACCAATCCAAAAATAATACTGCTGAGCACTCCATCATGACCCAGCAAAACCTGTTCCTCGGAATCGACTGCGGCACTCAAGGCACCAAGGCCATCGTCCTCGACGCCTCCAGCGGCAAGGTGCTGGGCCTGGGCGCCGCCGCGCATACCTTGATCAGCGGCGCCAACGGCCGGCGCGAGCAACACACCCAGGAATGGCTGGACGCCTTCACCGAAGCCACCCACCGCGCCCTGCAACAAGCCGGGGTGGACGGCCAGGACATCCTTGGCATCGGCGTTTCCGGCCAGCAGCACGGCCTGGTGCTGCTGGACGAACAAGGTGAAGTGCTGCGCCCGGCCAAGTTATGGTGCGACACCGAAACCGCGCCGGAGAACGAGCGCCTGCTGGCACACCTGGGCGGCGAAAGCGGCTCCCTGGAACGCCTGGGCGTAGCCATCGCGCCGGGCTACACCGTCTCCAAACTGCTCTGGACCCGTGAACAGCACCCGGACGTATTTGCCCGCATCGCCCATATCCTGCTGCCCCACGACTACCTCAACTACTGGCTCACCGGTCGCGCCTGCGCCGAGTACGGCGACGCCTCGGGCACCGGTTACTTTGACGTGCGCAGCCGCACCTGGGATGTGGCGCTGCTCAGGCACATCGACCCCAGCGGCCGCCTGGAGGCAGCGCTCCCGCAGTTGATCGAAGCCGACCAGGCGGTGGGCACGATCCTGCCGGCCATTGCCGAGCGCCTGGGCATCAACCCCAACGCCGTGGTGTCCAGCGGCGGCGGCGACAATATGATGGGCGCCATCGGCACCGGCAATATCGCTCCCGGCGTGATCACCATGAGCCTGGGCTCATCAGGCACCGTGTATGCGTTTGCCGACCAGCCCAACGTCAGCCCGCAGGCGTCGGTAGCGACCTTTTGCTCGTCCAGTGGCGGCTGGCTGCCGCTGATCTGCACCATGAACCTGACCAACGCCACCGGGGTAATTCGCGAGCTGTTCGAACTCGACTTGCAGGCGTTCAACGCCCTGGTCGAACAAGCCCCGATTGGCGCCGACGGGGTGAGCATGCTGCCGTTTCTCAATGGCGAACGCGTGCCTGCCCTGCCCCACGCCACCGGCAGCCTGCACGGCCTGACCATGACCAACCTGACCCGCGCCAACCTGTGCCGCGCCGTGGTCGAGGGCACCACCTTCGGTCTGCGTTATGGCCTTGACCTGCTGCGCCAGACCGGCCTGCAAAGTCAGAGCATCCGCCTGATCGGCGGCGGCTCGAAAAGCCCGGTGTGGCGGCAGATGGTCGCCGATATCATGCACACCGAAGTGGTGTGCACCGAACAGAGCGAAGCCGCCGCCCTGGGCGCGGCAATCCAGGCCGCCTGGTGCCAGAGCGGCGAACCCTTGGCCAGCCTGTGCGACAAATGTGTGAGCGTCGACCCGGCCAGCCGTACCTTGCCGGCAACCGAGAGTGTCAGCGCCTATCAACAGGCGTATGAGCGTTATCAACAGCACGTGGCATCCCTTTAAGAGCGAACGACTATGTATCTGGTGTGTGGTGAGGCGCTGTTTGATTTTTTCAGCGAGGAGGATGCCAGCGGGCAGGCCGCCAAAGTCAATTACAAGGCGATTGCCGGGGGCTCGCCATTCAATGTGGCCGTGGGCCTGCGCCGCCTGGGTATTGAAGCCGGGTTGTTCGGCGGCCTGTCCAGCGACTTCCTCGGCCGGCGCTTGTTGCAGGTGCTGAAAAATGAAGGGGTCAGCGAGCAGTTCCTGGTGGAATTTGCCGCGCCGACCACGTTGTCGATGGTCGCTGTGGGCGCCAATGGCTCACCGCAGTACAACTTCCGTGGCGAAGGCTGTGCGGATCGGTTGCTGGAAGTCGCGCATTTGCCGGTACTCGGCGATGAGGTGCGCGGGCTGCATATCGGCTCGTTCTCACTGGTGGTGCAACCGATTGGCGACACCCTGCTGGCGCTGGTCAAGCGCGAAAGCGGCAAGCGCCTGATCAGCCTGGACCCTAACGTGCGCCTTAACCCGCAGCCGGACATCCAACTATGGCGTGATCGCGTCGCCGAGCTGGTCACACATGCCGACCTGATCAAGGTCAGCGACGAAGACCTGCACCTGCTCTACCCCGACCAGTCACCCGAAAGTGTGCTGCACGGTTGGCTGCAACACCGCTGCCAACTGGTGTTCCTCACCCGCGGCGGCGATGGCGCCAGCGTATTCAGCCGTCAGCACGGCAACTGGTCGGCGCCGGCAGTCAAGGTGGTGATGGCTGACACTGTGGGCGCCGGCGACACCTTCCAGGCCGCGTTGATTGCCTGGCTGACCGAGCATCAGCTTGACTCAGTGACCGGCCTGCAACAGCTCACGCGCGTGCAGATTGATAACATGCTCGGCTTTGCGATTCGGGCTGCCGCGTTGACCTGTACCAAGACCGGCCCCGACCTGCCGTACCGTCATCAGCTGGGCTGACGCGCATAACAATGGGCCTGGCGAATGCCAGGCCCTGGGTCAACTTGAATTCAAGACTTAACTAGAAATAACCGCGCCCTCCTGCTCGACGCAGGGTGTGGGTCTGGGTGTGCTTGAGGTCTTCACGCAAACCGGCGATCAGGTTGCAAATGGCTCGACTGCTGTCGAGTTTGTCGGCGTTTATACCTTTGACTTCCAAGTCCACCCGGTCACGGTCGCGGTCGTCATACACCTTGATCGTCAACGAAGCATCCTCGGCTTTGGTGCATTCGCACCGTTTAGGCAGAAAACTTCCTTCAATAATGCTGCGAAGTTCCAGTTCCGAAAGCATGGCCAACCTCTCCTTTTTTGAGACTGCCAATCAGTTTTTATGGGCTGGCAGGCGCTAGCCTGCCCCGTCTTGCCAACCCTGGCAGACGCCTGTACTCACCCAGCCTACTCGGCAAATCTCAGCATTGTTGTAACTTTTCTTCATAAGCGACCTGCCGATTAATATGAAGCCGATTGCAGCCTTTAAATAATCGTCGAACCACTGCGATTAAACGTTTAACCCTGCATGTCAGTTCAAACAGCAACCTGTGTCGACGCTCTTTTCGGCAACATGTCGCAACTATCGCGCGCCTCATTTGAACCAGGGGTTTACGCAAAGCATACGAAACGTATACGCTTTGTATATCAAACCTACACAGTGAACCTCATGGGCATCGTCAAAATCACCGACCAACTGCACGAACAGCTTCGCCTGGCCAGCGCCGCCATGGACCGCTCCATCAACGCCCAGGCCGAGTTCTGGATCAAGATCGGCCTGCTCGCCGAGCTCAACCCGCACCTGCCCTACAACGAGCTGATCAACAAGTTGTTGCTGGACAAGCCCGACCTGATCCGGGGGCGCAGCTGATGATCAAGACAGCCGCCCAACTGGCCGTGATGCGAGAGTCGGGGCGCCTGCTGGCCCAGGTGTTCGACATGCTCGACGGTTATGTCGCCGCCGGCCTCTCCACTCTTGAGCTGGACAGCGCCGTCGAAGCCTTCATCCGCCACGAACTCAAGGCCCGCCCCGCCAGCCTGGGTCAGTACGACTACCCCTTTTGCATCAACACCTCGATCAACGAAGTGGTGTGCCATGGCATGCCCAGCGCCACGCAGTTCCTCAAGGACGGCGACATCATCAACATCGACATCACCCTGGAAAAAGGCGGTTTCATTGCCGACTCCAGCAAGATGTACATGATCGGTAACGTGGCGCCCAAGGCCAAACGCCTGGTAGAAATGACCTTCGAGGCGATGTGGGCCGGCATCCGCCAGGTCAAGCCCGGCGCTCGCCTGGGTGATATCGGTCATGCGATTCAGAGCCACGCCCAGGCCAACGGCTACAGCGTGGTGCGTGAATACTGCGGCCATGGCATCGGCAAACAGATGCATGAAGAGCCACAGATCCTGCACTTCGGCCGCCCTGGCACCGGCCTCGTTCTGCGCGAAGGTATGGTGTTTACCGTGGAGCCCATGCTCAACCAGGGCGGCGCCAAGACGCGCAGTCTCAAGGATGGCTGGACGGTGGTGACCAAGGACAACAGTCTGTCGGCGCAGTGGGAACATACTGTGGCAGTGACGGCGGACGGGTTTGAGGTGCTCACGTTGCAAAAACAAACTGATGCAGAACCGGTGGAATCACTACCTTGAGCAATGGGCGCTGATCGGCCATTGAAAAGTCTCCCGAGCGGCCTACCCGCTCGGGAGCGTAACGAACTCAAGGGTGCGCGTGGGCCAGACTAATACCTTCCAAGTGGCTCAAGCGATTCTCCTTGAGAATGCACTGGGTCGTTATCCGTTGCGGATAGCAACGCATAAACATGTTGGTGAAATGTGTGCCGTAATGAATACGTTCAGTACAGCTCTGACTGAATAATGGCTTGGCTGAAACGCTGAAACTCGGCTCGTGAAAGTAGGCCATGGCAAAACGCTCACGTGAGTTTAGCTTGACCTTGTGAGGCGTCGAGAGCAGAAGTCCATCGGTCATGAATTGCAAAATATCACCCGGAAACACTGTGAACACGCGCGGTACCGGTTTCACGAACGTCCAGGGCTCGTCGTTTTCGAATAAACCTGCAGTGCTTTCGTCAGGCAACCAGTTGCGCTTGCGATGTTCGCCGTCGACCGGAGGCCGAATATACAAACCTCCCACCTCATCCTGAGTAGCGATCACCAGCATGCCGTAGTCGGTATGGGCCCCAATACCTCGGCAGGTTTGTGCCGACTCGGCAGGGAAACGCAGAACACGCATATGGTGCCAGCCATCCTCGCTAAGCTGCGTCAAAGCATTTATTTCCAATCCCAGTCCGAGTGCCACCAGCTTCAACAACTTTTCGCCCGTGTCACCCAATTCCTCCAGGAAGGCTTTCATGCTGTCGCGGTATTCGTCATTGGGCCATGGCACGGGACCGTGGCACGGCCAGCCGTCTACGACGCGCTGATCCTCCAGTGGCAGATCTTTGCAAATGGTGAAAATTTCCGATTGATCCTGCTCGCCAGCCGTGACCTCTTCGCCAGAAGCAACATACCCTGCATAGGTAAGACTGCTGACTAAGCGCGACTTCTCTTCCCGGGGCAGTTTGAAAAAAGCCTTGCTGGCTGCCATGGCGCGCTTGACCTTGTGGTCCTGTTCGTCATGGATGCTGATCTGAAAAATACCGTCTTTGCGCCAAGCATCTATGAGCGCTCGGCCCAATTGGCGATCGGCCTTGCTATCAGTTACAGCTTCAGGCAGGGCAAAAGTTATTAAGTCAGTCATGTCGTGTCTCCTTAAATCCATTAAAGAGACGTGCACTCACAAATGTGACGCTGAACTGCTCCATCAACGGAACTGCTTCAGGCCCAACGTTGCGAGCCTGAATCATGAACGTCGTTATATTCCCATCTGGGAACGGTATTTATAGACTCCGGCGGACAACCTGAACATAACCGGATGTCGGTTTAACTGGCATCGAATCAACCGTCCGACGGCAGGTAAAGGTTGCTCGCCTTCCTGCCCTGGCAACCGCGAGTTTCAGCGGTCTGCTTAATTGTTACCACACCTGACCCTGGCGTTTAAGCTCCAGGCGGCGCACAAACTCCTCCAGCACCAAGCCATACAGATCGTCCTGCAGGTAGGCGTCTTCGATGCCCGCATCCAGGTTGGGGTTGTCGTTGACCTCAATCACCACCACTTTGTCGCCGGACTGCTTGAGGTCCACGCCATAGAGGCCGTCGCCGATCAGGTTGGCAGTCTTCACTGCCAGTTCCACCACGGCTTTTGGCGCTTCGTGGACCGCCAGAGTGCGACACTCACCGTTGACGGCCTGGCCAATGGCCTTGTGGTTGTAGATCTGCCAATGCCCCTTGGACATGAAGTACTGGCAGGCGAAAATCGGTTTACGGTTGAGCACGCCGATGCGCCAGTCGTATTCGGTGTAGAAGAACTCTTGGGCCAGCAGCAGTACCGAATGCTCGAACAGCTCGGCCGTAGCCTTGAGCAACGCCGCCTGGCTTTCGACCTTTATCACCCCTCGGGAGAAACAGCCATCGGGGATCTTCAACACCAGTGGGAAACCCAGGCGCTCGCCGACGCGCTCGAAATCTTCCGGCCGCTCCTTGTAAAGAATCTCGGTGGCCGGCATGCCCAGTTGGTGGCTGTTCAGCAGGTCGGTGAGGTAGACCTTGTTGGTGCAGCGCAGGATCGATGCGGGGTCATCCATCACCACCAGCCCCTCGCTTTCGGCTTTCTTGGCGAAACGGTAGGTATGGTTATCGACGCTGGTAGTCTCACGGATGAGCAAGGCGTCGTACTCGGCCAGGCGCGCGTAATCCTTGCGCTCGATCAACTCCACATCAATGCCCAGGCCCTTGCCGACCCGTATGAAATTTTCCAGGGCGCGGGGGTTGGACGGAGGCAGTTGCTCCTGAGGATCGTGAAGAATTGCCAGGTCATAACGGGCCAACCGACGTGAGCGCGGCTGACGCCAGACCTTGCGACTGAAGTTGTCGAGGGCGTGGGCGAATTGGTCTTCCTGATCGTCGCGTAACTTGTGCAATACGCCAGACTTAACGCCTTCGATATGCCAGCCGTTATGTTGACGGAATTCAACTAACAAGATCGGACAGGGAAAGGTTTCAAACAACTGGCGCGCTAACTCCTGCAAAGGTTCTATCGTGGTCCGACCGAAATACAGTGTCAGGGTAAAGCCTTCGGTATTGCTGTAGAGATGATGACTCAGGGCCTTTTCCAGGCTTTTGTCCAGATCATCCAGAGACAGGCCATACAGGGCTTTCCTGGTCAGTTCGCTGATGGTGCGCACCGATGGAATCACCTTGTGCCCACGCGCCTCGGCCAGCAACGAGCAGTAGTAGCCGTGCCCCAGGTACTTGTAGCTGCGGCACAGGTTGATTACCTGTACGCGCTTGCCTGTTTCGTTTTCCCGGGTCTGCTCCAGGTACTCCTGGGCGGTGACGATATCCTCGCTGGGAAAATAGGAGGCCCAATCTTCCTTGCGCTCGACAATAATCACCACTTGGCTCGAACTTCGGGGTGGCGCGGAAAAATAACCGTTGGACGTTATTGTCGCCGCAACTGTTTGCTCGGATACTTGACGCCAATGACCTTGTACCGCCGACATATTAGTTGATCCGCTTTAGAGAACTCGACCTTTTCTATTAAGCACGATCTTTTAGGGAAGTCCCGTTTCGTTACGCAACTTTTACGGTGGTCTTATGGCTCTTTTCTTTCGCGTTGCAACCCTCGACGATGTGCCTGCATTAGTGGCGTTGGAGCAGCAGTGTTTCAGCAGTGATCGGCTGTCTTCGCGCAGTCTGCGCTGGATGATCAGCCGGGCCAATGGCCAGTTGTGGCTTGTGCAACAGCACGGTGAACTGCTCGGCTATGGGCTGGTGCTGTTTCGTCGTGGCGCCCGGCTGGCGCGCTTGTATTCCATCGCCATTGCCGAGCACGCTCGAGGCATCGGTCTGGGCCATCAGTTACTGGAGCACATCGAAGCCTGCGCCCTGGCCAACGATTGCGCGTACCTGCGTCTGCAAGTGCGCACCGACAACCCCGGCGCACTCTCCCTGTATGAGCGCAATGGCTATCGGCGCTTTGCCTGGGTCGACGACTACTACGAAGATCACACAGCTGCCTTGTGCCTGGAAAAACCGCTCGCGCCTGCATCGGCCGTGGCTTCCAGCTCACGCACCAGCGGCAAAACACGTTTGCCGAAGTACTCCACCTCCTCCTGAAAATGCAGAAAGCCCGCGAGCACCAGGTCCACGCCCACGGCCTTGAGCGCGACAATGCGTTCGGCGATCTGCCGCGGGGTGCCAATCAGGTTGGTCTTGAAGCCATCGTTGTACTGCACCAGGTCTTCGAAGCTGGACTTGGCCCAGTTGCCCTCGCCTTCCGGCGAAGCCTTGCCCGCCTGCTTGGCGGCATCACCAAAGGCGTTGACCGCTTCCGGGTCGGCCTGGTCGATGATTTCCGCCAGCACGGCCCGGGCTTCTTCTTCGGTGTCGCGGGCGATCACAAAGGCGTTCACGCCGACCTTAACCGAATGGTGATTGGCAGCGGCCTTGGCGCGGATATCATCGACCTGGGCCTTGATGCCTTCGGGGGTGTTGCCGTTAGTGAAGTACCAGTCCGAGACCCGCGCCGCCATGTCCCGTGCCGCCCGTGAACTACCCCCCTGGAAAACCTCTGGCTGGCCCAATGGCTTGGGCTTGAGGGTGTAGTTGTTGAAACGATAGAAATCGCCCTTGAAGGTGAAATCGTCCTGGGTCCAGATGCCTTTGAGGGCGCGGATGAATTCTTCTGAACGACGGTAGCGCTCATCGTGCTCCAGCCAGGGTTCGCCAATGGCCTGGAACTCGCCCTTGAACCAGCCACTGACGATATTCACCGCAATACGGCCATTGGTGAGCTGGTCGATGGTCGCCAATTGCTTGGCCGCCAACGCCGGTTGCCAGGGACCTGGCAGGATCGCCGCGATCACTTTGAGCGTGGTGGTCGCCGCCAGCAAAGCATGGCTGAACGCCACGGACTCATGCTGGTTTTCGGCGCCATAACCGGCGGTGAAGCGAATCTGGGTCAGGCCGTATTCAAAGCCTGCGGCTTCGGCCAACTGCGCCAGTTTGCGGTTGTAGTCGATGCCCCAGTGAGTGCGCTGTTCGATCTTGCTGACCACCAGCCCACCGCTGACGTTGGGCACCCAATAGGCAAATTTCACGGCTTGCTGACTCATCGGACGGTACCTCGCACAAATGGATGTCATGTAGCTTACGCAGCAAGCGTGCCAGTCACCCGCAAATGCCCGCGCCATGGGCGCTGCGTTAAAAAATCGGATATCTGATCAGCCTGCCGGCAATGTCACCGATCGCAGCGGTTTGTCGATCTGCTGTTGCAGGAGCAACACCCAATCACCCTCTCGCACCGCAAACAGGGGAGCAAAGTCCCGGCACGAACTGTGCAATCTCCAGCACATTCGATCACTGCCAGGAGCCCTACCCATGACTGAACATCAGGTCATCAACCCGCTGTCTACCGGCGCCGATTACCCTGCGCTGGCCGCACGTTTTCGGCCGATCTTCCAGCGCATCGCCGAGGGTGCGGTTGAGCGCGAGCACAGCCGCACACTGCCCTACGAACCGATTCAATGGCTCAAGGACGCTGTTTTTGGCGCGGTGCGGGTGCCGGTGGAATACGGCGGTGATGGCGCGTCACTGCCGCAGTTGTTTGAACTGTTGATCGAACTGGCAGCGGCCGACTCCAACGTGCCCCAGGCCCTGCGCGGGCACTTCGCATTTGCCGAAGACCGCCTGAATGCGCCACCCGGCGCAAGCCGTGATCTGTGGTTCAAGCGTTTTGTCGATGGCGATATCGTCGGCTGCGCCTGGACCGAAATCGGCACGGTGGCCATCGGTGAGGTGGTGACCCAGGTCAGCCCTGACGGCGACCGCTGGAAACTCAACGGCGAAAAGTTCTACAGCACCGGCAGCCTGTTCTCGGACTGGATCGATGTTTACGCTCAACGCAGCGACACCGGCGCCGCCGTGATCGCCGCCACCCGCACCCATCAGCCAGGCGTAGTGCAGAGCGATGACTGGGACGGCTTTGGCCAGCGCACCACCGGCAGCGGCACCTCGCGGTTTACCGACGCGGTGGTGGAAACTGAAAACCTGATCGACTTTGCCACCCGCTTCAAATACCAGACTGCGTTCTACCAACTGGTGTTGCTGGCGACACTGGCCGGTATCGGTCGCGCTGCGCTCAGCGACGTGGCCCACCAGGTGCGCAACCGCCGGCGCATCTACAGCCATGGCAATGCAACGCACGTCAGCCAGGATGCGCAGGTGCAACAGGTGGTGGGCGAAGTCGCCGCGTTGGTATACGCCGCCCAGGCCAGCGCGTTGAAGGCCGCAGTGCCGGCGCAACAGGCTTATCTGGCGCGCTTTGGCGGCAATGACGTGGCCGAACGCGAAGCCAATGTGGCGGCTGAGATTGAGTCGGCGACGGCGCAAGTGGTGGTTTCGGATTTGATCCAGCGTGCCACCAGCCAATTGTTCAACGCCTTAGGGGCCTCGGATGTGCGCCAAGGCAAGGCGCTGGACCGGCATTGGCGCAACGCACGGACGGTGTCTTCGCACAATCCGGTGATCTACAAGGCGCGGATCGTGGGCGACTGGGTGATCAACGGGACAGAGCCACCGTTTGTGTGGCAAATCGGCAACGGCCCGGCGAAGGCCTGAAGTTGATCTGGGTCAAACTGTGGGAGCGGGCTTGCTCCCGATAGCGGTGGGTCAGTATCCAATTCCTTGGCTGAACTACCGCTATCGGGGCATAGGTATCTACACAACTTTGTAGCTGCCGACCGTAACCACGATGCGAAGCGAGCCGCTCTTGATCTTGATCTTAGGCGCCCCGTCAAACCACGCTGGCCGGAATTCGACAGGGATTTGGGGGGTAAACCGGCAGGGATGCCGGTTTAGCCGCCCCGCGCCATGGATGGCGCGTGGCGGCGGCCCCCCAAATCCATGGCGGATTACGGGCACACCGAGCCAAAGCGAGGTGCCGAGTGGTGGGGCAAGAGCGTTTTGCTTACTTTTGCGCTCTTTTCAAAAGTGAGCCGCTGTAAAAGCGGAACCAATATCAGCCGTTACCTAAATAACGGATATGTACTCGGTCTAATCCAACATCCTGGTCGGCCCTGAGGCAGCCATCGGGAGCAAGTCGAATCGTCGCACCGCCCCTCCCACAGGGTGTAGCGCCGTACCAAAAGATGTGTAGATACCTATGCTAATCGGGGGCAAGCCCCCTCCCACATGTGGAGCACATGCGGCTCAGAACGCCAGCTTGTACCCCACCGCCATCAACATCACCGCCAGGCACGGGCGTAACACGCTGTCGGAGATCTTGCCGGTCATATGGCTGCCGAAGTAGATCCCCGGCAACGAGCCCATCAGCAAGAAGCCCAGCAGATGCCAGTCCATATTGCCCATGCTCGCGTGGCCCAGGCCCGCCACCAGGGTCAGGGGCACGGCATGGGCGATTTCGGTGCCGACCAGACGCCGCGTGGCCAGGAATGGGTAGAGGATAAACAGCGCCACCGTGCCGAGGGCCCCGGCGCCAATGGACGTCAGGGCTACCATGGTGCCAAGGACCGCGCCGGTCACCACGGTCAGGGCGTTCAGGTTGCGCGGGCGCATGTGGTAGTCATCACCGGCATGTCGCTGAGCAAAGGCCAACAGGCTTTTCTTGAACAGGATCGCCAGGGCCGTCAGCAGCAATACCACACCGAGTGCCTGCTTGATCACCGCGTTCATCGCGCTGGGATCGGTGTGCAAGCTGGCAAGGAACCATAAGGTCAACAACACCGCGGGCACGCTGCCCAGGGTGAGCCAGCCGGTGATGGTCCAGTCGATGTTCTTGTTCTTGCCGTGCACCAGCACGCCACCGGATTTGGTGATGGCGGCATACAGCAAGTCAGTGCCCACGGCAGTCGCCGGATTGATGCCGAACCACAACAGGATCGGGGTCATCAACGAGCCTCCGCCTACGCCAGTCATGCCCACGATAAAACCTACGATCAGGCCGGCAACCACGAAACCAAAATTACCTACATCCATTACAGCTACCCGCGGCCTTATAAATTTCTGGCCGCAGGATAGCGATTTTTCTTATAACCACTTATACCAATGTGATCTGACTTTATGCCTTTTAGCTTAGACGTTCACACAGATAAGCTTGAGTTTGATATGGGAAGGCCACGGTATCGCGGTTTTGCAGGCTGGGATGGGTAGCGATCAAGGTGCGTAACTGAGCGGTGACCTTGGCTTTTTCCGCAGGCGGCAACGCTGCGATAAAGCTCACCGAGAGAAAACGATCCATAATCACTTCTTGCGGGCTGCCCACATGTTGATAGGCAAAGCAGGTCATCTGTGGGGTGCCAAAATACTCACCGGTGAAAGCTTCCCGCCAACGCCCGCTATGAAAACGCGGGGTGTCCCCCTCATACGGCGTGATGATTTCAGTGATTGCCGCCACCCAGTCCACCGACTCATCGCGCACATTCCACACCAACCCCAGTCGCCCGCCAGGCTTGAGCACGCGATGAATTTCCGCCAGTGCGGCGCGGGTGGAGAACCAGTGGAATGCCTGGGCACACACCAGGGCATCGGCGCTGGCGGACGCCAAGGGGATGGACTCGGCGGTGCCGTCGAGCAGGCGTACATCCGGCAATAGTTTGGCCAACTGCGCGCCCATCTGTGCCACTGGCTCGACCGCAATCAGGGTCGGTGCCAGGCTGCTGAGCAAGCGGGTGAACTTGCCAGTGCCGGCGCCGAGGTCGATCACCGTCGATTGCGAATTGATATGCAGCGCCTCGGCCAGCCAACCGGTCAGTTGGCGCGGATAGTCCGGTCGGCCTTGGGCGTAAGTGACGGCCTGGGTCGAGAAACCCTGTTGAGCGGACGTGTGGACACCAGTCATTGCCAATCTCTCCTCGGGTAGAGCGGGTCGCACAGTGTGCGCCCTTCCCCGCGGATTTTCTAATCGGCTCGAGTAGGCAACCACACCCGAAACCGCGCTCCGCCCAGAGGCGAGGCCAGGGCTGTCAAGGTGCCGCCCTGGGCCTCCAGGGCACGTCGGCTGATCGCCAGGCCCAGGCCGAAGCCGCCGGTGGCACGGTCGCGGCTGCGGTCCAGGCGGTAGAACGGTTCGAAGATGCGCTCGCGCTGGTCCATCGGTATGCCGATGCCGTCGTCGTCCACCCAGATTTCGCAGCCGTTGGGACACACCTTGACCCCCACCTGAATGCGTTTGTCGCAATAGCGCGTCGCGTTGCGCAGCAGGTTCTGCAAGGCGCGGGCGGTAAGGCGCGGGTCGAGGCTGAAGCGCTCCACGGTGCAGTCGAGCGCCACGTCGATGACAATCTCGGGGTTTTCCAGCTCGTCGTCGACGCTGCCCAGCACGCTGTCGATAAACTCGTCGAGCGCCACCTCGACCCGTTCGGGCAATTGCGCAGGATTTTGCAGGCGGCTGTAGGACAGCAATTCCAGCACCAGTTCATCCAGCTCGCGAATATGCGCCACCAGGCTTTGCAGACGCTCGCGACTGGCCTGGGGCAAGTCTTCGGAGAGCGCCAGCGCCAGGCCGAAATCCAGGCGGGTGAGCGGTGTGCGCAGTTCATGGGAGACCGCATTGAGCAAGTCGCGCTGCTGGTTCAGCAGGTGCTCGATATCGTCGGCCATGGTGTCGAACACCGTCGCCAGGCTGCCGATGCTGGAGCTGGGCGGAAGGCGCGTGCGCTCTCCAAGGTGGCCCTTGCCCAACAGCGCGGCGGTGCTTTTGAGGCGCTCCAGGTCACGCCAGTGCGGGCGCAGCCACACCAGCAGGCACGCCAGCAGCGCCGCGCCGATCAGCACGTTCATCGACCAGTACAGCAGGTTCATGTCCAGCGGGTCCGGCGGAATGGTCAGCTTGACCGCGAACTGCTGGTTGATCGGCGAGCTGATTTCTTCCATCCAGCCCCACTCGCCCAGGCGGATCACCGACTTGCCTTGCTCCAGCAGTTGTTCTTCCTGCGGCGTATAGCGAGCGTCCTGGCGCAGCAACAGTTCAACCTTCAATGGCGCAAAATCGCGACTCAACTGGTCGGTCACCTGGGACCAGTGCTCCACCGGTGCGCGCTGGTATTGCTTGACCATCAGCTTTTGCAGGCCACGGGACTGTTCGATGTTGTAGTCCATGTAGCGGTGTTCGAACAGTTGGATCACCAGCTTGGGAATCAGAAAGATGGCTGCACTGTAGGTGACGATAGTGATCAGGTAGAGGCGTAGCAGCACACGGAACATGGTTCAGCATTCCCACTCGGAGCGGCTGAACAGATAACCCTTGCCCCACACGGTCTTGATCTTGCGCGCCTCGCCGGCGTGGTCGTCGAACTTGCGCCGCAACTTGGAAATGGCCACGTCCACCGAGCGATCGGTACCGTTGAACTCGATGCCGCGAAGGCGTTGCAGGATCTGGTCGCGGCTGAGCACTTCACCGGCGTGGCGCGCCAGTACCACCAGCAGGTTGTATTCGCCGCTGGACAGCTCCACCGCCTGCTCGCGCCAGGTAACGGTGCGTTCCGACAGGTCGATACACAGGTTGCCCATGATGATCCGGTCGTTGGCCACCTGGGGCTCGGACAGACTGCTACGGCGCAGCAGCGTGCGCACCCGGGCCAGCAGCACGCGCGGCTCGCAGGGTTTGGTCACATAATCGTCGGCCCCCATTTCCAGGCCCAGCACCTGGTCGTGGCTGTCGTCGCGGGCGGTCAGCATCAGGATCGGCAGGCCCGCCGAGTCGGCGCGCAGCAGGCGGCAGACTTGCAGGCCGTCGAGGCCCGGCAACATCAGGTCGAGGATCACCAGGTCCGGCGGGTTGAGACGCGCACGTTCGCGTACGTGGTCGCCACGGCTGAGCACACTGACGTGATAGCCATTGCGTTCCAGGTAGCTGGCGATCAGCTCGGAGAGTGCGGCGTCGTCTTCGACCAGAAGGATGTTGGGCATAGGGTGTTTCCAGAAAATACACTGATAAGTCGTACACAAATCCCATGTGGGAAGGGGCTTGCTCCCTCCCACATTTGATCTTCATTGTAAGCAAGGTTGTGCAAGGATATACGCCCCCGACGCCACGCGCGCCGTACCTTACACTTCTTCACACACGACCTACACAGCTTCACAGCACCACGGCGCAGGTGACTTTAGGATGCGCCAGTCAATATTGGGATAAGAGCATGTCGAAGAATCTATTTGCGCCGTTTTGCCTGTTGGCCCTCACACTGGCGCTGAGCGCGTGTGGTCAGTCTGCAGACGAGGCGCCGGAAATGCCCCTGGCCAAAGTGCGCATCGAAACCCTGCAGGCCAAGCCCCTGTCCATTACCAGCGAACTGAGCGGGCGTATCGCCGCGCCGCGCATTGCCGAAGTGCGTGCCCGAGTGGCCGGTGTGGTCATGCAGCGTGTGTTCAAGGAAGGTCACGATGTGAAACAGGGCGACGTGCTGTTCCGCATCGACCCGGCGCCCTTCAAGGCTGACCTGGACAGCGCCCAGGCCAACCTGAGCAAGGCCGAAGCCAATGCGTTCCAGGCCCGCCTGCAAGAGCAGCGCTACAGCCAGTTGGTTGAAGGCAACGCCATCAGCGGCCAGGAATACGACAACGCCCGCGCCGCCCTGCGCCAGACCAACGCAGAGGTTGCTGCGCAAAAGGCTGCCGTCGAGCGCGCCAGGCTGAACCTGGGCTATGCCACCGTGACCGCGCCGATTTCCGGGCGCATCGGCCGTGCCCTGGTGACCGAAGGCGCGCTGGTCGGCCAGAACGAAGCCACGCCGCTGGCGATCATCCAGCAACTGGACCCGATCCACGCCGACCTCACCCAGTCCACCCGCGAGTTGAACGACCTGCGCCGCGCCTTTCGTGCCGGCAGCCTGAAACAGGTCGGCCAGGACCAGGCCAAGGCCACCCTGATCCAGGACGACGGCAGCCTGTACCCGTTGCCGGGCAAACTGCTGTTCGCCGAGATCAGCGTTGACCCGGGCACCGGGCAGATCATTTTGCGCAGCGAGTTCCCCAACCCGGATCTGGACCTGTTGCCCGGCAGCTTTGTACGGGTGCGCCTGGAGCAGGCCGTGGACAAGCAAGGCATCAGCGTGCCGCAACGTGCCATCACCCGTGACAGCGCCGGCATCCCGATGGTGTTGCTGCTGGACGCCGAGCAGACCGTCAGCCAGCAGCCGGTGGAATTGGGCGCGGTGATCGAAGATCGCTGGATTGTCAGCAGCGGCCTCAAGCCAGGCGATCGCATTATCGTCGAGGGCCTGCAACATGCACGCCCCGGCGAAAAAGTTGAAGTGGACGACAGCCCGCTCGTAAAGGAATAACCCGTCATGCCGCAGTTCTTTATTGACCGCCCGATTTTCGCCTGGGTGGTGGCCCTGTTTATCCTGCTGGCCGGCTTCCTGGCCATCCCGCAGTTGCCGGTGGCCCAGTACCCCAACGTCGCGCCACCGAAGGTGGAAATCTACGCGGTGTACCCGGGTGCCTCTGCCCAGACCCTGGACGAAAGCGTGGTCAGCCTGATTGAGCAGGAGCTCAACGGCGCTGATCACCTGCTGTATTTCGAATCCCAGAGCAGCCTGGGCTCGGCGACGATCACCGCGACCTTCCAGCCGGGCACCGACCCGGAAATGGCCCAGGTGGATGTGCAGAACCGCCTCAAGGTCGTCGAGCCGCGCCTGCCCCAGGCCGTGACCCAGCAAGGCTTGCAGGTGGAAAAAGTCTCCGCCGGTTTCCTGCTGCTGGTGACCCTGACCTCCAGCGACGGCAAGCTCGACGACGTTGCGCTCAGCGACTACCTGGCGCGCAACGTGATGAACGAGCTCAAGCGCCTGGACGGCGTCGGCAAGGCCCAGTTGTATGGCGCCGAGCGGGCGATGCGTATCTGGATCGACCCCCAGAAGCTGATCGGTTTCAACCTCACGCCGGCGGACGTCAACGCTGCAATCAGTGCGCAGAACGCCCAGGTCTCGGCAGGCAGCATTGGTGACTTGCCGGGCACCAACACCCAGGAAATCACCGCGGCGATCCTGGTCAAGGGGCAATTGTCGACCCCGGCGGAATTCGCCGACATCGTGCTCAAGGCCAACCCCGACGGCTCCACCGTGCGCATCGGCGACGTGGCACGGGTGGAAGTCGGCAGCCAGGAATACCAGTTCTCCACCCGTCTGAACGGCAAGCCGTCCACCGCCGTCAGCGTGCAGCTGTCGCCGGGCGCCAACGCGCTGAGCACCGCAACCCTGGTGCGGGCGAAGATGGATGAACTGTCGCGCTACTTCCCAGCCAACGTGGAATACAAGATTCCGTACGACACCTCGCCGTTCGTCAAGGTCTCGATCACCAAGGTGGTCTACACCTTGCTGGAGGCGATGGCGCTGGTGTTTGCGGTGATGTTCCTGTTCCTGCAGAACGTGCGCTACACCCTGATCCCCACGCTGGTGGTGCCGATTGCGCTGATGGGCACCTTTGCCACCATGTTGCTGCTGGGTTTCTCGATCAACGTGCTGACCATGTTCGGCATGGTATTGGCCATCGGCATCCTGGTGGACGATGCCATTGTGGTGGTGGAAAACGTCGAGCGCATCATGGCCACCGAGGGCCTCTCGCCCAAGGACGCGACCAAGAAAGCCATGGGCCAGATCACCGGCGCCATCATCGGTATTACCCTGGTGCTGGTGGCGGTGTTCTTGCCGATGGCATTCATGCCGGGCTCGGTGGGCGTGATCTACCAGCAGTTCTCGCTGTCGATGGCCACCTCGATCCTGTTCTCGGCGTTCCTGGCCCTGACCTTGACGCCGGCCCTGTGCGCCACCTTGCTCAAGCCGATTGCCAAGGGCGAGCACCATGCCAAGGGTGGTTTCTTCGGCTGGTTCAACAAGCGCTTTGACCAACTCACCAATCGCTATGAAGGTTGGGTGGCCTATGCCCTCAAGCGCAGCGGCCGCTACCTGCTGATCTACCTGGTATTGCTGGTCGGCATGGGGCTGTTGTTCAGCCGCCTGCCCTCCTCGTTCCTGCCGGTGGAAGATCAGGGCTACACCATCACCGATATCCAGCTGCCGCCAGGTGCCAGCAAGAACCGTACGGTGCAGGTGGCCGAGCAGATCGAGGCGCATAACGCCGAGGAGCCGGGGGTGGGTGACACCACCATGATCATGGGCTTCAGTTTCTCCGGCTCCGGACAGAACGCGGCGCTGGCATTTACCACGCTCAAGGACTGGTCGGAGCGCGGCAGTAATGATTCGGCAGCGTCGATTGCCGACCGCGCCAACATGGCCTTTGGCGACCTCAAGGATGCGATTGCCTACGCGATTCTGCCACCGCCGGTGGACGGCCTCGGCACCTCCAGCGGGTTCGAGTTCCGCTTGCAGGACCGTGGCGGCGTCGGCCATGCCGGGTTGATGGCCGCGCGTACCGAACTCCTGGACGCTGCGGCAAAAAGCCCGATCCTGGCCAACGTGCGCGAAAGCGCCCTGGCCGAAGCCCCGCAAGTGCAACTGGAAGTCGACCGCAAGCAAGCCAATGCCTTGGGCGTGTCGTTTGCCGACGTCGGCAATGTGCTCTCCTCGGCGATTGGTTCGGCGTATATCAATGACTTCCCCAACCAGGGCCGTATGCAGCGGGTGGTGGTGCAGGCCGAAGGCGACCAGCGCAGCCAGGTGGCCGACCTGATGAAGATCAACGTGCGCAACAACGCGGGCAAGATGGTGCCGCTGTCGGCCTTTGTCGAAGCCAAGTGGACCCAGGGCCCGACGCAGCTGACCCGCTATAACGGCTACCCAGCCATCGCCATCAGCGGTGAGGCGGCGCCGGGGCACAGCACGGGCGAGGCCATGAACGAAATCCAGCGCCTGGTCAGCCAGTTGCCCGCAGGGCTGGGCCAGGAATGGACGGGCTTGTCGTTGCAGGAGCGCTTGTCCGGCTCCCAGGCACCGTTGCTGTTGGGCCTGTCATTGCTGATCGTGTTCCTGTGCCTGGCCGCGCTGTACGAAAGCTGGTCGATCCCGACCTCGGTGTTGCTGGTGGTGCCGCTGGGCGTACTGGGAGCGGTGCTGGCGGTGTCCTTGCGCGGGATGCCCAACGACGTGTTCTTCAAGGTCGGCCTGATCACCATCATCGGCCTGTCGGCGAAAAACGCGATCCTGATCATCGAGTTCGCCAAGGACCTGTATGACCAGGGCGAGGACTTGATCGACGCCACCTTGAAGGCGGCGCGGTTGCGATTGCGGCCGATCATCATGACCTCGCTGGCGTTTATCCTCGGCGTAGTGCCGCTGGCAATTGCCACCGGGGCCAGTTCGGCCAGCCAGCAGGCAATTGGTACCGGTGTGATTGGCGGGATGATCACGGCGACCTTGGCGGTGGTGTTTGTGCCGGTGTTCTTTGTGGTGGTGATGAAGCTGGTGCGCAAGCGCCACAAAGCGCAATAATCCCGCCGCACGCGATAAAAAATGTGGGAGGGGGCTTGCTCCCGATTGCAATGTGTCAGCCAGCCTATTTGGCACTGATACACCGCAATCGGGAGCAAGCCCCCTCCCACAGGATCAGGTACAGTCTGCTCAACTATCGCCAGCTGTGACCAACCATGCCCTTCCTCGCCCGCACCCACCCTCGCCTCTCGTCCGCCGCCGTACTGGGCCTTGCCGTGGGCATTCTGGTACCGGCTGACACCCTTGCCAGCAAAATCCTGATCGGCTGGAACGCCGGGGTCTGGACCTACCTGATACTGATGCTGTGGTTGACCATTCGCGCCAAGGCCGAAGACGTCAAGCGCATCGCCGAAATCGAAGACGAGAACGCCGGCCTGGTGCTGTTCATGGTGTGCATTGCCGCCATCGCCAGCCTGGCGACCATCACCTTCGAACTGGTGGGCAGCAAGGACCTGGCTGCTTCCGAGCGCCTGCTGCACTACGGTTTTACCGGGCTGACGGTGATCGGCTCGTGGCTATTGATCGGGGTGATTTTCAGCGTGCACTACGCCAGGCTCTATTACACTTGGCCAGGCAAGGAGCCCGCCCTACGTTTTGCCGAAGGCTTGCTCACGCCCAACTATTGGGACTTCCTGTACTTTTCCTTCACCATCGGCGTAGCGGTACAAACTTCGGATGTGGGCGTCGCCACCCGTGGCCTGCGCAAGGTGGTGCTGGGGCAGTCGTTGATCGGTTTTTTGTTCAACACTGCTATTCTGGGCTTTTCGATCAACATCGCCGCCGGGTTGTTTGGCTAGACTGCACAAACCTTCTAGACGCCCACCCCGGTGTTGCCGCTAATAGCCCTTCACTTTCCGCCTCGGTGTTGTATGCCTGCGCACAATTGGATCGACTTGTCCCAGGACGCCGACACCGGTATCGAGACCCTGCGCGCGCATTTCGAAGGCCATGCGTATGACCCCCATTGGCACGACAGCTACCTGGTGGGCGTCACCGAACAAGGCGTGCAGCAATTCAACTGCCGGCGCATGCGCCATGACAGCGTGCCGGGGCAGGTATTCCTGCTGGAGCCTGGGGAACTCCACGACGGCAATGCCCCAACGGTCGACGGCTTCACTTACCGCATGCTCTACCTTGACCCGCAGTGGCTGGAACGGGAAATCGCCAGTGTCTTCGAGGAAGCACCCGCCCATCATCAGTTGAGTTTCGCCCGCACCTTGGCCAGCGATCCACGCCTGGCCCTGGCCACCAGTCAGGCGTTTGAGAGTTTGCACCACGGCGAACTGCGGATCGTGCGGCAGAGCGCGCTGGACTACTTGCTGGAACGCCTCACCGGCCAGCTCTATTGGCGCATGCGCTACCGCGATGACCCACGTTTGCCGCAGGTGGCGCACAAGGCCCGGGAATACCTGCACGCCCATCTGCATCAGGACGTCGGCATGGATGAACTCGGGCTGGCCTGCGGCGTCGACCGCTTTCGCCTGAGCCGCGCGTTCAAGAGCGCCTTCGGCCTGCCGCCCCACGCGTATCTGGTGCAACTGCGCCTGGCCCGTGCCCGGTATCTATTGGCCAAGGGCGATCAACCGGCAGACGTGGCGATGGCCCTGGGTTTCGCCGATCAAAGTCATTTGGGCCGCTGGTTCATGCGGGCTTATGGGCTGACACCGGCCGCGTACCGCAAACGCTGCACAAATCTTCCAGACCGGTAACGCCCGGGCTTGTGAAGATGGGCGCTCTAAATGAGCTCGCCGGAGTCCCCCGTCATGCTGTCCACGTTCGTGCCTTTCATGCTGTTCGCCTTTGTCGCCTCCATCACCCCCGGCCCGACCAATATCCTGGTGCTGAGCAACAGCGCCCGTTACGGCTTCAAGGCTGCATTGCCCATTATTCTGGGGGCTGGTGTGGGGGCGTCGGGGATTGTGCTGCTGGTGGGTTCCGGTGTGGGCCAGTCGCTGGCGCAGATGCCCAGAGTGCAAACGGCGATGCAGTGGGTCGGCATGGCCTGGCTAAGTTACCTGGCCTGGCAGATCTTCAGCGCACCGCCACATGTCATAGGGGAGCAATCTGCGCACAGGCGACTCGGCCTGTTCGGCTCAGCGTGCTTGCAGCTGATAAACCCCAAGACCTGGATGATGGCACTCGCTGTGGTCAGCGTATTTGCCGGCAACGGTGCAGAGCAGCAAAAACGGGTAATGTCTTTGTCGCTGATATTTTTTTTGATATCGCTGCCTTGCCTCAGCGCCTGGGCAGTCTTGGGGGCAGGCTCTAATCGATGGCTGGCGTCCCCCCATGCGCAGCGACGTTTCAATCAATGCATGGCGTTGTTGCTCATGAGTTCAACCTGGATAAGTACGATCATGTGAGATTCTTCGGTAGGGGATCTAAACAGAGTTAAATTTCCAGACTGTCATTCTTAACAGTAGACACGCCCGTCAATAAGCATCTAATACATCGTACGCCCAAGCAAGCCGGGCGCCAGAGAGCCACACGCAGCAGGATTTGTATACTGTTAGTTTTGACAGTTTACGGCGTCGATGCACTGCTGTTACATGAACAAGGCAGAGCCCCACCGACCTCTGTTACTCGCACAATCATCAGCGATGGAGAAGCGATCATGACCGTACTAGCGCAACCGTTAACCTTGGCGCAACAAAAGGCATTACGTCCCAAACGAATTACTGCGACTGGCCTCTTCGAGGCGAAGGTCGATTTATCCCCCATCGAATTTCAAACCACCACCGTGGTGCACGACTTCGAACAAGCTGTCTATAGAATCAATGGCCGACACGCCGATAACTCAGTGACCATAAAAGAAATATTCATTCAGATACCCGATAACGTTCGGGTAGGCCAGGAGATCGACCTCGCAAAACAAGAGTTCACGAATGTTAAGGTCTGGTATTCAGTAAAGTTGCCCCAGGATCATTATACAGTGAGCGCCATTGAGGGTACTTTGATCATTCGGGGACTCGCGGCCGGCGTCATTAAAATCAGAGGTACGCTGCATGCTACAACCGATCATGATGTTAACGGGCATGCGCACGTCTTGGACGTCGACTTCGACCTGACCAGTTGATGTTATTCGCAAAAAAAAGCGCCCGCATCTTTCGATACGGGCGTTGTTGTGTGTTACGTCTTTACCAGGTGTAACGCACCCCTACGTTAGCGCCCCAAGGCTGTTCAACCCGGCCGCCGCTGCTGTGCTCAAGGTCGGCATGCAGCTGCAGGTTCTGCGAGAGCTTCACCGCCATACCCGCCCCGAATTCGGCGCGAGAGCCGGAAAGGTCGTTGTTGAACACATTGTTGTTCACCGAGACCTTATTGTTGTTGGCAAACTCATGCACCATCGCTGCGCGCAGATAAGGCTGCACAACACTGCCGGAGTCGAGCTGTATATCCCGCCCGACGGTCGCGCCGGCCTTGGCCATGATCGAGCGTGTACGCTCACCCTTGGCCTCCAGGCCGTTATCCAGGCTGTAATTGGCACCCTGGATCACCACCGTAGACATTTGCGCGTAAGGCTCGATAAAGAACCCGTCGTCCAACTTGATGTTACGACCGAACTCAGCCGACAGGCCGCCACCGGTATTGTTGTACTTGCCCTTGGATGAGGTGCCGTCACTCAGGCCCACCTTGGACTCATTCTGGAAGCGGTTAACCTTGGCCACCGCATCGAAATACAGACCGCTCTCCTCGTCCAGCCAGGTCGCATACGCACCCAGGTAGTAACTCTTCACGTTCCCCGAGGTACCGCGCTTGAGGTTCAGGTCAGAGGTGCTGTGACCGGCCATTACGCCCACCAGCCACTGGCTGTCGGCCAAGGGTGTGTCTGCACCGAGCGTAAAGCCCCGCTGGTTCTGGCTGTAGCCAATCCCGGTGCTGTCGGACACTTCGTACTTGTTGCCATAACCGCGTATCCACACGCCCGCCTGTCCAGGCTCGAAACGCAGCTCGCCCATACGCGAACGCAGGGATGTCGCCTCGCCGTACCACACGGTCGGTGCGGTGTTGAACAGCGCCAATACCGAGCGGGTACCTGGGCTGATCACACGGTTGTTCGGGTCGAGGAACCAGTCGGTGCCTTCCTTTTTCAGGCCATAGGAATAAGCGCCGACATCAACTACATCGCCCACCAGGGAAAACTGTGCATCACCGCCGCCGGTGTGAACGACGCGGATATCTTGCGGGTTGGTCGGTTCCGCACCGCTGGCTGCGAGCAACAGCTTGTGGTCGCCTTTGGCCTCGCCCTCGACGTTCAAGAAGTCCGTAATGCCACGGGCGAAATCGGTCCCCATGACGAAGGTGCCATTACCCTCAAGGCTGTCTACGTCCAACTGGTAGAACGCATCGGTATCACCGAACTTCACCGTACCGCCGGCGAGGCTCAAGGCGCCCACTTGGCTGTCGCCTGTCAACGCCCAATAAGACTGATCACCGACAGCTAGACTGGTGACATTCTGCAGTTGGCCCGTCAGCCCGGCACGGTTTTGCAAGCTCAAATGCGCCGTGCTGCCGTCCTCGACGATAACGTTGCCACGTAGGTCGCTGTTATCGACATTCATGCTCGCCACGGCGCCGCCGTTGACCTCCAGCAATGAGCCGTTACCGCCGATCAAGGTCGAGCCGTTGCGTATATCGATCTCAACGGCCATGGCCTCGCCGGGAAAACCATTGACGGCAATGGCGGCACCGCTGCGGCCTTCGACGCTGGAGTTATCCAATACCAACTTGCCCGTATTCGCGCTGTTGAGGTCATTGGTGAACACCACGCCGTTCTTGCCACCGATAATCCTGCTTTTTTGGCTGGCAGTTGCCGTTGCACCATCGAGCGACACGCCAAAACTATCGACGCCGGTACCTTCGACCAACGTGTGGTCGTTAAAGTGCAGCTCGCTGTTGCCAGTCGCCACTGCGCCACCGATGTGACCACGGATGGTGCTATTGAATACTTCGGCTACCCCGCCCTTGTCAGAGTCGTGACTCTGGAACGCTTGCAGACCCATGGTGGTATGGCTGGTGATGTTGCTGCCGTTAATAAGCGCATCGCTGTCATCCAGACGCACCGCACCAAACACTGCGTGGCTTGAATCAACGGTGGCGCCGTCCAGGCTCACTAAAGAGCCTTGGGTGGCTCGGATGTCATTGATGCGGCTGCCCGCATTGACAATCAGTGCCGAATCGTTGACCAGGATATGTTGGGCACGAGCACCATTGACGGTCAGTTCAGATCTGAAATCCAGCTGCCAGTCATTATTGAGTTCGTTGCTTCCAATGGTTTTTGACTCACCAATCAGGTGGTCTGCCTGAGCGGTGGAATGCACAGCCGCAAACATCAAAAAAGTAATAGTTGGAACCTTCATCATCTTGCTCAAAGGTTTGAGCTCGAATTCAGTTAACAGTCGCATGTGAGTTCATCCTCTGGGTGGAGCCTTCGAAACGGTTTGGCTCGTTCCCTGGGAATGAAGCCTTACCGGTGCGGCGCAGAGGTTACGCAGCGAACATACCCATGGCTGTAGGATTTATCTTAGATGGATGTAGCGATTGATATTTTAGAGTGTTGGAAAAACATACTTAACAAAGAAGCTGAAGGTCTTTCCGACAAGGAGCAATACATAACTGTCAGACACACAAAAGGGAAGCCGTGCTTCCCTTTTGTATTTAACGTTTTTCATTGAGTTCAAGGTCTTACGATAGTTCCCCCATCACAGTATGTCTCAGGGTTGGAAAATACCGTGTACACCTCAGCCAATTCACTGTTACCGGTAGCCCCAGTGTTGACGATCGTTGAGTAGGTCACCTCGCAAGGGCCAAGCACGGACTGGGTCAGGAATGGACGATAAGGAATTTCAACGACAAATCCATTGTCCTTATCCCCTTGGCTCAACGATGGGTGGGTAAAGGTCTGCGTGAATGGACCCGGTGGAAAGCCAAAGGCTTCACTGAAGATCGTAACGGTTACCGTCACGCTATTACCTACCTCCAACCTCGGATCGCCTGGAATGAAGAGCTCGGCGTAAAGCGTCGGTGGTGCTCCGGGCGCGCGGGTTCGCAGCGATTGGCAACTCCACTCGTCGTTGGCGTCAAGGTGTAAGAACTCAGCAGGCGGCAGTACGACCCTCACTGCATCGATCACGTCGACCATGGTAACGCCCGACGGGTTTTCATTCGTGGTGCCGGGGCCAATGACCACATAGCTGACGGGCTGCAGCTCATTGCCGTGGCGGGCAACGACCTCCCAAGGAATGGTGAACGTCGCGTCAGCTCCGGGCACTGTCGTGCTGAGGGGGAAAGGCCCTACTCGCTCTTTCGTAGCCCCCCACAACAGGACAAACTCGTTATTCGCATGGGGCAGCGCTGCAATGGTCCAGAGCGGGATCACAATGGTGACGGGTTGATTCGCATCGCCAATGCGCAGGGTGTTCAGCTCCGGAGTGGGCCCCCCGCCGAACACCTGCGCCAGGTTCAGCGCTGGGTTTACATCGCCGGGTTCAAGAGTGCCTGGAAGAACAGGCCCCTCCACCGACAGGTCAAGCAGCACCGTTTTATCAGGAGAAGGGAAAAACACGCCATTTCGTTCGATACGGTAGCGCAGGGTCACCGTCTGCGGCCCCAGCGTTGCGGTATATGCGTCTTTAATCGCGTCATTCATGTTGCTGAAGACCACCGGAAAATCAACCAGCTCAGCGGTTTGCGGCCCAAAGGGCTGTGCTTCCCATTGCATCTCGAACTTGTCCAGGCCAGTGGCGTGGTCAGGATAATCTTCAACGTGGGCTTCAATCCCCTGACGATAATCCTGAATATCGAGAAGATCATCCGTGCTGCCGGCACGTGGTGCCGGCGCCAAGGGCAGGAACGGCTCCAAAGGCTGCGGATCGTCCAACAACGAGACTGTTCGAAAATCATTGAACGAGGGACGGCTGACGTTACCTGCCCGGTCAGTGATGGTGTAGAAAATATAATATAGCCCGCTCAGGATAATCAGGTTCCTGGCCAGGAAAAAAGTGCTTACATCAGGGGATGGCAACATAGGCACACCTGAGCCACTCACCAGATACTCGGGGCGCGGGTCCATCACCGGGCTGAAGTACACGTTAATCATATCCCCCGCTTCGAATCGCCCAGTCTGTGGACCAAAGTCATTCGGGGGGATCTGAATCTCCACGCCGCCTTGATCGATCAGGAAGGCATCGTTAATGACCGTGCCCGGCGGCACATTTGCGAAGACTGGAACAAGCGGCTGCTCGCGTGAAGTCGCTACGGCATAGGGTGCAATGGTATCAACCCGAAAAGCACCCGGGTTGGAGGAGTCAAGGGAGGGGCCTGGTATGCCGGCCTGATTACGGTATTGAGTATTCCTGAGCTCGTAGTAGCCATGTGGAAATTCAGGTACCGGCGCGGGAATAAACCTGCTGATTATCGGAGGAACGGGCGTCTGGTTGATTTGATAAGGCGCCACCAAGGTGGTCCAGGTAGGCGGGCTCACAGTGATATCCCGGATTTCAACGCCCATCCAGTCCGTGCCCCTTGATGCTGTCCCGGTCCGTAACTGGACGTTAATGCCAACAGGGGCAACCATCGCCGGGATAAGGCCAGTCGCATCATCCAACGCCTCGTCAATCGTGGGTGCATTGAGAACCAAAGGCGCTGGCGTCGTAGTCGAACCACGTTTTCTACTCATTTCAGTCTCTCCTTGCTGCTTTAGAATAGGCACCGCGCGCACTGGCGGGCCGCAAACGCTCGTTCAGTCACTTGAGTTACGGCCAGGAGACTGAAACCGGGACACACTCTCTTCAGCCGAATGATTCTTCGACCAACTACATTCAGTTCAAAATGTTCTACTAAACCCGCACCCTGGCTCAGGGCTCGGGACCATTGCCGCCTTCCCAGCAGTAAACCGGGTTGGGCGGTAGTGGCGATGTAGGCACCACGCGGTCGAACTGCACATACCTGGAAGCTGAACGACCAATGGGCGTTCGATTCCTGGTCACAAGGTAATGAGCCTCTCCACCGGCATTCATTTTCAATGGCCGGATCACACGCTCGACATCACGAATCCAGAAGTTGTAGCCGGATGCATCCGCCACTGCATCCCAGTAATGCTCAAGGGTTTCCACAACATTTGGATCTGGGTCGACGTCCGGATACTGGCCATACCCCTGAAACCTCAGCGTGATCAAATCCCCGTGCTGGATGTTCGGGTCTGCCGGGATTGCCACCTCGACTCCGTACCAGATTGGCGGTTGGGTGCTGCAGGTCAAATACCGGTTTGGGTGAAGCAAAGCCTGAGGAAATTCAGGCCGAGTGAACTGGATGGGTGGAAGATCGGTTGCCAACCCGACCCGCGCCAACAATGAAAAGGTCGGGTTCACATTACCGGCGCGATCCTCCAAACGATAAAAACAGAAAAGCCATAGCGCGCCAGGGTAGGCGCGGAACACGTCATTGGGCACGTCCACAAAAATGCGGCCGCTATCACTGGTCAGCGGTGGCGAAACCCAAGTGGGTAGGCCGGTTGGCAGCATATTCATATCCGAAAAGTACATCAGCACCTTGTCCCCGACTTCACGTCCGAGATAGCCCTCGGGGATCTCCATGCGCACCATGGGATTTGCATCCAGATAGGGCTGGGTGATCGGATCGATCGGGAAAATGGCAGGCGCCAGTAACGAGCCGACGCCTGGAGCGTCGCGGTCGATTCTAATCGTCACGGGCGACGAGGTATCGACACTCGGGCTATCTGGCCGGGTGTTATGAATCCGGTAGCGCAGGTCAACGATGGCACTGCTCAGCAGGAACGCCTGAGGAATCGTCATGGGCAGAGGGAAGTCGGCATCCGTCAGTGGGCCACGCAGCTCAAAGTGCGGGGTATCAACGGACCTGGCACCTCGGACATGCCATTCGAAAATCACGTACTGAAACCTTCCGGGGCCGGGCAAAACCGCCCAAGGTGTCTCAAGCAAGATGCGTAGATCAGTGAAATTGAATCGAGCGGGTAATAATCCATCTGGTAATACGTCGACGACTGTTGGCGCCTCAAGCACAAGGATGCCTCCTGAGCCCGTAGGCCCATTGGCACTCTGGCCAGTAGTGGAAGTAGTCATTTAAACCTCCCGTCATTCAAGCATTTTCTAAACCGCCCCCTGCTCTCAGCGTGCCAATACCAGAGGTTCTGTTGGCGCCATTGAACACCTCCTCTGGCCCAGCCGATACTGTCAAAACTCACAGGTAGGACCACCGCTCGTCGGATCTCCCCGCTGACCAGTGGCTTCACACGACCAAGATTCTCTTGACGAAGACGATGGGCTAGTGTTTTCTGAAACCGGTTTCATCCCGTTACTCATTCCAATAAGAAAGGCTTTGCCGTGACTCCATTTTCCGCCGCCCAGCGCAGCCGCGTGACCATGCTCGACGTCGCCGAGCGAGCGTGCGTGTCCAAGGCCAGCGTGTCGCGCTTTATCGGCGATGACCGCGCCCTGCTCTCCGATGCCATCGCCCTGCGTATCGAACACGCCATCGCAGAACTCGGCTACCGCCCCAACCAGATGGCCCGTGGCCTCAAGCGTGGGCGCACGCGCCTGATCGGCATGCTGGTGGCTGATATCCGCAACCCCTACTCCATCGCGGTGATGCACGGCGTCGAAACCGCCTGCCGCCAGCACGGCTACAGCCTGGTGGTGTGCAACACCGACCGCGATGACGAGCAGGAGCGCCAGCACTTGGCGGCGCTGCGCTCGTACAACATCGAAGGGCTGATCGTGAACACCCTGGGCCATCACCTCGACCAATTGCTGGAACTGCAACGGGAAATGCCCCTGGTGTTAGTGGACCGCAAGGTCGAGCCGTTGCACAGTGACTTGGTGGGCCTGGACAACCCGGCGGCGGTGCGTATTGCGGTAGAGCATCTTGAGCAACAGGGTTATCGCGACGTGCTGCTGGTGAGCGAGGCCACCGATGGCACCAGTTCACGTTTGGAGCGTTTGGAGAGTTTCAACACCGAGATTGCCAAACGCCCGGCTTTGACAGGTGCCGTGGTTGAACTGGATGGCGAACTGGAAAAGCGTCTGCAAGCCTTTCTCGCCAAATCCGGCCCCAAGGCACTGTTCTGCGCCAACGGCGTGGCAGCACTGGCCTGCACCCGTGTACTCAAGGCCCTGGGCTGCGACCTGTTCGGCGAGGTGGGCTTGATCGCCCTGGATGACCTGGACTGGTACCCGCTGGTGGGTAATGGGATTACCGCCCTCGCCCAACCGACGCAAGCGATTGGCGCCAGCGCTTTTGACTGTTTGCTCAAGCGCCTGCGCGGCGATACCGCCCCCACGCGCACCCTGGATTTTTTACCGGAGCTGATTATCCGCGGCTCTACCCAATCCCCTGTGGGAGCGGGCTTGCCCGCGAAAGCGATAGGTCAGCCACTTCCAAGCTGACTGACACACCGCTTTCGCGGGCAAGCCCGCTCCCACATTTTTTGTTCTGCGCATGAAAATGAAACCGGTTTCAGAGGTAAACAACAATGCATAAATACCCCGTCTCCATCAGCCTTTCCAGCTACGGCGCCGACCTGGTTCGCCAGCAGGGTCAATTGAGTTTTGTCGCGCTGCTCAGCGCCGCCGGTGCCCAGCGCATTGAATGGCGTGAAGAACTGCTCACCACCGAGCAACCGGCCGAGCTGGCCCTGGCCGCTGCAGAACAAGGCCTGGAATCAGTATTTTCTTCGCCCTTGGAGCTGTGGGTCGCCGGCCGTGCCCAGCCCAATGCCGAGCTGGCCGCCACCCTGGACCGTGCCCAGGCCTTTGGCTCGGGATGGCTGAAGGTCTCGCTCGGTTACTTCACCGATACCAACGATCTGGAAAGCCTGCACGCCCTGCTCAATCGCCACCCGGTCAAGCTGCTGGTGGAAAACGACCAGACCCTGCACGGTGGACGCATTGAACCGATGCAACGGTTTTTCACCGAAGTCGAACGCTTGGGCCTTCCGGTGAAAATGACCTTCGATATCGGTAACTGGCAGTGGCAAGACCAGTCCGCGCTGACCGCTGCACGCCTGCTGGGCCGGCATGTGGATTACCTGCACTGCAAGGCCGTGGCCCGTCGCGCCGACGGCAAGCTCGTGGCCTTGCCGCCGGGCGCCACCGACCTGCATCTGTGGGAACAACTGCTCAAACACATGACTCAAGGTATTACGCGGGCGGTGGAATTTCCGTTGCAGGGCGATGACCTGGTCGAGGTCACTGCGCAACAGGTCGCCACCCTCGCCTGCCTTGGCCAACCCCGCGTGGAGAATGCGCATGTCTGAGATCGATATCCTGTCGTTTGGTGAAACCATGGCGATGTTTGTCGCCGAGCAGACCGGCGATCTGGGCCAGGTCGCGCAGTTTCACAAACGCATTGCCGGCGCCGACAGCAATGTCGCGATTGGCTTGTCGCGCCTGGGGTTCAACGTGGCATGGCTGAGCCGAGTAGGTGAGGACTCCCTCGGGCGCTTTGTGGTCGACACGCTTGGCAAGGAAGGCATTGATTGCCGCCATGTGGCCGTCGACCCGTTGCATCCCACCGGGTTTCAGCTCAAGTCGCGCGAAGAGGCCGGCGCTGATCCCCAGGTCGAGTACTTTCGCAAAGGCTCGGCGGCCAGCCATTTGTCCATCGCCGATATCAGCCCTGCGTTGTTGCAAGCCCGCCATCTGCACGCTACCGGGATTCCACCGGCATTGTCCGATGCCACCCGTGAACTCTCCTTCGAACTGATGACGCAGATGCGTAACGCCGGGCGCAGCGTGTCATTCGACCCGAACCTGCGTCCCTCGCTCTGGGCCAGCCAGGCGCAGATGATCCGCGAAATCAACGCCTTGGCCGCTCTTGCCGACTGGATTTTGCCGGGCCTGGGTGAAGGCCGCCTGCTCACCGGTTTCGAGGATCCTGCGGATATCGCTGCGTTCTACCTCGACCAGGGCGCCGAAGCCGTGGCGATCAAACTCGGCCCCGAAGGCGCCTATTACCGCACCCACATGGACCAGGGCTTTATCGCCGCAGTCAAGGTGGAAAAAGTCGTGGACACCGTCGGCGCCGGCGATGGTTTTGCCGTGGGCATGATCAGTGCCCTGCTGGAAAACTCAAGCTTCCCCGAGGCCGTCCAGCGCGCTAACTGGATCGGCAGCCGCGCCGTGCAGAGCCGTGGCGATATGGAGGGTTTGCCGACCCGCGCCGAATTACCCACTCGATCCGTTGCGTAACCCATTACCTGTTGCCACAACTACAACAAGCTCAGGAGCAACCCCATGGAAACCGTGAAACTCGCCACCCGTCGTTGGTGGTACATCATGCCTATCGTGTTTATCACCTACAGCCTGGCCTACCTGGACCGAGCCAACTACGGCTTTGCCGCCGCCTCCGGGATGGCCGAAGACCTGATGATCACGCCCGGCATGTCTTCGCTGCTCGGTGCGCTGTTTTTCCTCGGCTACTTTTTCTTCCAGGTACCGGGAGCAATCTATGCGCAAAAGCGCAGCGTCAAAAAACTGATCTTCGTCAGCCTGATCCTCTGGGGCGGCCTGGCGACTCTGACCGGCGTGGTGTCCAACGCCTATATGCTGATCGCCATCCGCTTCATGCTCGGGGTGGTCGAAGCCGCGGTGATGCCAGCCATGCTGGTGTACCTGTGCCATTGGTTCACCCGTGCCGAACGCTCGCGGGCCAATACCTTCCTGATCCTCGGCAACCCGGTGACCATGCTGTGGATGTCGGTGGTCTCGGGCTACCTGGTGCAGCACTTCAGCTGGCGCTGGATGTTTATCATCGAGGGCCTGCCGGCCGTACTGTGGGCGTTCATCTGGTGGAAGCTGGCGGATGAAAAACCCGCCGACGCCAAGTGGCTGAGTGAACAGCACAAAAAAGACCTGGAAACCGCCCTCGCCGCCGAACAGGTGGGTATCAAGGCGGTGAAGAATTACGCCGAGGCGTTCCGTTCGCCCAAGGTGATCATCCTCGCCCTGCAATTCTTCTGCTGGAGCATCGGCGTGTATGGCTTTGTGCTGTGGCTGCCGTCGATCCTCAAGGCCGGCTTGCAGATGGACATGGTCGAAGCCGGCTGGCTCTCGGCGCTGCCGTACCTGGCGGCGGTGATCGGGATGCTGGTGGTGTCCTGGGGCTCGGACAAACTGCAAAAGCGTAAGCGCTTTGTGTGGCCACCATTGCTGATTGCGTCCATCGCCTTCTACGCGTCCTACGTGTTGGGTGCCGAACATTTCTGGTGGTCCTACACCCTGCTGGTGATCGCCGGTGCATGCATGTATGCACCCTACGGCCCGTTCTTTGCCATTGTCCCGGAAATCCTCCCAGCCAACGTCGCCGGTGGCGCCATGGCGCTGATCAACAGCATGGGCGCGCTGGGCTCGTTCGGTGGCTCGTACCTGGTGGGTTACCTCAACAGCAGCACCGGCTCGCCTGGCGCTTCGTACCTGTTGATGAGCGGCGCGTTGCTGCTGTCGGTGGTGCTGACGATTTTCCTCAAGCCCGGCGCGAGTGACCGCTCGCCGGTGCCAACCCTGGAGTTGAAGGTAAAAACCTCATGAAAAAGTCCGTTGTGTTGTACAAGAAACTGTCCGCGCCGCTGATGGCCCGCCTGCATGAGCAGGCCGAGGTCACGCTGATCGATGCACTGGATGAGGCCGGCCTGGCCAAACTGCGCGATGCGCTGCCCAGCGCCCATGGTCTGTTGGGTGCAAGCCTGCGCCTGGATGCCCGGTTGCTCGACCTGGCATCCAAGCTGGAAGCCGTGGCCAGCGTCTCGGTCGGGGTCGACAACTACGACATCGACTACCTGACCCAACGCGGCATTCTGCTCAGCAACACCCCGGATGTGCTCACCGAAACCACCGCCGACACCGGCTTTGCGCTGATCCTGGCGACCGCCCGGCGTGTGGTCGAGTTGGCCGACATGGTGCGTGCCGGCCAGTGGAACAAGAACATCGGCCCGGCGCATTTTGGCAGCGATGTGCATGGCAAGACGTTGGGTATCATCGGCATGGGCCGCATCGGCGAAGCCTTGGCCCAGCGTGGGCATTTTGGCTTCGGCATGCCGGTGATCTACCACAGCCATTCGCCAAAGCCTGCGGTGGAGGCGCGCTTTGGCGCGCAGTACCGAAGCCTCCAGGACTTGCTCAAAGAGGCGGATTTTGTCTGCCTGACCCTGCCGTTGACCGCCGAAACCGAGAAGCTGATCGGCGCCGAAGAGTTCGCACTGATGGGGCCGGAGACGATCTTTATCAATATCTCCCGCGGCAAGGTGGTGGACGAGGCTGCGCTGGTCGAAGCGTTGCAGCAACGCACCATCCGGGCGGCTGGGTTGGATGTGTTCGAGAAGGAACCGCTCAGCCACGACTCGCCGTTGCTGCGCTTGAACAACGTGGTAGCGACGCCGCATATCGGCTCGGCGACTCATGAGACGCGCGAGGCGATGGCCAAGTGTGCGGTGGATAATCTGCTGCAGGCGTTATCAGGCGAGCGGCCACAGAATCTGGTCAATCCACATGTGTGGAAGCGTTCTTAACACGCCAAAACTGCGGTGCCTAGCTGTGAACCTTGACAGTATCCCTGTGCTCAGAAAAGCGCTGGAATGACTTTGCGCCCCAACTGAGGCAGGGGCACTAACTCAAGGAGAGTAATGTCATGACGCCTGAAAACAGCACAGGTCCGGTTCCCGTCAAACCTGAGTTACCGGCGGAGGTCGCCAATGGCGTTACCCCCGCCTACCTGCAAGCCAACGGCGACACACTACTGGTGACAGTTCCCGTTTATCCCACGCAAGTCGTAGGAAGCAAGATAGGAATGCGGATCGGGGGGCCTGACGAAGAACCCATCGTTCCTTACGTTATTACCAGCACAACCACCGCAGCAATTGTCCCGATCACTGGCGATGTGCTACGTACCTTTCCAGACGGTGTTCACCTGATCTATTACACCATCACCAACACCTCCGGCCAAGTAAGCCCTAACTCCAAAGGCGCATTCCTGCGCCTGGCCTTGAAGACAACCACATGAGAACACGCTGAGCGGTTAGATAACGAACCTGGCCACCATCCCATTCAAATCCACCGCCAACCTCGACAGCTCATGGCTGGCCGCGCTGGTCTGGTTGGCGCCCGCCGCTGACTGGGTAGCCAGGTCGCGGATGTTGACGAGGTTGCGGTCTACTTCGCGGGAGACCTGGGCCTGTTCTTCCGAGGCGCTGGCAATCACCAGGTTGCGTTCGTTGATCAGGCTGATGGACTGGGTGATCTGCTCCAGGGCCACGCCGGCAGCACGGGCCATTTCCAGGGTGGCCTGGCTGCGTTGGTTGCTTTGCTGCATGGACTGCACCGCTTCACCGGTGCCATTTTGGATGCCAGCGACCATCTTCTCGATTTCCTGGGTCGATTGCGCGGTGCGATGGGCCAGGGCCCGCACTTCGTCGGCAACCACCGCAAAGCCGCGCCCGGCTTCGCCGGCACGGGCGGCTTCAATCGCGGCGTTAAGCGCCAACAGGTTGGTCTGCTCGGCAATCGCACGGATCACGTCGAGGACCTTGCCGATATCCCGTCCTTGAGTCGCCAGGCCTTCGATCATCACGGCGGTGTTTTGCACATCCTGGGTCATGGTCTGGATCGCGCCGACAGTATCCATCACCCGGTCGCGGCCTTCGCGCGCCACGTGGTTGGACTGCCCGGAGGCCTCGGAGGTGGAGACAGCATTACGCGCCACTTCCTCTACCGCTGCGGTCATCTCGTTGACCGCCGTGGCGGCTTGATCGATTTCATTGTTCTGTTGCTGCAGGCCACGAGAGGCTTCCTCGGTCACCGCACTCAGCTCTTCTGCCGCCGAAGCCAGCTGCGTGGCCGAGCCGGCGATATGCTGGATGGTCTGGCGCAGGTTGGCCTGCATGCTCGACAAGGCACTGAGCAAGCGCGCAGGTTCATCCTTGCCATCGTCCGCGAAGGTTTTGCTGAGGTTGCCGGCGGCGATGGTCTCGGCAACTTCCACGGCTTTGCGCAATGGCGTAACGATGCTGCGGGTCAGCAGCCAAGCCAACAGCACCGTGAGCAATGCGGCCACCACCGACACTGCCACCACACCGGTGATTGCGCCCTCATAACTTTGCCCAGCCGCCGCGTCGGCGGTTTTAGCATCGGCGGCATTGAGGGCGATCAGCTTGTTCAACTGCTCGCCCATCTGGTCGGTGCCGTCCTTGATGCGGCTGTTGATCAGCGCGCGCATTTCATCGACCTTGCCTTGCTTGGACAACACCAGCATGTCGGCCTGGGCCTTCAAGTAATTATCCAGCGTCACGCTGAAGGTCTTGTACATCACCGCCTCTTGCTCGCCCATCGATAGCTGGGCGTAATGGGCCTGGGCGGCCTTGACCTTATCGGTCAGCACGCCGATGCGGGTTTCGGCTTCCTGCAGGGCAGCCGGTTCGCGGTTGACCAACACCCGGAACGACAGGATGCGCATGCGCAGTACGTTTTCAGTGATGTTGCCCAGGGACGTCACGCTGGGCAGCTGGGTTGCGCTCATGTCCACGGAAGACTGCCGGATCTGCGTCATGCGGTTGACCGCAAACACCCCCAGGATGACCACTAACACTGCAATGAAGGCGAAACCGAGAAACGCTCGAGGCGCAATATTCAGGTGACGAAGGGACATAGGGCTGCTCTCAGAAGTAGTGTTTGCGAACGTCCCTGTCGCGAAACGATCTGTCAGCGTCAACGCGCCGGCCAGACCTTGGTCACCACTGTTGTCGTTGTAATGTGGGCCTATATTCACTATCGGCCGGGACAGTTTTTTTGCGCAGGGTCTTTATTAATATTTTTTTACACTTCTGACGACTGACGGTTTCTGGCATTCTTCGCCTCCATTTTCCGACCCGAGCCATCATTTTGTCTGACGCTCAAGCCCCTCGCCCGCGCTATAAATCCGACCTGATCTACGGCCTGGAAGACCGCCCGCACTTCACCGCCGCGATATTTGCCGCCCTGCAGCACGTCTTGGCCAGCTTCGTCGGCATCATCACCCCGACCCTGATTGTCGGCGGCGTGTTGGGCCTCGAAAGCGAAGTGCCCTACCTGGTGAGCATGGCGTTGTTCGTCTCGGGGCTCGGCACCTTTGTGCAGGCACGCACGTTCGGGCCAGTGGGTTCGGGCCTGTTGTGCCTGCAAGGCACCAGCTTTTCGTTTATCAGCGTGATTCTCAGTGCGGGCTTTATGGTTAAGGCCCGGGGCGGCGGCACCGATGAAATCCTGTCGACGATCTTTGGCATCTGCTTTTTCGCCGCGTTTATCGAAGTAGTGCTGAGCCAGTTCATCGGCAAACTGCGCAAGCTGATCACCACGGTTGTGACTGGCACCATCATTACCTTGATGGGCCTGTCACTGATCAAGGTGGCGGTCACCGACATGGCCGGCGGCTATGGCGCTGGCGACCTGGGCGCCGCCAGCAATATGGGCCTGGCGGCGCTGGTGCTGCTGACCATCGTGGTGCTCAACCGTTTCAACAACCCGTTCCTGCGCCTGGGTTCGATCGTGATCGGCCTGACGTTGGGCTTTGTGGTGGCGTGGTGGCTGGGCCGCGTCGACATGGCCGCCCTGCCCCAGGTGCCGTTGATCAGCGTGCCGGTGCCGTTCAAGTACGGCTTCTCGTTTGACTGGGTGGCATTTATCCCGGTGGCGGTGATCTTCCTGATTTCGCCTCTGGAAGCGGCTGGAGACCTGACAGCCAATTCGATGATCTCCCAGCAACCGGTCAAGGGCCCGCTGTATATCAAGCGCATCAAGTCCGGCCTGCTGGCCGACGGCCTCAACTCGGCGATGGCCGCCACCTTCAACAGCCTGCCGATGGTGACCTTCGCCCAGAACAACGGGGTGATCCAGCTGACCGGCGTGGCCAGCCGCTACGTGGCGTACTTTATCGCCGGGCTGCTGGTGCTGCTGGGGTTGTTCCCGATGATCGGCGCGGTGCTGCAACTGATGCCCAAACCAGTACTTGGCGGCGCGACCCTGATCATGTTCGGCACCGTAGCCGTGGCCGGGATCAAGATCCTCGCCGAAGCCGGCCTGCACCGGCGCAATGTGCTGATCGTGGCGATTTCCCTGGGGATGGGCCTGGGCGTCGCCGCAGTGCCGGAAGTGCTGCGCGATTTGCCCAAGGCGCTGCACAACATCTTCGAATCGCCGATCACTGTGGGCGCGTTCTGTGCAATCCTGCTGAACATTTTCCTGCCCGAAGAGTTCATAGAGCTGGAAGAAGATGAATTCGATCCGGAGTCCTCTACCCTCAAGGTCATGCAGGACCCGGACGTCACGAAACAGTAGGAGCACTTTTATATGCGCAAGCTCATGGTTCTTTCGTTGTTGTTGCTGAGCTTGAGCGCCTGCGCGCTGTTCCCCAATCGCGACCCGGTGAATATCAACGTGGTGGGCATCGAGCCCCTGCAAAGCCAGGATCTGGAAGTGCGCTTTGCCGTGAAGCTGCGGGTGCAGAACCCCAATGAAACGGCAATCGACTACAACGGCGTGGCGCTGGATCTGGAAGTCAATGGCCGGCCGTTGGCGTCCGGGGTAAGTGACCAGGCCGGCAGCATCCCACGTTTTTCCGAGACGGTGCTGATGGTCCCCGTGAGTGTTTCGGCGTTCTCGGTGTTGCGCCAGACCCTGGGCCTGAGCCAGACCCAAAGCCTGAATAACCTGCCCTATGTGCTGCGCGGCAAACTGGCGGGCGGATTGTTCGGCACCATGCGCTTTGTAGAGCGTGGCACTCTGGATTTGCCCAATACCGCCACCTGGTGATGCGCGAGTGATCTGATCCAAATCTGCGAAATGCAAGCTCGCGCCTACAAAAGCCTTGGGTTGACCCGGTTCAATCAGTGATGTAGCGCACGCCTGACTTGGCGCGCTCGTCCACCACCAATTCAAAAATATCCGGCCGAGCGTAATGCCCCACTACGTCGTAGTCGTAGCGTGCCCGCACCAGATCATCTGTATTGATCTGCGCCGTCAACAAACCCGCCTCCCCCAGCAACGGCCCCGCCAAAATATCGCCCATGGGCCCGACGATCACGCTACCGCCGGCAATCAACGGGCGCTCCGCCGGCCAGTTGGCAACCTCCACACCCAAGACCTGCGGTGATGCCTGCACCTGGCAGGCGCTGACCACAAAGCAACGGCCTTCATGGGCAATATGGCGCATGCTCACCTGCCACATCTCGCGCTCGTCCACTGTGGGCGCACACCACACCTGCACGCCCTTGGCATACATCGCCGTGCGCAACAGCGGCATCATGTTTTCCCAGCACACCGCCCCGCCGATACGCCCGACAGCCGCGTCAATCACCGGCAAGGTTGAGCCGTCGCCCTTGCCCCAGATCAGCCGCTCAGTGCCGGTCGGCATGAGTTTGCGGTGCTTGGCGACCAAACCGCTCGACGGTTCGAAATACAGCACCGTGCAATACAGCGTGCTGCCACTGCGCTCGATCACGCCGAGCACCAGGCTCGCACCGGTACGCGCCGATAACCCGGCCAGCGCCTTGGTCTCCACGCCCGGCACGTCGATGGCATTGGCAAAGTACCGCGCAAAGGCTTCACGGCCTTCGGGCAGGCGATAGCCCAATTGCGTGCCGAAGCTTTCGCCCTTGGGATATCCCCCCAGCAACGCCTCAGGCATCACCACCAACTGCGCGCCACTGCGCTGTATTTCATCTTCATAGGCCAGGATCTGCGCCAGGGTTTGCGCTTTGCCGCCAGGCAAGGAGCCGATTTGCAGGGCTGCGACGATCGATACGGGCATGTGCTCACTCCGGTAATAAGGGTTGCCCATTCTCCCGCCAGACTCGATCATGAATAAAGCCCACCTCAGTGCTCCCGCACGGACAGAATTCTTAGACTATTTGCTCATTTTTTTAGCTTCTAGAACCCCACAAAGACAGAAAACATAGACTTTTTGTCGTGCCAAGACGGAGTTAGCGTAACTTTCATCGAATGTGTCACAAAGGATGGACTTTTAGTCGTGGGTAGCGAGCTACAACTGCCGGCAGCAAATCGACTTTGTGAGAACAGCGCTCCTCGACTTACCCAGCGCGCCTTGGATTTCAAAGCTCCGCATTGCTGTTCGAGCTTCGTGAATTGCCAGTGGAAATTTTTACAGTTATTATCTCGCGACTGCGGTAATTCGAGACTTTCCTTGCGAAACTCGCACGTACCCACGCTTAATTCGCAGAAATTTAGAACAGCCTCGCCCTAAAATTATCAATTTTGAAATTTCCTCGCCCTAGGGGCTTATGTCTTGCGCGCTGAATCCATCTAGAATTGACTAGACCTAGTCTTCATCCGTCACCCAACGTCACAAGTGAACCCTATGGATTCTCATGATGCGCAAATGCCCGCGTCAGGCCAACAAGTCCGAAGACCAACCGAGTATCTGACTCAAGTCAGAATCGATGAGCTAAGCCAGTTCAGCATTTTCTTGCTGGCGAAAGAAGGTTTCACGCTCCAAGACGTCCGTGCCATGGTCTCGACCTCCAAACTCTATGCATCGTCGAAGGTCATCGAACGGATCGTTGGCAAGCCGAGGCATAAAAAAATCGGCAAGAATTATGATGGAGCCTTACGACTCAATGCTTTCCAAAGTGCTGTAGCTTTTCAGTTCGCCAGGGTTCTCGAGCACGCAACGAC
This sequence comes from Pseudomonas sp. P867, assembly GCF_019891455.1. NCBI lineage: Bacteria > Pseudomonadati > Pseudomonadota > Gammaproteobacteria > Pseudomonadales > Pseudomonadaceae > Pseudomonas > Pseudomonas sp. P867. The sequence continues at coordinate 18,634 of NZ_JAFLXB010000016.1, read as the reverse complement.
GGTTTTTGGCAGTCTGCAGCTTGCCGAAGAATGGCTTCAAAAACCCTGCAGGCGCTTGGCGGATCTGATTCCTCTCACTCTGGTAGATAACCCAGTTGGATTTAGAGTAATTGAAGACTACTTGGGACGAGTCGAGTTTGGGGTCTACCAGTAGGCCTTTCTATGCTTTTGTTGGTACTAGCTATAGTGTTGTGGAAGCATCGTGTCGAAGGTGCCCTCCCTCTACCCTTCCCCACTTGTTCACTCTGAGGCTGCGATCGCAGTCCAGCCAAAATCTCCACGGCCAGCGAAATCAAGCACTCACTGAGCACAGACAAATCTTCAGCTAGCGGCGCTTTAGTTTCGTTGGGATAGGTGTTCAAGAGAGGTTACCTCGGCCAGTTCATCCCTGATCATCTGAAAAAGCCGTTCAACGTCTTGATGGTCGTCCCTACCGATGTAGGTAGCGACGAGGATCGTGAGGGGATGCACCTCAAGGGCTCCAGCGAGTTGATTGATTTTCTCCAGCGTAGGGCTTTTCAGGCCTCGTTCCAGCGAGCTGAGATACGTACGGCTGCTCACTGTAGAAAAATCCTCTTGCGTGAGGTTTTTACTGGCTCGAACCTTTTTGAGCGCCTGGCCGAAGGCGATGTTGAGTTCCAATTTTCCGTTCCCACAAAAGGAACGATGAAGCGCTATCGAATCCTATGGGACTACAATCTATAGTGTTCATTTTAGGGGGTGCCATGTTTACTACCTATCCGCGTGCCGAAATAGCGTTTGACCTGCCCGATGAGCCAGCGTCTCCAGCCGGGCAAAGGGTGTGGAGCTTCGTTGAGCAGGAACTGATGTTGCCGTGGTTTTATATACAAGTGGCGCATAGGTCTGGGCGTGAAAATTTCGCCAGCATGCTCATGATGTACCACGCTCATGAACTCAAACAGCTCGTCGATGCCCAGTCGAACCTTGTGTGGGTTGAACAGGTTCAGTTGGTGACACCTCCTCATGTCAACAGACAATCCACCTGGCTTATGGAGCCACTGACGATGGCAGGGATTGCAGCAGATCCCCAAGACGGGTCGTACTTTCTCGTCTACCAAGTGGCCAGCGGGACCGTCTATTCATTGAGAGACGATCTTGATAAGAGTTTGGCCCCCTTTAGCATCTTGTTTTCGGATGTGCGTGACCTACGGCGATAGGTAGCCTCCGTCCAATAGAGTCGGATATTCGTACCAAGGCCGGTGAGATGAGCGTGCGCGGATAGCAGCAGGTCTCTTCAGAGGAGCTCGCCTTAAACGACATGTGCTGGGCACCGCCCAAGGACAGTCGCGAGAATATTTTTGTGCTCTATATCCCGCGCAGCCCACACGACACGTTTTTTACCCGAGTATGTGGCGGCGTTGGGTCCCGGTGCAGTTCAAAACCATGGCATGCTGCTGGAACTGAACGACGTTGTAATTCGCGATCCTATACCTGAAGTCAGAGAGGTGTCTTTGCGGGAAGGCTCCACATATCACCAAGGCGTCGGTCTTGCTTACGATCTCACCCAGGACTATGATTTGGTAGGCGACGAGGGATCTTGAAATGACAACTGAAGTCAACTGCAAAGTTAAAGCACAAGCGAAATCGAGATTGACGCGCCTGCACAAGTCGCCCAAATACCGCTGCTTTTTTGGCGCAGATGCTATTGACGCATTTAGTCAGGTTGAAGGTTCCGCCTTCGCCGGAAAGTCGGTCAAGCGTGTAACAGGTGACGAGCTGTCGCCCCGCTGCTGATCAATGCAGATATTAAGAACTGGGCCTAGTCCGGTTTTTTTCATGGCACGGACATCTTGAACAGCCTCCTCAGCACCGCTTAGGATGTAGCAACTCTTCCGCGGGAATAGGGAGTATATGAGGTCACAAAAAGCGTCTGGCTTTTCCGCTGATGCAGAGTTGACTCATCTGCCATAATGTTGCTGATCCAAACTTCTACTTCGTGAAGCGATAGCATGTCTGACTTTGGGCTGAATGATTATAGGGCAACGCCAAGTCCGGAAAGAGTAAATCGCTGCATCAGCGATAATAGAACGAAAATTAGCTGTTATTGTAAAGTGCAAAAATTGCACAAGCTCACAGGCAGGTAGCTACTGCGAGATCAACAAGCGCGTTGCCCTGTGATAGTCTCTCCTAGCATAGCTGAGCCCATGAATTATGCCCCGTATAAAGCTTGAACTGACTTATGATATTGACCCAAGTAGACCACTGCCCTTTTACTTTACTAAAGTTCAGCTACTGAAGCTTCACTCATTGCTTTGCGGCTCTGAGCCAAAGACTGTGAAGATAGGAAACTACCACTTTGCTTACTATGGTAGTCACCTGGGGCATAACACTGACAAAGCACATGCGTCTAAATATGGTTTCCATGAAGACCCCAGCGTAATTAGGAACATGATAGAAGAGCTGCTCCTCCAATAAAAATGGGGCTTTCCAGCCAATCCCCATCGATTGTCGGTATATCGCACCATCTCGACGTGACGCCGCCGCGCTGGCAGTTGAACACCTGCAGCGGCTCATCCTGCAGCGCCAACGCAGTGGCTTCCAAAAATTACAAGTGACTCAAAGGTCGAAGATCCGTGAACCGCCAGCATCCACGCGGAAATTTGACCACGCCCGCCGTCCTTGGCTCATTTCCTTGAGGCCGTTCTCACCAAATCGCGTGAGAATCTGCCCAATTAGCTGATCGGGCTCCAGTACTTCCAGGAGCCGGAAACTTTGACGTTCGCACGTCAAGTGATGTTCTGCGACCAGAGTTGCGGATAGCGCTTCTTGGCATCGCCTTGGGTCAACCCCTCGAAAACGCCGACATCCCGCTCTCTGAAGCAGTCCATTATTTCAGGCGAGAGCTTGAGGCGTTCGTTCAGAATACTCGCGGTTTGTACCGCTCTGAGGCGTGGAGAAACGACAAGTACATCAAGGCTTGCGGGCAATTGCTCGCAAAGCGTGTGAGCTTGCTGGCGGCCCAGCGCGGTACGTTCTGGATCAAGAGGTCCAAGGTATCGATGTTCGGCACTAGCCCAGGTTTCACCATGCCGCACGATGTATAAATGCATGAAATCCGTCTCAGCGAAATATAAGAGATAGATTGTACCTTTCCATCGTCGGTGAACGCACCAAGACCGGGTTTTGGGACAGGCGTATTCCCTAGACGCTTACATCCATCTGATGTTTACTTCGACCGCCAGAGGCGGTATACCACTGAATTTTAAGAATTAAAGCCGTAACAGTTAGGTGGCGGATTCCGTGCCGTCCAGCACGCTGCAAAAAACTCTCAAAACTTTCACAGCAGCCCCCTAGTTGCAGAGCGCTTGAGAATTAAAACTGTCGGGCCACGCTAAGTCATTGAACTAGTCACTTCTTCGCTACTATCCGGTTGCAGCGCGGTGAGACCGAAAGAAGGGTTACCTGGCGAGTCGATGACGGTGTTGTACCTTTGTTCGGTTGAACTTGAGTCGGTGTTGATGCGGTCTTGGTGCAACTTCAGCGTCGTACCGTTAGCCATTGTCAGAATGAGTTTTTTTGCCAAAGAGACTTTCCTACTCATCCCAGTCTGTTTCAGGTGTTAAGCCGACGCTTGCGCGCGCGTCATTGACTGCAGCACGTAAAAAGGCTGTTTTACCCGAAGTATATCGGGGCATGTCATCCGGAAAGCGGTGTGCCAATTCGAGTTTGAGAGCTTCATAAGCCCTCGCCAGATCTGGTCTTGCTATCAGCCAGTCTCTCAACAGCAACTCGTTCTTCATTGGCCAAGAAGGCGCAATTACGAGATGGAGGTGAAAGGCCGGATCGACACCCATGTCTGGACGGCGAAAGAAAGCACGTTTGGTGAATCCGGCATCAACAACAATATAGCCGACCTCAGCTAATCGGCTGGAGAGCTGATAGGCGATTGGAAGCGAGGCAATCGGCGCCATCATGTCAATGATGGGTTTCGCCTTCAAATTCGGGACTGCAGTACTGCCGAAGTGCTGGAGGCTTTGACCCGCCGCCCCCAGTATGGGAAGCAAACGTCGGCGCTCAGCCTCGAACTGAGCGGGCCAAGCTTCATCTGAGTTTATGATGGAAACTTCGCCAAGTGCATCCCGAGCATCTTCGCTCTTTGACATCACAGTTCCTCACATCGATGCAGGGCCCATGCGATATTCTCCGCTGTGCCGTGAAGCGCTTTCTCATAGATTTCTTGCAGCCCGATCCGGAGCTGGTAGCAGCGGAGCCTTTCGGCTTGGCGAAGATGATCCGCCCGGTGGACTTCGAAGAAGCTAACTTGCTGTTCCATGCATGCCAGCCAACTGCGCCAGAACGAGATATTCGCGACGTCATACAGCGGGTCGCGGCCCTGACCTTGGTAGTAGAGCGCTGGACCGTTCTGGCAAACGAGTTCAAGCACACCACCCCGGAACATGAGCGAGAACTCGCCGTGATCTCGCAAGCCAGGGGCGCCATTTCCAATGGCCGTCCGCTAACCCACCTTCTGCCGACCAGCGTGGCGTAATTCCAGCTTTGTATAAGAGTTCGCTCGAGCCAGATGCAAGTCCCCCGGTAAGGCTGCAGTTGGTTAATCCTGACCGAGCGAACTACAAAAAAATATCACGGCGCACCCACCACGTCACATAGAAATTTCGATAGCCGCCGAGCGCCGCTAGGACACCGCATGTTCGCAATAAAACTCAACTTGATCCTGCTGGGCGCTTTGCTGTACCTAGTTTGCAGCGGCTGCCGGTTCTTCTGGATCGGCGTACTCCTTCTGACGGACGGCGAAACGGCCGACGTCCTCTACGACTTCGTCAGCACCTGCGGCTGGATGCTGATCACCTTCAGCCTGGTCATTCACATCATCAAAAAACGCGGCCCACGGCGGCCGGCGGGAGATAAACACGGAAACAGAGGTCCTCTCAGGCGGCGAGTTCGCTGAGATCTCCGGTTACAGGGCCTGGCATCGTCGATGGCTGGACGACCGGCATCGGCACTACGTCGAAAGCCGAGGCAAGCGCCCGCTGGTTGGACGCCTCTACGCAAGAATACAGCTGGGGACACCCGTAGATTCACAGAACTAGCAGCCCACAGAAGCAGCACAGTGGACTTTTGATCTATCACGAATGAAATGAAATGCGCCCACGGAAGCCCCACAACTGCCACCTCCCCCTAAGGATGTATCAGGTAAATCGCAAGCGCAAAAATGGCCAAGTGTGGGTCAGCTATATCTATCGCGGTACCGACAGGGTTGATATCCAGCTGGGCCGCGACTTGACCCAAGCCCGCTTGAAGTGGGCGGAACTTGAGGCCAAGGCAATCCCGGCCGATCTGGAAATAATGAGCGGGATTTTCGACAGATACAAACGGGACATTGTACCGAAAAAATCCGAGCGCACACAGCTCGATAATGCTGCCGAGCTCCGCCAGTTACGACCAGTTTTTGATGAGATCCCTATCGACGCGATAACGCCGTTCATGATCGCAGCATATCGGGATATCCGAGCGGATGCTATGCCAGCGGTGGGATGACGCGCGGTCGAAAGCGGTAGCGGAAGCCTTTGCCAATGGAGACCAAGCCTTGGCCCACAAAATCGCCGGATTTCAGTGATAAAGACGAGCGCAGCGTGTGCCGGAGCGTAGATTTACGACTCCATATGGTCGAACTGGTCGATCTGCCCGTCATGGAGGTTGGTCGCGTCGCTCATCAACTTCAATCATCCTGCGGTCGAATCGAACTCATAGACCAATTTGCAGATCAGCGCCTGGATCCGCGAGGTCTTGTGGAGATCGGCGTGGACGACTAGCCAGACGTCGAAGTCGGACGAGCGCCCGGGCATGATCCGCACCAGTTCCTGCTCGGTATCGGCACGATAGCAGGGTAGTTCGGCGACACCGATGCCGGCTACGGCCGCCTCGACGAGGGTGACGGATGATGATGTCCGGAATACCACCTTGCCGCTGCCGTTTGGCTCTCCGCAGAAGGCGCATGTCGTAATAGGCGTCACTGGCTGCTGGTATGCGACAAGATCGTGGCCGATGAACCCATCGCCAAAGGTTGGCGTGCCGCGCGTGAGGAGATAAGCGCGAGAGGCATAGATCCCTGTCTTGAGGGTCGCGAGGCGGCGCAAGATCAGATCGGGCGCATCCGGCCGAACAGTACGGACGGCGATGTCGGCATCCCTTCGGGTCAGGTTGGCGACGTCCTGCGAGATCAGGCAGGCAACGTCGATACTGGGATGTTCGGCGCGCATGCGGGCGATGGCAGGAAGAACAAACCGCTTGCCAAGCGAATCGGTCGTCGCCACCCGCACCGAACCGGTCAACTGCTCGTCGAGTCCCATGACCCGCCGCTCCATCTGCGCGACGGACCGTTCGATCGTTTCGGCCGGTTCAACCAGGGCTTCCCCGGCTGATGTCAGCACATAATGGGATGGCGTGCGAAGGAACAGCCGCGCCCCGAGTCCCTCTTCCAACGCCGCCAACCGACGGCTGGCTGTCGCCTGATCGACGCGCAACTGTCGGGCTGCGGTGCGTAAAGTGCCCGCACGTGCAATGGCTAGAAAGAAGCGAACATTGTCCCAGTTCATCAGGTTCCTCAGGATGACACAGAATGTGTTAATGCAACGTTGCATCCTAGAGAAGCAGAAATACTACTTTATTGCATCATTCGCCTTCTTGGAAGATTGGATCTTGCAGGAGGTGTCTGATGAAAAGATGCGAAATACAGGAAGATAGCCATGTCGACGCAAGCGGTCTCGACGACGGCGCAATTTCGGCGAGACGGCGCACGATAACCCTGTGGCTCGTGGCTGCCGGCATGTTCATGGCGGTGCTCGATGCCACGATTGTCAACGTTGCGCTGCCGGCAATGCGCGCCGATCTCGATGCTACTGTTGGCGACCTCGCCTGGATCGTCGATGCCTACACGCTGAGCATGGCCGCGCTAATCCTCGCCGGGGGCGTTCTCGCGGACCGCTGGGGTGCGAAGCGCATCTATCTGGTGGGGCTGGCCCTGTTCGTGCTCGCGTCTGCCTTGTGTGGTGCCGCCGGCACCGTCGCGTGGCTGGTTGCGGCTCGGCTGGCGCAGGGTGTGGGGGCGGCCTTGTTCCTCCCCGCCTCGCTGGCCGTCGTGCGGGGAACCTTCCTTAATACACACGAGCGGGCCAGTGCGATCGCGATTTGGGCCGGCATTGCCTCCGTCGCGGCAGCGATCGGACCAGTGTTCGGGGGGGTGCTGGTTGACGGTCTTAGTTGGCGCAGCGTCTTCTTTGTCAACGTGCCCACCGGCATACTGGCATTTGCCCTGACCGCAGGGATCGTGCGGCTTCGGTCAACGCAGCGTACGAAGCGGTTCGACTGGGGCGGGCAACTCACCAGCATAGTCACGCTCGGCGCCCTCTGCTTCGCTGTAATCGAATTGCCGGTACGCGGCGCTGGCTCGCCCGCCGTCAGGCTTGCGGCGGCCGTTACGATTGGCACCGCGCTGGGCTGGTTTATGATCGAGCGCCGCATGCGCGATCCGATGGTGCCGCTAGTGTGGTTCCGCAACCCGACCTTTCTCTCGGCCAACATCGTGGGTTGTCTCGTCTATGTCGGCTATTTCGGAATGCTGTTCATACTGAGCCTTTATCTGCATGGCGACTATGGACTCAGCGCCCGCCAGACCGGACTTGCGCTGTTGCCTGTCGCGGCGAGCCTGTTGGTCGGAAATATCATCGCTGGCAGGTTCCAGGCGTTGGTGTCGCCGAGCCGTCTTATTGCGGGCAGCTTGATCTGCGCGGCCCTTGCCTCGCCCTTGGCGGCCGCGCTGCTGGTTTGTCATGCGCCATGGCCGGCCATCGTAGGGGCGTTTGCCGTTTTCGGTGCGGGCACGTCCGCTTCCGTGCCGCCGATGATCGCTGCCGTGCTCGAGCAGGTTCCCCTAGCCACCACGGGCGTGGCATCCGGCTTGCTGAACGCGTTGCGCCAGACCGGAAGCCTGCTCGGCGTCGCCGCTGCTAGCGCCGCCTCGATGTTGGCGCCGGATCAGCCAGCGGCGTTATGGATCATCGCGGTGCTGGCGGCCACTGTTTACGCCCTTGCCGCAGGCGCGGCACTCGGCTGGATCCGAGACCGTTCCCCACAGGATGACTGATCCGCGCTCAAGTGTGGGTGATCGTAACCATTGGGATTAATGCTGGAGTTCGGTAGGTGACATGGCCGGACGGTTACCTTTGAAGGGCGCTTGCCGAGGCCCAGAATCTCGCGACCATCGGCGCCTTAAATCTTGCCCTCAAGACGGTCGCGTATGTACTGGTTCAGTCGCGGGTTAGTGACCAGTTTCGCTGGTTTCAGCCTCTTGGCCACCAGTTCTGCCTTCCATTGCTCTACTGACGCTCGATATTCAAGCCGACCGCAACGGGTAGCAGCATTTCGTGTCAGCTCCCGAGAAATTGTGGATGGACTTCGTCCAAGTCGACGGGCGATCTCACGAACGCCAACGCATTGCGCTCGAAGCAGCCCAATCTCTTCTCGCTCTGCAAACGATAAGTATCGTCCTGATATGTGATTCGACATGAATAATGGCATCCCGCCTCGATGACGGAACCAGCGTGTGCCTACCGCTGTTGATACGCCAACGGCATGTGCTGCCTTTTTGCTTGTGATGGGAGACCGTCATCACGCCTGCTCGCTCCGCTTGCGACGGGCTCCGTATATCTTCCCCACGCGAATGCCTGATTCCGACAGGCAGGCATCCATAAGATGCCTAAAGCGCGACCCAGGTATGAACAACATGCTGTTGGAACCCAGTCCGTACCGTGGTCAACCCGCGATAACTACAATTGACACCCGCCGATTCTCCGTACGCCCCATCACCGTAGTGTTCGGTGCCACTGGCTCGGTGCTACCCAGCCCTCGCAGTTGAATATTTTCTTTTGTCATACCTACACCGATCAGGATTTTACTGACGCTTTCGGCTCGACGAAGGGACAGTTGCTGATTATAGATTTCTTTACCCGATGCGTCAGTGTGGCCGTCGATACGCACGTGTTCGATCCCTACGTCCATGAGCGCCCTGCCGATACGTTTGACGATATCGGTGCTGCGCTGGTTAAGGGTTTCAACGTCGCTGCCAAACAGTACTTTGCCCGATAGGCCAAAGGTCCAGCCTTCGTCTGTAAGCTCAAAACCTTGTTGTTTGAGAGCAGCCACTTGCGTTTGAGTCAGACCTTTGCTCGCGGTCGTCTGGCAGCCGCTCACGGCTAGCAGAGCCAAGATTAGCGTGAAGAAAATAGAACGTGCGGTCGAGAACAAGGAATCAACTCCTATGGGAAACATCAATTGCGGTAGATGTGGCTACCGCTCTTTGCTGGCCGCCTTGCGACGACCGTTTGGCTTGGTACATCGCTGCATCGGCGGCATTGAGCAATGCCTCGGGAGTGGCGCCATGCTCTGGATATAGGGCAATGCCAATACTGAGTGAGGTGATTACCTGTGTGCTGCCTGGAAGTTCGATAGGGGCATCCATACATGCGATGACCTTGTCGGCAATGCACTGCGCGTCCTGCGCGTTATGCAAAGGCGCCAGCAAGATAGCGAACTCATCGCCGCCTAAGCGGGCCACTAGATCATCTTCGCGCAATTGCGCACGCACTCGTTCGGCTAGCGCCACCAGTACTGCATCGCCAGCGGCGTGACCGAAGTTGTCATTGATGTCTTTGAATCGGTCGCTGTCGAGAAACAACACTGCCACTTGACCGTTGATTTTGGCAGCGCTACGCATGGCGCGGATCAGCCGACCTTCGAAAAACGCGCGATTGGGTAAACCAGTCAGACTATCGTGACTTGCTTGGTGGGCAAGGATTTCGTTTTCACTTTGCAGGTGGCTTTGCCAAGCTTGCATCTCGCCGAGCAGAGCGTTGAAGTCTCCACCAAGATTGTCGAGTTCCGCAATTTGAGTTGGTGGTACGCGACGATCAAAGTCACGCTCTATGCGGGCGGCGTGTGCTACCTCGGCTAGATTCTGCAAAGGTTCGACAATGCCATTCAACAGACGTCGCGCCAAATGCAGCGCGATCCACGCGCTGAGCGCTGTGCAGATAAGTATACCTGCCAGGCCACTGAGCAGGAAACGAAGCAGACTGCCTCCATGTCCGACCAAATGTATGCTGCCGACGGTTCGCCCTTGATGCAGAATCGGCTGGTTTATTGGCTGTTCGAGCAAGCTATATGCCAAAGCAAGCTCAACTCGCGAAATCAAGTCGACGTTCGGCCGCACCCACTGCGCCAGCAAATTGCCATCTTCATCGAAAACTTGCGCCTGCGCGATCTCTTCGGTGGAGGCAATCAGGCTGAGAACTTCAGTGGCCGCCTGACTGTCTTTGAATACCGCCGCAGCCTCTACCGTGTAGTTGATGGAGCGCGCGATTAATTCAAGATTATGCTCGGCATACACACGCAGCGCCAGAACACCTAGCATGGTCAGGGATACACTAGCTAGGGTCACGGCAGTCAGCGCTAGCATCATATGCCCTCGACTTATGACTGAACGCAAGGTCGGTCGTACTTTCTTAGCACTCATGAGGATGGCGCTCGACGACGGGATAACTGCAGGACGTTGGGATGAATGCGCACGCCACTACGGGCGACAGAGTCTAGGTTGACCTCGAACGACACATGCTCATCGCCAACGCTCAGGCAGAACAAGCTTCCTACGGTGCATTGGTCACCTCCTTCGCTGATGCTGAGTACCGATTGACCAATTAACGAAGTAAACAACTGCCTGTACTCATTAGCGGAGAGCTTGCCTATGTACACAGCGTTGCAAGTACTGGCAATTTCCGGGTCATCGGCTAGCAGACGACGCAATATTACCAACCTGCCAGTTGCTTGCGTTGCGCCTTTAACCAAGTCATCCGTGTATTGGGTGGCACCCACAATACAAAGTTGCAATTGCTCAGGTTCAACGGGCCAGCGAGCATAACTCAGGATACCGAGTACCATTTGTGTAACCGACTGAGCACGTTTGTCAGCCTGGCTAGCCAAGGGCTGCATAAAAGCACGCGGTGCGAGCAGACATAGAAGCGCAACGAATAAGATACGCTTAAGGTTCAAACCAAACTCCATCGTAAAGATAGCAACGTTCATGCGGCGATCGTCTCAAGTGGATCCTTAAGTGATGCCAAAATGATAGCATGGCGACTGAGAATCGCTCGGAGCTGTTTGCTGGAGCAATTTGTCCCGAAATAATCGAAAACTGAAGCGAAGGCGGGGCCTTAGCGGCCGCTCACGAAGGACTGCTATCAACCTTTTCGAAGTTCTTGGCTCATCAAAAGTGCATTCTTACGCAACGCTTGAGCACAGGGTGAAAGCTCTCGATAAGCTAAAGATAGAATGTACGGGATGGGAGTGCCTGGTCCCTTAATCTCACGGCATACGAGCCTTCCTAGCTGACTTTGCGCGTATAGCCGCGGCATCAGCGCAATACCTATTTCGCCCGCTACGAGACCTGCCGTAGTCTGCATTTGGCGCGGATGTTGTACGACACGTGGAGTAAAACCTGCTTCTCCACACGCCTGCAATATACGTGCATGCATACCAGGCCCATGATGTTGGGCGAAAAGTACCCAGGGCTCATCCGCAAGTTCTGTTAACGTCAGGCTGTCTATTTTAGCGAGATGGTGACTTTCAGGTAACACCGCGACCATTTGATCCTCAATCAATGGCTCAAGCCGAATGTTACCGGCATCACTGATGGGCAAGACTAGAATACCGATATCCAATTTGTCATTACGTAAACCTTGAATTTGCTCTGGCGGGGTAGCCTCCATCAACTGAATTACAACCCCGGGATTGGTGCTCTGAAAGCTGCGTAGCAAAGCAGGCAAAAAGCTGCTTAGGGTACTGTCGACAAAGCCGAGGCGGACTGACCCGACCACGCCTGCGGCACTCCGACGAGTTGCTTCACAAGCGTGTTCAGCCTGCGCGAGGGTTCTTCTCGACTCCACCAAAAAAACCTCACCTGCCGGGGTCAGCTTTGTAGAGCGCGGATTTCTCACGATTAACTCGACACCGAGCGACTCTTCCAACCTACGGATGGCCAAGCTTAGAGGCGGCTGAGACATATTTAGACGAAGGGCTGCTTTTCGAAAATTCAATGTTTCGGCCACAGCAACGTATTGGCGCATCAGTCGCAAATCGATCATCCGATACCTTTTTTAGGTCAATCCGCAATATAATTAGTATGTTATGCCAGTAGCTCCAGAGTAGCGTGAGCTCGTGGGTCATGTTTGAATATAGCAGGCTACCGCTATGGCAATGCGTTACAGGCCGCCTGAGAAGTCCAGAGAAATGATAAAAGAAATGGTTTCTCCAGAGCAGAAAAATTGGCCGCCAACACAGTGATAGTCGTCCAGCACTCCATTAGATCCTCCGACTCATAGGCTTGGGCGCTGTCTGCGTGGCCCACCGGAACGCTTTAGTCCCTAGGGCGTGAACTGGAGATGTACTAGTCCGTGGCCAAGGTCATCTCCCGCGTCGACAATGAGACCTCATTTTTATCGTGCTAACTGCTGTCACGAATCGAGAACCCAGAGACAAAGGGCTCACAAACTCTGGATGGCACGTTGACAAACGTGGGGCTAACCCCGAACTTGGGTGCAGATTACGCACTTCACCTGCATTTATTTCTCTTTAATAAAATACACTCGACAATCAAATTGCTTGTACTTTAAAAGAAAGGATCTTAGCCCTTCCATTAAAATGAAATTAGCAAACAGCAGCAGGCTGACAGCGGGAGTGCAATAAAATGGCGATAAAATTATGTATCCCCGAGCGGCACAAACCGTAAGCAACCAGCGCCGGAAAATCGCGCAATACTGAACATCTGACTTTGAAGCAAGACATTATCCTTTGGGTTGCGAACCTTGCCTATGACGTTTTCCTACGAGACACTTCGTTTCATACCGTCTCAAAAATTTTTTAAATTATTTGGTAGCAATTTCGTCAATACATTTGAACCCTAAAGGGAAAAGCGAGGCTTAACCATTGTGCGTGGGAGCGAGCCTTGGCCACGGATGGCAACCACTTTAAGTCTGCCCGATGCAAAGCAGCTCCGGGCCTAGTGAAAGAGAATTGGAGCGCCCCGTCGGGAGAGCATTCATCTATGACATAGCACATCTGTGTGGGCCTTTATTATGGATGATCGTAGACTCGTTATATTTTTGTGCGGAATATCGAACCAGCGGCGTGTATCGCTGCACAATTATAATTTTCTGCCCATAATTTGGGGTGACCTATAGGTATTGACGTGGAAACCGAATCAATGAGTGTTATGGGCGAACAGAAGCTTCTGTTTTGGGCAGGCGTAGCCGGGGCGCTTGCCGCTGTTGGCTGGATCATAGGCGACATTCTCATTGTCGGGCATCTAGTCGACCACGGCGCGTACCCAATGTTGTTTATTACCTACGCAGACCACATTGATGTCAGCTTAGCCGAACATCTGGTCGGCGTTTCGCGAGAGCGATTAATAGCCGGTGCTCTGATCGCGGTGTTTACGATGCCGCTGTATCTGTTCGGTGGCTGGCATCTATGGCGCGGCATCCGTTCCGTTGGAAGTGCCTGGGCACTGCCTGCGGCGTTGTTCATATTCATTGGCTATGCGTTTTCCCCATTCGCACATGCCGCCTTCTACTTCGTAGGCGCGATCTACCAGACCTTACTGATTACCGAGCCATCCGTGCATCCTGTCTTGCTGGAGCTGGCCGATGAATTCCGCCACGTGCTCATGATCGTCTGGGCGCCCGCTGTCGCTTGTCAATTACTAGGCATGCTGGTGTTTTCACTAGCCATTGCGACAGGGCAAAGCAAGTATCCATACTGGTTCGCTCTCAGTTCGAATCCCCTGCTACTCGGCGTGTTGACCATCGGCGGGCCAGCGTTGTTCGACGGCACTATCGGCTCAGCGCTTGGCGGCGCGGCATTCAACACGACCTGGTTACTGGTCTATCTGCAATCCCTGTTCCTGCTACGTGAGCGTCGCGGTGAGCAAAACGCCTGACACAGTGGTGGGCATTGCCAAATAGAAAGTTTCATATGCGCGGTCGCACGCGCGGCTTCAAGCGGATGCCCAAATCGAGAAGTCTTTTTCGGCAGTTTCCTAAGCCACCTGAGTCGCAAACCTTCCCACTGCGTCAACTACACGTTTTGCGCCATCCTGAATCTCAACTATTACGCAGCCTGCCTGTGTGGCAAGTTCAAGCCCCTGCTCTGCTTGGAGCTTAGTGCTCGCCATCTCAGTGACGGTTTCACCTACCAGCTTCTGATTCTGTAGGACAACTGATGCAATTTCGTCAGTAGCAGTGCTAGTACGCCCAGCCAACTGTCTTACCTCATCAGCTACAACTGCAAAGCCCCTACCCTGCTCACCTGCACGAGCAGCTTCGATTGCAGCATTCAGGGCCAACAAGTTAGTTTGCTGCGCAATGCTGCTGATAGTCTCAATAATCGAACTTATCAATAGTGACTGTTTTCCGAGCGCCTCTACACCTTCAGAAGCAGCGTGCATATCAACAGATACCTTGCGCATCGTGTGCATAGTCTCGTTGACTACGACCGCGCCGCGCTGAGCAATAACATCAGTTTGCTGAGAAATTTCAAATGCAATTTGGGCTGCTTCACTGACTTCTCGCTCACGAGCAACTTGGTCGGTTACAAGCGTCGCGAACTTAACCACCTTATGGAGTACGCCATCGACGTCATATAAAGGATTATATGTCGCCTCCAACCAAACGGTACGACCACTGCTATCTACACGTTCAAACCTTCCGGCAAAAAAATCACCCTCGTTGAGACGTGACCAAAAATCCTTGTACTTCTGGGACGACGTTTCTTCTGGCTTGCAAAACATACGGTGATGCCTGCCTTGAATTTGGTCGAGGTTGTAACTCATTGCTTTTAAAAACTGATCATTTGCCGTGAGTACATGGCCAGAAAGATCAAACTCAATAACTGCCGTCGAGCGAAGCAATGCATCAACGAGGGAAGCGTTTACTGAAGCCCTCTCTAGTTGTGAGGTGACGTTTGTTGCATAGCAACTAATATAACTTAATCTCCCGCCAGCATCTGTTATTGGATACCAATGCGCGCGAAGCCAAACCAAAGAACCATCAGCATGCAGATATCTATAATCGTCAGTTATAGACTTATCTACGGCGACTGCAGCTCGAAGGCGTTGAAAACATGTGGGCCCGGATGCGGATATTGGAACAATATCGGCTAAGGCACGACCAACCAGTTGATCCAGAGAATATCCCAATGTATCTGCAAAGTTTTGGTTGCATTCAATAATTTTAAACGTCGAATCGAGACGCAACGTAAGCATTTCACGATTTAGTCCGTCGCGGAGTTTACGTAGCTCCGACAGCTCGACTTCCTGGGAGTTAAGCTGATTCTTGATTTTTCTATTAAACATGGAGAATCCTCTTGTATGTCCATCACAAAAGTCTGAGCTGGTTTAAATTCCGCTCTACTTTCCTATAATTATATGAAGAGTTCTGCGGGCACTGGCCGCCCAAGCAAGTATCCCTGCAGTGAGTCGCAACCTAACTGGGTCAGAAGTTTTCGCTGCTGTTCATTCTCAACACCTTCTGCGACGATACGGAGACCCATTTTTTTGCCCAAGGTGACAATGGCCGAAACAATCGCTTCGTCCTCGCTACCCGCTGTTAGGTCACGAATGAACCCACGGTCAATTTTCAGCTCATTGACAGGTAATCTTTTGAGATACATCAAGCTAGAATAGCCGGTTCCAAAATCGTCAATTGATAGATCCACTCCCATTTCAGAAAGATGCCGCATTAATACGAGGCTCTCCTCTGCGTCGCGCATCGCAATGGTTTCCGTAACTTCCAAAGTCAGGCTGCTTGCATGCAAAGCATTACTTGCCAAAGCCTCTGTTACAGTAGCTAGCAAACCCTTATGGCCGAATTGCACTGCGGATAAATTCACTGCAATTCGCCAGTTTTCATATCCTTGATCCAGCCATTCTCTCATCTGCCGGCATGCCTCAAACAACACCCAATTACCGATAGGAATTATCAAATTAGTTTTTTCTGCAAGATCGATAAATTTGCTTGGCAACAGTAACCCATGTACTGGATGCTGCCAGCGAAGAAGAGCTTCCGCACCGATGAGCTCGCCACTTTTAGCGTCGAATTTTGGCTGGTAATATAAGCGCAATTGTTTCTGATAAACAGCCAGTCGCAGGTCTTGGAGCATCTCTAAATGCTGGCGAGCTTTATTTTTCATCGAGTTATCAAAAATGCAATATCCGTTTTTTCCTAACTCTTTAGCTTGATACATAGCTGCATCAGCATTACTTAACAATTCGTGTTGATCAAGTCCGTGATCAGGACAGAATGCGATGCCCATGCTAGCGGATAGTTGCAGGCAATAATCTTCGACAAGAAAAGGCTTAGATAATAATTTAATTTGTTTATCGGCTATCCGCGATGCATCGCTAGATTCCTGTAAGTCAACCAGTAGAACAAACTCATCTCCCCCTATCCGAGCAAGTGTCTCTTGTTCGTGCAAATAGCCGCGCAACCTTGAGGCTACCTCCTTAAGAAGTTTATCTCCTACATCATGCCCAAACGCGTCATTTACTGCTTTAAAACCGTCTAGGTCAATAAAAATCAACGCAAAGCATCCGCCGTGCTCCCTGAACCTAACAATAGATTTTTCAATTCGTCTATATAGCAGCGTACGATTAGGCAAACGGGTCAATTTGTCGTGCAGTGTTTGGTGAGTTAGTTCCTGATTTGCCAGAAATAGCGCGTCAGCCATTTCAGCTGTTCGTATTTGGAAGCGATAATCCTGCAATGATAATAGCAGTGCACCTATCAGCACCAACAACGAGGTGATTACTACTACTTTGTACAATTGTTCCCCTGAAACTCCCGAACTTAACGCCGTGCAATAGCTGCCTTCGGGAAAGTTAGCCGCGGCCATGCCGATGTAGTGCATGCCGACAATCGCTATCCCTATAAATACCGCCGCCGCGCAACGGTTTCGTCTTACGTGAGGCGTGTTTTTTCGCAAGCGAATCGCTATCCACAATCCCATAGCCGAAGCGATAATCGCCACTGCCACAGATGTGCCAAAGAGCGCTGGGTCGTAATCTATTCCAGGCAACATAAGCAGCGCAGCCATGCCGATATAATGCATGCTGGCAATGCCTGTCCCCATGAATAATGCTCCAATCCCCAACTGTATACAACCTATCCGAGATTGACTAACTAACCATAATGCAAAGCCGGAAGACAGCACCGCAATCAATAGTGACAGCGCAGTTAAGTTTAGGTCATAAGCCAATTTTATCGGCAGATAAAAGGCGAGCATTCCTATGAAATGCATGGACCACACGCCAACCCCCATGGCCAGCGCCCCACCAATCATCCAAAAGTAAACATCTCGACCTTTAGCTGTGGCTATACGCCCAGTCATATCGAGCGCCGTGTAAGAGGCTAGGATGGCAACACACAACGATATAAAAACCAGAAAACTAGAGTAGTGGCCGATCAACATTATCATTATCTACTGAGCACAGCGTGATTAGAACCTTCAAGAAAAACTAGCGCATTCCAACCAGTAGGCACAGAGTTGCACAACAGCCTCCCAAAAAAGACCATACTTGTCGCTCATGACTACCAGTAGTGAGGCCAGGAGTTGATACAGGGGCAGTTCAGAATAGCCTTGAGATCATGCCGGAGTGCCCCGCTCCCCCTTCCGTGACGCCGAGCTAAATTTAATTAGCCTCAGAGAGCATGGCTTGCGGGTAAGAAGCTTATGCAAAAAAATTAGATATGTAACATACTATTTAAAGCGTGCTTTGATATGAAAAGGGTATCAAATGATCGATTTGCGACTGATGCGCCAATACGTTGCTGTTGCCGAAACATTGAATTTTCGAAAAGCAGCCCTTCGCCTAAATATGTCTCAACCGCCTCTAAGCTTGGCTATCCGTAGGTTGGAAGAAACACTCGGTGTTGAATTAATCCAGAGAAATCCGCGAGTTACGAAACTGACATCCGCTGGTGAGATATTTTTGGTGGAGTCAAGAAGAACTCTTGCGCAGGCCGAACACGCTTGTGAAGCAGCTTGAATCGCCCCGGATTCTTTAGACACCTTGCAAACTCATTGCGTAACGTTTTTCAAACTCTACCGGTGACAGCTGATTGTTGAAACCATGGCGGCGTTTTGCGTTGTAGAACATCTCGATGTAATCGAACACATCACTCCGAGCATCTTCCCGCGTGATGTAGATTTTTCGCTTGATCCGTTCCCGTTTCAGAAGCTGGAAAAAGCTCTCGGCCACGGCGTTGTCATGACAATTGCCTCGGCGGCTCATGCTGGCGACCAAATTGTTTGCCTTCAAAAAGCTGCGCCAATCGGAGCTGCTGTACTGGCTGCCCTGGTCAGAGTGAACCATCACCTCCTGTTTCGGTTTTCGCCTCCAAACCGCCATCAATAACGCATCAATGGCCAAATCACTGGTCATCTGCGACTTCATTGACCAGCCAACGACCTGACGGGAAAACAGATCCAGCACCACCGCCAAATACAGCCAGCCTTCATACGTACGAATATAGGTGATGTCGGTGAC
>NZ_JAFLXB010000015.1:0-187564 GCF_019891455.1 Pseudomonas sp. P867 | reverse complement strand
CACCCTATCCCGCCCTGCCGTACTTGAACTGATCGGTAACACGCCGCTGGTCAAGGTCAGCCGCTTCGATACCGGCCCTTGCACGCTGTTTCTAAAGCTTGAATCGCAAAACCCTGGCGGCTCCATCAAGGATCGCATCGGCTTGGCCATGATCGACTCCGCCGAGCGTGATGGGCGCTTGCGTCCTGGGGGTACCATCATCGAAGCCACCGCAGGCAATACCGGCCTGGGCTTGGCGCTGGTAGGCCGGGCCAAGGGGTATCGGGTGGTGCTGGTAGTGCCCGACAAGATGTCCACGGAGAAAGTGCTGCACCTGAAGGCCATGGGCGCTGAAGTACATATCACCCGCTCCGATGTGGGCAAGGGCCACCCGGAGTATTACCAGGACGTGGCGGCACGGCTGGCCAAGGATATTCCGGGCTCGTTCTTTGCTGATCAGTTCAACAACCCGGCCAACCCACTGGCCCACGAAACCAGCACCGCGCCGGAGATCTGGGCGCAGACCCAACATGACGTCGACGCGATTGTGGTCGGCGTCGGCTCGGCCGGCACCCTCACCGGCTTGACGCGTTTTTTCAAGCGTGTGCAGCCCGATCTCACGATGGTACTGGCCGACCCGGTGGGTTCAGTCATGGCCGAATACAGCCGCAGCCGGCAACTTGAAACGCCTGGCTCCTGGGCCGTGGAAGGCATCGGCGAAGACTTCATCCCGTCGATTGCCGATCTGTCCAGCGTGCGCCACGCCTACTCCATCAGCGATGAAGAGAGCTTCGATCACGCCCGCCAATTGCTCAAGGCCGAAGGCATTCTCGGCGGCTCGTCCACCGGCACCCTGCTCGCCGCTGCCCTGCGCTACTGCCGCGAGCAAACCGAGCCCAAGCGCGTGGTGACCTTTGTGTGCGACACCGGCACGCGTTATTTATCGAAGGTTTACAACGACCAATGGATGAACGACGCCGGCCTGCTGCAGTACAAACATTACGGCGACCTGCGCGACCTGATCGCCCGCCGCTTCGAAGACGGCCGTGTGATCAGCGTGAGCCCCGACGACACCCTGCTCACTGCGTTCCAACGCATGCGCCTGGCGGATGTGTCGCAACTGCCGGTGCTGGTAGACGGCCAACAATTGGCGGGCGTGATCGACGAATCGGACATTCTGCTGGGCCTGCACCATGACGCGGCGGACTTTTCCATGACCGTCGCCAGCGCCATGACCGACACCTTGCACACCCTGCCCCCCAGCGCCAGCCTGGCCGAACTGCAGGCAGAACTGGATCGCGGCCTGGTCGCCATTATTGCCGACGCCTCGGGCTTCCATGGCCTGATCACCCGCGTCGACCTGCTTAATCACCTACGGAGATCCCTTGCATGAGTCAGCCCGATAAAAGCGCGTTTGCCACCCGTGTGATCCACGCCGGGCAGTCACCCGACCCGACCACGGGCGCGCTGATGCCGCCGATCTACGCCAACTCCACTTACCTGCAAGACAGCCCCGGTGTGCACAAGGGCTTCGACTACGGCCGCTCCCACAACCCCACGCGTTTTGCCCTGGAGCGCTGCGTGGCCGACCTTGAAGGCGGCAGCCAGGCCTTTGCATTTGCGTCGGGGCTGGCGGCGATTTCCACCGTGCTCGAATTGCTCGATGCCGGTGCGCATATCGTTTCGGGCAATGACCTGTATGGCGGCACCTTCCGGCTGTTCGACAAGGTGCGCCAACGCAGCGCTGGGCACCGTTTCAGCTATATCGACCTGAGCGACTTGTCGGCCTTTGAAGCGTCGTTGCAGGACGACACGCGCATGGTCTGGGTCGAGACCCCGAGCAACCCGCTGCTGAGCCTCACCGACCTGCGCGCCGTCGCACGCATCTGCCGTGCCCGCGGAATTATCTGCGTGGCCGACAACACCTTCGCCAGCCCGTGGATCCAGCGGCCGCTGGAACTGGGTTTCGATATCGTGGTGCACTCCACTACCAAGTATCTGAACGGGCATTCCGATGTGATCGGCGGTATCGCCATTGTCGGTGACAATCCGGACCTGGCCGAACGCCTGGGCTTCCTGCAAAACTCGGTCGGTGCCATTGCCGGGCCGTTCGATGCGTTCCTGACCCTGCGCGGCGTGAAAACCCTGGCGCTGCGCATGGAGCGCCATTGCAGCAATGCCCTGGAGCTGGCCACCTGGCTGGAACAGCAACCGCAAGTGGCGCGAGTGTATTACCCCGGCCTGAAATCCCATCCACAGCACGCGCTGGCCAAGCAGCAAATGCGCGGTTTTGGCGGGATGATTTCGGTGGATTTGAACAGTGACCTGGCCGGTGCCAGGCGCTTTCTGGAGAACGTCAGGATCTTCGCCCTGGCCGAGAGCCTGGGTGGTGTGGAAAGCCTGATCGAACACCCCGCGATCATGACGCACGCGAGCATCCCGGCGGCCACGCGGGCGCAGTTGGGGATTGGTGATGGGCTGGTGCGGTTGTCGGTGGGGGTTGAGGATGTGGAGGATTTGCGAGCGGATTTAGCCCAAGCCTTGGCACACATCTAACGTCAAATATCGAGCAAAATGTGGGAGGGGGCTTGCTCCCGATAGCAGGGTGTCAGTCACTGTATTTGTTGACTGATACACCGCTATCGGGAGCAAGCCCCCTCCCACATTAAATCAACTGCGTAATCAGCCTTGGGTGATGTTGGCTCGTGCACTGTGCAGCTTCTTGTAGCTGTCGATCAAGCGCAGATGCCGGTCCAGCCCTTCGAGCTTCATGCTGGTCGGCGTCAACCCGTAGAACCGAACACTGCCGTCGACCGAACCAATCACCGCGTCCATGCGCTCATTGCCGAACATGCGCCGGAAGTTGGCCTCGTAGTCGGCCAGCTCCAGGTCGTCATCCAGCTCCATCTCCAGCACCGCGTTCATCGCCTGGTAAAACAGGCCGCGCTCGACGGTGTTGTCGTTGTACTGCAGGAACATCTCCACGCATTCCTTGGCTTCTTCATACTGCTTGAGGGCCAGGAATATCAGCAGCTTCAGCTCAAGGATGGTCAACTGGCCCCACGCGGTGTTGTCGTCGAACTCGATGCCGATCAGGGTGGTGATGTCGGTGTAGTCGTCCAGCTCGCTTTCAATCAGGCGTTCGACCAAGGCTTGCAGCTCGTCCTCGTTGAGGCGATGCAGGTTGAGGATGTCTTCGCGAAAGAACAGCGCCTTGTTGGTGTTATCCCAGATCAGGTCGTCCACCGGGTAGATTTCCGAATAGTCCGGCACCAGGATGCGGCAGGCGGTGGCGCCCAGGTGTTCGTACACCGCCATGTAGCACTCCTTGCCCATGCCTTCAAGAATGCCGAACAGCGTCGCGGCTTCCTGGGCGTTAGAGTCTTCACCGTGGCCGGAGAAGTCCCACTCGACGAATTCATAATCGGACTGGGCGCTGAAGAAGCGCCACGACACTACGCCGCTGGAGTCGATAAAGTGCTCGACGAAATTGTTCGGCTCGGTCACCGCCTGGCCTTCGAAGGTCGGCTGCGGCAGGTCGTTCAAACCTTCGAAGCTGCGGCCTTGCAGCAGCTCGGTGAGGCTGCGCTCCAGTGCCACTTCCAGGCTCGGGTGCGCGCCAAAGGAGGCAAACACGCCACCGGTGCGCGGGTTCATCAAGGTCACGCACATCACCGGAAATTCACCGCCCAGGGATGCATCCTTGACCAGCACCGGGAAACCCTGGGCCTCCAGCCCCTCAATACCGGCGAGGATGCCAGGGTATTTGGCCAACACCTCGGCAGGTACATCCGGCAGGGCGAATTCGCCTTCGATGATTTCGCGCTTCACCGCCCGCTCGAAAATCTCCGACAGGCACTGCACCTGAGCTTCGGCCAGGGTGTTGCCGGCACTCATGCCGTTGCTCAGGTAGAGGTTTTCGATCAGGTTGGACGGGAAATACACCACTTCACCATCGGACTGGCGCACGAACGGCAGCGAGACAATGCCTCGGGCTTCATTGCCCGAGTTGGTGTCGAACAGGTGCGAACCGCGCAACTCGCCCTCGCGGTTGTAGATCTTCAGGCAGTAGGCATCGAGGATTTCACTCGGTAGCTCATCGTCCGGGCCCGGCTGAAACCAGCGCTCATCCGGATAATGCACGAACGGCGCATTGGCCAGCTCTTCGCCCCAGAACTGGTCGTTGTAGAAGAAATTGCAGTTGAGCCGCTCGATAAACTCGCCCAGCGCCGACGCCAGTGCGCCCTCCTTCGTCGCGCCCTTGCCGTTGGTAAAGCACATCGGCGAATGCGCATCGCGCACATGCAGCGACCAGACATTGGGCACGATATTGCGCCACGAGGCGATCTCGATCTTCATGCCCAGCCCGGCGAGGATGCCGGACATGTTGGCGATGGTCTGCTCCAGCGGTAGGTCCTTGCCAGCAATGTAGGTGCCCGCCTCGGACGTGGAATTGGGCATCAACAACGCCTGGGCGTCGGCGTCGAGATTTTCCACCTGCTCAATCACGAACTCCGGCCCGGCCTGCACCACTTTCTTCACGGTGCAACGGTCGATGGAACGCAGGATGCCCTGGCGGTCCTTGTCCGAGATGTCCGCCGGCAGCTCGACCTGGATCTTGAAAATCTGGTTGTAGCGGTTTTCCGGGTCGACGATGTTGTTCTGCGACAGGCGAATATTCTCCGTGGGAATATTGCGCGTCTGGCAGTACAACTTCACAAAGTACGCCGCACACAACGCCGACGAAGCCAGGAAGTAATCGAATGGCCCCGGTGCCGACCCATCGCCCTTGTAGCGGATGGGCTGGTCGGCAATGACCGTGAAGTCATCGAACTTGGCTTCAAGCCGAAGGTTGTCGAGAAAGTTGACCTTAATTTCCATGCGGGCACACCAGAATAACGAGCTAAACAAATTGGCGGCCATTATGAAGCGTTTCGCCGGGAAGTCTCAGGGTTTTGCGTGTGGGTTGCCGATCGGTGGTAACGTCCAACCGACCTGTAGGAGCGAGCAAGCCCGCTCCCACACTTGAATCGCGATACTCATCCCTACAAGGACAGGCCATGGAACCGATAGCGACGAACGCTGCACTGGTGATCATTGATATGCAGAGAGGCATGGCCGATCCCGCCCTGGGCCGCCGCAACAACCCAGACGCCGAACTGCGCATACAACAGTTGCTCAATGCCTGGCGACAGGCGCAACGCCCGATCGTCCATGTGCGGCATATCTCCCGCTCTCCCGGCTCGGTGTTCTGGCCAGGCCAACCAGGCTGTGAATTCCAAGACACGCTGCAACCCCTGGGTCACGAGCATGTGGTGGAAAAAAATGTACCGGATGCCTTCATCGCCACGGGCCTGGAACGCTGGCTGCACATGCGCTCGATCAAACAACTGGTGATCGTAGGCGTCATCACTAATAACTCAGTGGAGGCCACCGCACGCTCTGGGGGCAACTTGGGGTTCGACGTAATCGTGGCGGCGGATGCCTGTTTTACTTTCGATCAAACCGACTTGTCGGGACGCCTGTGGCTCGCCGAAGACGTGCACGCGTTATCGCTCAGTAACCTCGCGATGGACTATGCCAGGGTGCTCCAAAGCGGTGAAATCCTCACCCATTGTTAACAGAGAGAGCGGACATGAATCAGGGCAAGCGCATTGTGGTCATTGGCGCCGGTATCGTCGGGGCTTCACTGGCCTATCACCTGGCCGGCAAGGGTGCGAAGGTGACGGTGGTCGATGCCGGTGACGTTGCTTGCGGGGTCACGGCTACTTCGTTTGCCTGGATAAACACTACCTGCGACGCACCCGACCCCATCGCCTCATTGCGCAGTGCTGCGATTGACGCGTATCACCGCCTGGAACATGAGTTGCCCGACGTGAAGATACGCTGGACGGGCGCCCTGTGTTACGGCCCAAACATTCAACCCAGGGCGAACTCACGGATCACTCGTGAGCGTATCCAGGCACTTGAGCCGCAGTTGAAAAACCCGCCTGAATACGCTCAGTTCGAAGCCGAGGAAGGCGCACTGGACGCTGTACAAACCACCCATGCGTTAATAGCCGCCGCCCAGGCCCTCGGTGCCAGGCTGCTGACACACAACCCAGTGCTGGGCTTCAGCAGGCAGGGTTCGCAGGTCACCGGCGTTGAAACCCGCCGGGGCGTCATCCATGCCGACAGGGTGGTGCTCGCAGCCGGAACGGGCACGGCAGCACTGACAAGCCTGCTGGGTTTGCCCTTGCCGATAGACGCCTCGCCAGCGATTTTCATCCGCTACAGCGCCCCGCCCGGGATTGTGCACACGCTCATTTCCAACCCTGAAATGGAAGTACGCGAAAGTGCAGAGGGTATTTGGCTGGCAGCCGAAGACTACCTTGGCAACGCCCCGGAACATCAGCCCGCCGCCATCGCCCGCCGCACCGCCCTGGCCATTGCCGGTGAGCTTGAGGGCGTCACTTCCATCCAGCCACAACTGGCGTGCGTCGGGCTCAGGCCCATCCCCGTCGATGGCCTGCCGATCATTGGCGAGTTGCCGAGTGCCAACGGTGTGTATGTCTGCGTGATGCATCCAGGCGTGACACTTGCGGCCATCGTGGGGCAGTTGGTCAGTGAAGAGATCATGGAGAGCATAACGTCCCCTGCCCTGGCGCCTTGCCGACCCGAGCGCTTTTTCAATCCTGAAAAGAGTTAGACGATTGCGGGCGCTCACGCATTCGATTGATTCCTGTCTCCAGCCGCTGAAACCATCCAACTTAAAAATGCGCGCAATCGCGTGCTGAACGTCTCGCACTCGGCGCTTGGGTTGCGTGCTTCAAACAGGAAATAGGCAATGTGTACGCGCATCGAGGGGTAATGCTCAACGAATAGCGCGACGTATTCTTCCAGCGTATGCGGCCACATCCGTGCTTCTTTCGGGCGCAGGGTATGGGTGGCGCGGATCAAGGCCCGCGAAGCTTCCCGCTGCAAGCGATGGCGTATGTGTTCAGTGCTGGCCTGTTCGATGCGCACCAGGTAGCCGGTGAGCGCCTGCTCGAAATCACCATTGACCGCCAAGGCGATAGCCCGGGACGGGCGAAACGCTTCGAAGTGCTGTGACAGGTCTTCGCCCCAGACACAACGGCAATGATGTTTGAGCCAGAAGCCCCAACTGTTTCGGTTTTCGGGCGCCAACACTTGAGCGCAATGACCGATGTCGAAATCGATCTTGGTGACTTGCCGATGCCGTTGCTCCAAGGCGATTCGAGCCGCCTCCAATTGCTCAAGCACGGGCGCATCCGGTGGTTCGATCAGTATCAGCGTGAGATCCAAGTCGCAAATCCCGACCTCGGCCTGGCCCCGTGCGACGCTGCCATACAGGTAAATCCCGTGCAGCCCCAACGCGGGCTGGGACAGGGTGGCGCAGATATCCACCAGCACGGGCTTGAATTCGGGTTGTATAGGCGCATCGGCGACGGTGAGGATAAAGCCGTCGGCATCGATACCCGCAGGTTGTTGGGTGCTCATGGCCGATGCACCTTGATCACCAGCCCTTCTTCTTCACTCGGCACGCAGAAGTGGCGAGTGATCAGGTCGAACTCGGCGTCGGTCGCGGCAAAGTCATGCTCACCCCGGACGTTACGCTCATGCAGGCGGGCGCGGCAGCAGTGGTCTTCGCTGAGCACAATGGCCGCGTGCTCGGCAGCCAGGGTTTTGGCGAGCGTGGACTCGCCGGAGGCGATCTTGCCGCACAACAGATGCAGAGTTGGCATAAAACGATTCCTTGTTGGGGCCAAGCAGGATGAGTCATGGAGCTGGCGTCGTAAACACATCCAGGTACATCTGCCAGGAAACATCTCCACCTCTCAATGAACTTTCTGACAAATGACAGGCTCCTTTCCTATGCGAAGTCAGCGCGCCCTGAGTCCAGGGTGCAGAACGATAAGGAGCCGCCACCGACATGACTACCCTACCCACCTACCCCGTCGTCAGACCTGGCCCGCTGCATGGGACCTTACTGGCCGGCACCGTGCCGTTGTTTCTCGGCGCCTTGCTCAGTGATATTGCCTACGGCCAGAGTTACCAGATCCAATGGGCCAACTTCGCCTCCTGGCTGATCGCCGGGGCGCTGGTGTTCTGTGGTTTTGCCCTGTTGTTTGCGCTGGTCAACCTGGTGCGTGCCGAACACAAGGGCGGGCGCCCCGTGGCCTATTTCCTGCTGTTGCTGGCTACTTGGGTACTCGGGCTGATCAATGCCTTCCAACACGCCAAGGACGCGTACGCCATGATGCCCACCGGCCTGGTGCTGTCGGCGATTGTCACCGCCCTGGCGATCATCGCCACCTGGATCGGCTTGACCAACCTGCGCTCAGGAGCTACCCGATGAAACCACTCAACACATTGACCGTGCTCAGTGCTGCCCTGTTGCTGAGTGCCTGTGGCGGCGAAGGTGACAAGACCCAGGCCCGCGGCCCCGATCCCAAGCTGACCGAACAACAAAGCAGCCTGCTGCCGAGCATGAAGATCGCCGAGCCCACGCCTTGGGGCGAACAAAAGCCCAAGGTGCCCGAAGGCTACAGCGTGACCGCCATCGCCACCGACCTGGCAATCCCCCGCCAAACTCTGGTGTTGCCCAACGGCGACATCCTCGTAGCCGAAGGCCGTGGCGGCAGTGCGGCCAAGCTCAAGCCCAAGGACGTGATTGCCAGCGTGATCAAGGCTCAGGGCAACACCAAGGTCAAAGGCGGCAACCGCATTACCCTGCTGCGCGATGCCGACGGCGACGGCACCTATGAACTCAAGACCGTGTTCGCCGACAACCTCAACGCCCCCTATGGCCTGGCATACGCCGACGGCAAACTCTATGTGGCCAACCAGGACGCGCTGGTGCGTTTCGATTACGCCGACGGCCAGACCAAGGCCAGTGCGCCGCCGGTCAAAGTCACCGACCTGCCGGCGCAGATCAATCACCACTGGACCAAGTCCTTGGCGGTCAGTGATGACGGGCGCCAGCTGTATGTGGGCATCGGCTCCAACAGCAACATCACCGAGCGCGGCATGGAAGTTGAGATTGACCGCGCCATGGTCTGGCAGATCGACGCGGTCACTGGCGCGCACAAACCCTACGCTACCGGGCTACGCAACCCCACGGCACTGACCATCCAACCGGGCTCCGGGCAACTGTGGACGGTGGTCAACGAACGCGATGAACTCGGCCCCGACCTGGTGCCGGACTACCTGACGTCAGTGCGCGAAGGTGCCTTCTACGGTTGGCCCTACAGCTACTGGGGCCAGAACGTCGACCCACGCGCACAACCGCAGAACCCAGCCAAAGTAGCCTCGGCGATCAAGCCCGATTACAGCCTGGGTTCCCATGTGGCCGCGCTGGGGGTGGACTTTTCCATCCCGGCCATGGGTGAAAAATTCGCCGAGGGTGTGTTCGTCGGCGAGCACGGCAGTTGGAACCGCGACGCGCCGGTGGGCTACAAGGTGATCTTTGTGCCGTTCAGCAATGGCAAGCCGGCGGGCGAGCCCATCGACTTCGCCACCGGCTTTCGTGGTGACGACGGCAAGACCCGTGGGCGCCCGGTGGGCGTGACGGTGGACCCCAAAGGTGCGTTGATCATTGCCGACGACCTGGCCAATACCCTTTGGCGCGTCACCCGTAATAAATAACCGGGTGTGACAGGGGCGGCGACGCCCCTGTCAGTCGTCCTTGTGCAATTGCGCTTCAAGCCAGGCCAGCAACGCAGCCACCTCCCCCCGACTGCTTGCCCCATGCTGCCTGTACACCGAAATAGCCTCCGGCAGAAACACGCTTTCAGCACAGGGGCGCACCAGTGCCCCACTGTCAATCAGCCTGCTGGCGGTGCGACGCCAGCCCATCGCAACACCGTGCCCTTCCACCGCCGCCTGCAACATCAGCGGGTAACTGTCGAAGGTGGCACTGCGCGCATCTTTGGCCAACACCCGCCCGAACACCTGCAGCCACTCATCCCACTCCATCAAGTGCGGAGGTTCAGAGCTATGGTGCAAAAAGGTGCAAGGCTGTAACTCAGAGAGCGGTAACGGCTGCTGCGGGCACAGGTAGGCGGGACTGCACACCGGAAACACTTCATCAGAAGCGGTAAACATCAGCGTATGGGCACCACTGGCGCGCCGGGTACTTTGCAGGGCGACATCGAAGTGGCCCTCGAATTGCGTGATGGGCCGCGTACAGGTCACCACCTGGATCTCGACCTGCGGGTATTGCTGGTGGAAGGTCGACAGGCGCGGCATCAACCAATAAAACGCCTCGCACAACTGGCACAACAGCACCACCCGATTGCGTTGCGGCGCCGTGCGCAGCTGAGCCGCGCCATCACTGATGCTTTGCAACGCGGCACTGACCACCCGCCCCAATTCACGCCCCTCTTGCGTCAGGAACACCGCACGGTTGCGCCGACTAAAGAGTTTCACCCCCAGGTTATCTTCCAGCCCGCGAATCTGCCGGCTGACAGCCGCCTGGGTGATGTGCAGCTCATCGGCCGCCTTGGAAAAACTTTCCAGGCGCGCAGCGGCTTCAAACGGCAACAGGCTGGCGAGGGGCGGTAAGGTTTTGCCAAGTAGATTCATAATCTGAGGTAATGCATCAAGGGCCGAGAACTCGTTTGTAGCACAGCCGTGCGGCTGGGCACCATGGATCCATTACTTCATGGATCAGCCTGATGAGCACTTCCCAAGCTTCAGTCTTTACCGGCGTGATATGCGCGGTGGTCGCCACCCTTGGCTGGGCACTGAACTTCATTGCGCCCTACGTCACCGGGGCATACAGCCTCTACGATCTGATGGCTGTGCGCTTTCTGATAGCCGGCGGGCTGGGCATCGTCTGGATGATTGTGTGTCGAGCGCAACTGCGGATGCTCAGCCATGGCCAGTGCCTGCTCGCGGCACTGCTGGGCGCACTGGGTTGCCTGGGCTACGGCGTTTGCATTGCAGGCGGCGTGATCGTCGGTGGCCCGGTGCTGACGCCAGCGTTTGTCGGGATGGTCCCGGTGCTGCTGGCGCTGATAGGCAACGCCAGCGATAAAACCCTGCAGTGGCGTCAACTGGTTATGCCGTTGCTCTGTCTCTCGGTGGGGCTGTTACTGGTCAATATCAGCAGTCTGCACCAGCCCTCTTCGGGCGGCGGCTCCTGGTTGGCCGGTCTGTTTTTTTCTTTGGGCGCCGTCGCCTTATGGATGGCGTTCAGCGTGATCAACCAACAGCAACTGGCGCACCTGCCGGCCAAGGTGACAGGTGTGTGGACCGCCCTGATGCTAGTGGGGGCCGGTGCCGCTGCGCTGATCATCCTCCCGTGGCTATACGTGTTGGGCGTGTTGCGGTTGCCCACCCTTGGCGCTGGCTGGAGCCAGGCATGGCCGCTGTATGCCTGGAGCCTGGTGATCGCCATGATGTCCACCGTCGTCGGCGCCTGGGCCTGGAACGCCGCGACGCGGCGCCTGCCCATGGTATTGAGCGGCCAGTTGATTGCCCTGGAATCACTGTTCGCCAGCCTGCTGGGCTTGTGGTTTCACCAGCGCTGGCCAACGCCCATGGAAACAGCGGGCCTGGCCGCGGTATTGATCGGCGTAGTAATGGCAGTTCGTATCATCTTGGCGGACGTAAAGACCGTCACAACCCACGATGCTTTAGGGGAGATTCAATCATGACCCACGCGAGTGATGCCTTGGCACTGCGCGAAACTTTCGACTTTCACGGGCAGGCGGTGCGCTGGGGCCAACTCGGCACTCAGGGCCCGGCCTTGGTGATGGTGCATGGCACGCCCTTCTCTGCCCATGTGTGGCGACGCATTGCGCCATTGTTCGCCCAGCACTGTCGAGTGTTCTATTACGACCTGCTCGGCTACGGCCAGTCGCAAAAGGCACCGGGGCAGGACGTCTCCCTCGGCGTGCAAAACACCTT
Organism: Pseudomonas sp. P867; assembly: GCF_019891455.1. NCBI lineage: Bacteria > Pseudomonadati > Pseudomonadota > Gammaproteobacteria > Pseudomonadales > Pseudomonadaceae > Pseudomonas > Pseudomonas sp. P867. Next base: position 175,669 of record NZ_JAFLXB010000015.1, on the reverse strand, counting down.
GCTGGCCGCACTGCTTGAACATTGGGGCCTGGAACGTCCTCATCTACTCGCCCATGATACTGCTTGAACATTGGGGCCTGGAACGTCCTCATCTACTCGCCCATGATTTCGGCGGTGCCACGGCACTGCGCACGCATCTGCTGGATGGCTGCGACTACGCCAGCCTCACCTTGATCGATCCCGTTGCCCTGGCGCCCTGGGGTTCGCCGCTGATTCAGCATGTGCGTCAACATGAACGGGCCTTCAGCGATGCGCCGGCATACATCCATGAAGCGATCGTGCGTGCCTATCTTCAGGGCGCCGCTTTCAAGTCGCTGCCTGCCGAGGTATTGCAAGCTTATGTCACGCCATGGACGGGCGAGATTGGCCAGGCCGCCTTTTACCGACAGATCGTGCAAATGGATCAGCGTTATACCGATGCGATAGAAGATCAACTCGCCAGCGTCCGCTGCCCGGTGCTGCTGCTGTGGGGTGAAGAAGACCGGTGGATCCCGCTGGCGCAAGGCGATGCACTTGCTGGCAGATTGGCCGGGGCACGCTACCTGCGTATCCCCCACGCCGGGCATCTGGTACAAGAAGATGCACCAGAAGCCATCGTTGCCGCGCTGATGGCGTTTCTACGGTTGCCTGAAGCGGCCCCTAAAGATCAGTAATTTCCTTGTGACGGGGCACCAATGCCTTCATCACGCTCCAGGCCACCAGGTAAGCCAGGGCGCAGATGGCAAACATGATCATGTAGCCGGTGTGGATGTCGTTGATGGACTTGTAGTAGTCGAACACCCAACCGCCGATCTTGGTCATGACCACACCGCCCAGGCCCCCGGCCATGCCACCAATGCCGACCACCGAGGCCACGGTTTTCTGCGGGAACATATCGGACACGGTGGTGAAGATATTGCACGACCACGCCTGGTGCGCCGAGGCGCCCACGCCAATCAGCAGCACCGGTACCCAGAAGCTCAGGTAACCCAGAGGCTGTGCCAGCAACACCACCAGCGGGAACAGCGCAATCACCAGCATGGCTTTCATACGCCCGTCATAGGGTGCATCGCCGCGCGCCATGAAGTAGCTCGGGAACCAGCCGCCACCGATGCTGCCGACCATGGTCATGCTGTACAGCACCGCCAGCGGCATGACGATATCCGCGCCTTTCATGCCGTACTGCGCCGACAGGTAGGTGGGCAACCAGAACAGGAAAAACCACCACACACCGTCAGTCATGAACTTGCCAAAGGCGAACGCCCACGTCTGGCGGTAAGTCAGCAGTTTGAACCAGGAGACTTTCTTTGCGTTGGCGCCCGTAGGCTCCGGAGTGAAAGGCTGTACGGTCTGATCGCTGCGGATATAGGCCAGTTCTTCAGCGGACAGTCGTTTTTGCTGTTCCGGTTTTTCGTACACGGCGGCCCAGACTGCCACCCACACAAAGCCCAACATGCCAATGACTATAAATGCCGCTTCCCAACCCCACCAGCCTGCGATCAACGGCACGCAGATCGGCGCCAGGATCGCGCCGACGTTGGCACCGGAGTTGAAGATGCCGGTAGCCAGTGAGCGTTCTTTCTTGGGAAAATATTCAGCGGTGGCCTTGATCGCGATAGGGAAATTACCCGCTTCGCCGATCGCCAACACGGCACGCGACAGCATGAACCCGGCAATCGACACCGGAATCACCACCAGGCCGACAGCGCTGCTGACCGCCGCAATGCCCTCGCCCATCGGCACCGAAAACGCATGCATGATCGCCCCAGTAGACCAGATGCCGATCGCCACCACATACGCGGCCTTGGTACCGATCTTGTCGACAAACCGCCCGGCAAACAGCATGGCAATCGCGTAGACGAACTGGAACACCGCGGCGATGTTGGCGTAATCGGTGTTGCTCCAGCCAAATTGTGTCGAGAGTTGCGGCGCCAACAGGCTCAGCACCTGACGGTCGAGGTAGTTGACCGTGGTCGCGAAAAACAGCATCGCGCAGATCGTCCAGCGATAGCTGCCGACCGCCTGGCCGACACGATAGGCACTGATGGGCTCGTTCAGATTCATGGCATCACTTTTTTATTTTTGTTAGGTAGGACACATGTAACGTCATATGTCGTCGTACAACTATGGCTTTTATATCGGGACGCCTGCGCAGTGTCAATCTGAACAAGCGCCGTTTATCGAGGAATTACGTACGTATGAAAAATGTCAGGCGCCAGCGGTTGTAGGATGACAAACCCGCAACACCAGGCTGGGTGCCTGGCCAGGTACGTCGTCCAGCAGGCCGAAGGGCTGCATGCCAATCTTCTCCAGTACGCGGATCGACGCAGCATGATCGGGTCGTACCAGACCGAAAACCTCGGGCAAACCCAAGGTTACAAAAGCCAGCTCCAACGCGTCACGGCCCACCTCGGTGGCGTAGCCCTGCCCCCAGGCTTCGACGGCAAAGCGATAACCGAGGTTGATGCGTCGTTGGGTCAGATAGTTAAGCGGTGCAATGCCGCCAAACCCGATGATGTGTTCGGGCGCTTCTTTACGGGCAATCGCCCACCAGCCGTAGCCGTGAGTGGCCCATTGCGCCATCCAGTGAGCCAACAAGCGTTGAGCCGTCGCAAGATCGGGCATGGGCCCGGCCGGGTTGAACAGATTGGTCTGCGGATCACCGAAGATCGCAAACAACCGCTGGACATCGGCCAGTCGTGGTTGGCGGTAGATGAGGCGTGAATAGCGGTTTGGCATACAAATGACGTCTCCATTTGCGGCATGAGCCTGCGAGCGGAGTTTAGCCAATATCGCTATCGTCGCCGCAGTCAGTTAAGCGAACGAAATGCTCAAAGCAGCGACGACCCAATGTGGGAGAGGGCCTGCCCCCGATGGCGGTGAGTCAGTTAATAATAAGCGTCTGGCAGCACTGCTATCGGGGCAAGCCCCCTCCCACATTTAAATTTGGTTGAGGCGTGGATTTGCACGCCGCCGCGAGGGCACTCACACGATATTTTCGCTAATGCGAGAAAAAACACCCGATGCGGTGAATTTTTTCGTGTCCACTTGTATCTGAACTGACAGAGCGGTGCCATCGTAGCGATGGCACCTCCCCGTTCAGCTTTAGAGTGGCCCGCATGAAACTACGGAAAAAACGCGTCAAACCCATCGGCTTGAAAGACATCACCATTGTCGACGACAACAAGATGCGCAAGGCGATCACCGCCGCCGCCCTTGGCAATGCCATGGAATGGTTCGACTTCGGCGTGTATGGCTTTGTCGCCTATGTGCTGGGCAAGGTGTTCTTCCCCGATGCGTCCCCCAGCGTACAAATGATCGCCGCATTGGGTACCTTCTCGGTGCCCTTCCTGATTCGCCCACTGGGCGGTCTGTTCTTCGGTGCCTTGGGAGATAAGTACGGACGGCAAAAAGTCCTCGCTGCCACCATCGTGATCATGTCCCTGAGCACCTTCGCCATCGGCTTGATCCCCGGCTATGCCTCCATTGGCATTTGGGCGCCAATCCTGCTGCTGCTGTGCAAAATGGCCCAGGGCTTCTCGGTAGGCGGCGAATACACCGGTGCGTCAATCTTCGTGGCCGAATACGCCCCGGACCGCAAGCGCGGCTTCCTCGGCAGTTGGCTGGACTTTGGCTCGATTGCCGGTTTCGTCCTCGGCGCGGGTGTGGTGGTACTGATCTCCACCGTGCTCGGCGAAGCGGAATTCGAATCCTGGGGCTGGCGCCTGCCGTTCTTCCTTGCCCTGCCCCTGGGCATCATCGGCCTGTACCTGCGCCACGCACTGGAAGAGACCCCAGCGTTCCAGCAGCACGTCGACAAGCTTGAACAGGGCGACCGCGAAGGCCTGAGCCATGGCCCTAAAGTCTCGTTCAAGGAAATCGCCACCAAACACTGGCGCAGCCTGTTGACCTGCATCGGTATTGTCGCGGCCACCAACGTGACCTACTACATGTTGCTCACGTACATGCCCAGCTACCTGTCGCATAACTTGCACTACGCCGAAAACAGCGGCGTGTTGATCATCATCGCGATCATGGTCGGCATGTTGTTCGTGCAGCCATTCATTGGCTTTGTCAGCGACAAGATCGGCCGCAAGCCGTTCATCATCGCCGGCAGCATCGGCCTGCTGTTTCTGTCGATCCCGGCGTTCATGCTGATCACCAGCGGCAAGACCGGCTTGATCTTCAGCGGCCTGCTGATCCTGGCGATCGTGCTGAACTTCTTTATCGGCGTGATGGCCTCGACCTTGCCAGCAATGTTTCCAACGCACTTGCGCTACAGCGCCCTGGCCAGTGCATTCAACGTCTCGGTGCTGATCGCCGGCGTCACGCCAACCGTCGTCGCCTGGCTGGTGGAAAGCACCAACGACCTGTACATGCCCGCCTATTACCTGATGGTGTTCGCCGTGGTCGGCCTGGTCACGGGCCTGACCATGAAGGAAACCGCCAACAAGCCACTGCGCGGCGCGGCGCCTGCGGCATCCGACATGGAAGAAGCCAAAGAACTGCTGCAGGAGCATCACGACAACATCGAGCAGAAGATCGAAGACATCGACGCCGAGATTGCCGCGCTGCAAGCCAAGCGTGAAAACCTGGTGCAGCAGCATCCACGGATTAACTAAGACCTGACTGTGCGTGGTCGCGCCAAGCGACCACGCCACTGGAGTGCCCAGCATGGTTTCAAGCGTCACCGCACAATCGTTACTCAGCGCAGACGAACGCGCCGCTATTGCAGAAATCGAAGCGACTACCAACATCCTCAAGCTGGTCACGCGCCTGACCGGGATGAGATTTGCCGGCATTGCCAAATTCACCGACCTGGAATGGGTGGTGTGTTCGGCCTACGACCCTCTGCAAATGGGCATCAATGTCGACGACGTACTCGACCTCGAAACTACCCTGTGCAGTGAGTTCTGCATCGACCCTCAAGCCCTGTTCATCCCGCAGATCAGCCATAACGGCCGCTTTGCCTCGCGCCCGGTGGTCAAGCAATACGCCATCGAAAGCTATGCCGGTGCACCGATCTTTTTACCCGATGGGCGCCTGTTCGGCGCGCTGTGCGCGCTGGACTCACGGGCAATGCTGTTCGATGACCCCAACCTGTCCGAAACCCTGAGCCTGTTTGCGCGGCTGATCGGCTGCATTTTCTACGCTAACCTGGCCCCGGATCCGTAACCCCCGCCCTGCCCCGCAGCGCGACCATGTCGCGCTTGGGTGGCACGCCAAACAAGCGACTGTACTCACGACTGAACTGCGACGGGCTCTCATAGCCCACTTTGAACGCTGCGCTGGACACGTCCTGGTGCTCGTTCAACATCAAGCGCCGCGCCTCATTCAAGCGCAGCCATTTCTGGTACTGCAGCGGGCTCATCGCCGTCAGTTGCCGGAAGTGATGGTGGAAGGTCGCCGCGCTCATTTGCACCCGCGCTGCCAATTCTTCCACGCGTAGCGCCGCATCGAAATTCAATTTCAACCAATCGATAGCCTTGGCAATCCGATAACCCTGCCCGTCCACCGAACAGATCTGGCGCAGGCGGCCAGCCTGGTCGCTTTTCAATAGGCGGTAATGAATCTCACGCTGGATCAACGGGGCGAGCACCGGAATGGCTTCAGGCTCCTCAAGCAACGCGACCAGACGAGCGAATGCGCTGAGCATACCGTCGGTGACCGTACCGATACCCACGCCTTTCAGCACCGCACGCTCTCGGGTTGGCGGCAGATCACCTTGGGCAATCAACTCGGCCAACATGCGCAAGTCCAGTTTGAACGTCAGCCCCAGGCAGGGTTGCTCGGGGCTGGCGACCAGCACCTCCGAGTTGGCCGGAATGTCCAGCGACGTCACCAGAAAGCGCGAGCTGTCGTAGGGGTAACCCTCACCACCGGCCCACAATTGCTTCTGGCCCTGCACCACCAGCACGATGCACGGTTCGACCATGCACACCACAGGCGCAGCGGGTTGCTCACGCCGATAAAACCCCAGCCCGGGAATCGGCATGGGGTAATCGCCGGGCGACGGGGTGCGCGACTCGATGGAGTGCGCGAGGGTTTGCAGGGACGCAGGGTGGATGCTCATAGCGGACTCGTTTGCCTCTTTGCGCAACTTTACTCCCGCACGCCTCGCGAGTCCCAGGTATACCGCGAGACTCAGAGGATCAGGCAAGTAATCTGGCGAATCGAACTATGGAACCTGGGGTTTGATCCGGAAAATGCGCAGGCCATTGACGCATTAACGGGTTTACGCCATGTCTGATACACCTACCAAAAGCAGTTGGGGCGCAGTGCTGGCGATGTCGCTCGCCGCGTTCGCCCTGGTCGCCTCCGAATTCATGCCCGTCAGCCTGCTGACACCGTTGGCCGCCGACCTGCACATCACCGAAGGCCAGGCTGGCCAGGGCATTTCCGTATCCGGGGTGTTTGCCCTGCTCACCAGCCTGGTGATCGCCTCGATCGCTACGCGGGTGGACCGCAAGCGCCTGTTGATGGCGTTGACGCTGCTGATGATTATCTCCGGCACCGTGGTAGCGTTCGCGCCCAATTACCTGGTGTTCATGCTCGGCCGAGCCTTGATTGGCGTGGCGATTGGTGGCTTCTGGTCATTGTCGGCGGCCACGGCGATGCGCCTGGTGCCGCAAGCGCAGATACCGCGGGCCCTTGCCATCGTCAACGGCGGCAACGCGCTGGCAACGGTGATCGCCGCGCCGCTGGGCAGCTTTCTCGGCGGGATCATCGGCTGGCGCGGTGCGTTCTTCTGCGTGGTGCCGGTCGCGGTGGTTGCACTGGTATGGCTGCTCGCCAGCCTGCCCGCGCTGAAAAACCAGGGTGAGGCGAAAACCGCCAATGCCTTGCGCCTGATGAAAAACCCCAAGGTGGCCTTGGGCATGTTCGCCGTCAGCGTGTTCTTCATGGGCCAGTTCATGTTGTTCACCTACCTGCGCCCGTTTCTGGAAAGCGTCACGCGGGTTGAGGTGTCTACGCTGTCGTTGATGCTGTTGGTGCTTGGCCTGGCAGGCCTGGCCGGTACGTTTTTGATTGAACGTTTCCTCAAGCACAACCTGTACCCGACACTGATTGCCATCCCGCTGATCATGGCAGGCCTCGCACTTGCGCTGGTGGAATGGGGCCATTCAACGATCATAACCACGCTATTGCTCGGCAGTTGGGGCCTGGTGGCAACCGCCGCACCTGTAGGCTGGTGGACGTGGCTGGCGCAAACCCTGCCCGATGACGCCGAAGCCGGCGGCGGATTGATGGTGGCTATCATCCAATTGGCGATTGCTGCCGGCGCCACCGTCGGCGGCGTGGCGTTCGACCTGAGCGGCTACCAGGCCACCTTTGAACTCAGTGCCGGCTTGCTGGTAGTCGCCACCCTGCTCGCCTGCCTGGCGTCACGCCGCGCTGTGCAAGCTCGTGTTATCAGCGGTGCTACCTGAAAAAATGACTCGGCGTCTTGCCAAACTGTTTCTTGAACATGCTGGTAAAGGCGCTGGGGCTTTCGTAACCCAGTTCAAATGCCACGTCGATAATCTTCTGCCCTACCGCAATGCGCTCCAGCGCCAGCAGCAGCCGCGCCTGCTGGCGCCATTGGCCGAAGGTCATGCCGGTTTCCTTGCGAAACAGGCGCTGAATGGTGGTTTGATCCAGCCCCAGGCGCGCGCTCCAATCCGCGACGGTGGAGGCATCCCCCGGTTCGTCCTGCAACGCCAGGCAAATCTGGCTGAGGCGCGGGTCGGCAGGCTGCGGCAGGGACAACGGCAAGTCCGGCAGGATCGCCAGTTCGTCGAGGATCAGGTGCATGATCCTGGTATCGCGTGAGTCCTCGGCATACGGCGGCTTCAGGCTCACCGAGGCCTTGATCAGTTCACTCAACAGCGGCGAAACCGTCACCGTCTTCGGCTCGGCTGGCAGGTTCGGGAAGCTGTCCGGGCGCACGAACACGCTGCGCATCTTCAACGTGCCCACGCATCGTAGCGAATGGACTTGCCCGCACGGCATCCAGAAGCCACGGTTGGGTGGCACCGTCCATTGATTCAGCGCCGAATACACCACCATCACCCCGCCAATGGCATAGAGCAGTTGATGCTTGTTGTGGCTGTGTTCCGGGATCACCCAGTTTTCCGGATAATCGGTGGCCGAGCTGATGACGGCCCAATCGCCTTCATCGATCTCTTGGAGAAATTTGTCTAGGGATTTGATTGTTTCGCCCTTTTTGCGATGGTTTATGCCCGAATTTCGCGAGACAGGCATTTTCTTCGAATTTAGCATAGCTTTCGAAACAATTAGAAATGGCTGCCAGCTAAAGTACTGTCTGCCCCTGTTCGCTGCCTTGTATGGAATGCCCGCATGTCGAGCCTCACCGCGACACCCGCCGCTGCCACCACGACACCCCAGGTAAGCCCTCTGGTCATGCGCGTCCTCGGCGCCTGCGCCCTGGCGCATATGATCAATGACCTGATCCAGGCCGTGCTGCCGTCGATCTACCCGATGCTCAAGGCCAACTACGGCCTGAGCTTCACCCAGGTCGGCCTGATCACCCTGACCTTCCAGTTGACCGCCTCCCTGCTGCAACCGTGGATCGGCTATCACACCGACCGCCACCCCAAGCCTTGGCTGTTGCCGGCGGGCATGGTGTGCACCTTGATCGGTATTTTGATGCTGGCGTTTGTCGGCAACTTCCCGGCGATTCTGCTCGCGGCGGGGCTGGTGGGTGTCGGCTCGTCGACCTTCCACCCGGAAACCTCGCGGGTCGCACGCCTGGCGTCCGGTGGGCGCTATGGCCTGGCGCAGTCGACCTTCCAGGTCGGCGGCAACACCGGCAGCGCGTTCGGCCCTTTGCTGGCGGCAGCGATCATCATTCCCTACGGCCAGACCCATATCGCCTGGTTCGGCCTGTTTGCGGTGTTCGCGATCCTGGTGCTGTATGGCTTGAGCCGCTGGTACCGTCACCATCTCAATCTGTTCAAGCTCAAACAGGGCAGCCAGGCGACCCATGGCTTGTCCAAAGGCCGCGTGACTTTCGCCCTGGTGGTTCTGGCCGTGCTGGTGTTCTCCAAGTATTGGTACATGACCAGCCTGACCAGCTACTTCACCTTCTACTTGATTGAAAAATTCCAGCTGTCGGTGGCCAGCTCGCAGATGTACCTGTTCCTGTTCCTTGGCGCGGTGGCGGTCGGCACCTTCGCCGGGGGCCCGATCGGCGACAAGATCGGCCGCAAGAAAGTCATCTGGTTCTCGATCCTCGGCGCCGCGCCGTTCACCCTCGCCCTGCCCTACGTCGACCTGTTCTGGACCGCCGTACTCAGCGTGGTCATCGGTTTCATCATCGCCTCGGCGTTCTCGGCCATTGTGGTGTTTGCCCAGGAACTGGTGCCGGGCAACGTGGGCATGATCGCTGGGATATTCTTCGGCCTGATGTTCGGTTTCAGCGGGATTGGCGCGGCGTTGCTGGGGTTGCTTGCCGATAACCACGGGATCGAATACGTCTACAAACTGTGCTCGTTCTTGCCGTTGGTGGGCATCTTGACGGTACTGCTGCCTTCGACCAAAGGCGTTTGAACGAAGGCAGGTGAGTATTTACCTGATCAAACTGTGGGAGGGACTTGCGCCCGGTAAGCATAGGTATCTTCACAACTTTGGTGCGACGCCGAAACTGTGGGAGGGGGCTTGCTCCCGATGGCGGCCTCAGGGCCGATCAGGATGCTGGGTCAGACCGAGTACATATCCGTTATTTGGGTAACGGCCACTATTGGTCCCGCTCTTACAGCGGCTCACTTTTGAAAAGCGCAAAATTAAGCAAAACGCTCTTGCCCCACCACTCGGCACCTCGCTTAGGCTCGGTGTGCCCGTAATCCGACAGGTATTTGGGGGGCCGCCGCCACGCGCCATCCATGGCGCGGGGCGGCTAAACCGGCATCCCTGCCGGTTTACCCCCCAAATCCCTGTCGAATTACGGCCAGCGTGGTTTGACGGGGCGCCTCAGATCAAAAGCAGATCAAGATCAAGAGCGGCTCGCTTCGCATCGTGGTTACTGTCGTTGGCATCTACCGTCAGGTGCGTCGCGAGAACCCATTAACGACGATATACAGCAGCGGCCCTACCGACACGAACACCGCCGTCAACAGGAAATACGGGATCAACGACGCCACGGAGCGCCCTCGTCCGCGCGCGTCCCGGTACATCCACACACACGCCAGCACCGCCATCAAATACAGGTCAATCACCACCTGTGCGGTATCAGGCCGCGACATCAGCTCGCGTCCAAATGCCAGCAGTGATTGCTCGGCCGTGAGCATCGTCGCCGCCGTGTAGAGGGTAAATCCCAGCAGGGCAACCAGAGCAATATAGGGTCTGTGCATGGTCTCTTCCTTGAAGCGCAATGGTAGTCATCGCGGCCACCTTAGCTGGTTTTGTGAAATATCTGTACGTAGACTGCCGCCATCCCCCCACGTGAAGGCGGCGAAAAAACGTGATGCAAGTTACTGAAGTCTCCATTGCCCAATTGCGCGCTGCGCTTGAAGCCGGGCAGACCACGGCCGTTGAACTGGTCCAGGCATACCTGGCACGGATCGATGCCTACGATGGCCCGCAGACAGCTACGGCGCTGAACGCCGTGGTGGTGCGCAACCCTGACGCCCTGAAAGAAGCCGAGGCGTCGGATGCGCGCCGCGCCAAGGGCCAGACCCTGGGACCGTTGGAGGGTATTCCCTACACGGCCAAGGACAGTTACCTGGTCAAAGGTCTGACGGCCGCATCCGGCAGCCCGGCGTTTGCCAAGCTGGTGGCCCAGCGCGATGCCTTCACCATTGAGCGTCTGCGTGCCGGTGGCGCGATCTGCCTGGGCAAGACCAACATGCCGCCGATGGCCAATGGCGGCATGCAGCGTGGCGTGTATGGCCGCGCCGAAAGCCCTTACAACGCCGACTACCTGACCGCGCCATTTGCGTCCGGTTCTTCCAACGGCGCGGGCACTGCCACCGCCGCCAGCTTTGCAGCGTTTGGCCTGGCTGAAGAAACCTGGTCGAGTGGCCGCGGCCCGGCCTCCAACAATGGTTTGTGTGCCTATACGCCTTCCCGTGGGGTGATTTCGGTACGCGGCAACTGGCCATTGACCCCGACGATGGACGTCGTGGTGCCGTATGCGCGCACCATGGCCGACCTGTTGGAAGTGCTCGACGTCGTGGTGGCCGAAGACCCCGACAAGCGCGGCGACCTGTGGCGCCTGCAACCCTGGGTACCGATCCCCAGCGTCACCTCGGTGCGCCCGGCCTCATACGCCGCACTGGCCACCAGCAGCGAAAGCCTGGCCGGCAAGCGCTTTGGCGTGCCGCGCATGTACATCAATGCCGACCCCGACGCCGGCACCAGCGAAAAACCCGGTATCGGCGGGCCCACCGGGCAAAGGATCAATACCCGCGCCACGGTGATCGAGTTGTGGCAAGCCGCCCGCCAGGCGCTGGAGGCCGCCGGCGCCGAAGTGATCGAGGTGGATTTCCCGCTGGTATCCAACTGCGAAGGCGACCGCCCCGGCGCGCCAACGGTGTTTACCCGTGGCCTGGTGTCCAAGGAGTTCCTCCACGACGAACTGTGGGAGCTGTCTGCCTGGGCCTTCGATGACTTCCTGCGCGCCAACAACGATCCGGCGCTCAACCGCCTGGCGGATGTGGACGGACCAAAGATCTTCCCCCACGACCCCGGCACCCTGCCCAACCGTGAAGACGACCTCGCCGCCGGCATGGATGAATACGTGCGCATGGCCCAACGCGGCATCACACCGTGGGACCAGATCGGTACCGTGCCCGATGGCCTGCGTGGCCTGGAAGCAACCCGACGCCTGGATCTGGAAGACTGGATGGACAACCTCGGCCTCGACGCCGTGCTGTTCCCGACCGTAGCCGATGTAGGCCCGGCCGATGCCGACGTGAACGAAGCGTCTGCCGACATCGCCTGGAGCAACGGCGTGTGGGTGGCCAACGGTAACCTCGCGATTCGCCACCTGGGCGTGCCCACCGTCACCGTGCCGATGGGCGTGATGGCGGATATCGGTATGCCGGTGGGGCTGACGTTTGCCGGACGTGCTTATGATGATTCGGCGCTGCTGCGCTTTGCCGCAGCGTTTGAAGCCACCGGCAGCAAACGCGTGATACCGCCACGCACACCGCCGCTGCCCAGCGAATAGGTGCAATTCAAATGTGGGAGGTATCTACACAACTTTGCAGTCGCCAACAGTAACCACGATGCGAAGCGAGCCGCTCTTGATCTTGATCTGCTTTTGATCTTAGGCGCCCCGTTAAACCACGCTGGCCGGAATTCGACAGGGATTTGGGGGGTAAACCGGCAGGGATGCCGGTTTAGCCGCCCCGCGCCATGGATGGCGCGTGGTGGCGGCCCCCCAAATCCCTGGCGGATTACGGGCACACCGAGCCGAAGCGAGGTGCCGAGTGGTGGGGCAAGAGCGTTTGGGTTACTTTTGCGCTTTTCAAAAGTGACCCGCTGTAAAAGCGGAACCAATAGTGGTCGTTACCGCAGCAATGGATATGTACTCGGCCTGATCCAACATCCTGGTCGGCCCTGAGGCCGCCATCGGGAGCAAGCCCCCTCCCACATTTTGCTGTATTTGCAATCAAGCACCGTGGCTTAGGCCAGCGTCACCTCGCGACGCTGCCACTCGTCCACCACATCACCCATAGTCTTGGGGACGCCATTGAGAATCCACGCCATAAAGGGGCGGTTGAACTTGAACGTCGGCCCGCACTGTTCACGCATGAAACGGCGCACGTTCTGAGTGTTTTTATAGCCCGGGGTCACCGGTGTCCCACGGCTGAGAGGGTCGCTGTGCCAGTCAAAAGCCATTTTTACCTCGGCTATGGGGTGCTGGTTACCACTCTAACCTCGAATCATTTCAGACCACCTCAAAATTTCACTTTCCTTCCCTGCCGAAATTATTGCATGGTTGTACGACGACATACCTCGTCGTATTCACACAACAAAAACAAGGAACACCCATGCCCAACCTCAAAGTGCTGATCGGCTTCCTGTGCCTGTTCTCCGGCTACGTCGCCGCCGCCCCTGCTGAAAAGGAAGTGGCCCAGGTAGTCGACCAACTGACCCAAGCCATGTTGCACCTGGACGTCAAGCAACTGCACGCGCTGACATCCGACACGCTCACCTACGGCCACTCCAGCGGCAAAGTGCAGAACAAGGCGCAATTTATCGCCGACCTGCAAACCCACACCAGCGCCTTCAAGACTCTGGAAATGCAGAACCAGGCCATCACCCTTAATGGCGATACCGCCCTGGTGCGCAACCACTTCCATGCCTTGGCGGTGAACAGTGGCGTGGACACGCCAACCGATATCGACAACTTCCAGGTCTGGCAGAAGCAACACGGCAAGTGGTTGCTGATCGGGCGCCAGGCTTACAAATACTGAGGGCAGCTCACCACGCCACCACTTTGCGTATCGTCTCCAGGGCCCCACGCAACTGCGCCATCGGCACCGACCCCAGGGCCACGCGCAGTGCGTGGGGCACCTGGGCCGAGACTGCGAACGGTTCGGCGGTGGACACGCAAATGCCTTCGCGCTGCAAGGTCATGACGACTTGATCGGCGCGAGCCTCTTCTGCCAACGGCAGCCACAAAAAATACGATGACGGATGGCTGACATACCGCACGCCCGTCAGCACTTGGGCTGCCAGTGCCTGGCGGGCTTGGGCATCCGCGCGTTTTTGCGCCTCCAGTTGCGCCACCGTACCGTCTTCGAGCCAGGCCACTGCAATCGCACTCATCACGCCTGGCACGCTCCAGGTGGTGGCCATGATCGTACGTTCCAACCTGCTCACCCAAGCTGAAGGCGCCGCGATAAACCCTATGCGCAAACCGGCGGCGACATTCTTGGACAGCCCACCCACATACACCGTGCGCTCCGGGGCCAGTGCCGCCAACGGCGCAGGTGCATCTTCGGCGAGAAACGCATAGGCGCCATCCTCGACGATCATCAGGTTGTGCTGCCGGGCAATCGCCACCAAACGCTCGCGCTGCTCCAGGCTCAGTACCCAGCCCAGCGGGTTATGCAGGGTTGGCATGCTGTATACCGCACGTACCGGGCGCTGGCGACACAGGCTATGCAGATGGTCCAAGTCCGGGCCGGCCGTGGTCACCGGGATGGCGACGATTTCCAGGTGCAGGGTTTCGGCCAGCGCCTTGAAGCCCGGATAAGTCAGCGCATCCACCGCGATCACATCCCCAGGCTTGAGCAACGTCATCAGGGTCACCGCCAAGCCGTGCTGGGCGCCGCTGACCACCAGCACCTGCTCGGCGTCCACCGTGAGTCCGCGGCTCAACAAGTGCCGAGCTATGGCGGCGCGCTCATGCACACGCCCCGCATGGGGCTGGTAACGCAGCAGTGCCTCCAGATCGCCCGACAACGCCAACTGGCGCAACGCCGTGCGCAACAGCTCGGCCTGCCCAGGCAAGGACGGGTAGTTGAAATTCAGGTCGAGCAGGCCCGGCGCCACCGTCATCTGCCCGCTGCCCTGCCCCGGCGGCAAGGTGATTTCACGCACGAAGGTACCGCGACCGGTCTCGCCACTGACCAGGCCCATGGCTTCCAACTCGCTGTACACCCGGCTTGCCGTGACCAGTGCCAAGCCATGCTCAGCGGCCAACTGGCGATGAGTAGGCAAGCGCGTGCCGGCGGGCATTCGTCCACTGCGAATGGCCTCGGCGAAGGTATCGACCAGCGATTTGTAGCGCGCACGGGGCATCGGGATGTATCCATGACAATTTTTTGATTGTCCTAATCTTCAGCCCTAGGATGAGCCGCACGCAACCCCACTTTCGGACATACCGTCATGGAACGCATCGCCCGCTTCGGCACCCTGGATGTCAGCACTCAGGGTTGGATCAACGGTTTTATCGGCGTGGTGATTTTCAGCGGATCGCTGCCGGCCACGCGCCTGGCGGTCATGGAGTTCGACCCGGTGTTCCTGACCATGATCCGCGCCACCCTCGCCGCCCTGCTGGGGGGCTGCCTGTTGTGGCTATTCAAGCAAAAACGCCCCACCCGTCAGCAATGGGCTCCCTTGGTGATCGTCGTTCTGGGCGTGGTGATCGGCTTCCCACTGCTCACAGCCCTGGCCCTGCAATACGTGACCTCGGCTCACTCAATCGTCTTCATCGGCCTACTGCCCCTGGCCACGGCGGTATTTGGCGTGCTGCGTGGCGGCGAGCGACCCAAGCCAGTGTTCTGGTTGTTTTCCATCCTGGGCAGCCTGTTGGTGATGGGTTACGCCTTTGCCCAAGGCTTGAGCGCCGCCCCTGCAGGCGACTTGTTGATGCTGTTGGCGGTGCTGGTCTGCGGCCTGGGTTATGCCGAAGGCGCCAAGCTGTCGCGCAGCCTGGGTGGCTGGCAGGTGATTTGTTGGGCGCTGGTGGTGTCGCTGCCGCTGGTGGCACCGTTGAGCCTGCTGCTGGCGCCTTCGACCCTCAGCGGCATTAGCCTGCCGGCGTGGCTGAGCCTGGGGTACGTGGCGCTGTTCAGCATGTTGATCGGCTTTGTGTTCTGGTACCGCGGCCTGGCCCAGGGCGGCATTGCCGCAGTCGGCCAGTTGCAGCTGCTGCAACCTTTCTTCGGCCTGGCGCTGGCCGCGGGCCTGCTGCATGAGCAGGTCAGCCTGGGCATGGTGCTGGTGACGGTCGCGGTGATCGGCTGCGTGGCCGGGGCGAAGAAGTTTGCCCGCTGACGCGTGGCCTGCTAAACAGGGAAGTCGCCTGAACAATAACAAGGACTTTGCATGACCACCGCTTCTCTCCAAGACATCACCGCGCCAGAAGGCATCTGCTACGGCTGCGGCAGCAGCAACCCCCATGGCCTGCATATCAAGAGCCGCTGGGCCGAAGATGGCGTACACGTGGTCGCCGAGCATCAACCCGAAGCCAAATATAGCGGCTGGCCAGACCTGGTCTACGGCGGCCTGATCGCCATGCTGGTGGATTGCCATTCCAACTGGACCGCCATGGCCTACCACTACCGCGCCGAACAGCGCGAACCCGGCAGCCTGCCGCGCATCGACTGCGTCACCGGCAACCTGGGGATCAAATTCATCAAGCCCACACCGATGGGCGTGCCACTGACCCTGCGCGCACGGGTCGAAGGCGACATCGGGCGCAAAAGCCGCGTGGTCTGCGAGGTGTACGCCGGTGACGTGCTCACGGCCATCGGCGATTCAGTTTTCGTACGCGTCGACACCGGTCAATTGGCCGCGGCCGCCCATGGTCGCGAGGTGTGATCCTGGTCTACAGTGACTGCAACCGCTGATCGAGGACTGCACCCATGCCCCGTCTTACCGCCAAGGACTTTGCTCCCGAACTGCTGGAACTCTACGACGGCTACGCCCACGGCAAGATCAACCGCCGCGAGTTTCTCGACCGTGCCGCGCTGTTCACCTTGGGCGGCCTCACCGCCTCGGCGCTGCTGGCAGCCCTGAGCCCCAACTACGCCCTGGCCGAACAGGTCAAATTCACCGATCCGGATATCGTCGCCGACTACATCACCTACCCTTCGCCCAAGGGCAACGGCACGGTGCGCGGCTACCTGGTGCGCCCGTCCAAGGCTGCGGCAAAACTGCCCGCCGTGGTGGTGGTGCATGAAAACCGTGGCCTGAACCCCTATATCGAAGACGTGGCCCGGCGCCTGGCCAAAGCCGGCTTCATTGCCCTGGCACCCGATGGCCTGACGTCCGTGGGCGGCTACCCCGGCAACGATGAAAAAGGCGTGGCGCTGCAACAGACTGTCGACCCGACCAAACTGATGAACGACTTCTTCGCCGCCATCGAATGGCTGATGCACCACGACAGCAGTACCGGCAAAGTCGGCATCACCGGCTTCTGTTACGGCGGCGGCGTGACCAACGCGGCGGCGGTGGCCTACCCGGAACTGGGCGCTGCGGTGTCGTTCTACGGGCGCCAACCCGAGGCCAAAGACGTGCCGCGCATCAAGGCACCGATCATGTTGCATTTCGGGGAACTGGATACGCGGATCAATGAGGGTTGGCCGGCGTATGAGCAGGCGTTGAAAGCTGCGGGCACGACGTATGAGGCTTACATCTACCAAGGCGCCAACCACGGTTTTCACAATGACTCAACGCCGCGGTATGACGAGGCAGCAGCCAACCTGGCCTGGGAGCGCACCCTGGGCTGGTTCCGCAAATACCTCGCCTAGCCGCCCCTCCCACATTCTTATTCAATACACGTCTGCAACCACCCCTTGAACGCCGACATCGCGGGTGTCTCGTTGCGTGACTGCAAACGGGTCAACCAATAACTGCCGGTCGTGATCCCCACATCGAACGGCTGGCGGATCACATCGCTTTCCAACTGGCGTGAAAACATCAACGCTGGCGCCAGGGCCACACCGCTGCCTTGCAGGGCGGCCTCCATCATCGCCAGCGAAGAGTCGAACACGATACTGCGCGGCACCAGGGTGTCTGCCGGCAACCCGGCAGCCTGCAACCAAAGGCTCCACTCATCGGCACGGTAAGAGCGCAGCAAGGTGTGCTTCAACACGTCGGCCGGGCTGTGCAATTGCTCGGCAATCTGCGGCACGCACAACACCGTCAGCGGGGCTTCCAGCAAAGGGCAGGCCTCGGTGCCATGCCAGGCGCCTGCGCCAAACCGAATGGCGTAATCCAAGCCCTCGGCAGCGACATCAACGCGGTTGTTGTGAGTGGACAGGCGCAAATCAATAAACGGATAGCGGCTGTGGAAATCCGCCAAACGAGGCAATAGCCAGCCCACGGCGAAGGTGCCGACCGCGCCCACTGTCAGCACCTCGCGGTAGTGACCGCCCTCGAACTGGCCCAGGGTGTGGGCAATACGGTCGAAGGCTTCACGCAACACCGGCAACAGGGTTTCGCCTTCGCGAGTGAGCATCAGGCCGCGTGGCAGGCGCTTGAACAGCGTGACATTGAGCTGCGCTTCGAGGCTTTTGACTTGATGGCTGACTGCGGCTTGGGTCACGCATAGCTCGATGGCCGCGCGGGTAAAGCTCAAATGGCGCGCCGAGGCTTCAAAAGCGCGCAGGGCATTGAGGGGCAGATGGGAACGCAACAAGGCTTACCCCAATTTTTCTAATGGCTGGTGCGAGATATCATCGTTTGCTCCGGGTATAAAATCCACCTAGATTTGCCACGCCTGCGCAGGCTCTGATCATCATTGCCACTTTTACATGGAAGCGAATCACCATGAAATATCAGCCAAAGTACCTGGTTTCAGCTTTGCTGCTCGTATCCGGCGGCTGTATGGCCGCCACCGATATACGCCAGGTCGTGGACAGCAACGTCAAACCCTTGATGCAACAGCAAGGCATCCCCGGCCTTGCGGTCGCGGTGGTGAACCAGGGCAAGGTGCAATACTTTAATTACGGCGTAGCCGCCAAGGACACCCAGGCCGCGGTCACTCAAAACACGCTGTTCGAAATCGGCTCGGTAAGTAAAACCTTCACCGCTACCCTTGGTGGTTATGCCCAGGCCATCGGCAAGCTCAAGCTGTCGGACACAGCCAGCCAGTACTTGCCGTCCCTGGCCGGCAGCGCGTTCGATCGCATCAGCCTGCTGCAACTGGCGACCTATACCCCTGGCGGCTTGCCGCTGCAATTTCCGGATGCAGCCGACAGTGCATCGACCATGCTGGGCTACTTCCAGCATTGGAAGCCCACTTACGCTGCGGGTGAACAACGCTTGTACTCCAACCCCAGCATCGGCCTGTTCGGCTACCTGACCGCGCAAAGCCTGGGCCAGCCGTTCAACGTTGCCATGGAGAAGACGCTGCTGCCCAAGCTAGGGTTGACCAACACGTATGTCAGCGTGCGCACGGACAAAGCCAGCCAATATGCCCAAGGCTATGACAAGCAGCAAAAACCTGTGCGCGTCAGCCCCGGCGCGCTGGACAGTGAAGCCTACGGGCTCAAGACCACCAGCCAGGACCTCGCCCGCTATGTCATTGCGAACATGCACCCGCAAACCCTGGAACAGCCCGTGCAACAGGCCATCGCCGCCACCCACGCTGGCTACTACACCGTGAACGGCATGACCCAGGGCCTGGGCTGGGAGCGCTACCCCTACCCCATCACCCTGCAAGCGTTGATCGACGGTAACTCAACACCGATGGCAATGGAGCCGCACAAGGTCACCTGGCTCAACCCGGCCCAGGCGCAGCCGGCCAACGTGTTGTACAACAAGACCGGCTCTACCGGTGGCTTTGGTGCGTATGTGGCGTATGTGCCGAGCAAGGATATGGGCGTGGTGATTCTGGCCAACAAGAACTACCCGAATGCCGAGCGGGTAAAAGTGGCCCATGCGATCTTGAGTGCGATGGATCAGTAAGGCCGAAACAATCAACAAATGTGGGAGGGGGCAATCCCTCCCACCTTACATCCCCAGCCAATGCGGCAGCGCAAGGGAAATGAATGGCAAGTAAGTCACCATGATCAGGAACACCAGCAAAATCATCAGCCACGGCATCGCCGCGCGAATGGTCTGCCCCAATGTCAGCCCGGTCACCGCCGAGGTCACGAACAGGTTCAACCCCACCGGCGGGTGCACCAGGCCGATTTCCATATTCACCACCATCACGATCCCCAGATGAATCGGGTCAATCCCGAGCTTCATCGCGATCGGGAAGAAGATCGGCGCCAGGATCAGCACGATGGCCGACGGTTCCATAAAGCTGCCGGCAATCAGCAGCACCACGTTGACCATGATCAGAAAACCAATCGGCGTCAGCCCTTCGGAGATCACCCACGCAGTGATTTCCTGGGGGATCTGCTCCGTGGTCAGCACATGGGCAAACAGCATGGCGTTGGCGATGATGAACATCAGCATGATCGACAAGCGCCCCGACTCCAGCAGCACCTTGGGGCAGTCGCGCAGCGTCATGTCCTTGTAGATGAACAGCGCGACAAACGCCGAGTACACCGCCGCCACCGCTGCGGCTTCAGTCGGGGTGAACATGCCGCTGTAGATACCGCCGAGGATGATCACCAACAGCAACAGGCCCCAGAACGCCCGGCGTGCGCAACTCAACCACTCGCGGAACGTCGCCCGTGGTTGCGCGGGTAGCTTCTTGATACGCGCGACGATGTAGATCGCGATCATCAACATCAGGCCCAGCAACAGTCCCGGGATCACCCCAGCCATGAACAGCTTGCCCACTGAGGTTTCGGTCGCCGCCGAATACACCACCATCACAATCGAAGGCGGAATCAGGATACCCAAGGTCCCGGCGTTGCAGATGATCCCCGCACCAAACTCCTTCGGATAACCGGAACGCACCATACCTGCCACGGCAATCGAGCCCACCGCTGCCACCGTGGCCGGTGACGAGCCGGACAGCGCGGCAAACAACATGCAGGCCAGCACCGCCGCAATCGCCAGACCGCCACGGATATGACCGACACAGGCATTGGCAAAGTCGATCAGCCGCTGAGCCACGCCACCAGTGGTCATAAAGGCACCGGACAGCAGGAAGAACGGGATCGCCAGGAAGGTGTAGGCATCGCTGGTTTCAAACAGCTTGATCGCCAGGGAGCTCACCGAGTCCTGGCTGAACATCAGGATCGACACCGCGCCGGACAGCCCGAGGGAAATCGCAATCGGCACGCCAAGGAACATGAACACGAACAACAGCAGAAACAGACAGAGCACGGCCATCAGTGACGCTCCTCATGGCTGCCGGCCAACTTGCTGGCCTCCCCGGCCTCATCGGCCAATCCCAACCCGACCTGGCGGTGGGTAAAAATGCGGTAGAAAATTTCCAGGTAGCGAATCAATACCAAGGCAAAACCGATGGGCACGATCACCACGATGTCACCGACGTCGATACCGAACTGGTCAAGGTCCTCGGCACCGATATGCGCGGTCATTACCGCACTCACCCACTTGTAGCTGGCGACCATGAACAGGCCGGCGTAGGCCAGGCAGCACAGGCAGGCGAGCATCCCGAGCAAGCGTTGTACCGGGCGTTTGGTCAACCTGACCAGCGCGTCCACGCCCAGGTGGCCGGCGGTGCGTACACCGTAGGAAATACCGAAGAAAATCAACCAGCCGAACATGGCCTTGGTCAGCGCCACGCTCCAGGTCATGTCCTGGGCCCAGGTCATGGTGGTGTCGCCCAGGGCATTGAAGAAGTGACTGCTCCAGGCCCATTTATCCGCCAGAGCAAAGAACAGGGTGTAGATGTTGTTGAGCATGACGTAGACGAATGTCACCAGGGTCATGGCGGCCAGCAGGAAGGCAATAAAGCCTTCCTCCAGGTGCTCCCAGACGCGCCTTAGCGTTTGCATGGCAAAACCTCGCGAGGCAAATGAAATACCAGGGTGGAACTTGCCCAAATGTAGGAGGGGGCTTGCTCCCGATAGCAATGTGTCAGCTTGCAGATCTGTCTCTGATCCACCGCTATCGGGAGCAAGCCGCCTCCCACATTGGATCTCAGTACACCCTGGGATTATTGGTTGGAAGCGTCCGCTGCCTTGATCAGCTCAGCCCCGATCTGGCCTTCGAACTTCTGCCACACCGGGCGCATGGCTTCGCGCCAGAGCGTGCGTTGCTCGGGGGTAAGTTCGATGATCTCGCTGGTCTTGGCATCGATGATCTTCTGCCTGGCCGACTGGTTCAGCGCTTCGGCCTGCTTGTTCACCTCGACAGTGACTTCGGCCATGATCTGCTCCAGCGTGCTGCGCACATCCGGCGCCAGGCCGTTCCAGAACTTGGCGTTGGTGATGACCATGTAGTCGATCAGGCCATGGTTGGACTCGGTGAAATACTTCTGCACCTCGTTGACCTTCTGGCTTTCATAGTTCGACCAGGTGTTCTCGGTGCCATTCACGGTGCCGGTCTGCAAGCCCTGGTAAACCTCGGCAAAGCTCATCTTGCGCGGGTTGGCGCGGATCGCCTTGAACTGCTCTTCAAGCACGCTGGAGGCTTGCACGCGAAACTTCAGGCCACGGGCGTCCTTGGGTTCGTGCAGGGCCTTGTTGGCGGAGAGTTGCTTGAGGCCGTTGTGCCAATAGGCCAGGCCGAGAATGTTCTTGTCCTGCATTGCAGTCAGCAGTTGCTTGCCCTGGGCGGCCTGGAAACGGTCGACGGCAGCCAGGTCGTTGAACAGGAACGGCAGGTCGTAGATCTGCACCTGTTTGGTGTACTGCTCGAACTTGGCCAGGGACGGCGCCAGCATCTGCACGTCACCCAACAGCAACGCTTCCATTTCCTTGCCATCGCCGAACAGCGACGAGTTGGGGTACACCTCGACCTTGACCTTGCCGGGCAGGCGTTCTTCGGCGAGCTTCTTGAACAGCAGCGCGCCCTGGCCTTTGGGCGTGTTCTCGGCCACCACGTGGGCGAACTTGATCACAATCGGGTCAGCCGCCTGGGCCAGGCCCGCGGCGAACAAGGTGGCGGCGCACAGCAGCGCCCGAGAGAGCTTGAGCATGGGAAATCACCTTCTTATTGTTGTGTTGTAAGGCAAAGTGCCTGATGTGCTGCATATTGAGAATTTCGAATTTTAGATACCTGCGTTCGGCCTGGCCGAACACCAACCTCAAGGAGCATGTCGATCCTGTGGGAAGGCTTATCCAGTCAGGGTTGGGCAGCCAGCAGTCTCTGTGCCCGCAGCAACACCGGCGCATCCACCATCTGCCCATCAATCTGATAGGCCCCTGCCCCATGGGCACTCGCCTCCACTACCCGCTTGGCCCAGGCCAGGTCTTCAGCGCTGGGCGCCAACGCCTGATGAATCACCGGAACCTGCTTGGGATGGATACACAACGCCCCGGCAAAACCCATTTCATAGGCGTGCCGGATCGAACTGCGCAGGCCCTCAGGGTCGTCGATGGCCGGATGTACGCCGTCCAGCGGTGCCACCAGGTCGGCGGCGCGGGAATGCACGATCAGTGACAGGCGCGCCTGGTCGAGGGCAAACTCAGCAGCGCGGGAATGGCTGCTCAGGTTCAGATCCAGGGCCAGGTCCAAGCCACCGAACGACAGCCGCTCTACCAGCGGAGCATGGGCAATCTCGGCCACCGCCAACAAGCCGCGAGCGCTTTCGATGATCGGCCAGATGGGTTTGCCGGTGGCAGCCACTACGGCGACCTGGGCTGCGCTCTCGACCTTGGGGAGCAGCACACCCGCGACATTTGCATGAGCCTTGCAGAACGCCACATCCTCAAAATGCTCGACGTGTTCCGGCGCATTGATGCGCACCCACACCTGAGCCTCGGGGTGGGCCTGCAGGAACATCCCCAGATTGTCCCGGGCCTGGCGCTTGAGCGGCTCTTCCACGGCGTCTTCAAAATCCACAATGACTGCGTCGGCGCCGCTGGCCAAGGCTTTGGCGAACCGCTCCGGGCGGCTGCCCGGCACAAACAACGCTGAACGAACTAAAGGCTTTGGCATCGCACACTTCCTGATCAGATAACGCCGCGCGCACGCAGGCTGTCGATGGCTTCACCGGAATAACCCAGCTGGTCGAGAATGCCCTGGCTGTGTTGCCCCAGTGCCGGCACACCATCCATGCGCGGGGTAAACGCGGCGTTACGCGCTGGTGGCAGCAGCGAGGGCAACGGCCCGGCCGGGCTGTCGACTTCACGCCAACTGTCGCGGGCCTTGAGTTGAGGGTGGGCCCATACGCCTTGCATATCGTTGACCCGCGCGCTGGCGATCTGCGCATCCTCCAGACGCTGAATCACCGCCTCGGCGTCCAACCGGGCAAAACTGTCCACGATAATCTGGCGCAGCGCCTCGCGGTTGGCCGAACGCTTGAAGTTGGCGCTGAAACGTTCGTCCGTCGCCAGCGCCGGGGTGAGCAGTACCTTGTCGCAGAACGCCGCCCACTCGCGCTCATTCTGCAACCCGAGCATCACCGTGCCGCCATCACCAGTGGGAAACGGCCCATAGGGGTAAATCGTTGAATGTGCTGCGCCCGCACGCGGGGGCGGCGGCGCGCCGTCGAAGGCGTAATACATCGGGTAGCCCATCCACTCCACCAGGCTTTCCAACATGCTCACATCGATACGGCTGCCCTTGCCGGTCGTGCCCCGCAGCAGCAACGCCGAAAGAATGCCGCTGTAGGCATACATGCCCGCGGAGATATCCGCGATGGAGCAGCCGGCCTTGGCCATCTGCTCATCACCCGGGCCGCCAGTCACCGACAGGAAGCCGCCTTCGCTCTGGATCAGCAGGTCGTAGGCTTTCTTTTTCTCGTAGGGCCCGCCTTCGCCATAGCCGGAGATATCGCAGACGATCAGCCTTGGAAAACGTTGATGCAGTGCCTCGAACGACAAGCCCATGCGCGCCGCCGCGCCGGGTGCAAGGTTTTGCACCAGCACATCGGCATCGGCCAGCAGCGCTTCAAGGATGGCGCCCGCCTCGCCCTGCTTGAGGTCCAGGGTCAGGCTTTCCTTTGAACGGTTGGTCCAGACGAAATGCGATGCCAGGCCGCGCACGCGTTCGTCATAACCTCGGGCAAAGTCACCGGCACCGGGGCGCTCGACCTTGATCACGCGGGCGCCGAGATCGGCCAATTGGCGGGTACAGAATGGCGCGGCAATCGCGTGTTCCAGGCTGACAACCGTGATGCCGTCCAGCGGTCGTTGATTACTCATGACAAATCCCTCAAAGCCAATGGGCCATGGACGCGGTGTTACGCAGGTTCCATACCTGCTCGATCAGGCCACTGGCCTGGGCGGGGGTACGGGCGCCGCTGAAGTGAGTCAGGCGCTGGAACTTATCCGCCAGTTCGGCGCGGCTCAAGGTGTTGCCCGGGTCGCCCTTGGGCTCGTCGATGGCACCGTGCAGCGTGCGCCCGTCAGTGGTGGTGACGATGACACGGCCCAGCCAGCGTTGCGGATAGGCACTATCGACCTCAGGGTCTAGGGTCATGCTGACCTTGTCGCGAAAGGCCGCGACCGCAGGGTCGGTCAACGCCAGCTGATGGAACTCGGGCAACCCTGCCTTGCCATGCACCGCGATCAGGCCAAGCACGGTGCCCATGGAGAATTTGGCCTGGTGCACGGTGGCCGGCACCGTCACCCGGCCGAGCACATCAATGGCGCCTTGATGCACGCGGGTTTCCACTCGGGAGATTTGCGCCGCGCTCAAGCCTTCACGCTGCATCACGTCCAGTAGCGCATCCGCAGCGGGATGGGTGTGGCGGCAGGAGGCGTGGAACTTGAACGAGGTTTCCACCAGCGCCCAGCGGCTACCCAAATCAGCGGACAACTTGCTCGGCTCTGAATCACTCGACATGCCCGCCGCCAAGCCTTGATCGCCTTCAAGGATATTGCGCGCACCGGACAATCCATCGGCCGTCAGGTAAGCCGCCAGCAAGCCATCCGCTGCGGCTTTGGCGGTGTGCAGTTGCTTGGAGTCGGCGGCATCGCGCAAGAACTCCCACAGCCCTGCCGCTTGAGTGCCGGCACTGCCGAGCAGGTTGATGAACTGTTCCTGGTTGAAATCGAGCAATTTGCCCACGGCGACCGCCGCCGCCAGGGTGCCGACGGTGGCCGTGGTGTGGAAGATGCGGTAGTGCGAGCGGCCCAGGAACTCGCCGATGCGAATCCCGGCTTCATAACCGGCCACCGCAGCCAGCAGCAGATCGCGACCCGATTTGCCCAGGTCCTGGGCGGCCGCCAGCGCGGCTGGAAACACCACCGTGGCCGGGTGCAGCACCGAACTGTTGTGCAGGTCATCCTGCTCCACCAGGTGCGACGATGCCGCATTGACCAGTGCCGCGAAATACGCGCTGCTGCTGGCGCCGCTGACGATCACCTGGGCCGGGCCGCTGCTCGGCCCCATCTTCTGCGCATAGCGCTCGAACAGGGGAATCGGGTGTGCGCCCTGGCTGGCCAGCGCCGAGGCGAGCCAATCCAGATACAGCTCCTCGATGCGATCCAGTACGTGCTCGGGCAACTGCGAGTAGGTCAGATCAGCGAGGAATTGGCACAGGGCTTGGGTATGACGCATGCTCAGGCCCTCAGAAACTGCGTGGCAGTTCGAGCAGGTGCTCGGCCACGTAGGACAGGATCAGGTTGGTGGAAATCGGCGCCACCTGGTACAGGCGCGTCTCGCGGAATTTGCGTTCCACGTCGTATTCGCAGGCAAAACCAAAGCCACCGTGGGTTTGCAGGCAAGCGTTGGCTGCCTCCCACGACGCCTTGGCCGCCAGGTACTTGGCCATGTTGGCGCTGGCCCCGGCGTTCTTGCCGCTGTCGTATTCCTCGCAGGCACGCCAGCGCATCAAGTCGGCCGCTTCGATCTCGATATGCGCTTCGGCAATCGGGAATTGCACGCCCTGGTTCTGCCCGATTGGCCGGCCAAACACCACGCGGTCGCGAGCATAGGCGCTGGCCTTTTCGATAAACCAGCGGCCGTCGCCGATGCACTCGGCGGCGATCAGGGTGCGCTCGGCATTGAGGCCATCGAAGATGTATTTGAAGCCCTTGCCCTCTTCGCCAATCAGGCTGTCGACCGGCAGTTCCAGGTTGTCGAAGAACAGTTCGTTGGTCTCATGGTTGACCATATTGGCGATGGGCTGCACGGTCAGGCCGTTACCGATGGCCTCGCGCAGGTCGACCAGGAAGATCGACATGCCTTCGGACTTTTTCTTCACCTCGGCCAAGGCCGTAGTGCGCGCCAGCAGGATCATCAGGTCGGAATGCTGCACTCGCGAGATCCAGACTTTCTGCCCGTTGATCACGTACTTGTCGCCGCGTTTGATCGCGGTGGTCTTGATCTTGGTGGTGTCAGTGCCCGTGGTGGGCTCTGTGACGCCCATTGATTGCAGACGCAGTTCACCGCTGGCCAGCTTGGGCAGGTAGAAGCGCTTTTGCGCCTCGCTGCCGTGACGCAACAGGGTGAACATGTTGTACATCTGGCCATGCACGGTGCCGGAGTTACCGCCGCAACGGTTGACCTCTTCGAGGATCACCGACGCTTCGGCCAGGCCCAGGCCGGAACCGCCATACTCTTCGGGGATCATTGCCGACAGCCAGCCGGCATCGGTCAGGGCCTTGACGAAGGCTTCGGGGAAGCCTTTGTCTTCGTCGATCCTGCGCCAGTAGGCGGCATCGAACTCGGCGCACAAGGCGCGCACGCCTTCGCGGATGGCATTGAGTTCTTCGTTGTCATTGGGGTTCATGCGCGGCTCTCCGCCTGTTGTTCTTGGGTTATTCGAAATGCACCTGGGCGGTCTGCGCCAGACCTTCAGCGTTGCCAGCCCAAAGTTCTGCGACGCCGGTTGCGCTGATGCGCCCGCCGACTTCAAACGGCTGCGGTGCAATCAACGGGCGCACGCCGCGATAGATGAAACGGCGCGGCGTGGCTTCAGGGTGCGCCCGGCAGAACGCACGCAGGCTCAAGGTGGCGATCAGTGGGCCATGCACCACCAAGCCGCTGTAGCCTTCAGTGGCGGTGACATAGGGATAGTCGTAATGGATGCGGTGGCCGTTGAAGGTCACGGCGCTGTAGCGGAACAACAGGGTTGGTGTCGGTTCCACCGCTTCTGTCCATTCGCCCCGGACCAGGGCATCGCCGCTGCCGGGTTTGGGCGGCGTGGGCTCGCGATAGACGATGTCCTGTTCCTCGCGGATCGCCAGGCGCCCGGCCTGGGAATAGTCGTGGCGCACCGTGACAAACAACAGCGAACCGGTGCGACCGGTCTTTTCTTCGACCTGAGTGATGGTCGACACGCGGGTCGCCGCCTCGCCGGCTCGCAGCGGGTGCACAAACTCGATACGCCCACCGGCCCACATGCGATTACGGTTATCGGCCGGTGGCAAGAACCCGCCGCGAGCCGGGTGGCCATCGCTGCCCAGGGCCGACTCCGGCAGCGGGTCCTGGAAAAAGCACCATTGCCACAATGCGGGTACGGCTGCACCGTCGGCAGGCACCCCTTCACCGAACGTGGCGGCGATGCGCTTGAGCAGGTTATGGCTCAGGTGATCGTGGGCAGTCTCGCTTCGGCCGATCCAATCAGTGGCGCTCATCGGGTGCAGATCCTCAGGCAGTGGGTGTCTGCTGCCGATCATGCAAGGGCCTGCCCGTTCTGAGAATTTGCATTTCAATAAACCAGCGTTCGGTTATGCTGAACGCTGCCACCCTGTACCGGGAGTCTTGCATGCACTTTGATCTCGCCGACCTGCGCCTGTTTATCCATATCGCCGAATCCCCCAGCCTGACCCAGGGCGCCAAGCGCGCGTTTCTGTCGCCGGCCGCCGCGAGTGCGCGGATCAAGGCCCTGGAAGGTCAGCTCGACACCCGCCTGTTGTACCGCGACAGCCGTGGCGTGGAGATCACCCCGGCGGGCGAGCGCCTGTTGCACCATGCGCGATTGATCATGCGTCAGGTGGACTACCTGAAAAGCGAGTTCACCCAATACGGCGTGGACTCAGCCGGGCATATCCGCATCTTCGCCAACACCACGGCGGTCACCGAGTTCTTGCCGGAAGTGCTGGCGGGCTTTTTGTCCCAGCGCCCAGGCGTGACCGTCGACCTGCAGGAGCGCCTGTCTCGGGACATCGTGCGCGGCGTACTCGATGGCACCAGCGACATGGGCATTATTGCCGGTCCCGTGGAAGCTGCTGGCTTGCAGGTGCTGCATTTCAGTACGGATGAATTGGTGCTGATGGTGCCCGTCGGGCATCCCTTGGCCGATCAGCCTTCGGTCACCCTCGAACAAACCCTCGCCTACCAGCATATCGGCCTGCATGAAGGCAGCACGCTGCTGAGTTTCCTGCGCGAACATGTCGAGCGCCTGGGCAAGCAGTTGTCGCTGCGCATCCAGGTGTCGAGCTTCGAGGCGATCTGCCGGATGGTCGAGGCCGGCGTGGGCATCGGGATCATTCCCGAGTCCGCCGCCCAGCGCCACAGCCGCACCATGCAGTTGGTGACGGTGAAGCTGGACGAGCCTTGGGCGATTCGCGAGCGCAGCATTCTGGTGCGCGAGTTGGAGGCATTGCCGGGGACCATTCGGGCACTGATCGCCACATTGATGCCCTGATCTTGTAGGCGCGAGCAAGTTCGCTCCTACAGTTGGCCGTTAACAGTCTTTGACAGTTTCCCGACAAAGCACTCAAAGATTCTCAGCCCCCGCCGCCCTAGCATTCCAGCATCCAAATCATCATTCGGGTGCTCTTGATGTTTCGTAGACTGCGCGGTATCCCGCTATTGGGTTGCCTGCTGAGCAGTATCGGTTGCCACTCGCAACCGCCTGCTCCGCCGCCGATTCAAAAAGGCGATTACGGCGCGATCATCCGTTACCTGCAAACACGCATACCCCGGGAGATGGTCCGGGAAAATGTGGCAGGCTTGTCGATTGCCCTGGTCAATGGCCAGGAGTTGATCTGGGCCCGTGGCTTTGGCCTGGCCGACAAGGCCCAGGGCGTGCCGGTTACGCCCAACACGGCGTTTCGCGCCGGGGGGATTTCCAAACTGATCACCGCCACGGCGGCGCTGCAGTTGGTGGAGCAACAGCGCCTGGCACTGGATGCACCGATCCAGCAAACCCTGCGTGAATTTTACGTACGCTCGCGCTTTCATGACGACCAGGCCGAAGCAGATCGCGCCATCACGTTACGGCGTTTGCTCAGCCATCAATCCGGCCTGCCCAGTGAGCACCTGCGTGACCTGCACAGCACCTATGCCATGGGGCAGATGCCGATGCGCGTGTCGGGCGTATGGCTGAGCAGCCCGCCCGGTTTTCAGGTGGCTTATTCCAACCTCGGCTATTCGCTGGTGGGTGCCGCCATCGAGCGCAGCAGCGGCAAAAGCTTCGAAGCCCAGCTACAAAGCAGCCTCTTGACCCCCTTGCACATGAACCAGTCCAGTTTCCTCGGCACCGGCGCGCAATTGAGCTTTCGCGCCCTGGGTTATGAGGACGGCAACGCCAGCACCGACGCCCAGGTACGCGACCTTGCCGCCGGTGGCCTGTGGGCCAGCCCCAAGGATCTGAGTCACTACGTGCAGATGTTGTTTGCCAAAGGCACCTACAAGGGCAACCGCGTGCTGGGCAGCGCTTCAATAGATCAAATGTTCACCCAGCAAAACACCGGCAACGCCTTGGATTTTGACTGCCAGATGGGCCTGGGCTGGTTTCTGGCGCCATGCGGTGACGAGCCGATTGCCCCCGGTGTGCGTACTTACCAGCACAGCGGCGGCGGCGATGATTTCGCCGCCCAGGTGACCCTGCTGCCGGACCAGCAACTGGCCGTGATCATCATGGCCAACGACAGCAATGCCGAAGAGATGGTGGTGTCGCTGTCCACCGACAGCCTGCGCCTGATGCTTGAAGCACAAACCGGCGAGCGCGCCTGCGCCGACGACTGCCAGGCTCCCGGCCACGGTCTAAAACTGCGCCACGTGCCAGCGGCCGTCGACCGCAAGCGCCTGGCCGGGTTCTACGCGACCCCCTGGGGCATATTCCGTATCAAGGATGACCGTGAGCGCCTGGCCGGCGAACTGGCCGGCTACACCTTCGACTTGTTGCGCGATGACCAGGGCTGGCTGCGTGCGCAGAAAAAGGTCCTGGGTTTTTGGCTCAAGGACCTGGGCGACCTGGGTCGCATCCAGCTTGATGTAGTGACGGTACAAGGCCGGCAGATGCTCACGGCCCGCAGCCACGGCCAACGCATTGCTATCGGTGAGCGCATCGAGCCGCCGACCCTGTCTACGGCTTGGGCCGACACCATCGGCACCTATCAGGTACTCAATAGCCATGAACCCGACGCACCGTTGAGCGGTATCAGCGTGCGCCTGGAAGACGGCTTCCTGGTGATACGCGGCCAATTGCACGACGAGCCTCTGACTGACTACATCCTGCTGCCGGTCGACAACGCCCACGCGGTACTCGCCGGCACCGGCTACGGCCTGGGCGACACCGTCAGCCGCCAGGTCAACGGGCTGAGCGCTTCGGGTTATTCCTTCAAACGCACCCAGTCCCCCCACACACCCTTGAATTTCTAACCTGGAGAAACACCTGATGCACGCAAAAAACCTGTGCCTGTCAGTGACCTCACTGTGCCTGCTTGCCGCCGCCGACACGGCGCTTGCCGAAGACTGGCAATACAGCCTCAAGGCCGGCATAGCCAACGCCCCCCGCTACAGTGGCAGCGACGAACGCATGACGGCGCCTGTGCTGGGCGGCAAAATCATCAGCCCTTGGGGCGTCTTCCTCGACACTGATACGGGCCTGGGCTGGGGTTATGAAGGCAATGCCTTGAGCTTCAGCGCATACGTTGGCGCAAGCGATTCGCGCAAGGATAAAAACGAAAGCATGCATGCCGGCTCCAAACGCCTCAAAGGCATGGGCGAGATCAAGTCACGCCCGCAATTGGGGGTGAGTGCCGCCTACAACCTCGGCGGTGTGATCATTGGCGCCACCCTGGAACATGCGCTTGAAGAAGATAAACACAAGGACACCGGCAAGGCTTTTACCCATCTGGAGTTGAGCCTGGGGACCAATCTCTATGAAGGCCGTTACGGTTCCGTCGATACCGCCATCAACAGCCACTTTGGTGACCGCGACTACCTGCAGACCTGGTACGGCGTGACCACCGGCCAAGCCGCGCGCAGCCGCTTCAAGGCATACAAGGCCAGCGGCGGCAATATCAGCAATGGCATGAACCTTACGTGGAGCTTGCCAATCAGCGAGCACACACAGTTCTCGACGCTGCTGGATGTGCAGTACCTGGCGGATAAAGCGGGCAAGAGCCCGATTGTGGAGCGCCGCTTGCAGACGTCGGTGATGGGGATGGTGGAATACACCTTCTGATTCAAGTTGGTAACCCAATCAAAATGTGGGAGGGGCAGTGCAGTATTCAAAAGGTGTTACTCGCCATACGCCCAGGTCATCCGAAACGACGCCCCGCCCCACTCCGAATCCAGCACTTCCACCTGCCCGCCATGCCACTGGCTGACGCGTTTGACCAATGCCAGGCCCAAGCCAAACCCTCCAGTACGGCGGTCGCGGCTGGCATCGAGGCGCAGGAACGGTTCGAAGATCTTGGTGCGGCCCTCCAGCGGCACGCCTGGGCCATCGTCATTGACCCGTACTTCATAGCCGTTGCCGAACTTGACCAGCGACACTTCCACGCGGCGATCGGCATAACGGATGGCGTTACGCAGCAGGTTGATCACCGCCCGCGCCATAAAGCGTGGCTCGATGCGGATAAAGTCGACCTCACAGGTACGCAGTGATAACTGCAACCCCTGTGCTTCGGCCTCCAGGGCCACACTGCCGATCACGCTGTCGAGCCAGCTGTGGGCTTCGATGTTCTCGCGGGTGACCTGGGTGGCACCGCGCTCCAGGCTGGCGTAGGTCAACAGTTCGGAAACCATTTCTTCCAGCTCGCCGAGGTCGGCGTACATATCGGCAATCAACTCGCTGCTCTGGCGTGGATCGATCTGCTGGCGCAGTTGATCAAGTTCAAACGACAAGCGCGCAATCGGCGTGCGCAATTCGTGAGATACGGCGTTGGTGAGTTCGCGCTGGTTGGCGATCAGGCTCTCGATGCGCTCGGCCATCTGGTTGAAGTGCCCTGCCAGTTCGCGAACGGTGGAGCGCCTTGGCAACAGGATGCGTGAGCCGAGGTCATTGTCACCAAAACGTTGCGCCGCCAGGCGGATATGCTCCAGGTCACGCCAGTGCGGGCGTACCCAGAAATACAGGACGATGGCCAGGCCTGCGCCCAGAAAGCCATAAGCCCACAGGTACAGCCATTTGGGTTCTTCCGGCAGCTGAATCTCAAGTAATTGCGGGCCGCCGTCAATCGCTGACAGGAACTTCATAAAATCCTCGCGTACCACCACTTGGTCACTCGCCAGGAGTTTCTGTTCGCGCTCGCTCAGGTGCTGGGCGTCGCGCTGCACCAGTTTCAGGCGCAAGCCATAATGCGGCTGCAGCTCATCCAGGCGTGCCTGGCGCGCCTCTCCCTGTACCGGTCGCAATTGTTCCACCAGGGCCCACGCCGGGCCGCGCAAGGCTTCACGGTTATACGTTTCGTTGGACTCGGGCATGTAAGCGTCCAGGCCATAGTTGACCAGCCAGACCGACCCGGCCAGGCCGAGCGCGAGGATCACATAGAGGCGCAGATACAAGCGCAGCATCTAAACCTCCCACGCGAACGGATTGAACAGGTAACCCTTGCCCCAGATGGTTTTGATGCACACCGGCTCGCGTGGGTTGTCGTTGAGCTTGCCGCGCAATTTGCTGATGTAGACGTCAACGCTGCGATTGAGGCCATCAAAGGCAATACCACGCATACGGTTGAGGATGTCATCGCGCGAGAGGATCTTGCCCGAGCTGCTGGCCAGTAACCACAGCAACTCGAACTCCATGGTCGTCAGATCGATGGTCTGACCGCCCAGGCTGACGACCCGGCAACTGCGATCAATCGACAAGCGGCCGAACTCCAGGGCACCCCGCGCCGCGGGCTCGGGCACCTGGCGGCGCTGCAACGCACGCAAACGTGCAAGCAGCACCGGCGGCTTGATCGGCTTGATCACGTAATCGTCAGCCCCAGACTCAAGGCCCAGGATATGGTCCAGATCGTCTTCCTTGGCTGTCAGGATCACGATGGGCGTGTCTGACACAGTGCGAATTTCGCGGCAAACATGCAGCCCGCTCTGGCCCGGAAGCATCAAATCGAGCACGACAATCCTGGGTTTGAAGTCCAGGAACGCTGCCAGGGCTTCATCGCCCCGGTGCACGACACGCGCCTCAAAACCATGCTGCGACAGGAACTGCGCGATCAGCCCTGCCAGCTTTTCATCGTCCTCAACGAGCAGGACCTTGCCCAGACCCAGGTTTTCCATAAGTTCTCAGTGTAGAAACGCAGATTGAAGTGCGCGCATTATAGGTAGCAAGCAGGCGCACAGAAGCAGCTGGCCAGTACGAGCCGATGAAACTTCATGCTTTTAAGAGTTTTTAACAAATAGCCTGCAATCTTTAACGCCATTCTCAAGGAGTTGTATGCGCAAGGATTACCTGGCGTTCTTCGTTTCGCTGTTCCTCTCGCGGCTGGCCGACCAGATCCTGCTGTTCATCGTGCCGCTGATCGTGTTCCAGACCACTCAAAGCGTGTCGTGGGCGGGCCTGGCGTTTTTTGTCGAATCGCTGCCGCGCTATCTGGCATTTCCGGTGTGCGGAGCCTTGTGCGACAGGTTTTCACCCGTACGCATTCTGCATATCAGCCAGGTGTATCGCGCGCTGGCCTGCGTGGTGGCGGTGGCGCTGTATGGGCTGTTCGACGGGATCCATTGGCTGGTGATGCTGTCCGCGTTGTGCGGGGTATTGACCACTCAGGGCATCATGGCGCGGGAGGTGGTGATGCCGCATGTCTTCCAGCATTACACCTACGCCAAGACCTTGTCCTATTCGCAGATTGCCGACCAGAGCGGCCTGGTGCTCGGGCCGTTGCTGGCAGCGTTGATGCTGCAGGTTTGGGCCTGGCCCTGGGTGGTGCTGGCCATCGCCGCACTGTTTGTTCTCGCTGACCTGGCAATGCTGATCTGGCAGCGCAACACCACGGTGAGCCCGCAAAGCCATGGGCAGCACCCGGGTATCTGGCTGCAACCGCTGCGCACCGCGTTTGGCCACATCCGCAACCTGGTGGAACTCAAGCGCATCATCATTCTGGCAGTCGGCGTGAACCTGATTATCGGGGTCACACTGGCCACCTCGGCCGCCATGGTTACCGGCCAATACGCCGCCGACAAGGATGCCTACGCCCTGCTGCAAGCCGCCGGCGCGCTGGTCACCATCGGGATTCTGTTTTACCTGGCACGCTCATCACTGCCGTTGAAAGTAATGGGTGGGCTGTCGTATTCGATGATTGCAGTCGGCGCGCTGATCACCGCCGTCAGCCCCGGTGTGTGGGCGTATGCCGTGGGCTTCCTGCTGGTGACGGGCTTTGACAAGATGTTCAACGTGTACCTGCGCAGCACCCGTCAAAAAGTGATCCCGGTGCAGGATTTCGGCAAGACGGTAGGCGTGATCACCTTGCTCAACAACCTGCCGCAGCCGTTGGCGGGCCTGATGATCGCCGTGCTGGCAGCGCCGTTGGGCACGCAAATGGTGATCCTGCTGCTCGCCGGGATCACCGCCTTGATCGGCGTGGCGGTGGCCTCAGGCTGGCACGCCACTGTGAAAGCGGAACTCGATGTCGGGTGATTCGATCAGCTCCTGCTCGGCCGCCCTCACCCGCTCGATCACCTGGGCGATGTCCTTGGCGTCGCCATACTGGTAGGCCAGCTTCAAGTAACCCTGGAAGTGCCGGGCTTCGCTTTTGAGCAAACCGAAGTAGAACTTGCCGAGCTCTTCGTCCAAATGCGGCACCAATGCTTCGAAACGCTCGCAGCTGCGTGCTTCGATAAAAGCGCCGACCACCAGGGTGTCCACCAGCTTGACCGGCTCGTGGCTGCGCACCACCTTGCGCAAACCCGAGGCATAACGGCCCGCGTGCAGTTGGCGCAGTTCAACCTTGCGCTTCTTCATCAGGCGCATGACTTGCTCGTGGTGCACCAGTTCTTCGCGGGCCAGGCGCGACATCATATTGATCAGGTCAACATGGCCGTGGTACTTGGCCATCAGGCTCAGGGCGGTGCTGGCGGCTTTGAATTCGCAGTTCTTGTGGTCGATCAGCAGGGTTTCCTGATCGGCCAGAGCGGCCTGGACCCAGGCGTCGGGGGTGCGGCAGCCGAGGAATTCGTGGATTTCGGGCAGGTTCATCGGGCTCACGGGCAAAGGATCACAAAAGGGCGCCGATTATACCGACCCCGCCGCAGACCACCAGCCACCGGCCTTGATGTGCATCAACATGACGTCTGGCGGGCAGCAACTATAGTTGTTGCATGCCTCTTCCTGGAGATCCCGATCATGCAAGCCATCCGCAGCATCCTGGTGGTCATCGAGCCCGAGCATTCGGAAAGCCTGGCCCTCAAGCGTGGCAAGCTGATTGCCGGGGTGACCGACGCACATCTGCACTTGCTGGTCTGCGACAAGAAACACGAGCATTCGGCGCTGTTGAGTGTGCTCAAGGAGGGTTTAAAGAACGACGGTTACAGCGTCTCCACCGAGCAGGCGTGGAACGAAAGCCTGCATGACACCATTATCGAGGTGCAGCAAGCCGAAGGCTGCGGCCTGGTGATCAAACAGCACTTTCCCGACAGCCCGCTGAAAAAAGCCCTGTTGACGCCGGCGGACTGGAAGCTGCTGCGCTATTGCCCGACGCCGGTGCTATTGGTCAAGACTGCTACGCCATGGGCTGGCGGAGTGATTCTGGCGGCCATCGATGTAGGCAATACCGACAGCGAGCACCGCTCACTGCACAATGCGATCATCGACCATGGCTTTGATATCGCCAGCCTGGCCAAGGCGCAACTGCATGTGATCAGCGCCCACCCGTCGCCGATGCTGTCGGCAGCCGACCCGACCTTCCAGCTCAAGGAAACCATCGAGGCGCGCTATCGCGAACAATGCAAGGCATTCCAGGACGAGTTCGACGTGGACGGCAGGCACCTGCATATCAAGGAAGGCCCGGCCGATGTGCTGATCCCGCATATGGCCCATCAGCTGCACGCGGCGGTGACCATCATCGGCACCGTGGCCCGCACTGGGATTTCGGGGGCGTTGATCGGTAATACAGCGGAGGTGGTGCTGGATGCGGTGGAAAGCGACGTGCTGGTGCTCAAGCCACAGACGTTGATGGATCACCTGCAAGAGCTTGCGACCAAGCCCTGACACCGATCCTTCAGGCAATGGAGATCAAATGTGGGAGCTGGCTTGCCTGCGATTGCGGTGGGTCAGCTGGCGCATTTGCTTCTGATACACCGCTATCGCAGGCAAGCCAGCTCCCACATTGAGCTCGTCAATCAGTTAGCCCAGCGCATCTTTCAAGAATCCCGGGGCGATATAGCGCTGGTAATGCGCCTCGGACAAGATAAAGAACTCCCGATCAATCGCATCGCGCAGGTCCGGCAAGGGCCAGTCGCGAAACTCCGGCAACAGCACCATGCCGTACGCCTCAAGGTTATTGATCACCCGCGCCCCGCGTGCGATCAACTGGTAGGCCCAGCAATACTCGGACTGGTGCGGCACGAAGCGGATCTTGCGTTGCTCCAACTGCCCGCGCAGGGTCTTGGGGTCAAACACCTCCACTTTGCCGGCCATCACCTGCACCAGCAGTTGCTCAAGCCTGAGCCAGACTGCACGCTTTTCTTCTTCGTTATAGCCATTCCACTGGATCACTTCATGGTGGAAGCGCTTGCAGCCGCGGCACACGAGGTCGCCGTAGACCGTGGAGCAGAGGCCGACGCAGGGGGTCTTGATGGTTTGGTTGGACATGGGCGACAACACGCAAATCAGCGAAACAGTGCGCCATGTTAGCCCTTTGTCTAAGGTTGATCACCCAGCAAACTTGGCCAGGCAACTTACCTTTAGATTTTTTTTGCCGTAGAATCACCCGGCCTTGTAAGGCGCCAATAATCCGCTGGAAGCTGTTTTCAAAGCGTCACGAGCACAGTCGTTCCTTCAGAACGGTGTTGGCGTGGTTTCGACCCGGTAGGTCAGAGCCCACGCCAACCCTCATCAGCTCCGTTCTGCAGGCGTAAAACTTTGAAAGCAGCTTCTGTAAAGGAATGCCGGCAGCGCTGGCTTTGCGGCCCAAAAAGCCCCTGAGCGCATGCGTGCCGTTCATTTCTGGATGAGCGTCCCGTGGGACCACTGATGAGGGTAATAACTGTGCTTGAAGCCTACCGCAAACATATCGAAGAGCGTGCAGCACTGGGTATCGTTCCCCAGCCGCTTAACGCCGAACAAACCGCAGGCCTGGTCGAGCTGCTGAAAAATCCTCCGGCTGGCGAAGAAGAATTCCTCGTTGACCTGATCACCAACCGCATTCCACCAGGCGTTGACGAAGCTGCCTACGTCAAGGCCGGTTTCCTGTCTGCCCTGGCCAAGGGCGAAGCCACTTCCCCCCTGATCGACAAGAAACGCGCTGTTGAACTGCTCGGCACCATGCAAGGCGGCTACAACATCGTGACGTTGGTCGAGCTGCTGGACGACGCCACCCTGGCGCCCGTCGCGGCCGCCCAACTCAAGCACACCCTGCTGATGTTCGATGCGTTCCACGACGTCGCCGAAAAAGCCCGCAACGGCAACGAACACGCCAAAGGCGTGATCCAGTCCTGGGCTGACGGCGAGTGGTTCCGCAACCGCCCTACCCTGGCCGACAAGATCAGCCTGCGCGTGTTCAAGGTTACCGGCGAAACCAACACCGACGACCTGTCCCCGGCGCCTGACGCCTGGTCCCGCCCTGACATCCCGCTGCACGCCCTGGCCATGCTGAAAATGGCTCGTGAAGGCATCGTGCCGGACGAGCAAGGCAAGACCGGCCCGATGAAGCAGATCGAAGAAATGCGCGGCCAAGGCTTCCCGATCGCCTACGTCGGTGACGTGGTCGGTACCGGTTCGTCGCGTAAGTCGGCCACCAACTCGGTACTGTGGTTCTTCGGTGACGACGTGCCTTACGTGCCGAACAAGCGTGCTGGCGGTTTCTGCTTCGGCAGCAAGATCGCTCCGATCTTCTACAACACCATGGAAGATGCTGGCGCATTGCCAATCGAATTCGACGTCACCAACATGAACATGGGCGACGTGATCGACCTGTACCCTCATGCTGGCAAAGTCTGCAAACACGGCACCGACGAAGTCCTGACCACCTTCGAAATGAAGACTCCGGTACTGTTGGACGAAGTTCGCGCCGGCGGCCGTATCCCGCTGATCATCGGTCGCGGCCTGACCGACAAGGCCCGCGCCGAACTGGGCCTGGGCCCTACCGACCTGTTCAAGCTGCCTGAAGCGCCTGTCGACACCGGCAAGGGCTTCACCCTGGCACAGAAGATGGTCGGCAAGGCGTGCGGCCTGCCGGAAGGCAAAGGCGTTCGCCCTGGCACCTACTGCGAGCCGAAGATGACCACCGTGGGCTCCCAGGACACCACCGGTCCCATGACCCGTGATGAACTGAAAGACCTGGCGTGCCTGGGCTTCTCGACCGACCTGGTGATGCAGTCGTTCTGCCACACCGCGGCGTACCCGAAGCCGATCGACGTGACCACCCACCACACCCTGCCTGACTTCATCATGACCCGTGGCGGTGTATCGCTGCGTCCGGGCGACGGTATCATCCACAGCTGGCTCAACCGTATGCTGCTGCCGGACACCGTCGGTACCGGTGGTGACTCCCACACCCGTTTCCCGATGGGCATCT
Organism: Pseudomonas sp. P867; assembly: GCF_019891455.1. NCBI lineage: Bacteria > Pseudomonadati > Pseudomonadota > Gammaproteobacteria > Pseudomonadales > Pseudomonadaceae > Pseudomonas > Pseudomonas sp. P867. Next base: position 136,385 of record NZ_JAFLXB010000015.1, on the reverse strand, counting down.
CGTTCCCGGCCGGTTCCGGTCTGGTCGCGTTCGCCGCAGCCACTGGCGTGATGCCACTGGACATGCCGGAATCGATCCTGGTGCGCTTCAAAGGCAAGATGAAGCCTGGCATCACCCTGCGTGACCTGGTTCATGCCATTCCTTACTACGCGATCCAGGCTGGCCTGCTGACCGTAGAGAAGAAAGGCAAGAAAAACGCCTTCTCCGGCCGCATCCTGGAAATCGAAGGCCTGAACGATCTGACGCTGGAACAGGCTTTCGAGCTGTCCGACGCCTCGGCTGAACGTTCGGCTGCCGGTTGCACCATCAAGCTGTCCAAAGAGTCCGTTACCGAGTACCTGAACTCCAACATCACCCTGCTGCGCTGGATGATCGGTGAAGGCTACGGCGATGCCCGCACCCTGGAACGTCGCGCCCAAGCGATGGAAGCCTGGGTTGCCAACCCGGAACTGATGGAAGCCGATGCCGACGCCGAATACGCCGAAATCATCGAGATCGACCTGTCGGAAATCAACGAGCCGATCCTCTGCGCGCCTAACGACCCGGACGATGCCCGTCTGTTGTCCAGCGTTGCCGGCGAGAAAATCGACGAAGTGTTCATCGGTTCGTGCATGACCAACATCGGTCACTTCCGCGCTGCCGGTAAGCTGCTGGAGCAGGTCAAGGGCCAGCTGCCGACTCGTCTGTGGCTGTCGCCGCCGACCAAGATGGACGCTCACCAGTTGACCGAAGAAGGCTACTACGGCATCTACGGCAAGGCTGGCGCACGCATGGAAATGCCGGGCTGCTCGCTGTGCATGGGTAACCAGGCACGTGTAGAACCGAACTCCACCGTCGTGTCGACGTCGACCCGTAACTTCCCGAACCGCCTGGGTGACGGTGCAAACGTCTACCTGGCATCGGCCGAACTGGCGGCAGTGGCCTCTACCCTGGGTCGCCTGCCGACTGTCGAAGAGTACATGGGCTACGCAGCGAAACTGGACACCATGGCCAGTGACGTCTACCGCTACCTGAACTTCGACCAGATCGCCGAGTTCCGCAAGATCGCAGCAAGCGCCAACATCCCGGTGATTCAAGCTTAAGGGTGTGTTGATGTGAAAGACGCCGCGTATCGCAAGATACGCGGCGTTTTTTTATGCCTGGAACTAACCTTTACTGCCAACACAAAACCAATGTGGGAGCTGGCTTGCCTGCGATAGCGGTGTATCAGTCATGAATTTAATGACTGACACATAGCTATCGCAGGCAAGCCAGCTCCCACACTTTTAGAGCTGTGCAGTCAGATAGACCGCATCAGGGCTTAGGCAACCAGCGAATACACCAATGCCGTAATCGCCACCAGGCCGACGGCGGTGACAAACACATTCGATGCCTGCCCACGGTACTTGGCCATGGCCGGCACCTTGCGGATCGCATACATCGGCATCAGGAACAGGATCGACGCAATCACCGGCCCCCCCAGGGTCTCGATCATACCGAGGATGCTTGGGTTAAGCGTGGCGACGATCCAGCACACCACCAGCATGAAGGCGGCGGTCATGCGGTCCAGGGTCTTCGGTGCCGGGCGGCGACCGGTCTTGACCACCAGCCCCTTGAGACCCTCGCTGGCACCGATGTAGTGGCCCAGGAACGACTTGGCAATCGCCACGAACGCAATCAACGGGGCGGCAAAGGCGATGGTCGGGTTGTCGAAGTGGTTGGCCAGGTACGACAGGATCGACAGGTTCTGCGCTTTCGCCTCGGCCAGTTGCGCGGGCGACAGGGTCAGCACGCAACTGAACACGAAGAACAGCACCATCGCCACCATCAGCAAGTGAGCGCGGGACAGGATCTGCGAACTGCGCTCCTCGGCGTGTGCGCCGTACTGACGCTTCTGGTCAACCGCAAAGGCCGAGATGATCGGCGAATGGTTGAACGAGAACACCATCACCGGAATCGCCAGCCACAGCGTATTGAGCAGCGCCGACGGTGCCGGCACCTCGCTGGCAGTGCTGAGAATGCCGCCATTCCAGTGCGGCACCAGGTACACGGCCAGGAACAGCAAGGCGACGATAAACGGATACACCATCAGGCTCATGGCCTTGACGATCACTTGCTCACCGCAGCGCACCACGGCCAGCAGGCCGAGGATCAGCACAAACGCCAGGATCGCACGAGGCGGCGGCATGATGTGCAGTTGGTGTTCCATGAAGCTGCTCACGGTATTGGTCAGTGCCACGCTGTAGATCAGCAGGATCGGGAAGATCGCGAAGAAATACAGCAAGGTGATCAACGCACCCGCCTTGATACCGAAATGCTCTTCGACCACGTCGGTGATGTCTGAGCCTTCACGGCCAGACAGCACGAAACGGGTCAGCCCACGGTGGGCAAAGAACGTCATCGGGAACGCCAGTAACGCCAGGATCACCAGCGGCCAGAAGCCCCCCAGGCCCGCGTTGATTGGCAGAAACAAAGTACCGGCGCCAATGGCGGTACCGAATAGCCCGAGCATCCAGGTGGTGTCCTGGCGGCTCCAGCTTGTGAGGGTTGCAGGTGTCGTTGCATAGCGTTCGTCGACGCTATTGGCCTGATCATTCATCCGGTCGGATCTCCGCATTCACATGGCCAGCACGAGTCAGAAAAACCTGACAGGCAGCGCCCTGGCCGTAACAAGGGCCGGATTGTCCGGGATTCTCTTGAATAAGCAAAGACTTAGATGAGGAACGGTAATGCAGTGCAAAGGCTGGAAGGCAGCCCATGGGGCGGCTCAGTTGATTCAACGCCAGATGTCCACCGCCTTTACCCACCTCACGAACGCCCCTGCCAGCGGGGCATTGGGAGGGTCGATCACGCAAGGCCGACGAAGCTTTGTTTAAATAAACCCAGTCACTCAAAGTTCGCCATTGGGGAGCCGCTGACAGAGACCCAATATCAATTAAAGTTAAACACCCTCACATATAAGAAAGTTCTTACATACAGTTAATCAACGCCTCTCGATTGAAACTCTAATGATTGTGGCATTTGTTGCAAGGGTTTTCCCAGGCATTGAGAGCCCCTTCTATCACGTTTATATTCCAGTCCAGTTCAAAAAAACAAAAGCATCTAAACCCACCACAGCAGAATTAAAAACCTCACTCATCAGGAGCGACTAGATGAACAAACACAACCTTATTTTCTCCCTGATACTTGCCACCGGAATACTCAGCCCATTGGCCAGCCAAGCACAACCGGCAGTAGAAAACTCAGACGCAAGTGCCCTGGGTACATCCCCCCGCTGGCTGACGACAAAAGTTTATATAGAAGGCGCCCCGGAGATCGACGTAAAGGACAAGTACCCAGGTGTCGTTGGAATATCAGTGTGGGACCCTGAACGTAATCGCTACGAATTTTTCTACACCGATACCGGGCTATCAAAATATGACAACGGCGGCGGCGGTTACTTCATGGTAACGGGTGACAAGAAAAACCATATCCTGATACCGGATAAAGGTGCAACGAAAACCATCGTCAGAAAACTTGAGACGTTGAACAATCAGGAATTCACTTATTCTCGTGAAGTGCCGCGCGACATGATAGACGCCAACCCTCTTGTTCGAATACATGTGGTTCATGCGCCCTATACCGGATCAGTCAAAACCACCCCCACCCACTAACCCTCAACACTCATCCCACGAGTAGCGACAATACTCATAAAAGGCCTCACTCAATGAAAACACTATTAAAGCCTTTATTGGCGTCTGTTTTATTGCTCTCTACCCTTGTTTCAGGCGGCCTTCATGCGCAGGCTTCCACGTCAGGAAAACCTGTCGCCATCAGCGCTGACAATGCGGTCATGTTGACCGTCTTCCTCAAACATGACCAATCTCGCAACTTGAACGAAATAAGAACAAAACTCACCGAACAGGAACTCTTTAAAGTATTCCCTCCTGAAGGGGTAGAGATTGTCAGTTGGAACATCGCCATGGGGATCGGTCACGTCATCGTTCTACGCTTCCCCGCCTCGCGCCTGCGGGAAGTCAATCTCGCCATCGAACGCTCTGCATGGGGCCCCTTCAGGACGGAGTTCTTTCCTACCTACGATTACATGGACATCGTAGCGGCCGAACAGAGCAAGGTGCGCAAGCCCGTACCCGCTAAATAATTCGCACGCGTGCAAACAGCGTCTCCCACTCGCCGAGACGCTGGCACTTTTCGCAAAATCAGTGGCGCTTTCTCTGCGCCCTCAGCATTTCACACAACACAAATGCAGCATACTCCGAGCATCGAACTCACCGGAGAGCTGCCCCATGCCCACCACCGTTCTAGTCCTGGTTGAAACCATCAACGAATACCTGCAAATCATCGAAAGCAATGACTTTCACGTGATCCTGGCGCCGACGCCCGCCGAACGCGCTCAGGCGATCAAGTTGCACGGTGGGCAGATCAAGGCCGTGCTGACCCGTGGCCCGCTGGGGTTGTACGCTGATGAAATCGCCGCACTGCCGTTGCTGGAAATCATCTGCGTGATCGGTGCCGGCTACGAACACGTGGACCTGCAAGCGGCAAGCAACCGTGGGATCGTGGTCACCAACGGTGCCGGCGTGAACGCCCCCTCGGTGGCCGATCACGCCATGGCGCTGCTGCTCTCGCTGGTGCGCGGGATTCCCCAGACCGATGCCGCCGTGCGGCGCAGCGAATGGCCGAAGGTCATGCGCCCTTCCCTGGCCGGCAAGCAACTGGGAATTCTCGGGCTCGGTGCCGTGGGGATGGAAATCGCCAGGCGCGCCGCCCTCGGCTTCGGCATGGAGGTGAGCTATCACAACCGCCAACCCCGCGATGACGTGGATTACACCTACTGTTCAACGGCCGTCGAACTGGCGCGCACCTCGGACTTCCTGATCCTGGCCACGCCAGGTGGGGCCAGCACTCGCCATCTGATCGATAAACATGCGCTGGATGCGTTGGGCCCCAATGGCTATCTGGTGAACATTGGCCGCGGCAGCGTGGTGGTGACCGCTGACCTCGTGGCTGCCCTGGAGCAACGGCGTATCGGCGGCGCCGCGCTGGATGTATTCGACGACGAACCCAAGGTGCCCGACGCCCTCAAGCGCCTGAGCAATACCGTCCTGACCTCCCATGTGGCCGGCCTGTCACCGGAGGCTGCCCATGACACCGTGCAGCGGGTGGCCGACAACCTGGTGGAATACTTCGCCGGCCGTCCTGTGCTCACGCCGGTTGCGCTGCCAGCGCCCGCAAAATGACCGATCAGGCACGCTGATCACCCTTCAACACGCTAACCTATTAAGCCGCCCCGACCTTGTCGCTGGGCGGCGGTGCGCATTAGATTAGGAAATAGTCCAAGGCCTTTAGAATAAGCAGAAGGGATAAGCATGGCGCTGAACGACCAATCGACCCAGATTCGCCCCGGCGAAGAACTTGATGCCAGCCTGATCGATCCCTACCTCAAGGCCCACATTCCGGGCTTGAACGGCACGCCTGCGATCAGTCAGTTCCCCGGCGGCGCATCGAACCTGACCTACCTGCTGGAATATCCAGGCCAGGAATTCGTGCTGCGTTGCCCGCCGTTTGGCCACAAGGCCAAGTCCGCCCACGACATGGGCCGCGAATACCGCATTCTCAACCAGCTCAAAGATGGTTTTCCGTATTGCCCCAAGGCATACGTGCACTGCACCGATGAATCAGTGATCGGTGCCGAGTTCTATGTGATGGAACGGGTCAACGGCATCATCCTGCGCTCTGACCTGCCGCCCGAACTGGGCCTGGACGCGGCCAAGACTCAAGCGCTGTGCAAAAGCTTTATCGACAAGTTCGTCGAACTGCATCAAGTCGACTACAGCGCCTGCGGCCTGGCCGACCTGGGCAAGCCTGAAGGCTACGTGGCGCGGCAGATTCGTGGCTGGGGCGAGCGCTACGAAAAAGCCCTGACCCCTGATGCGCCAAAATGGGAAGCGGTGCGCGCCTGGCTCAACGACAAAATGCCAGCCGATTCGCCCACATCCAGCATCGTGCATAACGACTACCGCTTCGATAACGTGATCCTCGACCCGCATAACCCGATGCAAATCATCGGTGTGCTGGATTGGGAACTGACCACTCTGGGCGACCCGCTGATGGACCTGGGCAACACCCTCGCCTACTGGATCGAAGCCGCAGACCCGGCGCCGGTGCAACTGATGCGGCGCCAGCCGAGCAACGCCCCGGGGATGCTCACCCGCCGTCAGTTTGTCGACTACTACGCCGAGCGCTCGGGGCTTGCGATCGACAATTTCGATTTCTATTACACCTACGGCCTGTTCCGGCTGGCCGGCATCGTGCAGCAGATCTACTACCGCTTTTTCCACGGCCAGACCCAGGACAAACGCTTTGCGCAGTTCATCCACATGAACAAGCTGCTGGAGCAAATGAGCCTGAATGTCATTGGCAAATCAGCGCTCTGATCGCAACCACAAGGAACCCTTATGTCCAAGACCAACCTGTTTGACCTTGACGGCAAGATCGCCTTCGTTTCCGGCGCCAGCCGTGGTATCGGCGAGGCCATTGCCAAGCTGCTGGCCCAGCAAGGCGCCCACGTGATCGTCTCCAGCCGCAAGCTGGAAGGTTGCCAGCACGTCGCCGACGCGATCATTGCCGACGGCGGCAAGGCCACGGCGATTGCCTGCCATATCGGTGAAATGGAGCAGATTACCCGGGTGTTCGCCGGCATCCGCGAACAGTTCGGCCGCCTGGATATTCTGGTCAACAACGCCGCGACCAACCCGCAGTTCTGCAACGTGCTGGATACCGACCTTGGCGCATTCCAGAAGACGGTCGACGTGAATATCCGCGGTTACTTCTTCATGTCGGTGGAAGCCGGCAAGCTGATGCGCGAGAACGGCGGCGGCAGCATCATCAACGTGGCATCGATCAACGGCATTTCGCCGGGCGTGTTCCAGGGCATCTACTCGGTCACCAAGGCTGCCGTGATCAACATGACCAAGGTGTTCGCCAAGGAATGCGCGGCATTCGGCATCCGTTGCAACGCACTGCTGCCGGGCCTGACTGATACCAAATTCGCCTCGGCGCTGGTCAAGAACGATTCGATCCTGAAAGTGGCCCTGGCGCAGATCCCCCTCAAGCGCGTCGCCGACCCCAGCGAAATGGCCGGCGCGGTGTTGTATCTGGCCAGCGATGCGTCAAGCTACACCACCGGTGTGTCGTTGAATGTAGACGGCGGCTTCCTGTCCTGACGCTGCCTGGTTTCTTCAGATCGATTTGCGCGTAACCTTGGCGCGGATCGATCTGTCTCCAGGATGAAACATGGAACTGCACCTCGTCATCAATGGCCGCAAGGACCTGGCTGCCCAGCTTTATCAGCAACTGCGCGAAGCTATCGCCACCGGGCGACTGTCGGCGGGTGCGCAACTGCCACCGAGCCGCCTGCTCGCCGAACAACTGGGCGTATCGCGCAAGACGGTGTCGGATACCTACACCACACTCACGTACGAAGGCCTGCTGATCGGCAAGATCGGCCGCGGCACTTTCGTCAATGCGTGGGCGCCCCAACCCGATCGTGTGCAAACCGCCACCGACCTGGCCTGCGCCGCCAACCTGGGCAAGTGGGCAGCACTGCCCTCGCCCATGGGCCACCCGTCCCGTGAGGGCATCCTGCGCTACGAATTTATCGGCGGCGCGACTGCACGCAACCAATTCCCCCAGGACGAATGGCGACGCTGCACCCAGGATGCGCTGCGCCGTATCGCCCAGAACAGTGGTTTCTACAGCCAACCGGAAGGGTTACCGGCATTGCGCGAGGCCATCGCCGGGCATATCGCGTTTTCCCGAGGGGTCAAATGCCGCGCCAGCGATATCGTGGTCACCAATGGCGCGCAGCAGGCGCTGGACCTGATTGCCCGCGTGGTGCTGGAACCCGGCAGCATGGTCGCGATGGAAGACCCAGGCTATAGCCCCGCGCGCCAAATGTTCGTAGCGATGGGCGCCAGCGTCGCCAGCGTGGCCGTCGACGAACAGGGGCTCCAGGTCGACCAGATCCCCGATGGCACCCGTCTGATCTATGTAACCCCGTCCCACCAGTTCCCCCTCGGCATGCCGATGAGTCAGAGGCGCCGCCAGGCACTGCTGGACCGCGCAATCGAGCTGGGTGCGATCATCATCGAAGACGACTACGACAGCGAATTTCGCTACGAAGGGCGCCCCACCGACTCCCTGCAAAGCCTGGACACCCGAGGCGTGGTCACCTACGTCGGGACCTTTTCCAAAACCCTGTTGCCCGAGTTGCGCCTGGGCTACGCGGTGCTGCCGCCAGCGATCTATGGCGCGGTGCTCAAGGCCAAGCAGTTGACCGACCAGCACAGCTCTACCCTGCCGCAGTGGGCATTGGCCAAGTTCATCAGCGAAGGCTACCTGCTCAAGCATATTCGCCGTTGCCACAGCATCTACGCGGGGCGTCGCGAACGAATACTGCAGCGTCTGGCGGGCGATCTGTCACCGTGGTTCGAGGCGGTTCCGACGGTGGCGGGCTTTCACCTGGCGGCATTGTGCAAGGTGGCGTTGAATATCCCATTGCTGATAGAACAGGCGCGTCAGGTCGAGGTGGGGTTGTACCCCCTGGACGTATTCTTCCACGACGTGCCATTACGCTCGGGGCTGATTTTCGGCTTCGGCGCCATCGAGACCCTGGACATCGACCCGGCGCTGGACAAGGTGCGCGATATTCTCCGGCAGATTGGCTAAGGGGTTTTCCGGTGTATTGGTCATTGGTGGCGTACAGGCTACGGCGTAGGGTGAAGAGGTCTCGAACTACGCGGAATCCTGATCATGAAACGATTGCTCGCCACCACGCTGATGCTCACCTCCCTCAGCGCATTTGCCCACGACCCGGTATACAACCAGGAAACGCTCAAGGTGCTGCAGGAGCACCCCTTGACCAACGTGCCCGGCAAGAAAACCATCATGCTCACCGTTGACTACGCCCCCGGCCAGGCCACCGTGCCCCATAGCCACACCGGCACTGCGGTGGCTTATGTGCTGCAAGGCGCGATCACCTCGCGGGTCAATGATGAAAAGGCGATCACCTACAAAGCCGGGCAATCGTTCTACGAACCGGCCGGCTCGCGGCATTTTGAGTCAAGCAATGCCAGCCAGACCCAACCGGCCAGGCTGCTGGTGGTGATGGTGCTGGATGACAAGGCTGAGGTACTCACCCCGCTTCCCAAATAATCAGCAACACCACAAAACCCATGTGGGAGCTGGCTTGCCTGCTCCCACAGTTTTAACCGTGTCTGGTCAGGGACGTTTGAATAGGTCGCGCTGGTCTTCAATGCGCAGCCGGCACTCGCAACCCTCTAGATGATCATTGACCATCCCCATCGCCTGCATCAACGCATACATCGTGGTCGGGCCGACGAAGGTCCAGCCGCGTTTCTTCAGGGCCTTGGACAAGCGCATCGAAGCCGCTGAGGTCGGATTGGCCGTCCAGTAAGCCATGTCCACCACTGCCGGCCGCTCTTCTGCGGCGGGCTCGAACGCCCACAGCCAGCGCGCCAGCGAGCCGGTCTCCTCCACCAGTTCACAGGCCCGGCGTGCGTTGTTGATGGCCGAGATGATCTTTGCCCGATTGCGCACGATGCCCGGCTCGCTCATCAACCGCTCAATGTCCGCTTCGCCGTACTGCGCCACCCGGCGAAAATCAAAACCCTCGAACGCCTGCCGAAAGTTATCGCGCTTGCGCAGAATGGTGATCCACGCCATCCCAGCCTGAAACCCCTCCAGGCAGATCTTCTCGTACAACGCGATGTCATCCGCCACCGGCACACCCCACTCGTGGTCGTGGTAATGCAGGTACGCAGGCGCTGCAGTGCGCCAGGCGCAATACATGCGCCCTGCTTCGTCGGTTGTAAGCCCTGATTGGTCCATCCATCACCTCGTATGCCCAAGGCGATGATACGCAAAAAAAATTAATCCCCGTCAACCGCTCAAGCACCGTACTTACCGACCAACTGGTCAGACCGGGACCTGCCAACCGCTGAATATTTACTTGTTGTTTGAAAAAAACCAAGCGTAGACTGGCCGCGCACTGGACTTACCGGTAAGACCACAACAATTAAGCCCTGGAACCACCAGGGCACCGAATAGAGATCCCTCCCATGCTCAGATGGTGCTCGCGTTCGATTTTCCTGCAAGTCGTGATTGGCCTGATGCTCGGCATCGCCTGCGGCCTGGCCCTTCCCGAATTTTCCTCACAACTCAAACCCCTGGGCGACGGCTTTATCAAGCTGATCAAAATGCTGATCGGCCTGATCGTGTTCTGTGTCGTGGTCAGCGGTATTTCCGGCGCCGGCGATTTGAAGAAGGTCGGGCGTATCGGGCTCAAGTCGGTGATCTACTTTGAAGTGCTGACCACCGTCGCCCTGGTGCTTGGCCTGATCATGGCCTTCAGCACCGGCATCGGCAGCGGCGCCAATATTCATCTTGAGCAACTCTCTTCCGCCGGCTTGAATGAGCTGGCCGACAAGGGCCAACACATCAAGGGCACCAGCCAGTTCCTGATGGACCTGATTCCCAACTCGGTGATCGGTGCGTTTGCCGATAACAACGTGTTACAGGTGCTGCTGTTCTCGGTGCTGTTCGGCAGTGCGCTGAACCTGGTGGGCGAAGCGGCCAGCGGTATCTCGCGGCTGATCAATGAGCTTAGCCATGTGATCTTCCGCATCATGGGCATGATCGTGCGCCTGGCGCCGATTGGCGTATTCGGTGCCATCGCGTTCACCACCAGCACCTACGGCCTGGACTCGCTGCAACACCTGGGCAGCCTGGTTGGGCTTTTCTACCTGACGTGCTTTGCCTTTGTCGCGCTGATCCTCGGGCTGGTAATGCGCTTGTCCGGCCTGCGGATGCTGCCGCTGCTCAAGTACCTGCGCGAAGAGCTGCTGATCGTGATGGGCACCGCTTCGTCCGACGCTGTGCTGCCGCAGATCATGCGCAAGCTGGAACATTTGGGCATTGGCAGTTCCACCGTGGGTTTGGTAATTCCCACCGGGTACTCGTTCAACCTCGACGGTTTCTCGATCTACCTGACCCTGGCCATCGTGTTTATCGCCAACGCCACCGGTACACCGCTGTCGATGACCGACTTGCTGACCATCCTCCTGGTATCGTTGATCACCTCCAAAGGCGCCCACGGCATTCCGGGCTCGGCATTGGTGATTCTAGCGGCGACACTCACGGCGATCCCGGCAATTCCGGTGGTGGGCCTGGTGTTGGTGCTGGCGGTGGACTGGTTCATGGGGATCGGTCGTGCGCTGACCAACCTGATCGGCAACTGCGTGGCTACCGTGGCGATTGCTCGCTGGGAAAAAGATATCGATATCCAGCGTGCCAACAAGGTGCTCGACGGCCAGCAGGGCTATGCCTTTCAGGCCAAGAAGCCGGTGCTGCCGGCGCATCAGGAGTTCTAGGACAACACCCATCCAATGTGGGAGCTGGCTTGCCTGCGATAGCGGTGAGTCAGCGTCAAATGTAGTGCCTGACACTCAGTCATCGCAGGCAAGCCAGCTCCCACATTGGCCCTTTGCCAGACTGAATACTGTATGAGCAACATCAAGGAGCCTTCGACGTGATCAGCACCTCAACCGTCGTCAATTCAGTGGTAGAAAAACTGCGCGCCGCCTTGGCGCGAGGCCAGTGGCGCCGCGGTGAAATGCTGCCAGGCCAGCGTGAGCTGGCCGAGCAACTGGGTATCAGCCGCCCGAGCCTGCGTGAAGCGGTGATCGTGCTGGAGACCTTGGGCCTGGTGCGTTCCATGCCGGGCAAAGGTGTGGTGGTACTGGAAACCAGCGTCAGCGAGCCGCAGTCGAGCGACGCGGTGGCCGACGCCAGCCTGGAAGACATCCTGCAACTGCGCTATACCCTCGAACCCTTCATCGTCGGCCTGGTCGCCCAATCCATCAGCAGCAAGGAAATCGGCCAACTGCGCCTGACGCTGATGGACATGCGCGAAGCCCTGGATGCCGGCGACGCCGAGGCGGGCATGAACGCCTACATCGACTTTCACGAAGAACTGTTTGCCCTGACCTCCAACCCGATCTTCCAGAACGTGGTGCAGCAAACCAGCACCGCGCTCAAACAAAGCGCCCAGGTATTGCGCAACTCCCCTGAACACCTGGCCGAACGCCTGCAAGAGAACGAAGCCGTGGTACGCGCCATCCGCAACAAGAACAGCGCCCTGGCCAGTGCCGAAATGCGTCGGCACATCCTGCAGGAAGGCTTGCGCATGGGCATTCGCTTGAATATCCCGGATGACCATCTGGGCAGCTGAATAATTGGAGACCGGCCATGAACGTCCACGCCCTGCAACGTGACCCTCTGCCCTGCCTGCGCCTGGTGTCGGGCAAGAAGCCTTCGGTTGACGACATCTACCCGCGCTTGTTCGACGCGATCCTTGAGCAACGCATTGCGCCTGCCAGCCGCTTCACCGAAGAAGGCCTGGGCGAACTCTTTGGCGTGAGCCGCAGCGTGATTCGCCGGGTGCTCGCCAAGCTGTCCCATCAGCAAGTGGTCATCCTGCGCCCCAACCAGCGCGCCCAGGTCGCCGCGCCGGATGCCCAGCACACACGGCAGATTCTTGAAGCACGGCGCCTGACCGAAATGACCGTGGTGCAACTGGCCTGCGCCCAGGCCACAGCGATGCAAATCCGCCAACTGCGCGAGCTGATTGCGCAGGAGCGCGACGCCATTGAGCGTGACCAGCGTGGGCCGGCGATCCGGTTTTCTGGAGAGTTTCATCTGCAACTGGCGCACATGGCAGGCAATGCGCCGTTGGCACAGTTTCTCAACAGCCTGGTGCCGTTGACGTCGTTGATCATTGCGCAATTTGAAACGAAGGCCTGCACGTATTGTGCGTGGCAGGAGCATGTGGCGATTGTGGATGCCGTGGAACAGCGCGACGCCCACACGGCTGTCGCCCTGATGACTCAGCACCTGGATCACCTGGAAACCCGGCTACTCAAACACCACTGATTCCGAATGAAGTTCAAACTGTGGGAGCTGGCTTGCCTGCGATAGCGGTGTACCAGTGACTCGATTATTAACTGACCCACCGCTATCGCAGGCAAGCCAGCTCCCACATTGATCGCATTCCAGATCAAATAAAAAGCCCCCGCATCTCACGATGCGGGGGCTTTTGGTTTACCGAAGCATCAAGCCGGCTGCAACACCGACTGACCACTCAACGCCAGGTCCAGCAACTCACGATTGGCCACCGCGTACATGGCGTAGTCCGTGCCAACCGCAGCACGAATTTCCACCATCATGGCACGCCAGCGATCAGCCATGTCCTGGTGCTGTTCAAGCCACAGGGCCACGCGGGCTTCCATGTCTTGTGGCGCGTCGGCCATTTGCAGTACCGAAATGGTAATCGCCCGTTGCTGCCAGTCCACGTCATCGCGGAAGGCTTCGCGGGCCTGGGCCTGCCAGTTGTTGGCGACAGGCAGATCGCTGATCTGCTGCAGGTACCACGGCAGGTCCAGGGCGCTGCCGACGGCGAAGTAGGCTTTGGCCACTTCGGCGGCGTCATGCCCGGTCACGTCGGCGGCTTCGATGATCGGCAGCAAGGTGTATAGGTGGGTTGTGCCTGCAACCATGCGTGCCAACAACTCCGGTACGCCGGCCTGGGTGTAGGCCTGGTAACGGTTCTGCCAGCCTTCACGGGTCGGACCTTCCAGCAGTTCGTCGAGCTTGAGGCCCAATGCTGCCAGATGCGGACCGAAGTGCGCAGTGTCACGCCCGGCGTCCTGTTCGTTGCGACGGCTGCGCAGGAACCAGCGCGTAGCACGACGGCCCAGGCGCATCAGCTCGTCCATCAGCTCCAGTTGCACGTCGGCCGACACCTGGTGGTCCAGGGCTTCGATCTGACGGAACCAGTGCGGGAGGTGGAAGATATCGCGCACGATCACATAGGCACCGGCGACGTTCGCCGGGCTCATGCCGGTCGACTCTTTGAGTCGCTGCACGAAGGTGATGCCCATGTGGTTGACCAGGTCGTTGGCGATCTGGGTGCTGACGATCTCGCGCTTGAGGCGATGGCGACGCATGGCTTCGGAGAACTTGGCCACCAGGCTCGGTGGGAACGCGGTCTCCATGTCACGGGTCAGGTATTCGTCATCCGGCACCAGGGATTTGAGCAGCGCTTCCTTGAGGTCGATCTTGCTGTACGAAATCAGCACCGACAACTCCGGACGGGTCAAGCCCTTGCCGGTCGAAGCGCGCTCGGTGAGCTGCTCTTCGGTCGGCAGGTACTCGATGGCGCGGTCCAGCTTGCCACGGCCTTCCAGGTCACTCATCAGGCGTTTGTACTCGGCGGCGCGCTCGTAAGCCTTGCGTGCGGCCAGGGACAGGGCCTGGGTCTGCTTGTAGTTGTTGCCCAACACCAGGTGGCCGACTTCGTCGGTCATGCTCGCCAGCAACTGGTTGCGCTGCTTGTCGGTCATGTCACCGGCCTGCACCACTTCGTTGAGCAGGATCTTGATGTTCACTTCGTGGTCGGAGCAGTCCACGCCACCGGCGTTGTCGATGAAGTCGGTGTTGGAACCGCCGCCATTGAGGCCGAATTCCACACGGCCCAGTTGGGTCATGCCCAGGTTACCGCCCTCGCCCACCACCTTGCAGCGCAGCTCGTTGCCGTTGACACGCAGCGCGTCGTTGGCCTTGTCGCCCACGTCGGCATGGCTTTCGGTGCTGGCCTTGACGTAGGTACCGATACCGCCGTTCCACAACAGGTCCACCGGCGCCTTGAGCAAGGCGTTGAGCAGTTCGGTCGGGGTCAGCTTGTCGGCCTGGATGTCGAAACGCTCTTTCATCTGTGGCGAGATGGCGATGCTCTTGGCGCTTCGCGAGAAGATACCGCCGCCTTCAGACATGATGCTGGTGTCGTAGTCGGTCCAGGACGAACGCGGCAGCTCGAACATGCGCTGGCGCTCGACGAAGCTGGTGGCCGGGTTCGGGTTCGGGTCGATGAAGATGTGCAGGTGGTTGAAGGCCGCGACCAGTTGCAGCTTGTCGGACATCAGCAAACCATTACCGAACACGTCACCGGCCATATCGCCGACGCCCACTACGGTGATGCTGTCTTCCTGCACGTTGATGCCGCGCTCACGGAAGTGACGCTGCACACCGACCCACGCGCCCTTGGCGGTGATGCCCATTTTCTTGTGGTCGTAACCGGCAGAACCGCCGGAAGCGAACGCGTCACCCAGCCAGAAACCGTAGTCGATAGCGATGCCGTTGGCGATGTCGGAGAAGGTTGCAGTGCCCTTGTCCGCCGCCACCACCAGGTAGGGGTCATCGTCGTCATGACGCACGACGTTGGCCGGTGGCACCAGGGCGCCGTCCTTCAGGTTGTCGGTAATGTCCAACAGGCCGGAAATGAAGATGCGGTAGCAGGCGATGCCCTCGGCCGCGATCTCGTCCCGGCTGCCGCCCAATGGCAGGCGACGCGGCAGGAAGCCGCCCTTGGCGCCCACCGGCACGATCACCGAGTTTTTCACTTGCTGGGCTTTTACCAGGCCGAGCACTTCGGTACGGAAGTCTTCTTCACGGTCGGACCAGCGCAGGCCGCCGCGAGCGACGTTGCCGAAGCGCAGATGCACGCCTTCAACACGGGGCGAGTACACGAAGATTTCAAACTTCGGCACCGGCTTGGGCAGCTCGGGGATCGCGTGCGGGTTGAACTTGAAGCTGAAGTACGACTTGTTCTGGCCGTTGGCGTCAGTCTGGTAGAAGTTGGTACGCAGGGTCGCCTTGATCAGGTCCAGGTAGCGACGCAGGATACGGTCTTCGTTGAGCACCTGAACGTCGTCCAGGGCGGTGAGGATCGCTTGTTCCAGGCGTTGCTGCTTGTCTTCCAGGTCGTCGGCGGTGAGCTTGCGCGCCAGGTAGAAGCGGGTCTTGAACAACCGGGTCAACTCGCGGGCGATGTCGGTGTGGTTGTTCAGGGTGCTGGCGATATAGCCCAGGTCGAAGCCCAGGCGGATCTGCTTGAGGTAGCGAGCATAAGCACGCAGCAACGCGACGTCGCGCCATGGCAGGCCGGCGGTCAATACCAGGCGGTTGAACGCATCGTTCTCGGCATCGCCATGCACGATGTGCACGAATGCGTCCTGCAGGGTGTCGTTGAGCTGCTGGATATCCAGGTTCACGCCTTCGGCGGCGATGAATGCAAAGTCATGGATCCAGAACTCACGGCCATTGGCATGGCGCAGGCGATACGGAAACTCGCCCAGCACGCGCAGGCCGAGGTTTTCCAGGATCGGCAGCACGTCGGACAGCGCCAGCGGGGTGTCAGCGTGATAGAGCTTGCAATGCAGTTCGCGCTGACCGGAGACCTGGCCCAGCGGCTGATAGAAGCTCATCACCAGCGGGTTGGCTTCGGTGAGGCTGTTCAGATGCTGCATGTCGACCACGGCCGAATGCGCGGCGAAACGCTCGCGGTAGCCGGCCGGGAAGCCTTTGGGGAAGTCCGCCAGCACGTTGGTGCCGTGGGCTTCGCCGAAACTCTCCACCACCAGACTGGCGTAGTCGTCCTGCCAGCTGCGGCAGGCTTGCACCACTTCTTTTTCCAGTTGCAGCGGGTCGATGTCCAGGCGGTTCTTCGGGTCGACCCGCAGAATCAGTTGCACACGGGCCAGCACGGACTCGGAGAAGAAGGTCCAGAACTCGCAGTCCGAAGCCTTGAGGCGATCCATCAGCACTTGCTGGATCTTCTGACGCACTTCGGTGGAATAGATATCGCGCGGCACATAGGCCAGGCAGTAGCAGAAACGACCGTACGGATCTTTGCGCAGGAACACCCGGATCTTGTTGCGTTCCTGGATCTGCACGATCGACATCACGGTGCTGAACAGCTCGTCGACCGGGGTCTGGAACAGGTCGTCACGGGGCAGCACTTCAACCACTTGGGCCAGTTCCTTGCCCAGATGCGCCTTGGCCTGGAAGCCCGAGCGACGCTCGATTTCCGCTACCTTGCGGCGAATGTACGGGATCACTCGCACGCTTTCGCCGTACACCGAGGAGGTGTAGAGGCCCATGAAGCGGTGTTCCTTGATGACCTTGCCGTCGGCACTGATCTCGCGGATCGACACGTAGTCCGGATACGCCGGGCGGTGCACGCGGCTTGGGTGTGCAGCCTTGGCGAACGACAGCACCGTCGGTTCACGCAGGTAGGCCACGGCGTAGTCTTCGATGCGCAGGTCTTCGGCGGTGAGGCCGGCGCGCAACAGCTTGGTCAGACCGAGGAAGGAGCTGGCGTCATATTCGATATGACCGCCGTCCGCCTCGTCACGTACCACGAACTCTTCATAGCCCAGGAAGGTGAAGTGGTTGCCCACCAGCCATTCCAGGAAGTTCTTGATCTCGGCTTTTTCTTCACCGTCGATCGTGAATGCGCTGGCGTCGATACCGGCCAGCAGGTCCTGGACCTTGGCTTTCATCGGTTCGAAATCAGCCACGGCCACGCGCACTTCGCCCAGCACCTGCTCCAGCTCTTTGCTCAGCACGTTCAGCTCGGCGGCGTTGGCGCAGCGGTCGATCTCCAGGTACATCAGCGACTCTTGTAGGATGCCTTCGCCCTGGGTGCCCTTGGGCAGGATTTCCAGCAACTCACCCTTGCTGCCACGGCGCACGCTGAGCACGGTGGTTTGCAGGGTATGGATGCTGTAGCCACGGCGGTTCAGCTCGGTACGGACCGAGTCCACCAGAAATGGCAGGTCATGGTGCAGCACTTCGACCGCGGTGTGGGTCGATTGCCAGCCATGACGTTCGTAATCGGGGTTGTAGACCCGCACTTGCGGTTGGGTGTGATCGAAGCGCTCAAGCAGGCGCCAGGCAGACAGGGTGCAACCGGCCAGGTCGGAAAGGCGACGCTGGGTCAGTTCGTCCAGGGAAATGATGCCGAAGAATTGCTCAGCGAACAGCGCCACTTGTGGCAGTGCCTGTTCACTGATGTGCTGCGCCAGTGCCGCTTGCAGTTGATGCTGGAAGTCGGCCTTGCTGGCTGCGGTGAAGAACGCCATCTGTGGTACTCCGCTTGGGCTTGTTATTGATGGAAGCGTCGCGTGTTATCCCCTTGCGGGGAGACCGTCAGCTCTGTTCGTGGGTCACGATAAACGAATCAGGCCGACAGGTGGGTGAAGCTGGACAGGACAGTCAGGTCACATACAACTTCCACAAGATGCACACCTTGCCGGGTGACGGTACGACGGGCAGGTCAGGCGCCGGGCGCGGGGCACATCCGTTGCGCAGCTTAACGAGTGTAGGAAGACCGCTGCTTGCGACGCTGCGACATATTCGGTCATCGGTAAGCAGGCAATAGGTTGCAACTTGGGCAACCGCGTTTTTCCGGGCAAAAAACCTGCGTTTTTCAGCCCTCTGAGTACCGAAAATGACTGATACCGCACGCCAGGTCATGCCCTGGGTCTGACACACCCTGCAGCATAAAATTCGCCGCAATGGCACAATTGCCAGCGCAACGCCCTCCTCCACACAGGATTTCCCATGCTGCAGCTGAAAACCGACGCCCTGATGGCCACCCCGTGCGACGAAGAAGAAGACAACATGGCCATGCTTTGCTGCCACGGCAAGAACGGCGAAATGTTCATGTTGAGCCGCTACCCGGATGAAGAGGAAGTGGAACTGACCTGGGATTACGAGCCGTCGACGCTGGATGGGCTGAAGATCACCTTGAGTGCCACGACGTTGCTGATCGAACTTGCAGCCGGTGATGCCGATGCATTGGGTGGCAAGGATCATCTGGAGATCATCCACGCCACGGCCGCATCCGACCTGGCTGAAGTGGAGGAAACCTTGCAGAAAATCCTCGCAGGCACTGGCACTTTCATCCGGACTTGAGCTGCACCCTGGTTCAAATGTGGGAAGGGGCTTGCCCCCGATAGCGGCGGGCCAGTTAATACATCGGTGCCCGACACACGGGCATCGGCGGCAAGCCCCCTCCCACATTGACCGTGTTCCCACACCAAAAGCCTACAAGTTTTTCTGAAAATACCCGTGACGTCGTTAGTCGTCACCCCCTTCGATGCATTAAAGTAAGCCTCCCAAGCCTGGCGCTCGCGCTCCACCATCAGGCTCATCTTTCCAGGAACCGTCATCGATGGAACATCGTGAAGCGCTGCTTGCGCTGCGAACCTTTCTTTCTACGCAGATTCTCGGCCAGGAAAAACTCATCGATCGCCTGCTGATCGCCCTGCTCGCCGACGGCCATATGCTGGTCGAAGGCGCACCGGGGCTGGCCAAGACCAAGGCGATCAAGGAGCTGGCCGAAGGCATCGAAGCGCAGTTCCATCGTATCCAGTTCACCCCCGACCTGCTGCCCGCCGACATCACCGGCACCGAGATCTATCGCCCGGAAACCGGCAGTTTCGTGTTCCAGCAGGGGCCGATATTCCATAACCTGGTGCTCGCCGACGAAATCAACCGCGCCCCGGCCAAGGTCCAGTCGGCCTTGCTTGAAGCGATGGCCGAGCGCCAGGTCAGCGTGGGCCGCAGCACTTACGAGCTATCGCCGCTGTTTTTGGTGATGGCCACGCAGAACCCCATCGAGCAGGAAGGCACCTACCCTCTGCCCGAAGCCCAGCTCGACCGCTTCCTCATGCACGTGAAGATCGGTTTCCCGGACGCCGCCGTCGAACGGCGCATCCTTCAGCAGGCCCGCGGCGAAGCGCTCAATGGCGAAACCAAGCCCGAGCGGCGCGTCAGCCAACAGGCGATCTTTGCCGCCCGCAAGGAAATCCTTGGCCTGTACATGGCCGATGCGGTAGAGGAATACCTGGTGCAACTGGTCATGGCCACGCGTACGCCTTCCAAGTTCGACCCGGAAATGGCCGAGTGGATCGCCTATGGCGCCAGCCCCCGAGGCTCCATCGCCCTGGACCGTTGCGCCCGCGCCCACGCCTGGCTGGCCGGTCGCGACTTCGTGAGCCCCGAGGATATCCAGGCGGTGCTGTTCGACGTGCTGCGTCACCGCATCATCCTGTCGTTCGAAGCCGAAGCTGCCGGGATCGACCAGGACCGCGTGGTGCAACGCATTCTTGACGTTGTTGCCGTCGCTTGAAGCCGATGAACGCCAGCGATGGTATACGCGTAACCCTCAGTGAACTGATTGAGATGCGTCACCACGTGCGCGAAGTGCAGCTGTTCTCCACGCCCGGCCAGCGCAGCCCGTTGATCGGCCTGCACCACTCCAAGCTGCGCGGGCGCGGTGTGGACTTCGATCAGGTGCGGGTGTACCAGGCGGGCGACGACGTGCGCACCATCGACTGGCGCGTGACAGCGCGCACCCAGGAACCGCACACCAAGTTGTTCCACGAAGAACGCGAACGGCCGATCTTTATCATGGTGGAGCAAAGCTGCCGTCTGTTCTTCGGCTCGGGGCAGATGTTCAAGTCGGTGCTCGCCGCACAAGCGGCCAGCCTGATCGGCTGGGCGGCCCTGGGGCATAACGATCGGGTCGGCGGACTGGTGTTCGGCGACAGCGAGCACTACGAAATCAAGCCTCGACGCAGCAAACAAAGCCTGTTGCAGCTGCTTAACCGCCTGGTGCGGGTCAACCAGAGCCTGAACACCGAAAGCCGCCCCGAAGCTGACGCCCTGGGCATGGCCTTGCGCCGTGGCCGTGAAGTGTTGCGACCGGGCAGCCTGGGAATTGTGATCTGCGATGAACGGGCGCTGACTGACAGCGCCGAGCAACAGCTGAGCCTGCTGTCGCGACATTGCGACCTGTTGCTGCTGCCCATTTCCGACCCGCTTGATCACGCCCTGCCCGCCGCCGGGTTACTGCGCTTCGCAGAACGCGGCGCACAGCTGGAACTGGACACCCTGAACATTGATTTGCGCCAGGCCTACAAAGCCCAGGCCGAAGCACGTATCGCCCGCTGGGAACGGCTCGCGCAAAAGCTGCGGGTGCTGTTGATGCCGTTGAGCACACAGAGTGAAATGGTCGAGCAATTGCGCGAGTACCTCAACCCGCAACGCCCGGTTAAAAAACAATGAGCAGCCTGGACCAACTGCAACCGCTGATCGCGCCGCCGGCCATCGGCTTCTGGCCGCCTGCGCCCGGCTGGTGGCTGTTGCTGCTGGTGATCCCGCTGCTCGGCTGGGGCCTGTGGTGGTTGCGCCGCTTCCTGCCAACCCGCCGCCCCGTGGCCCGCGCCGAACAACCGCTGGACCCGCTGCGCATCGCCGCCCTCGCCGAACTGGCCTTGATGCCCAAGCCCTACGACGGCGCGCCCGCAGGTGCCTGGCTGCAACAACTCAACGGCCTGCTCAAGCGCCTGTGCCGTAACGACTACCCGTATAGCCAGAGCCATACCCTCAACGGCCGCAAATGGCTGGCCTTCCTCGACAACCGCTGCCCCGCCGCCGGCCTGACGCGCTGGATGGTACTGGTGGAAGGCGCCTACAAGCCCGAATGCAAACTCGACGACAAAGCTATCGCCGGCCTGACTCAAGCTGTCGACACCTGGATCCGCAAACATGTTTGAGTTCGCCTGGCCGTGGATCTTTACCCTGTTGCCATTGCCCTGGTTGATGCGCCTGATCCTGCCCGTGGCCGACAGCGGCGAACCGGCATTGAAAGTCAGCTACCTGAGCGACCTCGAAGGCTTGGCCCGCCGTCGCGCCCGCGCCAACCTGCCAGGCTGGCGCCAGCAGGCCCCCTTCGTGGTGCTGTGGCTGCTGCTGTTGACTGCCGCCGCACGCCCGCAATGGCTGGGCGAGCCTTTGCCAATTGCCGCCAGTGGCCGGGACTTGCTGGTGGCGGTCGACGTGTCAGGCTCCATGGATTTCCCCGACATGCACTGGCAGGGTGAGGACGTGAGTCGCCTGGCCCTGGTCAAACACCTGCTCGGGGACTTTCTTGAAGAACGCGAAGGTGACCGCGTGGGCTTGATCCTGTTTGGTACTCAAGCCTACCTGCAGGCACCGCTGACCTTTGATCGGCGCACCGTACGTACCTGGCTGGACGAAGCGCGTATCGGCATTGCCGGCAAGAACACCGCCATCGGCGATGCCATTGGCCTGGCCTTGAAACGCCTGCGCCAACGCCCGGCGCAAAGCCGTGTGCTGATCCTGATCACCGACGGCGCCAATAACGCCGGGCAGATCGACCCGTTGACGGCAGCGCGACTGGCGGCCGAAGAAGGCGTGAAGATTTACCCGATCGGCATTGGCGCCGACCCGGAGCAAACCGGTTCCCTGGGCATTCTCGGCGTAAATCCGAGCCTGGACCTCGACGAGCCGGCGCTCAAGGCGATGGCCGAGGCCACCGGCGGTCAATATTTCCGCGCCCATGACGGCGAGGAACTGCAGCAGATCAAGGAGACCCTCGACACCCTGGAGCCCGTCGAACAACAACCCACCCAAGCGCGACCGGCCCAGGCGTTGTACAGCGGCCCGCTGGCGCTGGCGCTGATCTTGAGCCTGTTGCTGGTGATCCAGGAACGCTGGCCCAACAACGCCTTGCAACGCGGGTTCAACAAGCTGTCGAGCAAAGGGATCTTCCTGCAACAACACCCTGAATGGCGCCAGCGCCTCAAGCGCTTGCGTTTGCGGAGACGTCGATGATCGCCCTGTGGCCGCACTGGTTCCGGCCCTGGTGGCTATTGCTGCTGCCGCTGCTCGGCTGGTTGCTGTGGCAGTTGTGGCACCGACAAAAGCGCGCCGGCCGCTGGCAGATGATCCTGCCACCGGCCTTCCATGCCGTACTGCTCAGTGGCGGCAACGGCCGCGAGAGCAAATCGCCGTGGGTGCTGCTGGGCATCGCCTGGCTGTTGGCCGTGCTGGCGTTGCTGGGGCCCAGTTGGCAACGGGTTGAACAGCCCAGTCAGAAACCCGCTGACCCGCTGGTGGTACTGCTGGAACTGACCCCGGAAATGCTTGCCACCGACAGCCCGCCCAACCGCCTGGAGCAGGCGCGGCGCAAGCTGTATGACCTGCTGCAAGCACGCACCGATGCGCAAACCGCCATCGTCGTGTATGCGGGCAGCGCCCATACGCTGGTGCCGCTGTCGGACGACCTGGCCACCAGCCGCAATCTGCTGGAGGCCCTGCGCCCTTCGATCATGCCCGAGCCCGGCCATCGCGCCGATCTGGCCGTGGAAAAAGCCCTCGGCCTGCTCAAGCAAGGCGGGCTCGGCCAGGGGCGCCTGCTGCTGATCGGCTCCTCGCTGTCGAAACAGGAGCGCCAGGGCATCCGCCTGCAACTGCAAAGCGCCCAGGCACCGCCCTTGTCGATCCTCGGCATCGGCAGCCGTGAAGGCACACCGGTGACCCAGGAAAGCGGCGAGTTCCTCAAGGACGACCAGGGCGCGATCCTGGTGCCACGCCTCGACAGCCCGACGCTCAAGGCCTTCGCCAGTGAAATGGGTGGCCGCTACCGTGCAGCGCGCCTGGATGACAAGGACCTGCGCCAACTGGGTATGCTCGACAGCGTACAAGCCCTGCGCAACGACGGCCAAGTGCTGCACCTGGACACCTGGGCCGATCAGGGTTACTGGCTGCTGCTGCCGCTGTTACTGCTGGCCGCCTGCGCCGGGCGTCGCGGCTGGCTGTTCTGCCTGCCGTTGCTGTTGCTGGGCGCGCCACAACCCAGTTACGCCTTTGGCCTTCAGGACCTGTGGCTGCGCCCCGACCAGCAAGGTCAATACCTGCTCAAGCACAAGCGCCCAGCCGAAGCCGCCGAACACTTTCAAGACCCGCAATGGCAAGGTGTAGCCCTGTACGAAGCCGGCAATTACGCCGAGGCGATCAAACGTTTTGCCCAGGGCAACGACGCCTATTCCCACTACAATCGAGGCAATGCCCTGGCCAAAGCCGGTGAACTTGAAGCCGCTATCGACGCCTACGAGCAAGCCCTGGAAGCCCAGCCCGATCTGCAACCGGCGCTGAAAAACAAGGCCCTGGTTGAAACCCTGATGCAAGAGCAAGCCGAGCCCGAGCCGACCCAGCCTGCAAAAAACGAAGATGACGAAAGCCCCCAACCCGGCCAAACTGCGCAACCGGGGGCCAGCGGGCAAACGGGCCAGAGCGGCGAACAATCGCCCCAGGGCCAGGGCGAAGCCAGCAGCGGTGAAACTCAGGCCGGCGCCACCCCACAGCCAGGCCACAATGAAGTGCCGGGCAGCGAACTGGGCGACGAGCACACCACCACGCCGCCCCTGCGCCCTGTCGACACCCGCCTTGAAGGTGAGCGCCGCCAGGCGCTGGAGCAATGGCTGCAAGAGATCCCGGACAATCCCGGTGAGCTGCTGCGGCGCAAATTCTGGTACGAACAGCAACAACATCAGGACACGACTCGATGAGCCGCCGCACCACCCTTTTGCTTCTGCTCGCGTTGTCGGCAGGCCACGCCCAGGCGGCGAACCTGGTTGCCAGCGTTGACCGTAACCGCCTCAACTCCGGGGAAACGGTGGAGCTGACGGTGGAGTCCAGCGATGTAACCCAATTCGGCAAGCCGGACCTGTCGCCCCTGGACGCACAGTTTGAAGTCAGCGGCACCCGCCAGATCAACCAGCTCACCACCCTGGGCGGCGATAACCACGCCACCACCCGCTGGATCATCACCCTGCTGCCCAAGGAAAACGGCAACGTGATCATCCCGCCGTTGCAAGTGGGCGCACTCAAGACCCAGCCGATCACCCTGCAAGTGGTCGAAACCGCCAGCCAGAACACCAGCACCGAGCTGGCCCCAGTATTTATCGAGGCCAACCTCGACCAGACCGCCGTGTACGTCCAGGCCCAAGCGCTGTTGACCGTACGCGTGTACCACTCGGTATCGCTGTATGACGACAGCAGCCTCACGCCCTTGCAGATTCCCGATGCACGTGTCGAACAACTGGGCGAGTCGCGTACCTATGAGAAGGTCATCAACAGCATCCGCCATGGCGTGATCGAGACCCGCTACGCTGTCTACCCGCAGCACAGCGGCACGGTGGTGATTCCGGCGCAGACCTTCAGCGCTACCCTGGTCGAATCGCGCCCACCCCAGGAAAACACACTGCAGGGCACCAAGCCGGGCAAGATGATCCACGTCAGCTCTGCGGCCCTGCCGTTGACGATCAAACCCAAGCCGGACCTCTACCCCGCCGACGCTCCCTGGCTGCCGGCGCGCAGCCTGACCCTGAGCGAAGGCTGGAACCCTACGCCGGACCACGTGCAGGTCGGCGACTCTCTGACTCGCAGCCTCACCGTGCAGGCCGAGGGCTTATCCAGCGCACAGTTGCCGGCGCTGCCCAGCGCCGACGTCAACGGCCTGCGCCGCTACCCGGACCAACCGGTACTGGGCAACCAGACCAGCGACCGCGGCCTGATCGGCAGCCGTGAAGACCGCGAAGCCCTGGTGCCAACCCGCGCCGGCGAGCTGGAACTGCCGCCGGTGGAAGTGGTGTGGTGGAACACCCACGAAGATCACCTGGAACGCACCAGCCTGCCGGCGCGCACTGTGCAAGTGGCGGTCAATCCCAGCCTGGTGGTGGACGCACCCGCCACGCCGACCATCATCACTGCACCCGACGATGAGCGCCTGTGGCTGTGGCAACTGAGCACACTGATCCTGGCATGCACCACGTTGCTGGGCTTCGGCCTGTGGTGGCGCGCCCGTCGGCAGCCGGCCGTACAGCGCGCCGCGCAAACCGGCCCGAGCCCGCGCACCCTGCTCGACGACCTCAAGCGCGCCACCCAGGCCAACGATCCGCAAGCCACCCGCCAGGCCCTCGATGCCTGGGCGCGTCAACAGCCGGAAACCCTGGCCGACATGGCGGCGCGGTTTGTGCCATTGTCAGATGCCCTGGATGGCTTGAACGGCGCGCTGTACAGCGAAAGCGGCCAGTACTGGCTGGGTGAAGACCTGTGGCGTGCGATCAAGGCCATCCCCGTGGCCGAACGCGAGCAGGACCCGGCGACCGACACCACCAGCTTGCCGCCGTTGTATCCCAAGTAATACCGCAAACTCATGTGGGAGGGGGCTTGCTCCCGATGGCAGAGTTTCAGTTGATACATCTTTAACTGACCCACCACTATCGGGAGCAAGCCCCCTCCCACAGTTGCCCTGTGTCGCCTGTTCGACATCCATCTGGATGTTAGTGATTACGGCGCGGCACCTTCCATTCACGATGGGGGAATTTGTACAGATAGTTCAGGTTATCCATATCGAACCGGCCATCTTCCTTGCCGGGGCCACCAAAGAAGCTGATGCCGATATCCAGCTTGCGCAGCAGTTCGGGGCGTGACAACAACTCCAGTGCCGTGTGGTGTGCCTCTGGAGAAAATGACCTGTCGCTGGCTATCAGACCGGCCGCTTCTTTCAATTCATTGAAGTTTACGTAGCTGTCTGTCGCCCCGGCGGCGAACTCGCGAAAGTGGTCGCGGACCAGCCCTATCAGTTGCCGGTCGGTCACTCCACCGAAAGGACGCGCGTGAGGGGCGCCGGCTTGGGCCTCAGCGCTTCGCGCTTGCCGATGGCTGGACGAGGGTGAGGTTTTTTCAGGGTCCACCTGCTGAGGCATCACGTGAAAAGGACTAATAGGGGATGCATTTATTGAAACTGTCATGGTGAGTCTCTGATTCCGAAGGTTAATTAAGGCGTCCACGTGAGTGTGTGGTCCTCCCCTGCCCAACCGTTCCCCACGGCTGGCGCCCAACGCGACATGGCCCGCGCAATGGCCTGCCTGCCCCCCCAACCCCGTCAACACCCATAACCCCTGTGGGAGGGGGCTTGCTCCCGATAACGGTGGATCAGCCAATTAATCCATATCTGATTCACCGTCATCGGGGCAAGTCCTCTGCTATATCGGGTCTGGGCCACTGGCAGGCACTGTGTGCGTGTTTACAGGTAAACTCCCCTCCTTTTCATCTTCTCCACGGAGTTCGCCTTGCGTCTGTTTCACACCTCCGACTGGCACCTGGGCCAAAACCTCCACGGCCAGGAACGCGACTTCGAACATGCCTGTTTCCTTGAGTGGCTGCTGGGCCAACTGAAGGCCCAGCGCCCGGATGCGCTGTTGATCGCTGGCGATATCTTCGACACGGTCAACCCGCCGCTCAAGGCCCAGGAACGCCTGTATGACTTCATCATCAGCGCCCACGAGCAAAACCCGACGCTGACGATTGTGATGATCGCCGGCAACCATGACTCCGGCTCGCGTATCGAGCTGCCCGCGCCATTGATGCGCCGCCTGCGCACTCATGCCCTGGGCCGGGTGTTGTGGCTCGACGATGGCCAGTTGGACGCCGAACGCCTGCTGATCCCCTTGCCGGATGCCAAAGGCAAGATTGCCGCCTGGTGCCTGGCGCTGCCATTCCTGCGCCCGGCGGAAGTTACCGGTGCGCATCTGGGAGACGACTACTTGCGGGGTATCGGCCAGGTGCATGAATGGCTGATCGCCGCCGCCAATGCCAAACGCAAAAAAGGCCAGGCACTGATAGCCATCAGTCATGCGCACATGGCCGGGGGGTCGGTATCGGAAGACTCCGAGCGCAGCCTGATCATCGGCAATGCCGAGGCACTGCCGGCCAGCCTGTTCGACAAAACCGTCGGCTATGTTGCCCTCGGCCATTTGCACAAGCCGCAACAGGTCAATGGCGAAGAGCGCATTCGCTACAGCGGCTCGCCGATTCCGCTGTCGTTTTCCGAGATTGGCTACAAGCATCAGGTGCTCGACGTGACGTTCCAGGGTGAACGGCTGGTGGGCGTCGAACCGCTGCTGATCCCCCGTTCAGTCAACCTGCAACGTCTGGAAGCCGCACCGCTGGCGGACATCCTCAAGCAGCTGCGCGACCTGCCGGACATCGACCTGCTGGCCGAAACCCAACGTCACCCTTGGCTGGAAGTGCGGGTACGCCTCGACGAACCACAGCCAGACCTGCGCCAGCAGATCGAAACCGCCCTGCAAGGCAAGGCCGTACGCCTGGTGCGCATCGCCGCCGAATACGCCGGCCAGCGCGGCAACAGCGAAAGCGACGATGAGCGCTTGATCGAACTCGACCAGCTCACGCCCCAGGAATTGTTCAGCCGTGCCTGGCAGGACAGCTATGGCAGCGAAGTGGATGAACAAACCCTGAAGGATTTCGCCGTGCTGCTCCAGGAAGTGCAACAGGAGGGCGAACAGCCATGAAGATCCTCGCTATCCGCCTGAAAAACCTCGCCTCCCTGGCCGGGCCGTTCGAGATCGACTTCACCGCCGAGCCCCTGGCCAGTGCGGGCCTGTTCGCTATCACCGGGCCGACCGGCGCGGGTAAAAGCACGCTGCTTGACGCATTGTGCCTGGCGTTGTTCGGCGCGGTGCCGCGCCTGGGCGATACCGGCCAGGCCAAGATGCCGGACGCCGACACCGATATCTCCATCGGCGATCCGCGCACGCTGATTCGGCGCGGCACCGGCGGCGGTTATGCCGAAGTGGATTTCGTCGGCGTCAGTGGCCGTCGCTACCGTGCGCGCTGGGAAGCCAACCGCGCCCGCGACAAGGCCAGCGGCAAGTTGCAGAACAGCCGGCAAAGCTTGATCGACCTGGACAGCGAGCAACTGCTGGCCAGCCAGAAAACCGAATACAAGACTCAGCTTGAGCTGGCCCTGGGCCTGAACTTCGAGCAGTTCACCCGTGCGGTGTTGCTGGCGCAAAGCGAGTTCAGCGCCTTCCTCAAGGCCAATGACAATGAGCGCAGCGAACTGCTGGAAAAGCTCACCGACACCGCGCTGTACACCCAACTGGGGCGACGTGCATTCGACAAGGCCAAGGAGGCCAGGGACGCCCACAAACAGTTGCAAGACCAGGCCACCGGCGTAGTGCCCTTGGCACCTGAAGCCCGCGCCGAACTCGATCAACAGTTGGCCGAGGCCCAGCAACAACTCAAGACCCAGCAGGCCCAGCTCAAGCAGTTGGAGTTGCAGCACACCTGGCTTAAAGAGTTGCGTGAGTGGCAAGAGCGCCAGCTCAGCGCCGTCGAACAACTGCAGCAGGCCCAGCAGCAGTGGGACAGCCAAGGCCCGCAACGCCAGGACCTCAATCGCCTGGAGCAATTGGCACCGCAACGTCATCACTTCCTGCGCCAGGCTGAACTCGGCACCCTGCTGACGCCACTCGCGGCACAGATTCAGCAACAGCTTGAGCAGCAAGTCGCCCTGCATACCCGCCAGGACCAGGCGCAACAACAGCAAGTGGCCGCCCAAGCGGCGCTGGCCGACGCCCTGAAAAACCAGGCCGAGGCGGCTCCCCTGCTGCGCCAGGCCGTTGAAGAACAGAACACCCTCGCCCACTTGACCCGGGAACTGGCCAAGCGCAGCGAAGAAAAACAACAACAGCAAAGCGCCTGCAACGAAGGCCACGCCCTGCTCAAGGGTTTGCAAGACACGCAAACCCAAGTCGCCGAGCGCCTGCACCGCCTGGCTGCCGAGCTTGAGCACAGCACCGCCCTTGCCCCGCTGAGCGAAGCCTGGAACGCCTACCGCGACCGTCTGCAACAGCTGATGGTGATCGGCAATCGCCTCAACAAGGGCGAGGCCGAACTGCCGCAACTCGAACAGCGTGCCAGCGCCGCCGCCGATCAGTTCACCCAACAGCGCGAAGCCCTCGACCTGCTCTATCAGGAAGCCGGTGCCGAACCCCACGCGGTGGCCGAGCAAATTCAGTTGCTGGCCAGCCTGCTGCAGGATAATCGCAAGCAACAGCGTGCTTTCGAAGACCTGGCCCGCTTGTGGGACAGCCAGCAGCAACTGGATCAACAGACAGGCGCGCTGACACAACAACTCGCCGATGCCGCGCAACGCCGCGAGCGACTGAACCAGAGCGGTTTGCAAACCAAGGCCGAACTCAGCGTGGCTGAGCAAACCCTGACGGTGACCAAGCAACTGCTGGAACGTCAGCGCCTGGCCCGCAGTGCCAGCGTCGAAGAGTTGCGCGCGCAATTGCAGGATGACCAGCCCTGCCCGGTGTGCGGCAGCCACGAGCATCCGTATCACCAGCCCGAAGCCCTGTTGCAGAGCCTGGGTCGCCATGACGAGAACGAAGAAGCCACGGCGCAAAAGGCGGTCGACGACCTCAAGGAAAAACTCAACGAACTGCGCGGTGAAGTCGGTGGACTGATCGCCGAACAAAAGGAGTTCCTGCGCCAACAGGAACAGCTGGCGATACAACAGCAAGGCCTGGCACAGAGCCTGGAGGCCCATTCGCTGTCCGCCTCGTTGTTCAATCAGGACGCGGCCAAACGCAGCGGCTGGCTGGCTCAGCAACTGGCCCAACTGACCCAGAGCCTCACTCAGGACGAACAACGCCAGGACGCCCTGCTCAACCTGCAACAAAACGCCGGGCGCCTTCAGCAGCAATTGCAAGCCGCCCAGGAGGCCAGCCAACAAGCCCGGCAATTGCTGGTGGACCAGCAACGGGAATTGGCCAAGGACCGCGAACGCCTCGACGCAGAACTCGCCACCTTCGCCACCCTGTTGCCCACCCAAACCCTGGAGGGCTTGCGCAGTGCGCCTGCGGCGACCTTCATGCAGCTCGACCAGCAGGTCAGTCAACGCCTTGAGCAGTTGGGCCATCAGCGCGATGAACTGGCCGAGCAGCAGGAGCGCCAGCAGGCCATCGAGAAACAGCAGACCCACCAGCAACATCGCCAGCAGCAGCTCGACGCGCTCACGCTGCAAGTCACCGAAGTGGCCTCACAGCAACAAGCTGTTCAAGAAAAACTCAGCGCCTTGCTGGGCGACCACGCCAGCGCCGAACACTGGCAGCAGCAACTGGAGCAGACCGTCGCGCAGTCACGCCAAAGCGAGACCGACGCCAACCACGAGCTGCACACCGTGCACACGGCCCTGGTCCAACTGGCTGCTGACCTTAAGGCCCAGCAGGACCGCCAGCACGCGCTGCAAGCGGAACAACAAGCGCTTGAAACACGCATCAATGAATGGCGCACGCTGCACCCCGATCTGGATAACCAGGGCCTGTCACGTTTATTAGCCTTCGATGAGGCTCAGATCGCGCAGCTACGCCAGGACCTGAACAGCAGCGAAAAAACTGTCGAACAAGCCAAGGTGCTGCTGCAAGAGCGCGAACAGCGCTTGGCCGAACACCAGGCCTTGCACAACGGCAATCTCGACGCCGATCAACTGGACCACACCCTGGCGGCGCTCAATCAGCGGCTGGCCGAAGGCGAGAAGCAGTGCGCCGAACTGCGCGCCCGCCAAGCCGAAGATCAACGCCGCCAGGACGCCAACCAGGCCCTGGCCGAACAGATCACCAAGGCCTATGAAGAATGGCAGCGCTGGGCGCGCCTGAATGCGTTGATCGGTTCGGCCACCGGCGACACCTTCCGCAAGATCGCCCAGGCCTACAACCTCGATTTGCTGGTGCACCATGCCAACGTGCAGTTGCGCCAACTGGTGCGCCGCTACCGGCTTAAACGCGGCGGCAGTATGCTCGGGCTGTTGGTGATGGACACGGAGATGGGTGACGAATTGCGCTCGGTACACTCACTGTCCGGTGGCGAAACCTTCCTGGTGTCATTGGCGCTGGCCTTGGGCCTGGCGTCCATGGCCTCAAGCACCTTGAAGATCGAGTCGCTGTTTATCGATGAAGGTTTCGGCAGCCTCGACCCCGAGTCCCTGCAATTGGCCATGGACGCTTTGGATGGTTTGCAGGCTCAGGGCCGCAAAGTGGCGGTGATCTCTCACGTTCAGGAAATGCACGAGCGTATCCCGGTGCAAATCCAGGTCAAGCGCCAGGGCAATGGCCTGAGCACCCTGGAGGTCAAGTGAGCCAGGCGCTGCTGTATTCGTTCCGGCGCTGCCCTTATGCAATGCGGGCGCGATTGGCGCTGCGCTATTCAGGCGTGCCGGTGGACATTATCGAAGTGAGCCTGAAAGCCAAGCCGACCGAGATGCTGGCGCTGTCGCCCAAGGGCACGGTGCCGGTGTTGAGCGTCGAGGGCCGAGTGATCGAAGAAAGCCTGGAGATCATGCAGTGGGCGCTGGCACAGCACGATCCCGAGGATTGGTTGTTGCAGGGTGAGCCTGCGGTATTGGCGCTGATCAGCGAGAACGATCAGGTGTTCAAACATCACTTGAATCGATACAAGTACGCCGAACGCTACCCGGAGCAACCGATGGAACATTATCGGGCCGAGGGCGAGGTGTTTTTGCGCAAGCTGGAGGGTTTGCTGACAGAGCGGGAGTATTTGCTTGCCGATCACCTGAGCCTGGCAGATGCGGCGCTGGTGCCCTTTGTAAGGCAGTTTGCCCATGTGGATCGCGAGTGGTTTGCGGGGACGCCGTACTACCGGTTGCAGGCGTGGCTTCAACGGTTTCTGGAATCACCGCTGTTTATTGCGGTGATGGCAAAAACCTGAGTCTTACTCGACTAAATGTGGGAGGAGCTTGCTCCCGATAGCGGTGGGTCAGTCACAGGTGTGCTTACTGATACTCCCTCATCGGGGCATAGGTATCTACACAACTTCTGGTATGGCGCTGTACCTGTGGGAGGGGGCTTGCTCCCGATGGCGGCCTCAGGGCCGACCAGGATGCCGGATCAAACCGAGTACATATCCGTTATTTAGGCAACGGCTACTATTGGTTCCGCTCTTACAGCGGCTCACTTTTGAAAAGCGCAAAAGTAAGCAAAACGCTCTTGCCCCACCACTCGGCACCTCGCCTAGGCTCGGTGTGCCCGTAATCCGCCAGTGATTTGGGGGGCCGCCGCCACGCGCCATCCATGGCGCGGGGCGGCTAAACCGGCATCCCTGCCGGTTTACCCCCCAAATCCCTGTCGAATTCCGGCCAGCGTGGTTTGACGGGGCGCTTAAGATCAAAAGCAGATCAAGATCAAGATCAAGAGCGGCTCGCTTCGCATCGTGGTTACGCTCGGCGGTGGCTACAAAAGTTGTGTAGATACCCATGCTCATCGGGGGCAAGCCCCCTCCCACATCAGGCCTCTATTGTCTGAAGCTCAGTGCTGAGTCTTGTGATCCAGCGCTGCATAGAAATTGGCACTCTGTTGCAGGTATTTCTGGGTGTAGGCCGTGACACTGGATTTCTTG
Organism: Pseudomonas sp. P867; assembly: GCF_019891455.1. Lineage (NCBI taxonomy): Bacteria > Pseudomonadati > Pseudomonadota > Gammaproteobacteria > Pseudomonadales > Pseudomonadaceae > Pseudomonas > Pseudomonas sp. P867. The sequence continues at coordinate 103,322 of NZ_JAFLXB010000015.1, read as the reverse complement.
TCAGTGACTTCCACGCTGGCGCTGGCAGGCAATGCCACGGTGGCGGAAACAGCGGAAGCGGCGATGATGGAGAAGAGATTCAAGTTCATGGCGGTAACCCTTGTGTTCGTTTGGTTGAGTGGCCGGTGGAGGCCTTGGAACCAAACTTACGCCCGAGGATTGAACCTTAGAAATGCTTTGAAACAGTAGCCGCTATCAACCGAATTAATACAAAGGCTCAGGCCCCGCACTGCGGGGCCTGTGGCTTATTGACGCACCAGGAACTTGAGGTCGCTGGGGGCATCGATCGGCAATTGCTGCACGGTTTTACCCAACAGACCGGTCTTGGGGTCGCGTTCAACCACCACGATTTCATTGCTTTTCTGGTTGGCGATCAGCAGGAACTTGCCGCTCGGGTCGAGGCTGAACTCACGAGGGTGATCACCTTCGACAGAGCGACGCTGGATCTCCTTGAGGTGCGCGGTGGCCGGGTCGATGCTGAACACCAGCAACTGATTGGCCGTACCGCGGTTGCTCACGTAGAGGAACTTGCCGTCGCTTGACGCATGCAGCGCCGCGCCGGCCTTGTCGGACACCGGTTGGCCAGCGGCATAGTCCAGCAGCTGGGTTTGCGTCAGCTTGCCGTCGCTGTAATCGAACACCGCGACCTGAGCGCTCATTTCGGTGGTCAGCCAGGCGTGTTTGCCGTCGGCGCTGAACAGCAAATGACGCGGGCCGCTGCCGGGTGGCAGTTGCACCGAGGCCGGGTTGGCCGGCGTCAGCGGCAATTCGTGATTGGCCTTGGGATCGTACTGGTAGACAAACACTTTGTCCGCGCCCAGGTCCTGCACATATACGTACTTGCCATCCGGTGACGACACCACGGAATGCACGTGATTGGACGCCTGGCGCTCAGGATTTACCCGGCTGGCCGGATGCCCGCTCAACTGCACCGGGGCCGACAGCTTGCCCTCGGCGCCTATCGGCAGCACCGCCAGGCTGCCGCCCGGGTCTTCGAGTACCGAATAGTTGGCAACGAACAGGTGACGCCCATCGGCGGCGACGCTGGAATGGGTCGGCTCGTTGCCCAGGCTCTGCACCTGGTTGATCAGGGTGAGCTGATGATTTTGCGGGTCGATGCTGTAACTGCTGACACGACCCACCGGGTCTTTCTGGCCTGGACCGTTCTCGTTGACCACAAACAGGTACTTCTGGTCCTTGGAAACCGTCAACCACGACGGGTTGGCCGTCTTGGCAGCCAGCACCGGCTTGCCGCTGAACTGCCCGGTGCGGCTGTCGAATTGCAGGCGGTAGATACCTTCGCTGGTGCCGGCGGTATAGCTGCCCACCAGCAGCTCATAGGTGTCAGCCGGTGCAGCCTGCACCGACATGGCACCGACACTGCCCGCCATCAGCAAGGGCCAGAATTTACGCATCATCATCGGCTACATCCTCATCGTTATTGTTGCCGGTGAAGGCGCTCATGCAGATCAAGCGGTGCTCGCCCGATTCACCGGTAAGGGTCCAGCTTTGCAGGGTGCCGTCGAACGTGGCCGCCTGCACCTGGGCCAGGCTGAACGCCCAGCGTTTTTCTGCACGGCCGTCCATGGCGGTGATCAGCAACTTCTCGTTATCGAGTTCGAAGTCAAAGGCGTGCAAGCCATCGATTTCAAGCATGTCGCTGGTTTCAAGGGTGTCCGGCAGGGTGGCAGATTCGGCAGTCATCACATCAGTCGTTCAGAGGAAAGACCTCATGATAGGCCAAATTGTTGCATCGGCCTAAACGCTGCGTTCAACCATCGGGGGCGTTCACATGCCGCCATAATTACTCCCCCCTACGTCGGCCTGCGCATTATCAGCTTTTGCCGCTGATACAGCGTTGCCGGAAACAGCTGATTACTCATTGTTCATTTGACGGTTAAGCACCGGTCGTTAATTTTCGCTCGCCTGTTCGCTTTAGGCGTTCAGGGTCAAATCGCTACGCCGAGCAAGATCTCAACGACAAGGAAGCTACACGATGATCCATGGAAACCACCCTCCAAGACTTTCCGACTACACCTTGAGCCCCGTACCGCTCCCCCCCGTTACCCACAAGTCGGGGAAAGTGCTCGAAATACCCCCTGGCAGCCACTCCGAGGCGTCGCTCCAAACGGACCACGATCAATCACTGCGCAGATCCCGGCGCGATACCAGCGTCCATTACGAAACATCGCCGGGGTCGTCATCGCTCAGATCCGGCTTGAGCTTTGTGCCGCTAAGCCCAACGCCGACCGCTACGGTCTCAACGCCGCAGCCCGCTGCCGACATCACAGCCAATACGGTTGCACACCAGTTCGCTGGCCGGCCCACGTTGCGCTCAGTGGTGTCGAACCTGCTCAGCGACGCCATCAAAAACCTGTATCCCACCCTGGCGTTTGACCCTCGATACACAGCGTTGGCCGAACCCATTTCCAACAATCCCCCCCAGTACTGCTTGACCCCTTTGCTGGACGTAGCACTCAAGCACCTGACCCGCGACGGCGAGCTGGACTTTACCGATAAACACTCACTGGCCTGCACGCTGATTGATCAAGCCACGGGCCATATGCTCAAACCGGGGCCCTTGGCGGGAGCGCTGGTGCCGGGCATCGATATGCAAGCCATCGAATTGATCATCCGCAGCCTGCGAACCACTCTCAAAAGCGGTTTCGAACAAGCGCTGGTTCGCCACTTCAACGGCAACGCCTATAACACCCAGGACATCCCCAACCTTGAGACAAACCGTTGGCTATGGCTGAGCGACACACTCAGGGACACCCTGCGAACCGCCGCATTGAAACAACCCGGGCTCACCGACACGCAACGCGAGACTCTCGATCAGCTCGCCACCTACCCGGATCAAGTGCACCGCCAAGCCGCAAAAGGCAACGCAGCGGCCAAGGTATTTATCCTCGACACCACCGTAAGCCATGGCGCCAGCAATTCAGCTCAACTGAGCCCGGATCTGTTGATCACACGAGAAGTCGACGGCCGTACGCAAGTGCTGCATACAACCCCCGCTGGAGTCGTCACACCGTATGACTCATTGCAAGCATTCGGCGAAGCCTGGGGGAGAAACCTGGAGAAAGTGTTTGTTTTCGACAGCCTGAATTGGAAGCGCCAGGAAATCGATACAAACATTTTTGATACACAAGCGGCGCTCATCCTCAATGCCATGGTGGAAAACGTCGCATCCATTGAGCTCCCAACGTCGGGCACGCCTGATCAACTGGAGCAGGCCTTCTTCCGTGCAAGCGACCCGAGCCCCTGGTTCACCGGAGCCTATGCTGCAAATGCGGCCGAGCTTGGGCGGCTGCGCGATAATTTGCCAGGCTGGCTCAAAAACGCCAGCGAAGCAGATCGTGACACTTACCGGCGTCACTCGTTGGCACTGGCCAGCAGCGTACAACGTAACAACGGCCGGACGTTTCTCGACGGCATTCCCGATATCCGCACCTACGCCCAGCAGCAACTGGACGAGCAATTGTCCGGTAAGGGCTACACGGCAAAGGATGTGGAGGTGGTGTTCAAGGTCGCCGTGGGTAATCTGGGCAGCGGCTACATCGAGCGGGTGAAGATGAGCCTGGTGGATATGGCTCTGAACAATCTCGCCGGCTTGCCCAAGGGCGAGATGGAAGTCCATCTGCGTGGGCAACCGAGCAGCGACCCGCAAATGCCGCAGATGCTCAAGAACCTGATCAGCAGCGTGGATATCGGTCGCCACTACCCACAACTGCTCAATCGCGAACTGCTCAGCGAGACCCAGCAATCCCGGGACCGGGCAGCGCGTTTTGTCGAGCAGGTACCGATCCAGCTCGCCATGCAGGCGCTGGAGCTCAAGCTCAAGGGCGAAGCCGGCATGAGCGCCCAGGGTTACCGCTTTATTGAAGCACTCACCCAGCCCGGTGCGGGCAGCAAACAGGTGGACGGACAGGAGATTACCGTGCGCCCCCTGGCATTTGTGCGCAAACCAGGGGCAACGCCAGACGTTGTCGACAACATGTTCATCATCGAACCAGTGGCCGGCACCAGCGGCCCACATATTCTCTATCGTGCGCAACTGAAGCCCGCGTTGCTGGAGTTTGCAAGCCGCGACGCGCTGCTGGAAGCCATCCGCCAGCCGGGTGCGTTGCAAGACAGCGTGCTGGCCTGGTTGAAGGATGACAAGGTCAGAGCGGTGTATGGCAATGGCGGTTTTCGCACCCCCAATATTGCACGCTTCACCGTATTCAATGAGTTCGACCCACCCACCACGCCCAAGCCCACCACCCTCGCCGTCGACGGCTATGCTGAGGCCACCACGCTACGCCAGGACCAGCTCAACGGTGGCCTATTCACGCATTGGTTCCGATCCAACGCCAACAGCCTCGTCACCCTGGCGGAAGGCCAATCCACCTCCGACGCTGAAAGCCGCTGGGCCTCGCACAAGGAACTCGGTTGGCTGCTATTCAACACGTTGCTGCCGGTATTGCGCGGGCCGGGGGCTATGGCGGGCTGGTTACTGCAATTGGCCAACAGCGAAGAGGACATCAAGCGGCTCTCCACACCAAGCGACCCGGACCCGACTTCGGCGGTGATCGACCTGCTGATCAATTTGGGCATGACGCTGACCCATGCTCCGACCGGCGAACCTGGCAAACCAGCGCAGTCCTTTGAACACTTCGAGCAGGACGCCCATTCCGACAGCCGCGGTCCGCGCCCTCGCGACAGCAATCAGCCGATAGTTCGCCAGGCTGTGATCCGTCAGGACCCGACACCTCCCTCCTCCGGCAATTTTGGCGACAACAGTATGGCCATCGATATCCGCTTATCCAGCCCGCGTGGATTGACGCCAAGCCTGCTTGCACACATAGACTCGTTCAAAGTAACGGCTCCGACCGCCCCTGGATTGCCCATCGCCGAAGGCATCAAAAAAGGTCTGTACCAAGTGAACGATAAGCTGTATGCCAACATCGACAATCACTGGTATCGCGTAGCGACCGACCTGGATGGCCCGTACGTTATTGATGAACAGAACAAGGCACGTACGGCACCGCCAATACAACGCGATGCCCAGGGTCGTTGGCATTTTGACGTGGCACCCAAGCTCAAGGGAGGCATGCCAAAAAACGAGAGCCCGCAGGATATGGTCAAAAAAAACCTGCTAGCGCAGAAGCAAGCAAAGGCGAACTTTCAGCGCAGCACGCGGGAATTGACCAAAGTGGTAGAAGCCCATACAAGCGCACTCAAAGAAATCCAAACCAGCCTCTCCGACTACGAGACCGCTCGAAAAAAACTCAAGACGCTTCGCAACCTATCCAGGAGTGAGGGTTCGGCACAGCGATTTCTTGCGCCCTATCTAGAACAGTACGAGGCCTCCGAGCGGCTCAAGAGCAACCTGGACCAGCAACTTCAGGCGCTCAAGCCGCTGACACAAACCCTAAAGGTGGCTGGCGAAAAAGCCATTGAAATCATTGCACCCAAAAAATTCGGCGGGGTCGACGACCTGTCCAAATTCAAAGAGGACCGCTCAGAGGTGTACGAAAAAGTCCTGCACGCCCTGACTGAAATAGATGACGTTTACACGAAGCTGGCCAACGACGCCCGCCACGTTGGAGTGAACGGCGCCTCGCTGGAGGAGTTGATACGGCAGTCCAATAACGACTCCGAGATCGCTTACGATGAATTGATGGAAGTGTCCGAAATGGCCTATCACGCTACTGAAAACCTATTGGCGTCGAAGCAGGCGGTCAGTGACACATTTGATCAGTGGAAGAACGACTCCCCCTTCGGTAATAAAAAAGCCGAGGAGTACATCAAAGAGCGTTACACCTCCCCTCCCGCCGCCAGAATACTGACATCAAAACTGAATAGGATGTCGTTCCTCAAATTACTAACCACGACATGGTCTGCCCGCAGCGCAGGGGCAACTGACCACCTGCAGATGAAGCGTTTCCTGGCAGAATCCCTGAAAACCGAAATAGTCGCTTTTAATGATCTGCACCAATACACCGGCTACACCTTGAGCGAACGCAATGCCGCGCTGACTACCATTATCACTAAATACAAACAGGTATTGAGCGACAGCCTCCTTATGCAGGAGGAGCACCCAGAGCTCTTTCGGGCGCAATACCACCAGCGTTTCACCGAGGTACTCAATAAGCTCATCGCCGAAGCGGAAGCCGAGTTGGTCCAGGTCGTCGAAGAAGAGCAGTTTCTAATTCCAAAAGCGCCCCCACGCAGCGACCAACGGGCCAAACCGAGTAATCAACGCGTATTCAAGACTGAAGACAATGAGACCTTGATCGGCACCCTGCGCGCTCCGGAACCGGGCCAGACCTTTGACATTGTCGATGTGATAGACCCACAAAGCGGCCAACCCGTGGCGAGTTACAGCGAACACGCGAATGATCGTGGGTGGGTGAAGATCATCCGTGGGCAGCCCACACCTCCCCGCCTTGCCTCCCCCCCGAGGTCCCTGGCGAACTATAAGAGCGAGGCACAAAAGCTGATGAGTGACGCGGCGAAAGAGGAGCAGTCAATTCTTTTCCAGAAACGCAAACTTAACGATCCGGCGCGGCGCGATACTGTTACCCCCAAGGATTGGAACGATATGCTAGAACCGCTGGCCAATAAACTCAGGGAGACAGCGGATCAAGCCGAAGCCAGCCATAGAGCCAGACCGGAAACCGCCGACTTAGTTGCACAATGGAGGGCCGCCGCAGATGAGCTGCTGCAAAAGGCCCGTCAACACGCCGCAGACGGCTTTCTGGTTCAGCCGCCGACAGCGGAAAATGTCGACTTCTTGTGGACCCATCGCTTTGTCGATATCAACCTGGTAAAGCGGGACTTCCAATTAAAGCCAAACGACTTTCTCACCGAGTACCAAGTTCGCAAAAAAGGCGAAGTCGAACCGTTGTGGTATGCCCACTTCCACTATCCGCAGAAAGGCTGGAAGCGAGCCGACCACAACGCTGCGCATCTGAAAATCCCATCCCAACGCTACAAGACCCAAAAGGACTTGATTAGAGAAGCAGGAAACAATGGCGTCGTGGAGAAAATAACCAAAGCCAGTATTACAGCCCCGCTGGACCAGAAGCTCTTTCTGGAGCTGTGAGGCTGATCAACTGACGCTCTGCAAAAAGCCGCACAGTGCGGCTTTTTGCATTGGCTTAATGCGCAAACAACGAATTGCCCTTCTGCCCCGCCAGTTTCTCAGGCTTGATCAGGAACCGCGCGAGTGCGGGTAGTAGCCACAACGCGCCGAACATGTTCCACAACAACATGAAGGTCAGCATCAAGCCCATGTCGGCCTGGAACTTGATGGCCGAAAAGATCCAGGTACACACACCAATGGCCAGGCACAGACCGGTGAACAGCACAGCTTTACCGGTGGACTTCAATGTCTGGTAGTACGCCTCTTGCAGCGGCAAACCTGCACGCAGGAAACTTTCCAGACGGCTGTAGATGTAGATACCGTAGTCCACGCCAATCCCCACGCCCAGGGCCACCACCGGCAAGGTCGCGACCTTGACGCCAATACCCATGAACGCCATCAGCGCGTTACCCAGCACCGAGGTCAGCACCAGCGGCAGCACAATGCACAAAGTCGCCGCCCAGGACCGGAAGGTGATCATGCACATGGTCGCCACACACAGGTACACCAGGATCAGGATGATCAGTTCCGACTCCTTGATCACCTCGTTGGTGGCCGCTTCGATCCCTGCGTTACCAGCAGCGAGGATGAACTCCAGGCCGTCCTTGTTGTTTTCCTTGGCGAATTCCTGCACAGCGTGCACCGCACGGTCGAGGGTTTCGGCCTTGTGATCGTTGAGGAACACCAGCACCGGCGCCAGGGAACAGTTGTTGTTGTACAGGCCATCGGCACGGGCGATGGAGTTGTTCAGCACATCGGGGTTACGCGACAGGGTTTCCCATTTCAGGTTGCCCTCGTTCATGCCTTTGATCATTTGTTTGGATACGGTCACCAACGAGATCGCCGACTGCACACCCTCGGTGTTCTGCATCTTCCACATCAACTGGTCGATGGGCGCCATGGCTTCATAGCGCGAGCAGCCTTCGGCACGGGTCTTGACCATCACTACCAGCACGTCGGAGCTGGTGGAGTAGTTGCTGATGATGAAGTTGTTATCTTTGTTGTAGCGCGAGTCCGGGCGCAGTTCCGGTGCGCCTTGGTCGAGGTCGCCGATCTTCAGGTTCTGGCTGTACCACAGGCCGCCGCCAAAGGCGACCAAGGCCAGGAAAATCGAGACCGGCGCGACTTTCGGGCTGGCGAATCCGGACAGCAGGCGCCAGAACGCATGTTCGCGGTTCGCGTCTTTCTTGCTCTTGGCGATGGCGCGTTTGCTTATCCCTACATAGGAAATCGCTACCGGCAATAGGATCAGGTTGGTGAACACGATCACCGCCACGCCGATCGATGCGCCGATGGCCAGTTCACGGATCACGCCGATATCAATGATCAGCAGGGTAATAAAGCCAACCGCATCCGCGAGAATCGCGATCATCCCCGGCAGGAACAGTTGCCGGAACGTGCGGCGCGCAGCCGTCAGGGCGTTGTCGGCCTCACCGGATTGCAGGGCGATGCCATTGATCTTCTGTACGCCGTGGGAAATACCGATGGCGAAGATCAGGAACGGTACCAGCATCGAGTAGGGATCCAGCCCGAAACCGGCGGCATGCATCAGGCCCAACTGCCATACCACCGCCACCAATGTGGTGCTCAACACCGCGATGGTGCTGCGCAGGCAGTTGGTGAACCACAGCAACAGGATCAGGGTGATGCCAAAGGCCACGCCAAAGAACAGCACCACCATGATCAGGCCGTCGATCAGGTCTCCGACTTTCTTGGCAAAGCCGACAATGTGGATTTTTACATTAGGGTTTTGCGCCTCGAACTTGTTGCGGATCTTGTCCTCAAGCTCGTGGGAAAACTTCTGGTAGTCCAGGGCCAGTAGCTTGCCCTGGTCCTGCGGGTCCGGGTAGGACTCCAGCAACGGGATATCGACAATGCTCGACTTGAAATCGTTAGCCACCAAACGCCCGACCTGGCCGGACTTGAGCACGTTGTTGCGCAGTTGGTCGAGGCTTTGCGGCGAGCCGTTGTAGCTCTGCGGGATCACTTCACCGCCGGCAAAGCCTTCTTCGGTCACTTCGGTCCAGCGCACGCTGGGGCTCCACAGCGACTTGAGGCCCGAACGATCGACGCCGGAGATGTAGAACACCTCGTCATTGATCTGACGCAGGGTCTCCATATAGTCCTTGGTGAAGATATCCCCATCCTTGGCCTCCACCGAAATGCGCACGGTGTTGCCCAGGTTGGCCAGGTCGTTGCGGTGCTCCATCATCTTTTCGATGAAGGGGTGCTTGAGGGGGATCATCTTTTCAAAGCTGGTAGACGGGCGAATCAACGTCGCCTGCCAGAACAGGAAAATACTCACCAGCAGGCAGATGACGATCACCGCCGGGCGATTGTTAAAAATCAGGCGCTCAAGAAAGGTCGCTTTATCGTTGTGATGACTGCTCATGCGTTCCCCGCCCTTCTTATTGTTTTACGAGTTCGGCGCCGGCTGGCGTGGCGACACGAACGCCACCCTGCCCCACCAGAATCAAGTTGCCATTGCCTGCGGCTGTGACTGCCGAGAGTGAAATCCGGTCCGGGCGATTGAACACGCTGAACGTCTGGCCGTCGTCATGGCTGACCACCACGCTGCCACCGTTGCCGACGACGACGATGGCGCCATCATCAAGCAAGGTGGCGCCAGACAGGCCGAACTCAAGCGCACCGCGTGTGGCATTGAGTTCGACCTGTTCCCAGGTGCTGCCGAAATCCGTGGAGCGGTAGAGATTGCCGCGCAAGCCATAAGCCAGCAGGGTCTGCGGCTGCGCCGTGCTGATCACGCCAAACAACGAGCCCTCGTAGGGGCCTTCGAGTTTCTCCCAGGTTTGGCCATCGTCGCTGGAGCGGAACATGCTGCCCTGTTCGCCGACGATAAACAGGCCGGCGTCCTTGATCCGGGCGATGGCGTTGAGGTGAAACTGGTCTTCGTTATCGAGGCGGTCACTGACGTCGGCCCAGGTGGTGCCGCCGTCGGTGGTTTCAATCAACGCACCGTAGGCGCCGACGGCCAGTCCGTGCTTGGCATCGTTGAACCACACATCGAGCAACGGCGCTTCGCGCTTGAGGTCTTCATATTGCTGGGTCCACGTGGCGCCGCCATCGGAACTGGCAAGAATTTGCGCATCATGGCCGACAGCCCAGCCCTGTTGGTCATCGACGAAAAACACCGCCGTGAGCAGTTGCCGGGTGGGGACTTTGGCTTGGGTCCAGGTGTTGCCCTGGTCATCGGAATACAGGATATGCCCACGATCACCGACCGCCACCAGCCGCTTGCCGGCGTGAACCACATCGATCATCAAGCCTTTGGCGGCCTTGGGGGATTGAATCGCAAATACCGCGGCGGCGGAGGTATCGCTGGCGGCCAGTACGGGCGTAGACAACACCGCACCGGCAAGCAGCGAGAGCGCTGTGGCCAGCAACGCAACCCTGCGTGCGGCGCGTGGGCGGCAAACTACCCAACCCATGACAGGCTCACTCATAGACCTTTCTCCCATTTATTATTTTTAGGTCGGCTTATCTTCCAGGACGTTGAAACCTGCAATCTAGAGCGCCTGGAGTCAGCACGGGCCATCCTATCGGGCTTTGGAATCGTCTGACAATCGGCGCTACGTTATCTTTTGTTAACTGGCGGCGTTTGGCTACGGCTGAATAGGTTCATATCAACTGAAGTGATGAGTGAATTTTTATTCCAACTATTGATATTTGCGAATTTTTATTCCATTAATGCCATCCCTGAAAACAATAATCAAAGGACCACGGCTATGCGTGAACTCGGAATCGGCTTGATCGGCACAGGCTTCATGGGCCGTGCCCACGCGTTAGCGTTCAATAACGCGCGCACAGTGTTCGAGTTGCCGGTACAGCTAAAGCTTGCTGCCCTGGCCGATGCCGACACCGAGCGAGCCCAACGCTGCGCCACGGCCTGGGGGTTTGCCCAGGCCCATGGTGATTGGCAGGCGCTGATCGAGGACCCTAAGGTCGATGTCGTGGCCATCACCACCCCCAACCACCTGCACTACCCCATGGCCATGGCCGCGATTGCGGCGGGCAAAGCGGTGTACTGCGAGAAACCCCTGGCCATCAGCCTGGAGCAAGCCGATGCCATGCGCCGTGCAGCCAGCAACGCCGGGGTGGTGACGCGAGTGGGCTACAACTACCAGCACAACCCGATGATCGTGTTGGCGCGCCAGATGCTAGCCCGGGGTGAGCTGGGCCAGATCATCAGCTTCCAGGGTGAGTTCAGCGAAGACTTCATGGCCGATCCGGTCTCGCCGTGGTCGTGGCGTTGCGAAGTGGGACACGCCGGTGGTGCTCTGGCTGACCTGGGCAGCCATTTGCTGTCGATGGCGCGTTACCTGGTCGGCGATGTGGTCAGTGTGTGTGCCGATACCCAGACAGTGCATGCTCAGCGTCCCGCGACCCAAGGCAGCGCTGATTTGAAATCCATCGCCGTGGATGACCAGGTGCACGCCCTGCTGCGCTTCGCCAACGGTGCGCGCGGCACGGTGAGCAGCAGCTGGCTCAAGCACGGCTACAAAAACCACCTGTGCTTTGAGATAAGCGGGACCAAAGGCACCTTGGCGTTCGATCAGGAGCGCTTGAATGAACTGCGCCTGCACCGTGTCGGCCAGGACGGCTTTCAACGCGTCTTGGCAGGCCCTGCGCTGCCCGGCTATGCGGCGTTCAGCCCAGCGGCGGGGCATCAGTTGGGCTACAACGAGTTGAAGACGCTGGAGGTGCAGGAGTTGATCATGGCGCTTGCGGGGCAAGGTGCGGATGGCACGGACTTTGATGCTGCATGGGAGGTGGAGCGGTTGGCGACAGCGATTCGCGTGGCGGCCCTCGAAGAACGTTGGGTCAAGGTCAGCGCACTTTAATCAATCACGGTGCAAATGATCAATCACGTCGCCCTGTCTACGGGCGACGTCACTCATTGTTGTATGTTCTATGCACGCACTCATTGCTTGTTTTCTAAATAACGAAAATATGAGCGCACGAGCCATTCAACGCCCATTCTATCTGACAAGATAACCCTCGCCCTTCGCTTAACTATCTTGGCACCTCCCCCACAAAGTAATTATTCCGACAACACCTAGCACACTAGCAACATGATCACAGTTACCTAACAACACAATCATATATCGAAATACTGTACCCCTAGAGCAGCCTCCCAAAAGCGTCTAACTTACCCCCGCCTTCAACATCAATTGCAAGCATGGCCAGCAACTAATACCCACTTACTCAAGGGTCTCAATCATGTCGTCGATTCGCGCTTACTGCCCGCCCGCAAAATCGTTCTCTGTGACAACCGAAACTTCCAACTTATCCGCTAGCAACTCACTCTCTTCCGATCCTCCCAATGAAGTTGCTAAAAATCTCACTCGCAGCAACTATAAAATACAAGATCGCAATGGTGACGGACAACTCACTGTGTCCTATGCATTTACCGAATTCAGCGAGACCAAAAAGAGAGCATTCAGGCAGGCACTTCGGTCTTGGGAAGATGTTATAAAAGTCAATTTTGTCGAAAATGGCAAAAATGCTGACACTCACCTGTCAGTTCGGGAAGTCTCAGGTGGGGGCGGTGACGCTACGTTGCCAAATGCTTACGGCGCTCAGGACGTAAATATCGGAAAAAATGAAGGGGCCGGGCTGCATGCGGCAATGGTCCACGAGATCGGGCACACCTTGGGACTTGAGCATCCGGATCTTGACCTCCCTCAAAGCAGCGACGTCTATAGCACTATGAGTTATAACTTCAGCCTGTTTCGCCCCCATGAAAATAATAAAAACTCGTTCGTATCGGACTCTTCCCAAACCCCGATGATGCACGATATTGCCGGCGCTCATTTGCGATACAAGGCCAACGACGAAACCCGTAAAGGCAATACAACCTACGGTTTCAACTCCAACACAGAGCGCGACCACTACACGTTGACCTCCCCCAACGACTTGCCGTTCTTTTGTATCTGGGATAACGGCGGCGAAGACACTCTGGATTTTTCCGGATTCAAAAAAGATCAAAGGATCAACTTGAACGCGGGAAAAATCTCAGATGTCGGCGGCCGTCAGGGTAATGTATCAATCGCCAAGGGCGTTGTTATTGAAAATGCCATTGGCGGCTCGGGGCACGACGTGCTGATCGGCAATGATGCCAACAACCGCATGAGGGGAGGTGCTGGCGGCGACACGCTGACCGGTGGAGGTGGCGCAGATACGTTTGTATATAATAGTGTCAGCGACTCACCTGGTGAAAACCCCGATACACTCACAGACTTCACAAGTGGCATCGACAAGATTGACCTGTCAACCATGTTGAAAGATGCGGGCATCCAGAAACCCAAGCTTGTTGACTGGCACACGGGGAAGAAAGGCGAACTGACGCTGGACTACGATGAGAGTATCAAGCGCTACAGGCTGATCATGAATGTAACTGGCGACCCCTATTCCATGCTGGTGATCCTGAGTGAAAAGCCCATAAAGCCCACAGATATTTTGACGAATGCCACCCCAGTGGTGCTACCTGAATCAAAACCTACACGCCCTTCCGTTCCCGCTCCGGTACCCACGACGCCACCCCCGGTTACGCCTCCACTTGCGAAATCCACAGCCGCCGACACTGTCTACGGCTTCAACTCCAACACGGGCAAGCCCGAAACCAGCCTTACGTCTCCCACCGACAGGCCCGGTTTCAGCGTGCACGACAAACAAGGCAATGACACGCTGGACTTCTCTGGCTTCGCGCAAAACCAGCGAATCAACCTGACCCCGGATTCACGCTCCAGCGTGGGTGGTTTGACTAACAACGTGCACATCAGCGCCCAAACCCTTATCGAAAACGCGAAAGGCGGCACAGGCAACGATCGTATTACCGGGAACAGTGCGGACAACGTCCTGACTGGAGGTGGCGGAGCCGACATACTGACCGGCAACGGTGGCTCCAACACGTTTACTTATCATGCCGCCGGCGACTCCCCGCGCAACAACGCTGACTTGCTTATGGACTTCACCACAGGCCAAGACAAAATCGACTTGAGCAGCCTGAGCGAAAATTCGCAAGTCCAACTCAACTACGTCAGTCAGTACAGCGGACAACCGGGCGATACCATCCTGACATTCAACCCAAAAACCAATAGGTACTTCCTCGGTGTCGATTTGACGGGAAATGGCAAGACTGATTTCTTGATCAAAAGCATCCGACCGATCCACAGCCAGGATGTCATTGGTCTCAATTTCCCCGACGATGGTTACCTCTGACGATTGGCCAGCCCCGGTAAACCGAGTCAGCGCAATGCGCGCCGCAGTACCTTGCCAACCGTCGTCTTGGGCAGCTCGGTACTGCGGAACTCCACATACCGGGGCACCTTGTACCCCGTCAGGTATTCCCGGCAATGCGCAAGAATCTGCTCCTGGGTCAGGGCCGGATCCTTGCGCACCACGATGATCTTGACCTTCTCCCCACTCACGGCATCTTCCACACCGATCGCCGCCACTTCCGCGACACCCGGGTGCATCGCCACCACGTCCTCGATTTCATTGGGGTACACATTGAAACCCGAGACCAGGATCATGTCCTTCTTGCGGTCCACCAGGCGAATATAGCCGCGCGCGTCCATCACCCCGATATCGCCGGTGGACAGCCAACCGTCGGCATCCAATACCTCAGCAGTTTCCTTGGGCCGCTTCCAGTAGCCCTGCATCACTTGCGGGCCGCGTACTTGCAGCTCGCCTTGCTCGCCGATGTCAGCCAGCTCGCCGTCTTCGCGCATGAAACGCACCCAGGTCGACGGCAACGGCACGCCGATGCTGCCGGTAAATTCCATCTCGCGCATACGCGAAATATCGATAGGGCTGATGCTCACCACGGGCGAACACTCGGTCAGCCCGTAGCCTTCGATGATCGGCAGCCCGGTCACCTCCTTCCAGCGCTTGGCCACCGCGGTGTGGGTGGCCATACCGCCGGCGATCACCAGGCGCAGGTCGGAAAAATCCCGCGAGCAGAATTCCTTGTTCTCCAGCAAGCCATTAAACAGCGTGTTAACCCCGGCAATCCCGTTGAAGCGCTCCTTGCGCAGGATCATCTGCACCCGCTTCACGTCCCGCGGGTTGGCGATGAGGATATTGCGCCCGCCCAGGCACATGAACATCAGGCAATTCACGGTCAGCGAAAAGATGTGGTAAAGCGGCAGCAGGGTCACATTGGTTTCCTGCTTGTGCTGGTCCAGTTGGTCGCCGACCCAGGCCTTGGCTTGCAGCAGGTTGGCAATGATATTGCGATGGCTGAGCATCACGCCCTTGGCATCGCCGGTAGTGCCGCCGGTGTACTGCAGGAAGGCCAGCTCATCGCGATCCAGCGCAACCGGCAAGTGGTGCAGCCCCCTGCCCTGTTCAAGCACCTGCTTGAAGCGCAGCGCACCGGGCAGCTTGAAAGCCGGCACCTGCTTCTGCACGCGGCGCAGGATAAAGTTCATCGCCGCGCCCTTGAAGGTCCCCAGCAAATCACCGATAGCCGCGAGCACCACGCGCTTGACGCTGCTGCCGGCCATGGCTTTTTCCAGGGTGTGGGCGAAGTTCTCGAAGATCACCACGGTTTCGGCGCCGCTGTCCTTGAGCAGGTGCTTGAGTTCATGGGCGGTGTACAACGGGTTGACGTTGACCACCACGGCACCGGCCAGGATCGAGCCCAACAGGCAGATCGGGTATTGCAAGCAGTTGGGCATCATCAGCGCCACGCGGTCGCCCTTTTTTACGCCCTGGCCCTGTAACCAAGCGGCAAAGGCGATGCCCTGAACCCGCCAGTCGGCGTAGGTCATTTCGGTGCCGATGCTGACGTAGGCCACCCGCTCGCTGAATTTTTCCAGATGCTCCAGGAACACTTCACGCAGCGACGGATACTCCTCGATCCCGGTCTCGATATCGGCTGGAACGCCGGGCAGGTAAGTGTTCAACCAGATACGTTCGGTGTGTTCCAGGCTGATAGCGTTCATGGCAGTGTCCTTATTGTTGTTTTTAAAAGCGTTACTTTTCGACGATGGCGGTGATGCCCAATCCACCCGCCGCACAGATCGAGATCAGGCCGCGGCCACCACCGCGTTCATGGATCGCCTTGGCCAGCGCCGCCAATTGCCGACCGCCAGTGGCCGCGAACGGATGGCCGCAGCCCAGTGAGCCACCGTTGACGTTCATCTTGCTGCGCTCGATGGTGCCCAAGGGCGTCTCAAGGCCGAGCCGCTCGCGGCAATATTCAGGGTCTTCCCACGCTTTGAGCGTACACAGCACCTGGGCGGCAAACGCTTCGTGTATCTCGAATAAATCAAAGTCGGCAAAACTCAAGCCTTCCCGTTGCAACATGCGCGGCACGGCGTAGGCCGGTGCCATCAGCAGGCCCTCGGTGCCGTCGACAAAATTTACCGCCGCCGTCTCACCCGTGCGCAAGTAGGCCAGCACCGGCCAGCCATTGGCAGTGGCCCATTCTTCACTGGCAAGCAGCACCACCGAAGCGCCATCGGTCAAGGGCGTGGAGTTGCCGGCAGTGAGGGTGCCGTTCTGGCGGTCGAATACCGGCGACAGGCCCGCCAGTTTCTCCAGGCTGATATCGGCACGCAGGTTATTGTCGCGGGCCAGGCCGCGATGGGGACTGATCAGGTCGTCGAAAAAACCGCGGTTGTAGGCCGCGTCCAATCGTTGGTGGCTGGTAAGGGTCAACTCGTCCTGGGCCAGGCGCTTGATCTGCCAGCGCTTGGCCATTTCTTCGCAGTGTTCGCCCATGGACAGCCCCGTACGCGGCTCGCCATTGCGCGGCAGCAGCGGCTTGAACAACATCGACGGGCGCACGTTGAGGAGTTGCTTGAGCTTGTCGCCCATGCCCTTGGCGCGATTGGCCGCAAGCAAGGTATGGCGCAAGGATTCGTTGATGCCGATAGGCGCGTCGGAGGTGGTGTCGGCGCCACCGGCAATGCCGACTTCGATCTGGCCCAGAGCGATTTTATTCGCCACCAGCAGCGCAGCTTCAAGCCCGGTGCCGCAGGCTTGCTGCACATCATAGGCCGGGGTTTGCGGCGACAGTGTGGTGGACAACAGCGCTTCACGGGCCAGGTTGAAATCCCGCGAATGCTTGATCACTGCCCCGGCGGCAAATTCGCCCAGGCGTTGGCCATGCAGGTTGTAACGGTCGACCAGGCCCTGGAGAGCGGCGACCAGCAGATCCTGGTTGCTGTCATGGGCATACACCGTGTTGGAGCGAGCAAACGGAATGCGATTGCCGCCGATAATCGCCACGCGGCGAGTTGGCGCCGGGTTGAAGCTGTAGTCACTCATCACTGGTTCTCTTTCCAAATAAACAGCCCGCGCATATGGGGTTTGTCCCCGGCGAAATTGCGCACTTCGAACTCACGGCGTGGGCCAGTCACCGGGTGGCTCCACAGGGCGACCTGGCCAGGCAGGAAAATCGGCAACTTGAAATCGCAATGCGCTTGCGCCTGCTCCAGGCCACCGGGCGGTTGTTGCGCCGCCAATGCACGGCCCAGCGTCCACATGCCATGGGCGATGGCACGGCGAAAACCAAAAAGCCTGGCCCCAATGACCGAGGTGTGAATCGGATTGAAATCCCCCGAGACCTTGGCAAAGCGTCGCCCCAGGTCGGCGGGAAGCACCCAGCGCTGGGTGCGCAACAAGCCTTCCTCCTGCAATGGCAATGGGTCATTCCATGGCTCACCCACGGGGTTGTTGACGTTACGGCGCAGGTACAGGCTGTCGCTTTCCCACACCAGCGCGCCCGCACTGAAGGCACGGGTGGCGATACTCAATGCCTGCCCCTTGGGATGCGCGACCCAGCGCTCGCAGTACACCTCCACGCGCAACGCCTGGCCCTGGTGCAGGCGCTGGTGCTGACGAATACGATTGGCCAGATGCACCATGCCGCTGGCCGGGTACGGGAAGCTTGGCCGGGTCAGCAGCATCAAGTGCAAGGGAAAGGCCAATACATGGGGGTAGGACAGCGGCACGCCCTGTTCGGGACAAAAGCCACAGGCCCGTGCGTAAGCGGCGATACCCGCGGGGGAAAGCGCCACCGCAGCGCGCACCAGGCACGCCGTGGGTAACAGCGGCGCACCGTCGAGCTTGGGCTTGCGCATAGCGCGCATACCGTCGAGCAGCAACTGCGTGCGCGACGGCGGCGGGTCGATAATCTGCGTCACATAGTCCATCGCTTCAGGCTCCCAACAGGCTTTGGCCACACACTCGCACGACCTGGCCATTCACTCCGCCCGACGCAGGATGAGCGAGCCAGGCGATAGTCTCGGCCACATCAATAGGCTGCCCGCCCTGAGACAATGAATTCATGCGCCGCCCCGCCTCACGGATCATCAACGGGATCTTCGCGGTCATCTGGGTCTCGATAAAGCCGGGCGCCACCGCATTCACTGTGACCTGCCGGGCCGCCGCACGCGGTGCCAGACCTTGCACCAGGCCAATCACGCCCGCCTTGGAGGTGGCATAGTTGCTTTGCCCCAGGTTGCCGGCAATCCCTGAAATCGACGACACGCAGATGATGCGCCCACCGGCGTTTATGCCCTGGTTGTCGAGCAAGGCTTCACTGAGCTGCAACGGTGCCTGCAGGTTGACCGCCATCACGCTGCGCCAGGCGGCTTCGGTCATCTTGGCGATGGTCTTGTCACGGGTGATCCCGGCGTTGTGCACCACCACATCAAAGCCACCGTATTGGCTGACATGGGCTTGCAACAGCGCGGCGGTGTCGGCGGCGGTGATGTCCAGGGGCAAGGCCGACCCGCCGACGCTGGCGGCGGCCTGTTGCAAGGCTTGCTGGGCCTGGGGCACGTCCACGCACACCACATGGGCGCCGTCACGCGCCAGCACCTGGGCGATAGCCAGGCCGATGCCTCGGGAAGCACCGGTGACCAAGGCACGGCGACCGGCGAAGGGTTTGTCCCAATTGACGGTGGTGTTGCCATCCACAGGTCTTTCCAGGCGCACCACCTGCCCCGAGACATAGGCAGAGCGGCGTGAGAGGAAGAAGCGCAAACTGCTGTCCAATGCCTCCTCGGCACCCGGCGCCACATATAACAATTGTACGGTGATCGCCCGACGCAGCTCCTTGGCCAGCGAGCGCACCAAGCCCTCCAGAGCACGCTGAGCGATGGCCTGGGGCAAGTCCTTGCTGTGTTCCGGCGCAGTGCCGAGCACCACCACTCGGCCATGTTGACCGAGGCGCTTGGCGTTGGCGTGGAAGAACAGGTAGAGCTCGTCCAACTGTTGCAGATCGACCACGCCACTGGCATCAAACACTGCGCCTTGCACCTTGACCGTGGACGGCGCCTTGAGGGTTGCCGCCGTGGCGGCGACGGTGTCGGTGGCGCTGAAAATACGCTGCACCGACGCCGCCAGGCGCCCTGCCCCGGCGATGATCACCGGGTTGGCCAGCCCGGCCTGGCCGCTGCGATGACGCTGCAGCGGCAAGGGTTGCGGCAAGCCAATAGCCTGGGCCAGGCGACGGCCCCAGGGGGAGTTGACGAATGAAAGGTAGTTGTCACTCATGGTAAGCACTCACTCACGCCACACATTTGCCTTGTAAACCCAATCAAATGTGGGAGGGGGCAAGCCCCCTCCCACACTGTCAATTCACCGGGGCGTTTTCGCTTTGGCTGCTGCGCCGTTTGGCGGCCGGTTCGAGCGCCTGCTTGCGCTGCTGCAACGCCTCCAGCAAACCAAAATCCTGGGGGAAGTCATCCACCTGGATACCGTGATCGGCGTATTCCACATAGCGGCCCAGCAAGGCGTCCTCGTCGTCGCTGATCAAGTCCAGCGCCCGCGCCTTGACGCGCCATTCGGTAAAGGCCGTGGCCGAAATCGGCAGCGGGCCAAGCAAACCTTGCTTGATGGCGGGTTTAAGCCGAGCCTCGATCGACTCCACCTGTGGCAGTAAACGAAAGCCCAATTCGCCGTAGGCCAGCTTGTCGATTTCCGGGCGCGGGATGTAGGAATTGGCCAGCAAGCGGTCGCGGGTTTCCCCTGGGGTTTGCACCACATCGGCCACTTGCGCCAACAGACGATCCGACGGTTTGTGCAGGGGAATGCCAAACGGAAAACTCAACGCGCGCACCACCCTCGCCGCTGGTTTCGACGGGTAGTTGTCGAGCACCTCAGCCAAGGCTTCATGGGCGCGCAGCAACGCGTCCTGCGCCGCCCAATGCACCAGCGGCAGATCTGCCTGGGGCCGGCCGTCGTCCTCGAAACGCTTGAGCACGCACGACAGGATGTACAGCTGCGACAGAATATCCCCCAAACGCCCGGTGATACTTTCCTTGCGCTTGAGGGCACCCCCAAGCACGCCCATGGAAATGTCCGAGATCAACGCCAGCACCACCGACAGCCGATTGGCCTGACGGTAGTAGGACGCCAGCGCCGGGTCGGTCTTGGCAGGCGCGCCAAGCAGGCGCCCGCCAGTCAGGGAATGCACCGCTGCGCGGACGGTGTTGGCCAGTACAAAACTCACATGGCCGAACATCGCGCTGTCGAAGTCTTCCAGCGCCTTGCGCCGGTCCGGGTTGCGCGCCGCTTCCATTTCGCGCAACACATAGGGGTGGCAACGAATCAGGCCCTGACCAAAGATGATCAGGCAGCGGGTCATGATGTTGGCGCCTTCCACCGTAATGGCGATGGGGCTTTGCTGATAGGCACGGGCGAGGAAGTTATTGGGCCCCATGCAGATACCCTTGCCGGCAACAATGTCCATGCCGTCGTTGACGATGATGCGCGCGCGCTCAGTGACGTGGTATTTGGCAATGGCCGAGATCACCGAAGGTTTCTCGCCGGCATCCAGGGACGCTACCGACACCTTGCGCACCGCGTCGCAGGCATACAGGTGCCCGGCCATGCGCGCCAACGGAGCCTGCACCCCTTCGAACTTGCCGATGGGCAAGCCGAACTGCTTGCGCATCGCCGCATAGGCTGTAGTGCCGCGCACGGCGACCTTGCCCAGGCCAACGTTAGCCGAAGGCAGGGAAATCGCCCGGCCCGCGGCCAGGCACTCCATCAACATGCGCCAGCCGTTACCGACTTGTTCACGGCCGCCAATCACCCACTCCAGTGGAATGAATACGTCCTTGCCGGTGGTAGGACCGTTCTGGAACACCGCATTCAGCGGCCAGTGACGACGACCGCTGTTCACCCCTGGGTGAGAAGTCGGGATCAGCGCACAGGTAATTCCCAGGGAACCGGCCGCGCCAAGCAGGCCGTCCGGGTCTTCGGCGCGAAATGCCAGGCCCAATACCGTGGCAATCGGGCCAAGGGTGATGTAACGCTTGTCCCAGGTCACTTTGAAACCCAGCACTTCTTCGCCTTCGTGCAGACCTTTGCAGACAATGCCCAGGTCCGGGATCGCACCCGCGTCAGAGCCGGCATACGGGCTGGTCAAGGCAAAACACGGGATGTCTTCGCCCCGCGCCAGGCGCGGCAGGTAGTAATTGCGCTGGGCGTCGGTGCCGTAATGCAGCAGCAATTCGGCCGGGCCCAGGGAGTTGGGCACCATCACCGAAATCGCCGCCGCCGAGCAGCGAGTCGACAGCTTCATCACCACCTGGGAGTGGGCGTAGTGGGAGAAGCCTTTGCCTCCGTACTGCTTGGGAATAATCATGCCGAGGAACCCGGCGTCCTTGGTGTATTGCCAGCCTTCGGGGGACATGTCCTGCCAGACTTGGGTGGTTTCCCAGTCGTTGGCAATGTCGCACAGGGTTTCGACCTCATTGTCGAGAAAGGCTTGCTCCTCCGCACTCAGGCTGGCCGGCGCGGCTTGCAACAGGCGCTGCCAGTTGGGCTTGCCGCTGAACAGCTCGGCATCCCACCACACAGTGCCGGACTCGATGGCCGCACGCTCGGTGTCGGACATCGCCGGCATGATCGTGCGAAACAGGCCTAGGGCCTTGCTGGTCAACAGCGTGCGGCGCAGGGGTTTGAGCGCCAGCACCAGGGCCGGCAACACCACCAGTACCGCCGCGACGGCGGTGCCCAGGCCGGCCACGACGTTGAACAGGTAACCCGCTGCCAGCCAAACCAGGCCAGTGACCAGCCACAGGGTAGCGGCGGCTTGTCGATACGCCAGGGCAATCGCTGCTGCGAAACCCACCAATAACCAGATAAGCATAGGGATACCTCTACTTGATTCGAGATGTGGCCAAAGCACAGGCAGGTCGAGCTGCGCGGCGGCGTAAAACCACACTACAAACTTGAATGACTAAATTCAAATTTTGTTTTGAAATTTTTATTTAGTCATTGAGCGCAATAATTTGAGGCCGAACGAAGGCCTCAAAACAGTTATCAAAATCGTTGAGCAGCGAGCACCAGATGCTCTGGTACTCGCTGTCAGGGTGGGCTCAGAACTTGTACGTGGCTGACAGGCTGACAATATCGCCTGAGGACTCGGCCTTGCCGTCAAGCCTGCCACCGCCCAGTCGGTCTACGTTCTGGGTCTTGATGTTGACCTTCTCGACAAATTGATGCGAGTACGCGGCGTCCAGAGTCAAGCCAGGAACGGCTTTGATATCGTAGCCCGCACCCAAAGAGAGAAAATAACGGTCACCGTCAGGAATACGCGGATCGCGCGTCGAATTGCGGGTTGGCGTTTGGTCATAGGCCACACCAGCGCGCAAGGTCAGCTCGTCCGTTGCCTTGAAATCTCCCCCCACCGAGTACATCCACGCATCTTTGTAGTTATAGGGAATGGCGACGATAGTCGAACCCTGAGACTTGAGCGTGAGGTCCTTGAAGGACGACCACTGGGTCCACATGGCGCTGACACCCAAGGTCCAGCGGTCGTTGAACTGGTGCACCCAGTCGAGCGCCGCGGTGGCTGGAATATCCAACTGAGTACTGGCATGGGCGCCACCGGGGTACAGCGTCAGGCCCGGATAAGCCGTTTCGACCAGCGTCTTGCCGTTACCGAAGATCGTATCGTCAGTCATCAGGCCATTGTTCAAGGCATCAGCCCGGACGCTGTATTTGCCTGTCAGCTTGTTTTTGATTTTGGCGTGATAGTTAAGGCCCAGCGAGTCTCGATCAGTCGGCTTCCAGACAACACCGGTAAACCAGCCAGTGGAGATGTTATCGACCTTCACCCGCATCAGCGCGGTGCCGACGCCCGCCGGAAATGCCCCGTTACCCAAGCCTGGTGAGACTGACGCGGCCGAAAACAGGTCAACATTCTGGCTGACGAAGCCTTGACTGCGCTGAACGATAAGGCCCCCCCCGATGGAGAAGTCGTCACGCACCTTGAAGGATAAGGAGCCCGTCAGACCGACGGTCTCGATTTTGGTGTCCACGGCGAAGTCGCGAAACTTGGAGTTTTCATTCCAGGTGGTGCGCATACCTTGCGGCACGACCTGACTGAGGCCGAATGCAAAGCGGTCACCGATTGGAATAACGAGGAAGCCGGTAGGCAACCAGGCGGTGAAACCACCCTGGCCGCCATCGTTGTTATTGAGTGCTGCAGTGCTGGGGTCAAAGCTGCCATCAGGCATTACCGCCGTATTACTGACCGGGTTACCGGTGTAATCATAGGCTTGGCCGCTGTATTTGATTTTGACCCGAGCATAGTCAATGGTCTGTTGAACCACGGACTGGTCGACGAACGCCATGGCCGCCGGGTTGTTGTAGGCAGAGCTTGGATCATTCTTGAACAGAGAGCCGCCGCCGAATGCCCGGCCCCAGCCTGGAGCACCATAAGTCGGCGTGGAGAAACCACCCGCCTGCACGGGCGCAGTCGTCATCAAGCCTCCCAATATTGCCAGCCCCAGCAGTGTTTGAGCCTGTTGTTTCTTACTGATCATGCGGCACTCCTTATTATTATGCGCTCCCGGCATGGCCGGCTTTCCACGTCAGCCGGCACCTCTGGCGAGGTACCGGCCTTTCAGCGGGTGATCAACCCTTTTATCCTGCAATAAGCAGCCGTTATGGATTGACGGTCAGGCCAGCAGCAGTGGTGGTCAGCGAGACCACGTTGCAGCCACCGCTCAGAGCTTGGTTGGCAGCCGTAAGCGTGTGAGTCGCAGCATTCCAGGCCACGCTGATAGTGGATGGACCGCAGTCGGTACCTGGGATTACGATGGTCTTTTTAATGGTGTAACCAACGTTCTCTACTTGGCCGGTAGTGCCCGACAAGGCCGTCAGCTTCCAGCCTGGCGACGGGATGCTTTTCAAGGTGGGCAATGCACACAGGCCACCGCCGGTCAGCGAGGCATTGTTGATAGTCGCAACGCCGCCGCTGACATTGCCGCTGAAGGTAATGCCACAGGTCACAGAGCCCCCGAACGACGACGGTGACTGCACCACGATGGAGCCTGCGGTCGTGGTGAAAGGGCCTTCCGGGCTGATTGAAGCCGCACTGGCCATCGAAGCAGCACCCATGCAAACAGCCAGGGCAGTCAACGACACGAGAGTTTTCAAGCTTTTCATTGTTTTTCCTCACATGTTATGGCGATTCATTTCGCCAGGGGTAATGGCCATGATCGAGAGGTCACGGTGAAACTGCAGAACTTCCCTTTCCAGCCAAATTTCAATGCATTTACCGCTGCAACAGTTGGAACGGTTTATTCGACCACTTTGAAGTTGGGCGGCATCTTGATGGATACCGTGTTGATCTTGCAGTCTTCGCCAATAGCAACATTGGCGGCTTCCAACTTGCCGGTGGCGTTATCCCAAGTACCGTCGGCGGTTGAAGGGCCGCACTTGCCGCCCAGGCCAAAGGCGTGCACATCGACGCTGATCCTGGACATCGAGCCACTCTTTGTATCTTTGGCGACCAGCACCCAGGGCAAATTGATCGCTTCGACACGGCTGCATTTGAGGCCACCGTCAAACTCGACTTTATCGACATTCACCGATGAGCCATCGGCCGCGACCTTGCCGGCCACCTTGATCGTGCAGTCGGCGCTGATCAGCTTGCCTTTGGAAAAGCTGATGGGCCCTTGAGCCGTGAAGGCACTGCCAGCAGGTTCGATACGGGCAGCCTGGGCCTGGTGATAAACAATCAGGCCCATCGCTGCCAGCAGGATATGGGCGGTGAACTTGGCAGAACTTTGCATGGTGTACGTCCTTCCCTTGAAATTATTTTTGTAGGGTCAAACCACGTTCTTGCACCTGATACTGGGGGCGACAAGGACCTGCGCGATACACAGATCCCGAGTACGCCCGTACTGCTTACTTCATCTCAAAACGGCTTGGCGCTGTTGCTGTACTTCTCCAGATACTTCAAACGCTGTGACGGTTGAAGATTGGTCAGGGTGATATCCCCGGCATAATGATTGAGCACCCGATGGTCCATACGACGTCGCCACAAGTAAGGCACATAGGCCCAGACAATCATGCTCGCGTAACCATACGGAAGTTGCGGTGACTCATCGAAGTGGCGCAACGACTGATAACTGCGCGTGGGGTTGGCATGGTGATCGGAATGCCGCTGAAGTTGGAACAGGAAGATATTGGTGACAATCCGGTTACTGTTCCATGAATGGCGCGGCGAGCAGCGTTCGTAACGGCCATTGGGCAACTTCTGGCGCTTGAGGCCGTAATGCTCGACGTAGTTCACCACTTCCAGCAACGAGAACCCGTAGATGCCCTGGATGATCAGGAACGGAATCACCGCCGCGCCCAACCAGGCAATCATCGCGCCCCACAACACCACGCTGTACATCCAGGCACTGAGCACGGCGTTCTTCCAGTGCAAGGCCGGCAAACCGAGTTTGCGCAGGCGTTCGCGCTCCAGGTTCCAGGCCGACACGGCGCTGAACCACACCGAACGCGGCAGGAATGCCCAAAAACTTTCCCCCAGCCGCGAACTGGCGGGATCTTCCGGGGTGGCGACCCGAACGTGATGGCCGCGGTTATGTTCGGTGTAGAAGTGCCCGTAGAACGTCGGCGCCAGGGTGACCTTGGCCAGGAACACTTCCAGGGGCTTGGGTTTGTGCCCCAGTTCATGAGCGGTGTTGATCGCGATGCCCGTGGCAGCGCCGGTGGACATTGCCATACCCAGGTAAGTGAACACGCTGATGTGGCCATGCAGTTCAGTGCGTGCGGTGACGAATGCAGCAGCCTTGGCCAGCCAGCTCGACGGCTCAAGTGTGGCCGTAGCGTTCAACAGGCCGCCGTTGATGATCCAGTCGATGCCACCGGCGGCCAGCCAGCCGGTGATAATCACTGAAGAGATCACAAACAGCACGCCGGTGTAGACGATCCAGCGATAGTAACGTTGGGATTCAAGGTTGCTGACGGCAGATTCAGGCGGGTTGCTGACATCTTCGCCGAGCAGGCCGTCGATCAGGGGGATCAAGCCGAAGATCACCAGCACACCCACCCACCACAATTGCTGTACGCCGGTGCCGATCGCCAGGGCGCCGGAGAGCAAGGGGGTTGCCAGTGGCATGATGCCGAGCCACCACAGGTGGCGCTTTGCGTCGGTCCAGACGTGCGGGGCGGCCAGGGTCTGATTCATGGCAACCTCCGTACACATCCGGTGTGCATTGGGGCAGCAAACAGGTTTACGGAGCGCTGACTGCCCCGAGAAATCAACCATGCGATAAAAGGCGTTTTTTTCATTATTTTATTCGCTCTTAGGCATTTCAAAAATAATTTCAAATTACACATTGAAATAGTTTTTTAAATAAATAGCGCGGAATCGTTAGGTCGTCAACTAGTTTCTCCCGCCCTTTTTACCGTGACCGGGCAGTCTCTTTTTCAGCCGTCTGGTCAGGTGTCTAGGACAGGCATCAACGCCTTTGAACCGCGAGTCGGGTGCACCCTTATCTACTCGCCAGAGTCTTGGGAGGGTGCAACAGCCGGATGCCTGCCCCGGGCCTGACGCGCTTGGCGACCTGCTCCACCAGCGCCACCACTCGCTCTGTCGCGGTGATCGGCAACATATGCCCACAGCCTTCGACCACTTGCATTTTCAGCCCTGGCACCTTGCTCGCCAGGGCCTGGCCGTGTTTCTGAAAGTCGAGCACCTTGTCGCGGGTGCCATAGATCAGCCCGATGGGCAAGGTCAGTTGCGGGTAGCGCTTGACCATGTCGGGCAGGTGGTCGTTGACCCGGTTGATTTCGGTGGACGCGGCATAGAAGTTGTCTGGACGCATGCCCAGCAGCCCGCCGCCCCGGGTGGCGAAGTCCGGCGGTGCGGCATCGGGGCCGAAGACGCCTTTGACCACTGCATTTTTACTCAGCAGGCCAACGGGCATCGTCAGGGTGTGGGCCATCCAGCGTCGCAGCCAGGCCGGGCGCACCGATAATGACAGGAACACCAGCGGCAACATGCGTTGCGGGTGAGTCAAAGGCGCTACCAGTACCAACCCGGATACCGCATGGGGATGGTCGAGGGCCAGCGCCAGAGCAACCGCGCCACCCAGGGAATGGCCCAGCACCAACGGCTTGCCCAGGTCGAGCGTGTCGATAAAGGCCGCGATTTGTCGGGCCTGACCCGGTAAGTCTGCGGCCGTGCCACTGTGTCGGCTGGAATAGCCGGACCCCGGCCGGTCAAGGGTGATCACGCGAAAATGCTCTCGCAACTGACCGGACAAGGCATATGTGAGGTTACGGCTGCTGCCCATCAGCCCGTGGATCATCACCAGCGGCGGGCCCTTGCCCTCTTCGACATAATGAAAGCGCTCGCCATCCACCTCGACGAAACGCCCGTTGATCGGAACCCGCGCTTCAATGCGCCGCGTCATCCAGGCACTCAAGCCCCATAACGCCACGCTGGCGCCGGCCAGCACACCCGCAGCGACAACCCATTCCACAGCCATAGCTCGGTCCTCTGCTTCCCTGCTGCTGGCGACCCGACCGGAATTGATCAGGGCCTCAGCCATCGTCCACCCCTTGGACCTGGACGCCCTGCATACCACGCTCGTCCGTCGGACAAATCGCACATGCGGAACAAGGTCCTAGCGTAGGCGAAATTTTCAGGTAGATTATTTAAAATCTTTTTTAAAATAATTAATTCAATTTTCCTTTGCAATGGTGTTCTATCTAAAAGACAAAACAAAAAGAGGAGCACATCCGATGCCCACCCGCTTTCTATCTATGAGGCACGCCCATGACTGCCCACAGTGATTCAATTGACATTGCCATCATTGGCTCGGGATTCGCTGGCCTGTGTATGGCGATCAAGCTCAAGGAGGCCGGGCTCACCGACTTCTTCATCGCCGAACAGGCCGAGACCCTCGGCGGTACCTGGCGCGATAACCACTACCCGGGTTGCGCCTGTGACGTGCAGTCCCATGTGTATTCAATTTCCTTCGCGCCCAACCCGGACTGGTCGCGACAGTTCGCGACACAACCTGAGATCCGCGCCTATCTGGAACACTGCGCCACACGTTTTGAGCTGGCGCCCTATCTGCGTTTTGGCATGGCCCTGCAACGTGCGGTGTTTGATGAGCAACAGCAGCGCTGGCACCTGAGCTTCAGCAATGGCCGCCAAGTCAGCGCACGGGTGCTGGTCTCGGCCATGGGCGGGCTGTCTCGCCCGGCGCTGCCGGATATCCCGGGGCTGGATAGCTTCAAGGGCAAGCGTTTTCACTCCCAGCAGTGGGACCATGACTACTCTTTGAAAGGCAAGCGCGTGGCCGTGATCGGCACCGGCGCCAGTGCCATCCAGTTCGTGCCGCAGATCGCGCCACAAGTGGCGCACCTGGACCTGTTCCAGCGCACGCCGCCCTGGATCATGCCCAAACCGGACCGGCCGATTTCAACGCTTGAACGCTGGCTGTTCAAACACTTGCCGTTCACCCAAAAGCTGGTGCGCGGCGCGTTTTATTGGGCACTGGAAGGCCGGGTGGTGGGTTTTGCCTTGCACCCACGCCTGATGAAGATGGTGCAGAAAATCGCCCTGCGGCATCTGCGCAAACAAGTGGCCCGCCCTTCCCTGCGCAAGACGCTGACGCCGGACTACACCATCGGCTGCAAGCGCGTGCTGATCTCCAATGACTACTACCCGGCGCTGTCGCGCAGTAATGTCGAGGTGGTCACCGACAGGGTGCTGCGCATCGAAGCTGATGGTGTGATCACCGCCGACGGGATCAAGCATCCCGCTGACTGCCTGATCTTCGGCACCGGCTTCCAGGCCAGCGACCCCTTGCCGCGAGACTGCATCATCGGCCGCGACGGCATCGACCTGATGGACGCCTGGAGCGACGGCGCCCATGCCTTCAAAGGCACCACCGTGCCGGGCTATCCCAACCTGTTTCTGATCGTCGGACCCAACACCGGCCTGGGGCATAACTCGATGATCCTGATGATCGAAGCTCAGGTCACCTACATCCTCGATGCCTTGAAACATATGCGGCGCCAGCGCATTGCCACGGTCGAGGTCAAACCCGCCGTAGAGCACGCCTACAACCACCAGTTGCAGGACAAGCTCAAGCGCACCATCTGGAACACCGGCGGCTGCCAGAGCTGGTACCTGGACCCACGCACCGGCAAGAACACCACGCTGTGGCCCGGTTCTACCTGGCGTTTCAAACAGCTCACCCGTCACTTTGCGCTCAAGGACTACGTCGCCAGCCCGTTGCCGGCGCCCGCTCTGCCACGTCCCGTACCAGCCCCTCACTCCGCCACAGAAGGCAGCCTGTCATGAAGTCATTCAATGGCCGCGTTGCTGCGATCACCGGTGCAGCCTCCGGCATGGGCCGCGCATTGGCTTTAGCCTTGGCACGCGAAGGCTGCCACCTGGCCTTGGCCGACAAGAACAACCAGGGGTTGGAACAGACCTTGGAGCTGATCCGCACATCGACCTTGTCGCCCGTGACCGTTACCACGCAGGTGCTGGACGTCTCTGACCGCCAAGCCATGCAGGATTGGGCTGCACGCTGTGCCGCGGAACATGGCCAGGTCAACCTGGTGTTCAACAATGCCGGGGTGGCGCTGTCGAGTACCGTCGAAGGCGTGGACTACGCCGACCTGGAATGGATCGTCGGCATCAACTTCTGGGGCGTGGTGCATGGCACCAAGGCGTTCCTGCCGTATCTCAAGGCCAGCGGCGAAGGCCACATAGTCAATACTTCCAGCGTGTTCGGCCTGTTCGCCCAACCCGGCATGAGCGGTTACAACGCCACCAAGTTTGCTGTGCGCGGGTTCACCGAGGCTCTGCGCCAGGAACTCGACCTGCAACGCTGCGGCGTATCGGCCACCTGTGTGCACCCCGGTGGTATTCGTACTGATATCTGCCGCAGCAGCCGCATCGACGCGAACATGACCGGTTTTCTCATCCACAGCGAACAACAGGCCCGCGCCGATTTGGAAAAGCTGTTCATTACCGACGCCGACCAGGCCGCCAAAGTAATCCTGCAAGGTGTACGCAAAAACAAGCGCCGTGTGCTGATCGGCCGCGACGCCTATTTTCTCGACCTGCTCGCCCGTTGCCTGCCGTCGGCCTATCAGGCACTGGTGGTGTTTGCCAGCAAACGCATGGCGCCCAAGCCGCGCACACAGGTCTTTGAAACCAACGACCAGTCCCATCTCTGAACAGGAGGACGCAGCATGTTGCCGATCCGTCGCGATATCCGTTTTGCCTTGCCTGCCGAGCGCATCAAAGACTGGCATGAACAAGGGCCGGTGATCAGCCACTTCTTCAACGCCCTGTCGTTGCTGTTTCCCCAGGGCGAGCTGTTTTTCATGGACAGCGTGCGCCACTACCGCGGGCAGATCGACGATCCCGAACTGAAAAAGGAAATCCAGGGTTTCATAGGCCAGGAGGCCATGCACAGCCGCGAACATGTGGCCTATAACGACCTGCTGCAAGCGGCGGGCTTGCCGGCGCACACCCTCGACCGACGCCTGAAGTTCTTCCTCGACTTGCAGAAGAAACACCTGCCGCCGTCGTTCAACCTGGCGGTGACCATCGCCCTTGAGCACTACACTGCGATGCTGGCGGAAATCCTGTTGAGCGACCCCTCGCGCTTTGGTGATTCACTCAAGGGTTACCAGCAGATGTGGTATTGGCACGCCTTGGAAGAAACCGAACATAAAGCCGTAGCCTTCGATGTATGGAACCAGGTAATCAAACCCGGCCCCGCACGCTACCTGCTGCGCACCGGCACCATGCTGACCACCACCGTCATGTTCTGGCTAGTGGTGCTGGACTTCCACGTGCGGCTGCTGATTGCCGACCGCAGCTCGGGCGGCACGCTGAAGGGGCTGTGGCGCATGGTCAAGTACTTGTACGGCCCCAAGGGCGTATTCCCGCGGATGCTCAGGCCGTGGCTGCATTATTTCAAACCGGGGTTTCACCCTTGGGAACATGACAACCGCGCACGCCTGGCGGGCATAGATAGCTTGCTTGAAGAGATCGAGCGCACGCGGCGCGGCGCCAAAGGGGTGTAGATACCGATACCTATGCGCGCCATGGGTGCTAGACCTTTGGCTGCAGCAGCAAGGCGACCAGGGCGCTCCACCCCGTCTGGTGCGACGCCCCCAACCCTCGCCCTGTCTCGCCATGAAAGTATTCATGAAACAACACCAGATCGCGGCTGGCCGGGTCCGCCTCCAGCTGCGCATACCCTGCCATGGATGGCCGCAGGCCATTTTCATCGCGCAGGAATAATCCGGTCAGGCGCTGGCTGAGGCTGTCGGCCACGTCTTCCAGCGACGCCAGATAGCCGCTGCCTGTGGGGTATTCCACTGAGAAGTTATCCGCGTAGTAGCGGTGAAATTCGCGCAGCGATTCGATCAGCATGTAGTTCACCGGCATCCACAGCGGCCCGCGCCAATTGGAGTTGCCGCCGTACAGGCGAGAGTCGGATTCGCCGGGCTGATAACTGGCGCACAGGGTGTTGCCATTCATCTTCAGCACCAGGGGTTGCTCTGCAAAGGTCTTGGACAAGGCGCGCACACCGAAGGTCGACAAGAACTCCTGGTCATCCAACATGCGGCGCAGCAAATCCTTGGTACGCTCGCCACGCAGCAACGCCAGCAGCAGGCGATTGCCCTGCCCCGGTTCGTTCCAGCGCGAGACCAGTTTGGCCAGGTCGGGCCGGTGATGCATAAACCCCAGCAGACGCTCGCGCAGGCCTTCCAAGCCTTCATGTTCGCGCTGTTCCAGCACCAGCACAGCGAACAGCGGCATCAGGCCGACGATAGACCGCAAACGCACCGGTTCGCTCTGGCCGTCGGGACGGTGCAGTACGTCGTAGAAGAACAGGTCCTGCTCATCCCACAAGCCTTCGGCACTGTCATCGACGCGGTTGATGGCGCCGGCGATATACAGGAAGTGCTCGAAAAACTTTACCGCAATGTCCACGTACACGGCGTTGCGCTTGGCCAGCTCCAGCCCGATGCGCATCAGATCCAGGGCATAGGCCGCGACCCAGGCAGTGCCATCGGCCTGGTCCAACTGGTAACCCGGCGGCAGCGTGGCCGAGCGGTCGAACAAGGCGATATTGTCCAGGCCCAGAAAACCACCCTGGAACAGGTTGCGGCCTTCAGCGTCCTTGCGGTTGACCCACCAGGAAAAATTCAGCAGCAGCTTGTGGAAGATCCGCTCCAGAAAGTCCATATCGCCCACGCCGGTCAGCGCCTTGTCTTGCTGATACACGCGCCAGCTGGCCCAGGCATGCACTGGCGGGTTGGCATCGTCGAAGCGCCATTCGTAGGCGGGCAATTGGCCGTTGGGGTGCATGAAACGGTCTTTAACCAGCAACAGCAGCTGTTGCTTGGCGTAGCCGGGATCGATCAGCGCCATGGCCACCGCCTGGAAGCCTTGGTCCCAGGAGGCGTACCACGGGTATTCCCAGGTATCGGGCATGGACAGGATGTCGAAGTTGGACAGGTGGCGCCAATGGGTATTACGGATATGCAAACGCTCGGGCGGCGGCGCAGGCTGGGCCGGATCACCGTCGAGCCACTGGTTGACGTCGAAATAGTACAACTGCTTGGACCACAGCAAGCCGGCCAGGGCCTGGCGCTGCACATTGCGCGCATCGTCATTGGCGATACCCTGTTGCAGGGCTGCGTAGAAGTCATCGGCCTCGCGGCGGCGCTGTTCGAACAACTTGCGTGCGTTGACCTCGGGGGCGTCCAGAGGGGCAAAGCGCAGATAGAGGCTTTTGCTTTCCTGGCCCGCTAATTCAAGACTGAATCGCGCCGCCACCTTGGTGCCCGCGTCACCGCGAATGGCCCCTTGATCACCCTCCACCACGTAATCGTTGATGCCATCCTTGAACGGCCCGGACGTCGGCTGCCCGCCCAGTTTGGCGAAGTTGCTCTCGTTTTCGCAGAACAACCATTGCCACCCATCCTGGCCCCAGGCGGTGAGCTGGCGATCGTCCATCTCATGATGACGGGCGAGCACGCGGTCGCCGTCCAGCGTCAACCTGGGTTTGGGCGCATCAAAGGTCCAGCTCCAGTCATTGCGCGCCCACAACTGGGGCAGCACCTGCAGACGTGTCGGCTGCTCCGAGCGGTTGTGCACGGTGACACGCATGAAAATATCGTCGGGCTGGTGCTTGGCGTATTCGACGCTGATGTCGCAGTAACGGTTGTCTTCAAACACGCCGGTATCAAGGATTTCATACTCGGTATCGCCCAGCCCACGGCGAGCGTTTTCAGCGATCAGGTCGGCATAGGGAAAGGCGGCATGGGGGTATTTGTAGAGCATGCGCATGTAGGCATGGCTCGGTACGCCATCGACGAAAAAGTACAGTTCCTTGACGTCTTCACCGTGGTTGCCTTCAGCGTTATTGAGGCCGAACAGGCGCTCCTTGAGGATCGCATCCCGTTCGTTCCACAGCGCCAGGCCCAGGCACCAGCGTTGTGCCTTGTCGCTGAAACCGGCCAGGCCGTCCTCGCCCCAGCGATAAGCGCGGCTGCGCGCCTGTTCATGGGGGAAGTAGGCCCAGGCGTCGCCATCGGCGCTGTAGTCTTCGCGCACGGTGCCCCACTGGCGTTCGCTCAAGTACGGGCCCCACTCACGCCAACGCTCGGCATCTTGCGTCGCCAGGCGCTGGCCTTCAATCGTGTCAAGCAGGCGGTTTGCGGGTACGGCCGTCATTGAGTCCTCCATCACCTACACAGTGAGGCGCAGTGTAGAACCCAATGGTGCCCGGTTGCACATGAAGACTCACAGCACCAGGCGTTGACAAGCCGCTGGGGCTGGGTTTGCTCCTGTTCATGGCATCTCATTCATTTGCAGAATGAAGTCCAGAGGAATCTTCGTTTGCAAG
Source organism: Pseudomonas sp. P867 (assembly GCF_019891455.1). Taxonomy (NCBI): domain Bacteria; kingdom Pseudomonadati; phylum Pseudomonadota; class Gammaproteobacteria; order Pseudomonadales; family Pseudomonadaceae; genus Pseudomonas; species Pseudomonas sp. P867. The sequence continues at coordinate 68,990 of NZ_JAFLXB010000015.1, read as the reverse complement.
CCGGCCTGCGCCTCAACAAAATCGGGCAAAGGTCATTTTGCTCGCCACAGCCATCAGGAATTTTTCTATGCACGCCACTGCACATGTCAGCCCCGATGAGATCCGCAAGGGCTTTTCCAAGGCCATGTCCGACATGTACCGCGATGAAGTACCTCTGTACGGCGCGCTGCTGGAACTGGTGGCCCAAACCAATGCACGCGTACTCGACAGCCAACCTGAGCTGGTGCAGCAGTTGCAGCGCACCGGAGAAATCCAGCGCCTGGACATGGAGCGCCATGGTGCCATCCGCCTGGGTACTGCCGCAGAACTGGCGACAATCAGCCGCCTGTTCGCGGTCATGGGCATGCAACCGGTGGGCTACTACGACCTCACCCCCGCCGGTGTGCCGGTGCATTCCACGGCCTTTCGCGCCGTGCATGAGCACGCGCTGCAAACCAGCCCGTTCCGGGTGTTCACCTCGCTGCTGCGCCTGGAGCTGATCGAAAACCTGGAGCTGCGCACCTTCGCCGAAAGTGCCCTGGCCAAGCGCTCGATCTTCACCCCCGGCGCCCTGGCGCTGATCGAACAGGCCGAAACACAGGGCGGCTTGAATGCCAGCGACGCCCAGGCTTTCATCGACGAGGCGCTGGAGACGTTCCGCTGGCATAACACCGCCACCGTGACAGGCGCGCAATACGAGCAACTGAGCAACCAGCACCGCCTGATCGCCGACGTGGTCGCCTTCAGGGGCCCGCATATCAACCATCTCACGCCACGCACCCTGGACATCGACCAGGTACAGGCCGCCATGCCCGGCAAAGGCATTACGCCCAAAGCCGTGATCGAAGGCCCACCCCGGCGCCATTGCCCGATCCTGCTGCGCCAGACCAGCTTCAAGGCGCTCGACGAACCGATCGCGTTCACCGACGCCCACGGCAGCCACAGCGCACGCTTTGGCGAAATCGAACAACGCGGTGTAGCGCTCACGCCTAAAGGCCGCGCCCTGTACGACCAACTGCTGAACGCCGCCCGCGATGAACTCGGCGCGTTCCCCAACGAGGCCAACGCCGAGCGTTATGTGCAATTGATGGAACGGCACTTTACGGCGTTCCCGGATACCCCCGCACAGATGCGCGAGCAGGGCCTGGCGTACTTTCGTTACTTCGTTACCGCAAAAGGCCTGGCGGCACGCGGCCAGCCCGAGCAGCCGCGAACGTTGCAAGCGCTGGTCAACGCCGATCACGTGGCGGTGGAGCCATTGGTGTATGAGGATTTTCTGCCGGTCAGTGCGGCGGGGATTTTCCAGTCAAACCTGGGGGATGCGGCGCAGAGTCATTACGCGGCCAACGCCAACCAGGCGCAATTCGAACAGGCGCTGGGGCGCAAGACGATTGATGAGTTGCAGCTTTACGGCGAGACGCAGCAGCGCTCCATTGATGAATGCCTGGGCACACTGCTGGCCTGAAATAGGGTGTCCTCCCCGGCTCAGCGGCACAATCCTTGCGCCGCAACAGTCCCCAGAGCCGGGTGGACGGGGCGCATCATAAAGACACAGTCCTGCGATGTCCCGCATACAAATCTGAACAAATATTGCCGTTTTGCGCCTAGCCTAATCGCCCGGCGATTTCGTCCTTGATCAGCAGCCGTTTCTTCTTCAGGTTTTCCACTTTCTCATCGCTGGCACTGGCTTTTTCCGCCTCCAGCACATTCGCGTCGGCATCGTCATATTGAGTGAGCAGCGAATCCAGCCGTTTGTCGTCCGCCCTGCGCTTGTGAACGTCTTCCTTGCTGACACCCAAGTCCTCATACAGGTCGTGTTTCACTGGCATGGCGTACCTCCACAAATTGATCAATGGTCTACGCCCTTGAAGCTAGCCCATTCCAATGGGTCTTGTCATGTTTGAGGTCAATACAGTCCCGTTCGTCGTGCAGCATGCGATGGGATCAAACCTTTGCCGTGCCCTGCCCTCCACTGTAGATCGCCACCCGAGGGAGACAGGTTTCATGAATCACGCTGCCACTGCTGCCGACACTCAATGCATCAACACGCTTCGCACCCTGGCCATGGACGCTGTACAGAAGGCCAATTCGGGGCATCCGGGCACGCCCATGGGCCTGGCGCCGGTGGGTTATACGTTGTGGAGTCGCTTCCTGCGTTATCACCCCGAACATCCCGATTGGCCTAACCGTGACCGTTTTGTGTTGTCAGTGGGGCATGCGTCGATGCTGCTGTATTCGCTGTTGCATCTGGCCGGTGTGGTGGAGATTGACGCCCACGGCCAGCGCTCCGGCCAGCCGGCCATCAGCCTCGACGATATCAAGCAGTTCCGGCAGATGGGTTCCAAGACCCCAGGCCACCCCGAATACCGCATGACCACCGGCGTGGAAACCACCACCGGCCCGCTCGGCCAGGGCTGCGCCAACAGCGTGGGCATGGCCATGGCCCAGCGTTGGCTGGCCGAGCGCTTCAACCGCGACGGCCAGGTACTGTTCGACTACGACGTCTACACCCTGTGCGGTGACGGCGACATGATGGAAGGCATCAGCAGCGAAGCGGCCTCGATGGCCGGCCACTTGAAGCTGGATAACCTGTGCTGGATCTACGACAACAACACCATCAGCATCGAGGGCCACACTGAACTGGCCTTCAGCGAAGACGTGATCAAGCGCTTCCAGGCCTACGGCTGGCACACCCAGCACGTCACCGACGCCAATGACTTGCAGGCGTTGAGCGTGGCGCTGGAAACCTTCAAGGCCAATACCGGCGCGCCGACCCTGATCGTGGTCGACAGCGTGATCGGCTATGGCTCGCCGCACAAGCACAACACCGCCGCCGCCCACGGCGAGCCTCTGGGCGAAGACGAGATTCGCCTGACCAAGGCTGCCTATGGCTGGCCGCAGGGTTCGAGCTTCCTGGTGCCCGACGAAGCCCGCACGGTACTGCGTGATGCCCTCTACGAACGCGCCGAACCGCTGTTCGCCGAATGGAACCAGACCCTGGCATCCCTCGACCCGCAACGGGCCGATGAACTGCACCGGATGCGCGCCGGCGAAATGCCCGAGCAATGGCAGGCGCACCTGCCCAGCTTCGCCGCCGATGCCAAGGGCGTCGCCAGCCGGGCCTCCGGCGGCGAGGTATTGAATGCCTTCGCCCAACAGATCCCCTGGTTGCTGGGCGGCTCGGCGGATCTGTCGCCGTCGACCAAAACCAACCTGACGTTCGACGGCGCCGGGCGCTTCAGCGCCGATGACTACAGCGGGCGAAACCTGCACTTCGGCATCCGCGAGCACGCCATGGGCGCAATTGCCAATGGCATGGCGTTGTCCTACCTGCGCCCGTACACCTCGACCTTCCTGGTGTTCAGCGACTATATGAAGCCACCGATCCGCCTGGCGGCGATCATGGAATTGCCGGTGATTTTCGTGTTTACCCATGACTCCATCGGCGTGGGTGAAGACGGGCCGACGCACCAACCGATCGAACACCTGACCCAACTGCGCGCCACGCCAGGGCTGCTGACTCTGCGCCCGGGCGACGCCAATGAAACCCTGGAGTTGTGGAAGGTGGCCCTGGCGCAAACCCATCGGCCAAGCTGCGTGGTGCTGTCGCGCCAGGCGCTGCCAACCCTGGATCGCACCCAGTATGCGTGCTCCTCCGGTGCGGCCAAAGGTGCCTATGTATTGGCCGCTGCGGATAAGCCTGAAGTCATTCTGATCGCGACAGGCAGTGAGGTCAGCCTGGCGGTGGCTGCCTACGAGCAACTCAAGGGCGAAGGCGTGGCCGCGCAAGTGGTATCGATGCCGAGTTGGGAGTTGTTTGAAGGCCAGGATCAAGCCTACCGCGACGGCGTCTTGCCGCCTGCGATAAAAGCGCGGGTGGTGGTGGAACAGGCGGGGCCCCTGGGTTGGGATCGCTATGTCGGGCAAACCGGTGCCAAGGTGGTGATGAACAGCTTTGGCGCGTCGGCGCCATTGGCCAAGTTGCAGGAGAAGTTCGGGTTTACCGTGGAGAATGTGGTGAAGCTGGCCAAGGAGCAGATCCAGCATAATCTCACTGACTAGCGCTTGGCTTAATGTGGGAGGGGGCTTGCTCCCTCCCACATTTGGTCATCAACAACTGCTAGATCAGCGCCTGGGTTAGATAAGGCGCGGTTCGGCTGTGCTTGCTTTTGGCAACCTTGTGCGGCGTACCACACGCCACCACCTTCCCGCCCAGGTCCCCTGCCCCCGGCCCGATATCAATGACCCAGTCACTCTGGGCCACCACGCGCATCTCATGCTCGACCACAACCACGGTATGCCCCGCATCGACCAGTTGATTCAACTGGCTGAGCAAGCGGTCGACATCCTTGGGGTGCAAGCCGGTGGTCGGCTCGTCGAGCACATACAACGTAGCGCCGCGGGCGTTGCGTTGCAGTTCGCTGGCGAGCTTGATGCGCTGGGCTTCACCGCCGGACAGTTCGGTGGCCGGCTGGCCAAGGCGCAGATAGCCCAGGCCGATATCGCGCAGCACCTGCAACGAGCGCAGTACGCCAGGCTGCTCGGCAAAGACTTCCACTGCCTGCTCGACCGTCAAGCCCAGCACCTGGGCGATGTTCAAACCCTGCCATTTGATCGCCAGGGTTTCGGGGTTGTAACGCGCACCGTGGCAAGTGGGGCATGGCGCGTACACGCTGGGCATAAACAGCAGCTCAACGCTGACAAAGCCTTCACCCTCGCAGTTCGGGCACCGCCCCTTGGCGACATTGAACGAAAACTGCCCGGCGTCGTAAGCGCGTTTCTTGGCCGCCGGCGTAGCGGCGAACAGCTTGCGCACGTTGTCGAACAGCCCGGTGTAGGTCGCCAGGTTAGAGCGCGGCGTGCGGCCGATAGGTTTCTGGTCCACCTGCACCAGGCGGCGAATGTGTTCCAGCCCGGCACTGATGCGCCCGCCACTGGCTTGCGGTGCGGCGTCTTCCAGGCTTGGCTCGTCGTCATTTTCCAGCACGCGCCCAAGGCCCGTGGCCACCAGCTCCAGCAACGCCTGGCTGACCAGGCTGGATTTGCCCGAGCCGGAAATACCGGTTACCGCGGTAAAGCAGCCCAGCGGGAAGTCCACCTTCAGGTCATCGAGGTTATTGCGCGTCACGCCTTCGAGCTTCAGCCAGGCAGTGGGCTCACGACGCACCGAGTTGGCCGGGCGCTGTGGAGCAAACAGGTATTCACGGGTCTGCGACGCCTCGATAGCCTCCAACCCCGCAGGCGGCCCACTGTACAGCACCTGCCCGCCATGTTCACCGGCTGCCGGGCCCACGTCGATCAACCAGTCGGCGCGGCGCATGGTTTCCAGGTCGTGCTCCACTACAAACAATGAATTGCCCGCGGCCTTCAAGCGCTCAAGCGCACTGAACAACGCTTCGCCGTCCGCCGGATGCAGGCCCGCCGAGGGCTCGTCCAGCACATAGATGACGCCGAACAGCTGTGAGCCCAACTGGGTGGCCAGGCGCAAACGCTGCAACTCTCCGGAGGACAAGGTCGGCGTGCTGCGTTCCAGCGACAGATAGCCCAGCCCCAACTCGATCAGGGTGTTCACCCGTTCGAGCAAGTCCTGGGCGATGCGTTGGGCTGCCAGGCGCTTTTCCACCGACAATTTCATCTTGTCCTGCCCCGCCGCCACCGGCCGCAGCAATTGGGCCAATTGCGCCAGGGACAGTTGTGACAACTCTCCGATATCCACCCCGGCAAACTTCACCGACAGTGCCGCCTGGGTCAGGCGCTTGCCGTGGCATAACGGGCAGGCACTGCCTTGCATGAACTGCGACACACGCTTTTTCATGAGTGCGCTTTGGGTATGGGCGAAGGTGTGCAGGATGTAGCGCCGTGCGCCGCTGAAAGTGCCCTGGTAGCTGGGTTCGAGCTTGCGTTTCAACGCATCGCGGGTCTGCTGCGGGGTAAAGCCGGCGTATACCGGCACGGTGGGGGTTTCTTCGGTGAACAGGATCCAGTCGCGCTGTTTTTTCGGCAGGTCACGCCAGGGGATGTCGACGTCATAGCCCAGGGTCACAAGGATGTCGCGCAGGTTCTGGCCCTGCCAGGCCAGCGGCCAGGACGCCACCGCACGCTGGCGGATGGTCAAGGACGGATCGGGCACCATCAGCGCTTCGGTCACTTCATACACGCGGCCCAAGCCATGGCATTGCGGGCACGCGCCCTGGGGCAGGTTCGGGGAAAAGTCCTCGGCATACAGCATGGCCTGCCCCGGCGGGTAGCTGCCGGCGCGTGAATACAGCATACGGATCAAGCTCGACAGCGTGGTGACGCTGCCCACCGAAGAGCGCGCACTCGGCGTGCCACGTTGCTGTTGCAGGGCCACCGCCGGCGGCAAGCCCTCGATGCTATCCACATCCGGCACGCCCACCTGGTCGATCAAGCGTCGCGCATAGGGCGCCACCGATTCGAAATAGCGACGCTGCGCCTCGGCATACACGGTGGAAAACGCCAGGGACGATTTGCCGGAGCCGGATACCCCGGTAAACACCACCAGGGCATCGCGTGGAATATCCACATCGACGTTACGCAGATTATGTTCACGGGCGCCACGCACCCTGACAAAGCCCGGTTGCTGGGCGGTAACCGCAGGGATGTTGCGCTGTGATGTCATGGGCAACCTTGTCTTGCACTGAGCACCCTGCGCACGCGTTGAGTCAGGGCATCGGGGCTGTAGGGTTTGCTCAGCAAGTGGATGTCGGCGCCGAGCAAATGATTGGAGGACAGGATGTCGCGGGTGTGGCCAGAGGTGAACAGCACCGCCACTGGCGGGTTCTGCGTACGCGCCCAAGTGGCCAGGTCAGTGCTCTTGACCCGGCCTGGCATCACCACGTCGGTGAAGATCAGGTCCGGCGCTGCGCCGCGCTGCAACACCTGCATCGCGCGGTCGCCATCTTCGGCGGTCAATACGGTATAACCCGACTGCTGCAGCAACTCGACCACCGTCAGGCGCACGCCTTCGTTGTCCTCGACCACCAGGATGGTTTCCTGGCCGCCACCTTGCGGGTCCACGTCACTGTAGTCGTCGAGGCACTCGGGCTCCAGGCTGTGGGGGAAGTACATCTGCACCAGTGAGCCCTTGCCCTCCTCGCTCCACATATCCACATGCCCGCCGCTTTGGCGCACAAAACCAAACACCATGCTCAGCCCCAGACCGGTGCCGTGGCCTTCGCGTTTGGTGGTAAAGAAGGGTTCGAAGGCGCGCTTGAGGGTGGCCTGGGACATGCCCACACCGGTGTCGGCCACCGCCAGGCGCACATACTCGCCGGGCTTGATGCTTTTGCCGATGCAATCGTCAGGGTTGAGGATGACGTTTTCCCCGGTGATCCGAATCACCCCTTCGCCCTGCATGGCATCCCGGGCGTTGATTGCCAGGTTGAGCAAGGCGTTTTCCAGCTGGTTGCGGTCGACATTGATGCACCAGGAGTCCTGGGGCAATTGCACGTCGATATGGATGGTTTCCCCCAGCGCCCGTTGCAGCAACTCGCCCAGGCCGGCATAGATGCGCTGCGGGTTGTACACCGCGGGTGATAACGGTTGGCGACGGGCAAACGCCAGCAATTGCGATGACAACTTGGCCCCACGCTCGACTGCCGCGATGGCCGCGGTCACGCGACGTTGCACCTGGCAATTGTCCGGCTCATGCCGGGCAAGCAAATGCAGATTGCCGGCGATCACTTGCAGCAGGTTATTGAAGTCATGGGCCACGCCCCCGGTCAGGCCGCCAATCGCTTCCAGCTTTTGTGACTGGCGCAACTGGTCTTCGGCGGCAGAGCGCGCCTGCACCTCGGCGGCCACGCGTTGCTCCAGATTATGGGTAAGCTCCTGGCGCACCCGCTCGGACTTCACCAGCTCGGTGGTTTCCACCACAATCGCCAGCACGCCGGCCGGCTGCTGGTTGTCACCCGCCACCGGGCTGTAGTAGAGGTCCAGCCACACGCTTTCCGGTCGGCCGTGACGCGACAACACCAGTTCCTTGTTATTGAACGACAAGGTACCGCCCGCCAGGCACGTATCCACCACATGCCGATTGAACTCGGCCACTTCCGGCCAGCCCAGTTCCACCGGCGTGCCCAACAGGTAAGGATGGCGCCCGCCGGCAAATGCCGAATAGCTGTCGTTGTAGATCATGTACCCCGCCCGCCCCCACAGCATCACCATCGGTACGGGTGAGGCCAGCATCATTTGCACGGTGCAAGCCAGGCTTGTGGACCACTGATCCAAAGGGCCAAGGTCGGTAGTTGACCAGTCAAAGGTGCGTATCCGCTGAGCCATTTCGCCGGCCCAGCCTTCACAGCCGTGGGGGTTGGATAAAAATTGCATCATTGGGCTCTGTGCGCAGGAGAGGACGATCGCAAGTTTTGGAGCGCGCCGACGGTGGATGGTTTCATCTTGTGTACGCTGGAATGCAGAAACCACTGAACTCAATGAAAATCCCGGCTGCGCACCACCATGCCATCCAACAGCGGCGTCAAATCGGTCAGGCGCCCTGCGATCAAATGCCGCACCTCGCCCACCGCCTCCCAGCGCCCATCCACCTTGAGCAGGCGCGACCCCACCAGCGCCCGGCGCTGGCGCTCGGCCAGGTCGCGCCAGACCACTACATTGAGGTTGCCGAATTCATCTTCGAGGGTGACAAAGGTCACGCCACTGGCCGTACCAGGGCGCTGGCGACCGGTCACCAACCCGGCGATGCTCACATTGCGCCCATGCTCCACCGCCAGCAACTCTTGGGAACTGCGGCAGCGTCGCTTGCGCAGCTCGGCGCGCAACAAGGCCAAGGGGTGCGGCCCAAGGGTGGTGCCCAGCGTGGCGTAATCGGCTTGCAGGTCCTCGCCTACGCTGGGCGCGGGTAATGCCACCACGGTTTCATCCTGACCTGGCTGGCCGGCAAACAAGCCGAGCTGCTTGTGCACACCGGCCACGTCCCAACGCGCCTGGTGTCGATTGCCGGCCAGCGCGCGCAATGCACCGGCATCCGCCAGCAGCGCCTGGGCCCGGGCATCCAGGCCGGCGCGTGCGTCCAGGTCGGCGATGTCGCTGAACGGTTGCCGGTGGCGTGCGGCTTCGATACGCCGCCCGTCGTCCTCGCGAAACCCCGAGATCATGCGCAAGCCCATACGAATCGCCGGTTGCTGGCCATCGATGGGCTCCAGGCTGCAATCCCAGTCACTGGCCTGCACATCCACCGGGCGAATCTGCAAGCGATGGCGCCGGGCGTCCTGCAGGATCTGGTCCGGGCTATAGAAACCCATGGGCCAGCTGTTGATCAGGGCGCAGGCAAAGGCCGCCGGTTCATGGCATTTGAGCCAGCAACTGGCGTAGGTCAACAGGGCAAAACTGGCCGCGTGGGACTCGGGGAAACCATAGCTGCCAAAGCCTTTGATCTGCTCGAAAATCTGCGCGGCAAAGGCTTCGGTGTAGCCGTTGCCCAGCATACCGTCGCGCAGTCGCTTCTGGTGCGGCTCCAGGCCGCCGTGACGTTTCCAGGCGGCCATGGAGCGGCGCAACTGGTCGGCCTCGCCAGGGCTGTAGTCGGCGGCGACCATCGCGATCTGCATCACTTGTTCCTGGAACAAAGGGATACCCAGGGTGCGTTTGAGCACGGCCTCCAATTCGGGTGAAGGATAGGTTTCTGCTTCCTCTTTGTTTCTGCGGCGCAAATACGGATGCACCATGCCGCCCTGAATCGGCCCAGGGCGCACGATGGCGACTTCGATCACCAGGTCATAGAACGTTTGCGGCTTGAGCCTGGGCAACATCGACATCTGCGCCCGCGATTCGATCTGGAACACGCCGATGGTGTCAGCCTTGCTGATCATGGCGTAGGTCGCCGGATCCTCCTTTGGGATGCCTGCCAGGCTCAAATCCAGGTTGCGATGCCGACGCAACAAATCGAAACAGCGGCGGATTGCGCTGAGCATACCGAGGGCGAGGATATCCACCTTGAGCAGGCCGACGGCGTCGAGGTCATCCTTGTCCCACTGGATGATGGTGCGCTCGGCCATGGCCGCATTTTCCACTGGCACCAGGGTGTCCAGCGGGTATTCGGAAATCACGAAACCGCCGGGGTGCTGGGACAGGTGCCGGGGAAAGCCGATCAGTTGCCGGGTGAGCGTCAACACGCGGCGCAGCAGTGGGCTGTCCGGATCGAAACCGCTTTCACGCAGACGTTCAAGAGGTGGCGCGTCATCACTCCAGCGCCCGCAGCAGTCGGCCAACGCGTTGATCTGGTCTGGTGGCAGCCCGAGGGCCTTGGCTACATCGCGCACTGCGCCGGCGGCGTGGTAGCTGCTGACCACCGCCGTCAACGCTGCACGATTGCGGCCGTAGCGCTGGAATACGTATTGCAGCACTTCTTCGCGGCGCTCGTGCTCGAAGTCTACGTCGATGTCCGGCGGTTCATTGCGCTCTTTGGAAAGGAAGCGCTCGAACAGCAAGTCGCTCAAGCTCGGGTTGATTTCGGTGATACCCAAGGCAAAACACACCGCCGAATTGGCCGCCGAGCCACGGCCCTGACACAGGATCGAGCGGCTGCGGGCGAAGCGCACGATGTCGTGCACCGTGAGGAAATAACTTTCGTAGCCCAACTCGCTGATCAGCAGCAGTTCCTTGTCGATCTGCTGCAAGGTCTTGGCATCGACGCCCTCGGGCCAGCGCCGGGCAATGCCTTCTTCGGTCACCGCACGCAACCAGGAGGCGGCGTCATGACCTGTCGGCACCAGTTCGCGTGGGTAGTGATAGCGCAACTGGCTGAGGTCGAAGGTACAACGCCGCGCAATCGCCAGGGTTTCGTCAAGCAGCGCTTGCGGGTACAGCGCGGTCAGGGCATCGAGGCTGCGCAAGTGCCGCTCGCCATTGGGATGCAACAAGGTACCGGCGTCGGCCACCGCGACGTGATGGCGGATGGCGGTCATGGTGTCTTGCAGGGCACGGCGGCCACGAGCATGCATGTGCACATCGCCGCAAGCCACCGCCGGGATCTGCAACCGGGCGGCCAGGTCCAGGCGCTGCTCCAGGTGACGCCCATCGTCCTGGCCGCAATGCAACTGCACTGCCAGCCACAGGCGCCCGTTGAAAGTGCGGCACAGCCATTGGATCGAGGCCTGGGTGTCATGGTCCTGCGCCACCCACAGCGCCAACAGGCCGGGCAATGGTTGCTCGAAGTCTTCCTGCAGCAGGCGGTAACGGCCTTTTTCAGCACGGCGACGGGCCAGGGTGATCAGACGGCACAGATGCTGGTAGCCGTTGAGGTCTTGCACCAGCAGCACCAGTTTGGGGCCGTTTTCGATGCGCACTTCACTGCCGATAATCAGCGGCAAATCCACCGCTTTCGCTGCTTGCCAGGCCCGTACGATGCCCGACAAGGTGCATTCATCAGTGATTGCCAGGGCGCTGTAGCCCTGGTGTTTGGCCCGCTGGAACAACTCCAGTGCACTGGAGGCACCGCGCTGGAAGCTGAAGTTGGACAGACAATGCAGTTCGGCGTAACTCATGCGCTACTCGCCCCTACAGAGCTCATGCAAACCAGCCTTGCAGCCACAGTCCATCGCTGCACCCCACATTGCGGTAGGCCCAGCCTTGCTGGCCGGCGCGGGTCTGGATCAGGTAATAGTCGCGGCGGATATCGGCGCCATCCCACCAGCCGGATTCGATGCGCTCCGGGCCCATCAGAATGTGCACGCCCTGCTCGGCCAGCAGCGTCGGTTCGGACAGCAACCAGCCGGGGCGCCGCACCTTGTTCAAGCTCGGGCATGGACGGCTGTCGGTCGCGGCTTGCCAGGCGCATTCGGGACGATGGTCAGCGTGAAAGCGCAGGCCCTGCACCGCCTCATCCCCCAGGCGCGCACGCAAGCGTTCGCGCAATTGTTCCCACGGCAGGGTTTGCTGCGGGCGGTCGTCGAACAGGTCCTGGCGCTGGGGCACGAACACCGGCAAGTCCTCGGCCACCAGACGCAAACCGCGCACCGGCGAGGTGACCTGGACCTGTTCCAGGCGGCCACGGGCCAGTTCGAACAGCATCAAAGGCTCACGCTCGGCACTGAGCAAGCCCACCTTGATCACGCTGTCGGGCGCCTGGGCATGTTCCAGGTGCAGGTCAAAGCGCTGCACGCCACTGTCGCGCCCGCAAAGGAAGGCCGACAAGTCGCCGGTCAAGCGCCGCAATGGAAACAGCAAGGCCTGGTGGGATTGCACATCGAAGTTCAACTCGATGCGCGCCTCGAACTGGTCCGGCGGCTGATAGAACGCCAGGGCCAAGGGGCGTTGCCCGCTCAGGGCGTCGAGGTGCTTGAGCAGGCTGGCGTCAAAACGTCGCGCCAGGGTATGCCGCGGCAATGCCTGCACCTGGGCCAGGGTGCGCAGGCCCATGCGTGACAAGGCGGTGGCGGCCTGCGGGTCAAGACCGGCGCGGTCGACAGGCAGTGGCGCCAGGGCCTGCATCAAGGCGTTGTCATCGGCCACGGCCAGGCCATCGTAAAGGTTTGCCAACACCCGCGCCGCCGCCGGATTGGGCGCTGCGACGATGCGGTGACGAAAGCCAAGGTCGGTCAACTCCTTGCGCAAGCGCGCCTCGAACTGCGACCAGGGCCCAAACAGGCCCAGGCTCGATTCGATCTCGAACAACAAGGCGCGCGGGTAATACAGGCTGACCTGGGAACTGAAACGGTAGGCCCAGGCGGCAAGCAACTGCTGCAAGCGCTCGATTTCCAGAGGGTCGTATTCCACACAGGCAAAGCCCTTGGCCAGGGCATGGGCTGCCGTCAACGATTGACCAGGGCGCAAGCCCAGGGCACGGGCGGCGGCGTTGACGGTTTGCAGCACACGCCGCTGCGGCGTGCCGGCCAGCAGTGCCAGAGGCTGGTCAGGTTCGGGATGCACACGCTGCGCCCCGTCCAGCGCCAATTGCGGGAATACGATACAGACCCAACGCATGGCAACCTCAATGCCCCGCCAGGGCAATCGGTGCCGGATGGGCCAACCCGCCCCGGCACTTGAGCACGCGCACTTGTGCAGGCTTTGCCTCGACCGCCAGGCGCAAGGCCGCGGGCGAGGCATTGACCGCCTCATTCAAGGAGCGCCAGGCAAATGCCAGGGTCTGTCCGGTTTCCGCCGCCACCTGCAAGCGCCGCAAGGCCCGATCATCGGCCTTGCGCGGCCAGCACAACACCGCACCGCAACTGCCGGAGCGCAGGCATTGTTCCACCGCCCACAGCGCATCGCGCTCCTGGGCCTGGATAATGGAAAGCTGACGCACATCTACCCCGGCGTTCTGCCAGGCATGGGGATACGGCGTATAGGGCGGCGCCACCAGCACAATGCGCTCACCCAGGGCCGACAAGCGTGCCAGGGTTGGCAGCACCAGTTGCAATTCGCCCACCCCGTCCTTGGCCATGAGGATTTCACTCAAGGCCGCTTCCGGCCAGCCGCCAGTGGGCAGCACCGCATCCAGCGCCGCCAGCCCCGTGGGGTGCACGCTGGCCGGTGGTGCGGCGGGCCGGCCCTTCCAGACTCGCCCGCCATTGAACAGCGAGTCCAGGGCAACCATGGCGCCCATCAGCCTTGCCTCACCAGGCCACAGAACACCCCTTCGATGGCCAGGTCCTGGTCGGGGCCGACCACAATGGGTTGATATGCCGGGTTGCGCGGCAATAAACGCACCCGCTCGCCGTTGCGCTCAAAACGCTTGATGGTGACCTCACCATCCAGACGCGCCACCACAATCTGCCCGTTCAAGGCTTCGGCACTGCGACGTACGCCCACCAGGTCTCCGTCGAGAATGCCATCTTCGATCATCGAATCGCCCTGTACTCGCAGCAGGTAGTCAGGGGTCTTGGCGAAAGTGGCCGGATCCAGTTGCAAGTGGCTGTGCACGTCCGCATCGGCACCGATGGGCCGGCCAGCCGCCACGCGGCCAAGTACCGGGACATCCAGCCACTCGGGACGCGCGGGTTGATTGAGCAAACGAATGCCACGGGCCTGGTTGGGGTTGACCTCAATGAAGCCGGCTTCGGTCAAGGCCACCACATGCTTGCGGGCGACGCTGCGCGAGGCGAAGCCGAACGCCTCGGCGATCTCAGCGAGGCTGGGGGGCTGGCCTTGGTGCGCGATGCGCTCGCGAATGAAGGTCAGGATGGCGGTACGGCGGGGAGTCAGGTTGGTCATGGAGTACATTTGTACTCCTGTAGGAAATTTCTGACAACAACCGTCAGTCGGCGATCAACTGCCTGGTCATCACCGCATAAATATCTACACAACTTTGTAGCTACCGCACGTAACCACGCGCTTCAGCCAGCAATTATTTGAAGCCGCCCAGCAACCCAAGCAATTGTTATGGGTGCCCGGTGCCAGCCATAACAACAGCATGAGCCTGGCCGCTCGCAACTATGGCAAGGCGCTGGAAAACCTGATGCGCACGCAGATACCCGCCCGGGAAGTGACACACTCCACAGGGCGCGACAACGCGTCATAAATACACTTTTCGACACTGGGTTCGCGTTTGGCTGTCAAGCGCAAACCCTGCCCATACTGGCCCGAAACACAAGTTGATCAAATAATGATCTTCACGCAAATCGCCAACGCAGCCGGGCCTTCGCAAAGTTATCCACAGAGATACCCACGGTTTTCGTGGACAACTCTTTTTATATTTTTACGTTTTTTTGCTCAGGCAGCACTTTCAGGAAAGGTGCCAGGCAGCAAAATTTCGCGGTTCACATCGCGTATATCGTTATAGCCACACAGCGCCATCGACACGTCCAACTCACGGGCGATGATATCGAGCGCCTTTGTCACGCCCGCCTCACCCATCGCCCCCAGGCCATACAAGTGCGGGCGACCGATCATGGTGCCCCTGGCGCCCAGCGCCATGGCCTTGAGCACGTCCTGGCCGGAACGAATACCACCGTCGAGCCACACTTCAATACGGTTGCCTACGGCCTCAACAATGGCGGGCAACTGGCTGATACTCGACGGCGCGCCATCGAGTTGCCGACCACCGTGGTTGCTCACCACCAACGCATCCGCGCCGGAGTCGGCCGCCAGGCGCGCATCCTCCACGTCAAGGATGCCCTTGATGATCAACTTGCCGCCCCAGCACCGCTTGATCCACTCCACATCGTCCCAACTCAGGCGCGGGTCAAATTGCTGGGCAGTCCAGGACGACAGCGAACTCATGTCGGCCACGCCCTTCACATGCCCGACGATATTGCCGAAGCCACGCCGCTGGGTGCCGAGCATACCCATGACCCAGCGCGGTTTGGTCATCATGTTGAGGATATTGGGCAGGGTCAGTTTGGGCGGCGCCGACAAGCCGTTGATCAAGTCCTTGTGGCGTTGCCCCAGGATCTGCAAATCCAGCGTCAGCACCAGCGCATCCACCCCGGCAGCCTTGGCGCGTTCGATCAGTTGCTCGATAAACCCACGGTCGCGCATCACATAAAGCTGGAACCAGAATGGCTGGCCGACATGCTCGGCAATGTCTTCCAGCGAGCAAATACTCATGGTCGACAAGGTGTAGCGCAGGCCGAACGCCGCAGCGGCTCGTGCGGTCAGGATCTCGCCATCGGCATGTTGCATGCCTGCCAGGCCGGTAGGTGCCAGGGCCACGGGCATGGCCATGTCCTGGCCAATCATGCTGGCGCGGATCGAACGCTCATCAATATTGCGTGCCACGCGCTGGCGGAACTTGATGCGCGCAAAATCGCTTTCATTGGCGCGGTAGGTGCTCTCAGTCCAGGAGCCGGAATCGGCGTAGTCGTAGAACATCCGGGGCACACGTTTTTGCGCCAGCTTGCGTAAGTCTTCGATGGTTGTGATCAACGACATCGGGTCACCTCTCCCTGAACTGAACACAGAGAGTAACCGGCCATCGCCCACGCAACCAGCCGTTGCGTTTATCGAAGCTGATGACTAATCTCGCATAAACCCGCAATAAAGCGCATAAACATGCATAACGTTCATCAAGCCATTGACCTGCCTTCCCTGCGTAAACAAAAGATCCTGTTGTTGCTCGAACGCGACGGCAAGGTAACGGCTTCCGAGCTGGTCGAGCATTTCGCCGTGTCCCAGGACACCATCCGCCGCGACCTCGGCGAACTCGCCGCCGCCGGTTTATTGCAGCGCGTACACGGCGGCGCCCTGCCTCGTCCCAAGGACACCGGCAAGGATTTCTTCACCCGTGTCGGCGAAACCACCGAAGTCAAACGCCACCTCGCGCGCCTGGCGGCCGAGCGAGTTGAAGACGGCCAGATCGTGCTGTTCGATTCCGGCTCCACCACCCTGCAGATCGCCCAGTCACTGCCGCAGGCGATCCACCTGACGGTGGTCACCCCATCGCCGATGATCGCCATCGCCCTGGCGGACCATCCGCATGTAACGCTGATCCTGGCCGGAGGCCAACTCAACCCCGCCACCCTTTCAACCGGCGGGCATGAAGCGCTGCGCCTGATCCAGAGCATCAAGGCCGACCTGCTGTTTACCGGCGTGTGCGCACTGCACCCGCAAGTGGGCATTACCTCGCTGCATTTTGCCGAAGTGGCAGTCAAGCAAGCCTTGATCGACAGCGCGTCCCAAGTGGTTGCAGTGACAACCTCAGACAAACTCGGTGCAGTGGAACCGTTTGTGGTGGCGCCGTGCAGCCGTATTCATACGCTGATTACCGAGTGGGATGCGCCGGGGGTGGAGGCATATGAGCAATCAGGCGTGGAAGTGCTGCGGGTGGAGATCTGATTGCAGCATTAGCGATTAGCCATATTCGTCATGAGATTGATCGCATCTTGGACCGTGGTAATTTTATTGCTGTCTTTGTCCGGAATTTCGAAGCCAAACTCATCCTCCAAATCCATGACGAGTTCAACAAGTGTCATAGAGTCGGCACTCAGGTCGTCAATGAAAGATGCCTCATTACTAAACTCAGCCTCAGAAATCTCTAAATAATCAGACACTATTTTCCTAACACGTTGCTCTATATCAGTCATTTTTGCATACCCTTGCTTAACGTTATCGAAACCAAGCCGTTTGAAGCAGGCATGTAAACGCCTTTAAAGATACGCACAGGTAAAAAAGCTTCTACTGTCAGAATTGACAGTCGGCTATATCGGTTCGCAATAAGCAATGACTGTGTATCCACAGATATCGTTCGATGCTTAGAAACCTGCCGTTTTAGACCTAGTAAAGGGTTCAGCCCTGACGGCGGGTCACTTATAAAAAAAGCCCGACAGTGCCACCACTTGGCACCTCGCCCAAGCTCCAACCAGTGCAGCCCACATACAGCGTTGGCATCAAAACAACACATCCGCCGCGTCGCGCATGAAAATCTCGATGGTCTTGGGGCCGACGCCATCGAATTCACCCAAGCGTTGTTCAAACGCCTGGCGATCTTCGCTGGCCTGCCGAATCCCGGTAATCTTGCCGCCGTAATCGGCATTGAGCCGGGCACTCAGGTCCAACAGGCGCTGCGCCGTGGTTTCGTCATACCGCACGTAATGCGCCCGCCCCAACATCGCCACTAACTCCCGCGATGTACAGTGCTGCAATTTGCGCGGCGTATCACGCCCCTCCTCCTCAACGATCACCTTGTAAGCCTGGGCAGCGATGGGCGCCTGGATGCGTTTGCCCATCAGGAAGCTGGCGATGAACCACTTGAACAGACTGGCGTCATCATCGGGTTTTAGCTCGATGCCCAACTGGGCAGCGCTGATGGAGCGGGCCATGCTCAATGCCCTTTGTCGAGCTTCTCGTTGATCGCATCCGTCTGGCGTTCAATGTCCTTGATCGAGGTGGGTGTCACCACTTTGTCGATGGTTTCGGTCTTCGGGTTCGCACGCTCCAGCGTCTGCCCTTTCAGACCTTCAGCCTTACCCTTCTGCGCGTCTTCAGAGCTGACGGGGTCGGGGGTTTTATCGGCGCTCTTGTGTTCGTTCACAGTGCAATCTCCTGCCTATAACGGCCTTCCAAACAGTGGCGGCCTTATGCAGCAGAACACGCTGAATTTGAATTGGTTCAAGGAAATTGCCACACCTGACCTTTGGGCAAACACGCGCAAAAAAAATTAAACCTTTTGCTCGCCCCCCCGCTCAACACTTGGGTACGGCATCGCGCCATTTCCTGAGGAGAGACACCATGACAACTCGACTGATGAAACAAATGGGCCTGACGTTCGCACTCGTTGCCGGCTCGATTTCGACCGCTATGGCGGCCACGTCCAACGACTTTGTCGACAACGCCGCCGAGGGCGGTATTACCGAGGTGGAAGCCGGCAAGCTGGCGCTGGAAAAAAGCAGCTCGGCAGACGTAAAAACCTTTGCGCAGCATATGGTGACCGACCATACCAAAGCCAACAACGAGCTGATGGCCTTGGCAAAAAAACTCGATATCGAGGTTCCGGATGACGCCGCCCTGACCGACAAGGCGAAGAAAGCGATTCTGGAAATGCGCGACGAATCGTTCGACAAGGCCTACGCCAACAACCAGGTGGCCGCCCATGAAAAAACCGTAGAACTGTTCAAGAAAGAAGCGGCCTCTTCGGACAATGCCGAGCTGAAGGCTTTCGCCACCAAGACGCTGCCAACCCTTGAAGCTCACTTGAAAATGGCCAAGGAACTGCAAAGCAAATACGCCAAATAATCAACCTGACACCGGAGGCATCTGAGTATGAGTTCGCAACTCACGGGTAAGAAAATCCTCGTCATCACGTCCAACACCGGGATCGAGCGCGACGAGCTGCTCAAACCCCTGGAAACCCTGCGTGGCTATGGCGCGACGGTGACGCACGCCTCCAGCAAGGGCGGCACTACCCAGACCTTTGTCGGCGATACCGAAAAGGACGGGACAGTTGAGTCCGATGTGCAATTGTCTGATGTGGTCGGCAGCAACTTCGATGCATTGGTCATCCCGGGCGGGACGGTGAATGCCGACACTTTGCGTCAGGATGCCGCGGCGCTGCGCTTGATCAACGAGTTCGCTAAGGCCGGCAAGACCATCGCAGCGATCTGCCACGGCCCGTGGGCGCTGATCGACGCAGGCGTGGTCAAGGGCAAAACCCTGACCTCGTACAAAAGCGTACGCATCGACTTGGAAAACGCTGGCGCTGCGGGCGTAGTGGATGCTGAGGTCAAGGAATGCAAAGCCAATGGCTGGACCTTGATCACCTCACGGACGCCGGACGATTTGCCGGCGTTCAATGAGGCGATTGCCAGAGCTGTGGCCGGCTGATCATGGCTAACGAATGACAACAGGCGCCCATGGGCGCCTGTTTTTATATGGCTCACCGACTCAGCTCTTGCGATGCTCAGCCATCTCGCGCTTGGGGCCGAACATCGCCCATGCGATCAACCCCAACAGCGGCACGAAAACCAGTACCACCACCCACAGTCCCTTGGTCTCCCAGCCACCGGTACTGCGCAAGACGATATTGATCGCCCACAGTTCCAAGAGCAGCAGAATCACTGCCAATATGATCCAGATATATTCTATTTGCATGATTCACCTCCTGAGGTCTAAAGGTTAGGTCAAGCAGATCGCTCAAGGGTTCCATTAGAATTTTCAGGAACGCTCACGCGAGCCCGGCACGTGACCGGCAGGAGTGCGTTGTGCAATCTCGAAAGGGCCAGACCATGCAAGCTGCACGACGAACCCGCCCATATAAATCCCTATCTATTTGATTTAAATAGTTATTTAACCCCGATTAAAGTTGGTACGGCTGATGCAATTCCCTCACTACGAGGCGTGCGTTTCGACATGCCCGACAACTACCCGTGAGGTTGCACATGAATGCCATCGACCTGCTTAAAGCCGACCATGAACGCGTCAAGACCCTGCTGACCCAACTAAGCGAGTCCACCGAGCGCGGGGTTAAAAAGCGCACCGAGTTGCTAGCCAAGCTCGAGATGGAAATCACCCTGCACACCAAGCTCGAAGAAGAAATCCTTTATCCCGCTTTTAGAAAAGCCGGTGGCAAGGAACAAGACATCATGTACCACGAGGCCAAGGAAGAGCACCGCACCGTCGACTCGCTGGTGCTGCCCGACCTGAAGCAGACCGAACCCTCCTCCACCGAATTTTCAGGCCGTGTGAAAGTGGTCAAGGAACTGCTTGAGCACCACATCGAAGAGGAAGAAACGGAGATGTTTCCCCAGGCGAAAAAACTGCTGGGCAAGGCAATACTTGAAGAGCTGGGGGCCGAAATGGAGGCGATGAAAGCGGCCTACAAAAAGGCCTCGACCAACAAACCCCTCGCGGCCTGATTGACCCGCAAATGAAAGCTCAAGCGACGGCCCCACGGGGTCTGTCGCGCTATCGAGCTTCACCAGTGATTTCTCCTCGCCTACTCGGCGACCCGGCCGACCGAGCCGGCCTGGACGCCCATGCTAGCGTGCCGTTGCCCATGGCATTGGCACTGGGCTTTCAGGAGATTCACCAAAATGGACACGCATTCGCCCACCTACACCAGGCTCTTCAAGGAAGACTGGGAGCTGCTTTGCTCGGCTTCCTCCATGGCTGCAGTCGATTCACCGGCAGCCTATCTAAAGGCGCTGTATTTATTTGCCCAGGTGCTTGAGGACAGCGGAAAAGGCCGAGCCGGCAAAGTCACCCTGGACCAGCGGCGACCTGAGCTCAAGGCATTGCCCATCGACGAACACAGCCTGACGGCTGTGATCCCCCAACTGTCGATCATTAATGAAACCCTCACTCACCAGATCGACACATACCTTGGAAAGACCACCGGTGAAAACCGTGGACGCTCGCTGGATACGGTGCTTGGTCTTCAACGTTTTCCGTTCGCACTGCCGTTTGAACGAGCCCATCGGCAATGCTGGCTCAGCTTGTCCGCAGGCAAGCCGCAACTGGGTGAACTCAGCTATCGCATCAGTCTGAAGCTGCCCATTACCCAACGCGCTCAGAACGCCTACGGCGTCGTCAGGCACGCGGCCTATGAAGCACAGCGATTGCTGTGCGGCTTGAGCCCTGCACAGCAAAACTTGTTGACGGAACCGTTTCTGGAAAACTCGGGGAATGTGCACGCCACTGAGTTTTTCGCGCGGCACTATGGCCTCCAGGAGGAGTCGCTCAGAAAAACGCCCCATTGGCTGCACCAAACCGCTCTGACTCGCGACCAGGCTCAGGCATTACTGGCATGTGGCAGGTACCTGCCGGTGCTCTCGGGCAATGTATCTGCCGCCGCGCTGCCAAGGCCGACGCCCGAGCTGCAGACACATGAACGGGCAGCCTACGTGAACGGCCCAATAACCAGCAATGCCGAGACGCGGCAACCGCTGTCGATAGAGCACACAGAACTGCAAAACACCTCATGGAACCGCTACCAGCGCCTGCACCGAATGATTCGCCTGCAACGCTGGACGCAACTGCCGTTTGAGGATCTGGACGCGCTGTTGATCAGCGTTGTGCGACGTGAGCAGGATGCTGATCCGCATCAGCCCTGCAACGACAATACCCTGCGGGCGCTGGGTGTCTACCGCTACCTGGAGCGGCGTCATGGCCTGCCACTTGAAGAGTTTGCGGCGATGCTGGATGAGCTTCCTGTGTGGGCGTCGGGCAATCGCCTGTCGCTGTACGACCAGGTGTTCAACCACGCTTCAATGCCCGGCGAGACACTGCGGGTGGATGTGCCAAATCTGGCGCTGCATGAAGCGCTGCCGGACAACCTGCGACATCGGCTGTGTGCCGGTCTGAACCTTGGGGACACCCCCGACGCCTTGCATTGGCTGATCGGACAGGCGCGCCAATACCTGCCTTCGCCTTGCCCGACGCTGACGTTCTATAGCGCCCTGTACCGCCAGGCCCGGATCGCACGGTTGTTCGGGTTATCGGTGCTCGACAGTCATCACGTGGCGGCACTGCTCGGCGGTACGGATTACACAGTCCAACTGGTCAACCCCTCCCTACGCAGCTCCGGCGTCAATGCACCGCCAGACATGCTCGATATGCTGATGCAAATGGATTGGCTGCTCGGTTGGCTCAAGGACGCGCGCCAATCGGTTGATCAACTTCGCCGTCGTTTAGTCCTGGAGGAAGACGCACAGCCGGCCCAGGTCCAGGCGTACCTCACCCAGCTTGATGACTTGGTGCAATTGACCCGACAGGGGCTGCTGGCGCAAGAAGACATCGCTGACCTTACGCTGCCCCAGCCCGAACCTGACACCAGGGCCGCGCCTATTCCCTGGCATGCCCTCATCGTCCAGGGCCTACTGCACAGCCACCCCCAGCTCAAGCCGCCAGCTCCCAGCGAACTGCCCAAGGCACTTGTGCAACTCATTGAAGCTCGAACCCTGAGCCTGGACCCGACCCGCAACGCTACCCTGCACGCTGATGCCAAACACGCAGTGACCAAGAAGCTCGGCGAGTTCTATCGGCAGCTGCAGCCTTTGAAGGAAAAAATCGATGCGCTGTTCGGCGCCCCCTCGCATTTGCCTGGCGATCCGGCACTGTACCTGCAATCGCGCAAGCTCGCCGCCCGACAGATTGCCCGTGCGGCCACCGCCCAATCGCCCCTTGACCTGGTCAAACATCTGCTGCTGCTGTTGCCGGACGCCGAAGTGTTATTGGAGCTGACGGTGAGCCGCCAGACCCTGCACACCTTTTTGCTCCACCCGCACTGGTTGAGCCAGGAGCAGACGCAAGGCTCGCTGCTCAAGCTGACACTGAACACGCTGTACCTGCTGCAGCGCTTTGCCCACTGCCTCGACACCTATGGGCTTGCCCAACACAGCGTTCTCGATTACCTGCAACGCGCCAACACACCCTCTGCGGCAGACGTCGACACCTCGGCCAGCCCACGACTGGCCGCCCTGCTCAAGTGGGACGCCGGCGAGATCGAGCATCTGGTCGACCATCTCCCGAACAAACAGGTAAAAACCCTGGCCGACCTGGACTGGATCCTGCGTTGCCACCAAACCGTCAGACTCACCGGGCTCTGTGCCAAAACCCTGCTCAAGGCGACCGACCTGCACGCCACATTGATGAATGAGGACTGGAAACACGTCGGTTCGGCATTGATCACTACCGCCCCATAACACCGCTTTGTTGCGACCGGATCAAGGAACGACCATGTCTGCCCCCATCACCCAATACCTCAACGAACAGCTGCGCGACGCGATGCTGGCGTTCTACATGAACACCGTACTGCCCGAAGATCCCACCGTGCAGGCACTGCAACTGGCCGACACCTTCAAGCGCGTCGACGATGTCTACACCTACTGGCTGCTCGACCCCCAGGTCAGCCACGCGGTGCCCACTACTCGTATTGCCAGCGCGATTGCCAGCCTTCAGCAGTACATCAACGCCATCTACCTGGGCCTGGAACCCGGCTACGAAAAAACAGGCATGAGCCATGCCCAGCAGACCGAATGGCGAGACACCTTGCTGACCTACTCGCTGTGGCGTGCCAACCAACAACTTCGCCAGTACCCGGCCAGTTACCTGAGCCCCACCCTGCGCCACGACAAGAGCGACAGTTTCAGACAACTGGAAGACGAGTTGAACCAGTTCCGGACCGAGCCGGCATCGCTATTGAAGGCTGTCCACGGTTACCTCAATCGCTTCGAAGAACTCGCCAATATCAGAACCCTCAATGGCTATATCGATGGCGACAAGGACAGCTTCGCCAGCAGCGCCTATTACTTCATTGGCAAATCCAGCTCTGAAAACACCTATTACTGGCGCACGCTGGCTATGTCTGAGCGCCCAGCCGAGGGCACCGCTCCCAACCCAACGGCCTGGTCGGGATGGAAAAAAATCCATCTGTCCATCGACGACAATGTTCCCGAACAGACGATCCGCCCAGTGGTGTTCAATGGCCGTCTTTTCCTGGTGTGGGCCCAATGTATCAATCCGATGTCCTCCACCAAAGACATCACCCCGTTTGGACGCGGCGACGTTGAATCCGACAAGGACTACCAGCAACGCCTGGATACCCGGATACAAAGTACCTACCTGCAGTTCCGGCTGTACTTCTCGTTCAAAAAGCTCGATGACAGCTGGAGCACGCCGCAACTGTGCATCCAGGAATACAACATCGCCAAAGACCTCGACGAGTTGAGTTCAGAGGACTTGATGAGTGCCACCCATACGATTGCCGTTGTAGACGCGAACACCCACGCACCGTCGCTGTTTCTGGGCCTCATCGCCCATCCGGACGCTCCAGCACCCGCGCAGAACAACGGTACCCATAGAAACTTTTACCAAGCCATTCGCGTGGACGAACACTTCAACACCCATTGGCTTGAGAGCATCGGTAGCACCCGCAAGACGCGCCTGTGGCTCGATGAGTCTCACCTGGAACTGGCGGGGCGCTACCTGGCCATGTTTGCACACCACAACCATGCCAGGTTTCAGTTCAGGGCTACGAAAACCGCGCAGGTAAACGTGGAGGCTTTAACCCATGACGCGCCTCATGGCGCTGTCAACGGCTGGAATTATGCAGGCCACCAGAACAAGATCCGTGCGCTGACGAGCGCCGATATCAAGTTCAATACCACGACCTCCATACTGGAGGTGACGACCAGGCTCGCAGAAGGCTTCGAGCCGCATCGCACCCTGATCTTCAACTACGACAACGACCTGGTCACGTTTACCCTGACCTTGAGTACAAACGGCGTGCTCCGGGCAAATGAAACACTGAAGTTGAGCGCCACCTCACAGATCCATCTCAAGAGCGCCGTGCTCATTGAAGTGTCCTCCGTGCAAATAGGGCTGAGCCTCAAATGCCAGAAAACCGGAGTCGAGCAGGCTGACTTTATTCGCAATCAAAGTAATGAACCGTTCAGTCTTGCCCTACCACCGAAAAAAAATGCCAGCCCCCCCACAGATTCCGTCACCCTGGACCTGGACGGGGCATACATTTCACGCGAAGCCTTCGAGTATTTTTCCAACGCCCCGGATTCTGCTTACCTCGTTTCGCTGACATTCCATGAAGATCACGGCTCGCCACCGGACCATAAGCACGACTTGTTCATCGGCACTGTCACGCTCTACCAAAAACAACGTCTGTACAGACCCGTACTGATGTATATGAAACAAGCCGATGCTGCTTTGCCGGAAACCCTGAACAGGAACAATACCGTGCTGGTCGGGCAGGCCGAACACTCGCGCCGCAACCTGCGCGATGCCTTCCCGGAACTGTCCATAAAGCATTTTTTTGACGTGCCGATCGAGTTCGCGCCGCAGACGATGAGACCTTATGGCGAGGACCCCGGCAATCCTCCCCCGACCTCATTGACCCTTATCCACGGCGTGTTGATACTGGAAAGCGATGTGCGCTATCCCTCGCCTACCATTCTGGGCTATGCGCTGAAAACTGCCACATTCACGCTCGGCACCCATAGCAATCCTCCTGTCATCCCGCTGGCCCCGCGCATTCGTCGTCTCACATCGGCGCCTTATGGCACGGCGGAGTTCATCGATTTCGACGGCAGCGCCATCGAGTACGGCGTTACGCCTAAGCACAAACGCGCGCCCATTCGTACCAATACCTGCGTCGCGAGCCTGCTGACAAAAACCGCAGGGGCTGATGTGCATCACCTGTTCTCCTTGCCAACGGACGCCTGGCGTGAGCCACCGCTGGCGGGCGAAAAGAATTACAGCCTGCTGGACTTCCAGGGTGCCCATGGCGCGTATTACTGGGAGCTGTTTCTTTACCTGCCCTGGTTGTTGGCGCACCGTTTGAACCTGGAACAACAATATGCCGACGCCGAAGTCTGGATACGTTTTCTTTTCGATCCTGCTCACCAGTCTGCCCATTGGCGTCAGCCGATGCTGTTGGCCGACACTACGCCACAACCCAGCCAGACCTTGCTCTGCGCTCATCGACTGGCCAAAAGCAGCCCCGTGCATTTTCGCCAGGCGCTGTACCTGTTGTATGTCGATATCCTGCTTAATCGCGGTGACGCGGCCTACCGGGAAATGAGCCGCGACAGTCTGGCCGAGGCCAAGCTGTGGTACATCCGCGCTAAAGGATTGCTGGGGCTGCGCCCACCGCTCAACGCTGTTGATCCCTGGGTGACCACGACCCTGGACAAACTGCAAAGTCCCTCGTCACTTGGCATGACGCCGGTGCCTGCCGGCACAGCACGGCTGTGCCGATCCCTGAGCCCGGACCTGCTGATGCGCTGGGACAAGGTTGATGCGCGCCTGTACAACCTTCGCCATCACCTTGACCTGACCGGCAAGCCCATGAGCCTGCCGCTCTACGCCGCCACGCTGACACCCCAAACGTTGCTGGCCGCCTACCAGCAAGGCACCGGCGGCGCCGGCGTGCAGACAACCCTGCGCACTGCGCACGCCGGGCACTATCGCTTCCAGGTGGTACTGGGGCACGCGTTGCAGGCCGTCGATAACCTGATCCAGTTGGGAGTGACCTTGCTGTCACTGTGGGAGCGCAAGGAGCAGGCCCACTCTGTAGAATCCCAGCAACAACAGGCCTGGGAACTGGCAAGGTTAGCCGTCGAGCAACAAGCCCAGGCCGTGCAGGTCGATACCAGAAACAAGCATGCCCTACTGGCCGGACGTCGCATCGTCGAGGCCCGGGTGGCCTTCTTCGAGCAGCAACTCAAGGTCGGCATCAGCCCGGCAGAAGCCCAGGCCACCCAGGCGTATCAGGACAGCGCACACTGGGAAACGGCAGCCGCGGTTGCTCAAGCCGGCGCGGGCCTGGCGATGCTGATACCGAATATTTTCGGCACCTCCAATGGCGGCGTGCGTTACGAAGGTGCCTTTCACGCGCTGCAAGCCATGTCCCAAGGCATGGCCAACGAACAGCGCGCCAACGCCGCCCACCTCGACCGCTCCGACCTGTTCGCCCGCCGCGCCGCCGAATGGGGCAATGCCCTGGAGCAGGCGCGCCTGGAACTGGCCCAGGTCGATGCACAACTGCTGGCTTACACCGAACAAGAGCAACATACCCGCCTGCAATTGCGCCTGGCCCAAACCTCGTTCACCCAGACGCGAACCTTGTATGACCTACTGGGTAAACGCTTTACCAACGCTCAGCTCTATCAATGGCTCAACGGCCAGCTTTCGACGTTCTACTACCAGGCGTATGACGCCACCCTGTCCCTGTGCCTGGCCGCCGAGGCGTGCTGGCAAGAGGAGCGCGCGGAGTGGGACAAACACTTCATTCAAACCGGGCTCTGGGTTCGCCAATACCGTGGCCTCAGCGCCGGCGAAGCCCTTAAACAGAATTTGCTGAGCATGAGCAGTGCCTACGCCACCCAGAACGAACGCCTGCTGGAGATCACCAAAACCGTGTCGTTGCGTCAGCTTCACGACCAAGACGCTTCAGCCACAGGCGATAAACCCTGGGCAACGCTTAAAGCCGAACTGCTGACTAACGGTACGCTGAGCTTCGAACTGACCCGCAAGCTGTTCGACGACGATTACCCTGGCCACTACCTGCGACGGATCAAAAGCGTCAGTGTCTCGCTGCCTGCCACCCTGGGGCCCTACGAAGACATCAAGGCCCTCCTGACCCAGACCGGCAATACCACGCAGCTTGCGCCCACCTCTGATAAACCCGAGGTTGCAGTAAAGAAAGACTGGCGCGCCAGGCAGGAAATCGCCCTGTCCAACGGGCTCAACGACAGCGGCCTGTTTACTTTGAACTTCGACGGTGACGAACGTTATCTGCCGTTCGAATACACCGGCGCCATTTCCACCTGGCAACTGAGCTTCCCCAACCATACGCGGCAACGGGACCTGCTCAAATCCTTGACCGATATCATCGTGCACCTGCGTTACACCGCCAGGAACAGCGGAGGCCTGCGATGAGCATGCAGTCATCCGATTTTTTGCAGCCGGCAATCCCTGCCCTGCCCAAGGGCGGCGGTGCCATCCAGGGCCCTGGCGTCAGTTGGGGGCCTGTCGGCTCACGGGGCGAGGCGTGCCTGGACGTGCCTTTGCCGATTTCGCCCGGACGCGGTTTCGCCCCTGCGTTGAGCCTCGGGTATCGCAGCTCACAAGGCAATGGCCCGTTCGGACTCGGCTGGACACTGTCGGCGGGCGCGATCAGCCGTGATACACGCAAGGGTATCCCGGCCTACGGCGAAGATGACCGTTTCGTCAGCCCCCAGGGTGTCGAGCTGATCCCGGAGCGTGACGCCCATGGCGAGATTCACGCCACCGCTTGCGACCAGTACAACGGCCTGCCCCTGGGTGAAGCACATCGGGTAGTGCGCTATGTACCCATCGTCGAGGGCAGGTTCGATCGGATCGAACATTGGTCATCCTCAAGTGATACTGCCGGGTTCTGGCTGGTACAGGGTGCGGACGGCTGCGTACATCTGTTCGGCAAAACCCTGATCGCTCGCTGCACAGACCCGGAGGACAGCCGCCATGTGGCCCAATGGCTGTTGCAGGAAAGCCTCAATCCCCTGGGAGAGCAGATTTATTACCACTACAAGCCAGAAGACCAGCGCGCTCCAATCACCAGGGATTACCGTGCGCAGCGTTACCTGGCCAGGGTGTGCTACGGCAACCTGCGACACTGCGAACACTTGGCGCTTTGGAATACCGATGTGCTCGCCGAGAAACAATGGCACTTCGAGCTGCTGCTCGACTATGGCGAACGCCACATCGAGCTGAGCCAGGTGCCGACCTACGCCGAGCAACAGCCGTGGCTCTCGCGCAACGACCCGTTCTGCAATTACGCCTACGGTTTTGAACTCGGCACCCAGCGGCTTTGCCGGCAAGTCCTGATGTTTCATTACTTCCCGGATGAGCCGAGCATGGGCGCCGACCCGGTGCTGACCCGGCGACTGCTGCTGGAACACACCGACCGTCACGCCGCAGGCAGTTGCTTGAATGCCTTGCACAACCAGGCATATGACGCTCAGGGAACGGCCAGCGCCTGGCCGCCCCTGGAACTGGCCTATAGCGCCTTCAAGCCGGTACTGGAACCCGCCCGCTACCAGCCGTTCGACGGCATGGCGGGTGTCAACGATGGGCAACACTATCAACTGGTGGACCTGCGCAACGACGGTCTGCCGGGCATCCTGCACCGTACCGACAAAAGTTGGTATTACCGCGAACCGCTCAGGGCTGCGCGTGCGACCGGCCTCGATGCGGTGACCTATGGGCCATGGCAGGCATTGCCACACATTCCCGTCGCCGACACTGCCCAGGCCACCCGTCAGGCCCTGGCAGACCTTAATGGTGACGGGCACCTCGAATGGGTGGTGGCCCAACCGGGCATGAGCGGTTTTTTCACCCTCGATACGCAGCAACAATGGTCAAGTTTTACGCCGTTCGCGGCGATACCCCAGGAGTTTTTCCATCCCCACGGGCAATTCGCTGACCTGATGGGCAGCGGCCGCCTGGACCTTGTGTTGATCGGCAATCACAGCGTGCGTTTGTATGCCCATCATCAGGGCGAGGGGTATGGCGCCGGCCTCCAAGTGCCCTACGAGCACGCCGACGAGGGTCTGCCCACGCTCAGCCATACATCGACCGAACTGGTCGCCTTCTGCGACCCGTTGGGCAGCGGTCAACAGCACTTGGTGCGTATTCGCCATAATGAAATCAGATGCTGGCCAAACCTGGGCCGCGGACGCTTCGGCAAGGGGTTCGTGTTTGCGGCATTGCCGTTCGACTACGCCAGCTTCGACGCCGCCAATATCCGCCTGGCTGACCTCGACGGTTCAGGCGCGGTGGACCTGATTTACCTGCAGCCCGAACAACTGCTGATTCTCATGAACCGCGCCGGCAGCGGGCTGATGCCGCCCGTGACGTTGCCCTGGCCAGACGGCGTGCTCCACGACGCGACGTGTCAGGTCAGTTTCGCCGACCTTCAAGGCCTGGGCTGTTCCAGCCTGATCCTGAGCGTGCCGCACATCAAACCCCGGCATTGGCGCTTCGACTTTGTCCGCCGAAAACCTTATTTGTTGACGGCAACCCTCAACAACATGGGAGCGGCCACCCAACTGAGTTACCGCAGCAGTGCCCAGGAATGGCTCGACGAAAAACACCAGCGCCAGTCATCGGGGAAAGCCTCAGTCAGCAGCCTGCCCTTCCCCGTGCCGGTGGTTCGGCATCAGCGGCAAACAGACCAGGTCAGCGGCAATCGGCTGACCCAGTATTTTCGCTACCGTGAAGCCTGTCACGACAGCGTTGAGCGCCGGTTCATCGGCTTCGGCCTGGTGCTGGAAAGCGATATGCCGCCGTCCGCCAATACCGCATCGGGGATACTGACCAAGCGCTGGTTCAATACACTTGAGCTTTCGCGAGAGGGGTTTTATGCAGGGGATCGGCATGCGCCTGTGGTGGGGCCGACCCTGCTGAGCCAGTTGGAGACCGGGCGCACTCTGGACACCCTGATTGCCAACCCGCAGGCATCGACCTGGCATCAAGTGCGGCGTGCGCTGGCCGGTAGCCTGTTGCGCGAGGAGGTCTACGCCGCCGCCGATCAACCGCCGAACGGCGTGCCCTACTCGGTGCAGCAGCAACGTTATCTGGTACGCCTTATAAGCCCGTCGCGAAAGGCTGGCGAACCGGCGACACTGCTGCCTTTGCTGCTGGAATCGATCACCTGTCACTACGAGCGCCAACAGGATGATCCGCGCTGTCGGCACCTGTTGAATCTGCGCTGGGACACCTACGCAAGCCTTGTGCACAGCGTGGTGGTCGATTATGCCCGCCGCAAGAGCGCCACTGACGCCGCGCCGTCCGGCCAACCCCATGAGCAGCAGTGGTGGCGTGCGGCGCACGACCCGGCACAACAGGCTTACTACCTCAACGAAACCCTCGCCCGCTTCATTCACCTGGACGCACCGCAACGCTGGCGCCTGCAACTGCCTTACCAGCAGCGCAGCAACGTACTGACGCTACCCAGGCAAGCATGGCCGCACGGGCAGATCGGCTATGAACAATTCGTCGCCGAGGACGCGTCCAACCCCTTGAGGCCGGGTGACCAGCGCCAACTCGGCGGGCTGTCGGTGCAGCACTATTGCCTGGCGGAGCACACCACGCCGTTACCGCCCGGAACCGCGAGTTTCCAGGCTTTGCCCGCTTACGTCGAAGTGGCCGAACTCGATGCGCCGGCATTGAGTGTCTATCAGGACCCACAGATCACCGCCACCTTGACCGAACAACATTATCGCCCGATGTCCGCGTTTCTCTCGGCGATTGCAGGGCAGGACGATGCAATGACACTTTGGTCGGTCGGCCGCGGCTATAACCGTTACGCGCAACCTGAAGGGTTCTACCGGCCTCGTCGCCACCAGGCCAGCATGAGCCACGCCGCGACGCAGACCGAATACGATGCCTACTGGCTACACGTGATCAAGGTTCAGTCAGCGGACGGCTGCTCGACCCAGGCCGACTACGACTACCGGATCGGCCTGCCGGTGACAGTCACCGACGCACAGCGCACCCGGCAGTACGCGCAATACGATGCCCGCGGACATCTGATTGCCACTGGCCTTGGGGGTGAGGAACAGGGCGCGCCTGTCGGCTATGACAACTGGCAATCCGTCACCCGCGCCCTCGACAGCGGCCCGACACAAGCGCTGGCCGATCCTGCCACGGCCCTTAACAATGCCCAGAGCGCCTGCTTTTATGACGTGTTCAGTTGGATGGGCCGCATCCCGCCTGCCAGTGTGCAGGGGCACTGGGTGAGCAGCGGTTACCTGCTGCCCAGCGGGCACATTCGGGCCTCAGCGCTGTCGCGCATCAACCACCTGCCCAGCCAGCAGCCCCATCATCAAACGCTCATAAGCCTGATCAAGACCACCCGTCGAGTACCGGTGCACGCCGTGGTGCTGCATGACGACCACTGGCAGGGAACGCCAGGTGAGGCCGATCGGCAGATCCACGTAGCCCTCGCCTTCAGTGATGGTTTTGGTCGCGTGCGGCAAACCCAGGAGCAGGCACAATCAGGCCCCGCGTTTGAGGTCGACCACGCAGGGACATTAAGCGAGGGCGCCGATCAAGTCGAAGCCAGTCGCCGTTGGCGCATCAGTGGGCGCGTCGAATACGACAACCGAGGTGGCGTGGCGCGGACCTGGCGGCCTTACTTCGCCGACCGTGCCGGGTACATCGATGACGAGGCATTCAACGCCTCACGCCCCAGCGAGCGACAGGTGCATGATGCTCTGGGGCGCACTGTAAGTGTGCTCAACGCCAATGGCGGCCTGCGGCGCCAAACGTATTGGGCCTGGTACACCGTAAGCGAGGACGAAAACGACACCGAGGAGGACAATCCTGCCGATTAGCAGCACTGAAGGCCGTTGCCGAGGCAGCGGCCTTCAAGACAAAAGAACGCGTCACCCTCGGTGTGGATTCATCACCCTGACAGCCCGATAGTGAAAGCCACTGACGTGCTGAATCAATAGCCGATACGCACCGCGACCGCGCTGGCCGCGATACCCCGGCAAATCAAAGCCTCGGATGTTATTTCCGTAAGCGTGCCCTCTTTCCATGGCCCATTCTCTGGATGCCAGCCTGTTGAGGACGTCCCTGATAATTCCCCCATCACGCCCACGCAACTCGTTCAGAATATTTGATTCGTCGATCACAAGGCGTTCCGGCGCTCGACCGGAAGAAGGCCCTGGGCGTTCAGCTGCCGTCACCTCTTCAACTGCGCCAGAACCTCGTCGCCCCGCACTTGCGGCTTTTGTCAGCGGGCGTACTTCGGTAGCTGTCAGCCCGGCTGCCGGCAGTGGGCCAACCCTTTCATGTCGCGGAGGGCGCAGCGTCATCGCTTCAAATCCCAGTCTTTTTAACTCCCGATTCGGGTTTTTGTGTGATTGGGCAGCTTTCAAAGCCGCGTGCTTGCCCTGACCGGGTCCGGTGTAGGCATAAATGCCACCGTAATCATCAGGTATCAATCCGTAGGCGTAGCTCCCACTGTCGGATTTGTTCACTCGGAACTGATGAAGAAAATCCGCAAACGCAGTGATCTCCTCCTCGCTGGGGTTGGCCCCTTGCAATATATTCCGGGCATTTTCCATGGCCAGTTCTCGATAAACTGCACTGCGCTCGTTTTCCCAGCTCCTGTCAGTTCTTACCTGCTGGCGAACCCACAACGTTGCGCCCACAACTGCCATCATGAATCCCGCGATAGCTATCTGCGCGGCTTGGCTTGCGTCCAGGCCAATGGCTGGCCCAGCCAACACCGCCATGATAATGATGATGACTACTTCAACCAGGGGATTGCGCTGCAAGCCATTGTCATCCACGTAGCCGACAGGGTTGTTCCCGACCATGGCGTACAGGTTCAACCCATCCACATCCCCCGCCGGATCTGCACTTATCCACCGCATCAACCAGGGTGCGTAATACCTGAACCCGTAGTAATACAGGCCGCTGGCGTCTCGCTCCTTGCCCGAGTAACGCCGGTTTTTATAGCTTGCTTCAAGCGCATTCTTCGCGGCCCACCAGGCGGTCGCACCGAACGGGTAATAACTTTCCTGGCTCAGCAAGGCTGCCTTTTCGTCAAGCTCCAAGGTACTGCTGCCCAGGTGATCGCAGAGGCTGAAGCGCAGTTGCTCGTCCACCATGCCCTCGGGGCGCCCCTGTTGCCATTGCAACCCTCTGACCGCAGTGCGCCCGGCCTGAGCAAGCAGCACATTGCGCCATTCACCCGAGGTGCCCTGGCGATGCAGCTCCAGGCCCGGTAGATACAGCACTTCATGGGTATGGGTCTGTGAGCCGGCGTGTGCCACTCGGCGTTTGCTGACCCGCTGGCCGGCGCCGTCGTACACATAGACCTCATCGTCATGTTCGCCGCTGTCACGCAGCACTTGCGCAACACGAACCAATTGGTTGCGCACATTCCAGGTCAGCGCCTGCCCACGCGCCAGTTCCTTGAGGTTGCCGGCCTGATCAAAGCGATTGCCCAGGCCGGGCGCCGTCGCCCCCTCCCGCTCGATCACGCTGTGGTTACTGTGTTCACCTGCGCGCATGTGCTGGGTAAAGCCGCTGCCGGAGGAAGGAACATGGCGCATCTGCGTCAGGTTGCCGGCCGGGTCGTAGGCGTAGTGTCGGGTGTAGTTGCGCCAGAGATTGTCGTCCGTGGCCCCGAACGTGACCCTGCCCGGCAGCGCGGATGTGCCGGCGCTACGGGAGTTTTCCCGGCCAGTGGCCTTGATCAATCGTGACAGGCTGTCGTACTCGAACGTACTGACCGCCGCCACCTGAACGTTAGTCGCCCACCGCGTCGGCTGCGCCGCGTCGTGGATGCGCAGCACGTTGCCGACCCGGTCGTAGCGGTATGAAAGGTCTTGCAGGAGCCTACCCGGCGTGTTTTTGAGGTGGGCGCTCAAGCGCATCAGACGGCCATCGGCATCGGCGTACTCGGCCACGCTGACGACGCCATTGCCCGTGCGTTCGGCCAACACCTGCGCCGAGGCGTTGAAGGTGCGCTGATCCACCAAGGTCTTGCGCGCTCCGCTCTTGAAGACTATTTCGCTGTGGGTCAACAAGCCGTCTACGCCGTAACGCGATTGCTGACGATTGCCGAGGGCATCGACCTGTTCCAGCACCTGGCCCAGCGCGTCGTACCGCCAGGTGGTCGTGAATGCTTCAGCCTGCAAGTGTGCGTCGCGTTCACTCTCCGCCAGCGGCCAGTCGGACGCAGTGTATTGTGCGCGCAAACGCCGGGTTTGCACCGTGACGCTGCCCTGTACGTTGTAATGATCGAAGAACAGCGTACCGGCTGGATCATCGTGGCGGATCAAGCGGCCACAGCGATTACGTGCCGCCTCCCGAGACGTCATGCCGGCGTAGGTCATGCGCTCCACGCAGCGCTCTGCCGCTTCGTCTGCGGCACGCTCAAACACCGCCACGGGGCGTAGCAACTGATCGTACTCAAACCGCTGCCGGGCGCCACGGCTGTCCCATTGCTGCACGACCTGACCAGCGCTGCCAGGCAGCATGACCTGGCTACCGGCATCCACACTATCGGTGCTCAGGGGTAGCCCGGTGAGGCTATGGCGATGGGACAGATTGGGCGGCACAGCGTCGTCAAGGCCGTGCAGGTCAGATAGCCTGGGGTCCCATTGTTGTTGCAGGAAGCCCCGGGCGCCGAATACCTGGCGTGTGACATACTCCAGAGGTTGCTGTTGTAGCGTGTTGCGGTGGTAAGCCACGCTACGCACGGTCAACCCTCGCGGGTCGAAAACCGTCAGTGACGGGGTGTTTTGGTGCAAGGAAGGCATAAGCGGATAAACCTGAAAACCAATGGTTCACAAAGCCTAGTCATCCGCTCGAAGGTCGCATGGCAGCGCACCACGCTGTGAAGCGTGCGGGCCTTCCGAATCTCTCGTCAGCGCTTCAAGCCCGACGACTGAACATGCGTCGCAATACCTGAGGCTCGCCTCGCAGCGAATGCACAAGCACCGCGCCGATATGCCCGACAATCAATACCAGCATCGTCCACCCCAGTTCGCTGTGGAAGTCGCGGCCCAGATCAATCATCCACTGCACCTTTTCGCCTTCCAGGCCCTCCATGATCGTCAGGCCAAACGCCGAAAATTCGCGACCGGAGCCGTACTGGCGCAGCAGCCCGATCACGGGGATCAGCAACATCAGCGCATACAGCGCGCCATGCCCGATCGATGACCAGCGGTTCACGCTTGGAGGACGACGGTGCCGGTGCAACAGGTTCCAACTGGTCCGCAGTATCAGCAGCACCAGCAATAACAACCCTGTGGGCTTGTGATAGGGCCACAGCAGTTTGTCCACCGTAGAGTCGGAAGCCAGGTAGTGGGCCACCGCCGTGCAATAGATCCAGGTGAAAACCAGGGCCATCAACCAGTGCAGCGCCCGACTGACAACATCGTAGTGATCACTGGGCAAAGGGGTTGTCTCGAACATCTTCTTCATCGCAGCCTCTTGTGTTTTTGGCGTCGAACGTGAACATCGCACTCTTGCGGGTAAAAAAATACCGTTCCCATCAGCAGTATGAAAAAACAGTTTCATCCTACAAAAAGTTCGCGTTTCTTACGTCGCCTCACGTCATAGTTCGACCAGCACTTCAAGGCACCGGTTGCCAGCCGCTGAAGCCGGCCTGGCGGGTCAACGGGCACCAGGCAAAATCCCCTGCCGGGGCAGGCAACACCTGGCGTTCGATATCAACCAGCGGCCTGCCCTTCCAATCGACAACCCGTGTGTCTTGCCAGGCCAGAACCACGCCCTGGGCCGGGCTTTGATCGGTCGTCACCCAGCACGCCGCCGCGGCAGCCATAAAGGTTTCTATCGGCTCGTTATCTATTTGCGCACGGTATATCGAGCCCAGCAGCCAGCGGCAGACGTTCAGATGGTAGGTCCAATCCAACGGCGGCTGATTGCGATAGGCCCAGGTCATAAAGCTGCGGAACAGGTTCAGCCCCTCCGGCGGGTCAAGCTTGAGCAATGCCGGGCAGATATCGAACAAAGTGTGCCAATGGGGTAACAGGCGTGCATCCAGGTGCACAAAGCAACGGGCATTACTCGGGTAGTCGGGCAGCGCGGGCTCCGCGCACAGGCGACGGGACGCCTTGCTGACCAGGCGGCTCGCGCCTGCAGGCAATAGTTGATTCATGGATAGCACCCATAATCGTGACGGCAGAATGCCCCCTGGTCTCAGGAGGCCCAAGGCATACGTCAGAATGCAGGGGAAGCGCGGGGGTTGGCCGAGGGCCAGGAGTAACGCGGTGGCGCCTTGTTGCGCCGCTCATGGCCCGGGCGCGGGGTTTGCCCGAGGCCAAGAAGCCAGGCCAGGCCGATCAGGAATACGATAGCGACGGTAATGGCGTTGCAGACCGGGCAGGCAAAGTAGTTCGAGATGTTGCTGGAACTCGGGTCAGCCAACCCTTTATCGGAAATTGGCAACTGGCCACCCTCCACCGAACAGAACAGCCCACCGATGCCATTGAGCTGCTGGCCCATCATCTGACCGTGCCCCAAACCGCAGGCGAACAGGTTCATCAGCACGCAGAAGTACAGGGCCCAGGCGATCAGCGAACGGTCAGAGTGGCGCAATTTCATGGCGGCGACTCTACCACTGAAGCCGCAAAAGGATGAAGTACGGTGCGCCCCTGTGGCAGAACGTCGCAGATTACGCAGGGTGGCCAGGGTTGATAGACTCTGCACCCTTCTCGTTACTCCTTTTCCAAGCCTGATCGGCCGCTTCACAGCCCTGCAGGCGTTTCACAGGATGCACAGTTGATGAGTACGTTATTCACCCGCCGCAAAGTGCTGACCGGCATGGGCCTGTTGGGCCTGGGCAGCCTGCTGGGCGGCTGTGACTACAGCCCCAAACTGAACTTCAAGTACGGCAAGGACCTCAGTGACAAGATCATGGGCCGTACCTTCAAGCTCAAGAACACCGCCGGCGAAACCGTCACCCTGAGCTCGTACCGTGGCCTGATGCCCGTGGTGTTCTTCGGTTTCACCCAATGCCCAGCGGTCTGCCCGACCGCCCTGGCACGCGCCGCCCAGGCCAAGAAGCTGATGGGCCGCGACGGCAAGATCATGCAGGTGGTGTTCATCACCCTGGACCCGGAACGCGACACCCCCGAGATTCTCGACAAGTACGTCAAGGCCTTCGACCCCAGCTTCGAAGCCCTCTACGGCACCCCGGAAGAAATCGCCGTGGCCGCCAAGGAGTTCGGGATCTTTTATGAAAAGATCCCCGCCGGCGACACCTACACCTTGTCCCACACCGCCACCAGCTTCGTGTTCGACACCCGTGGCAACCTGCGCCTTGGCTTGCAGGCATCCCTTACCGCTCAAGAGTGCGCAGAAGACCTGCTCACCGTCATGGAGGTCTGCTAATGACTACCGCTCAATCCCTGAAACGCTTTGCCTTCGGCCTTACCCTGCTCGGCCTCGCCGCCCACGCCAGCGCCCAGGTGCAAGTGACCGACGCCTGGGTACGCGCCTCCGTACCGGGCCAGCCGTCCAGCGGTGCCTTCATGACCCTCACCGCCGACAGCGACAGCCAACTGCTCAGCGTGGCCTCGCCGGTGGCCAAGGACGTGCAGATCCATGAGATGAGCATGAAGGACGACGTGATGCGCATGGGCCCGGTGGACTCGGTGGCCCTGCCGGCGGGTAAAGCCGTCAAGCTCGACCCCAACGGCTATCACGTCATGCTGATGGGCCTGACCGGCCAGATCAAGGAAGGCGACCAGGTGCCGCTGACCCTTACGGTGAAGGATGCCAAGGGTGAAAAGCAGACCGTTGAGGTGAAGGCCAATGCCCGTGGCCTGGACGGCATGGATCACAGCCAGATGGACCATAGCAAGATGCATTGATTGCCCTGTGTAGGCGGTCCTGTGGGAGGGGGCTTGCTCCCGATGGCGGCCTCAGGGCCGACCAGGATGTTGGATCAGGCCGAGTACATATCCGTTATTTAGGTAACGGCTGATATTGGTTCCGCTTTTACAGCGGGTCACTTTCGAAAAGCGCGAAAGTAACCAAAGCGCTCTTGCCCCACCACTCGGCACCTCGCTTAGGCTCGGTGTGCCCGTAATCCGCCATGGATTTGGGGGGCCGCCGCCACGCGCCATCCATGGCGCGGGGCGGCTAAACCGGCATCCCTGCCGGTTTACCCCCCAAATCCCTGTCGAATTCCGGCCAGCGTGGTTTGACGGGGCGCCTAAGATCAAGATCAAAAGCAGATCAAGAGCGGCTCGCTTCGCATCGTGGTTACGGTCGGCTGCTACAGAGTTGTGTAGATATCGATACTTATCGGGAGCAAGCTCCCTCGCCACGGATTCGGGGCCCAGGCGTTGCTCAGGTCATTGAGCAATTGCGCGCAGCATTCAAAACGCCGGCATGACCCGCAGCCGCTTCACCATCGGCACACACGCCAGCACCAACCCCGAGGGTGAGTGATACACCGCCTGCTCATCCCCCACATAACCACACGAGCGGTAGAAACTCACCGCATTCAAGGTGGCGTCCAGCACTACCTTTTCAATCTCCATCTGCCGTGCAATGCCCTCCACATGCGCAAGCATCGCCTTGCCATAGCCGCGCCCAGTGAACGCAGGCCGCACGAACAACGCTCCCACCTCATGGTGGTCAGGATCGAGCATACCGGTAGCGACAGCTTCACCGTTCACCCAGCCCAGGTAGAACGGTTTGTCCATCAACACGCTGTAGCCATCACTTGCGCAACCTTGGGTCCAGAGCGCCATTTGCTCCGCGCTGTAGGCGCCAATGCACTGACCGCGAATGGCGTCACGGCGAATCTCGAACGCTCTGTCGGCGTCGTCTGGCGTAGCTCGTTTTATCTCCAACACTGCCTGTTCCTTCCATGACCTCAAATTGCCATTAGCCCATTTGTGCTAATCGACCCTGCCCGCCCGCGGCGCTATATTCCTCGGCACTTCCAACGCTTCCTCAGCACCGCGCATTCATTGCGTGCGGGTTTGTTGCGCGCTGGAAAAACCAAAACAACCCCAAGGAAGACGCACCATGAAACTCCACTCCCCTGTTACTCGCCTTGCCCTGCTGGGCGCTTTGATCATCGGCGTCGCCGGTTGCAGCAATATCAAGCCCACTGAAGATCACCTCAAGAAGCTGTCGGAAACCAACCTGGGCGAGCCGGTTAAACGTATTTCCAATGTGCGCAGCGATTCCATGACCACTTACTATGTAGCCAACACTGCGTCCGGCGAATACAACTGCTCCGTACCAAGCGGGGCCAGCGGCGGTGCATTTGCGATCGCCAGTTTTGGCCTGATGAAACCTGCCGCCTACTGCCAGCCAAAAGGCGCACGTGGCAACGGGCTGACACCGTTCATGCAGTAACTTTTTCCTGGCTGAGGTCACGCAACCTGCCGCGCAGTTCCGCAGGGCGCACCGGTTTGGACAAGATGGCGATCTGACGGTCGTGCAACGCGGCCTGGATTCTCTCCACGTCGTGACCGGTGAGGATCAACGCCGGCACCGCCCAACCGCGTTGCTGGCGTAGCTCGTCGATGCATTCGATGCCAGTGGCGTGATTACCCAGGTCGTAGTCGGCGACGATGATATCGCAGTCGCTGACCAGCCCCTTCCCACTCGACTCAGCCTGCACCTGGCACCCCCATCGCTCCAGCAGCGCCTGGGTGGCAAGCAGCACGTTGTGGTCATCCTCCACCAGGCATACTTTCAGACCGGTGAGCAGACCGGCCTGGCGCACATCGTCGCGCAGCGCCAGTTGACGCGGCGCGGTGGCCAGGGCCAGGCCGTGCAGGCTCACCGAGGTGCCCTGGCCCAACCGCGAACGCAGGCTCACCTGCATCCCCATCAATTGCCCCAGGCGCTTGACGATGGACAGCCCGAGGCCCACGCCTTCGACATCCTTGTCACGCAATTGGCGCACGCGATAGAACTCTTCGAAGACCTTTGAAAGATGCTCCCGTGCAATCCCTCGCCCCTGATCATGCACCTCTATGACCAAGCCGTTTTCACGACTACGCACGCCGATCAGCACTGGCCGCTGCGCGCCGTACTTGAAGCAATTGGAGAGCAGGTTTTGCACCATGGTTGCCAACATGCCCGGGTCCACCCGTACCCAATGAGTGCAGGGGCGCAAG
The DNA here is from genome assembly GCF_019891455.1 of Pseudomonas sp. P867. Classification (NCBI taxonomy): domain Bacteria; kingdom Pseudomonadati; phylum Pseudomonadota; class Gammaproteobacteria; order Pseudomonadales; family Pseudomonadaceae; genus Pseudomonas; species Pseudomonas sp. P867. The sequence continues at coordinate 28,467 of NZ_JAFLXB010000015.1, read as the reverse complement.
CGCAACTCCACGCCGGCCCAGCGTGCGGCCTCGGCATTCTGACGCACCAGGTCGGCGAGAAAGTCGCCCAGGTGGATCACCTGGTATTTGGGCAACAGGCGACCGTTGTCGAGGGTGTAGAGGTCGAGGATCGAACGGAACAGTTGCGACACGTTGAGCAGCGAGCGATCGATATTGTCCACCAGCCGCCGCTCGTCATCCCCCAACCGTGCTTCGCGCAGGCAGGCGGTGAACAGGCCAATGGAGTGGATCGGCTGGCGCAGGTCATGGCTGGCTTGGGCGAGAAAGCGGGATTTTTCCAGGTTGGCGGCAATGGCTTGTTCCGAAGCCTTGCGCGTGCGCTCCAGAAGGATATGGGCGTACACCGGGATCACCGTGCTGGTGATCATCAGCATCAACACCATGAACGGTTGCGCCTGCCACAGCGGCGTAAGCTGGTACACGATCAGCAGCGCCAGCAACGCCAGCCCCGTGGCAATCGCCAGGTAGCGCGACCCGTAGCGCATCCCGTTGCCCAGGTTCACCCAGACCATCACCGCATACAGCGGCAACGCCGCCTCACCACCCACCACCAGGCCGAACGACGTGCCGGTGTAGTCGTGGATCATGCCGAAGATGCGCCGCGCCGGGTAATGCCCGGGCCAACGTGCGATCACCTGGCGCAACACGATGGACGCCAGCAGGAACCCGAAGATATACAGGATCACCGGCAGGTAGGTGTCCAGCGACTGCCCGGGCAAAAAACCCAGTACGCTGATATACACAATGGCGATGGTGGCCACCACGATGCGCAGGTTAGCCTGATCGAGTTCGGAGTTGGTCTCGGGACTCATAGTCATATCCTTGACAGATCATCTTTGGAAAAGAGGCCCTCGGCCCGCTGGTAAAGTAGCATGCCTCGACACCACCTTGCCCCACGAAGGAGCTCACCATGACCGGCCGGATCATCATCGCCGACGACCACCCGATGTTTCGCGAAGGCATGGCGCGCACCGTGCGGCGCCTGCTGCCCGATGCCCAGGTGCAAGAGGCCGGCGACCTGGCCACGGTGAATGCGCTGCTGTGCGAGCCGAACGAAGTCGACACCCTGATCCTCGACCTGCGCTTCCCCGGCCTGACTTGCATCAGCCAACTGGCCGAACTGCGCCAGCAACTGCGGCGCACAACGTTGATCGTGGTGTCGATGGTCGACGACCCGGCGCTGATCGAACAGGTGATGGCCCTGGGCGCCGACGGATTCATCGGCAAGAACATCGCCCCCGACGACATCGGCCAGGCGTTGCTGGCGATTCGCGCCGGCGAAGTGCTGGTCAAGTTCGCGCCTTCGGGCCTGCTGCCGCTGGACACCCACACCCTCACCACCCGCCAGCAGGAAGTGCTGCGCCTGATTGCCCAGGGCAAGACCAACAAGGAAATCGCCAAGGCCCTGGATATTTCGCCGTTTACCGTGCGCATTCATGTGTCGTCATTGCTGCGCAGTTTGAATGTGCCGTCGCGGGCGGCGGCGGCAGTAAAGTATTCCGGGGAATTCTAGGTCGTCCAAATGTGGGAGGGGGCTTGCTCCCGATGGCAGTGGGTCAGTCCAAGATGCGTTTACTGACACTCCCTCATCGGGAGCAAGCCCCCTCCCACATTGGACTGAGTCGCATCAGTCAGGCCTGCGCTCTGCATCCGATATTTCAGTTGAACCTCACACCTTCCCCTCCAAGCAAATGGCCTTGCTGTGCCATAAGCTCGACGTTTGTTTATGATGTTGCCTTTCGCTCAACGCCCTGGAACCACCCATGCCCACCCTTACCCTGCGTACCGCTCTGCCCACCGACGCCCACCGCTGCTTTGAAATCGAAACCAGCGCATACGAAGGCGACGAAGCCGCCACCCTGGAAAAAATCACCACGCGCATCGCCCAGTATCCCCAGGGCTTTTTGATCCTGGAGGCGGATGGCGAAATCGCAGGTTTCATCAATTCCGGCTGTGCCCACAATGTGGTGATGTCGGATGAGGCATTCAAGGAGTTGGTAGGCCATGTGGCCGAGGCGCCGAATGTGGTGATCATGTCGGTGGTGGTCGACCCGGCACATCAAGGCAAAGGCTATGCAAAAAAACTGATGACCGCGTTCGTGCAGCGCATGGCAGCAATGGGCAAGCAGACGATTCACCTGATGTGCAAGCACCAGCACGTGCCGTTGTACACCCGCATGGGCTACACCTATGTGCGTCCTTCGCCGTCGGATCACGGTGGGATGGCGTGGCATGAAATGGTGAGAACTGTCTAAGAAAGGTCATTACATAACTGTTTCCAATCGTGAAACAAGCGCACACCACTGAGCCGTCAAATGTATTTCTACAAATGAAAACCTGAGAACCAACGACGCTTTCTTACATCCAGCCTGACTCTGCTGCCCCTTTTGCCGGATTGCACCTATCGCCACTCTCACTATTTGGAAACCCGCGACCACAGCGGTTTCACTCGGTTACATTCACCCGAAATGGGCCGCATTGAGCGACTGCTCATGGCGCTGTAGCCTGCGAAACGCCGAGCCGGGACCACGTCCTGGCGGGTCAATATCCCAGCTATCAGAGAGGTGCAATCGTGTCTTCAATCAATGGTTCCAGCCCATCTTTCCCTGCATACCAACCCGTTGACAACAGCAGGATCGACAACGACAAAGCCAGATACAACCCCAAGGAAGAAAACCAGATTGGGGACGATGCAGAAGTGTCCGATGGCAAGGGCGGCTGGAAGAACATCGGCGACGAATACAGGGCCCACGCCAACCGTAGTCGGCTGGATAAAAACTTCCTGCCTGCGGACGAAAAGGCCGTCGACAACTCTCAGGTCAACACTGCCCGCAGCCAGTTAGATCGCAACTTCCTGCCGTCGGACGAAAAGGCCGTTGAAAACGCTCCAGGCAACGCCAACCGTGACCCCATTGATTTCGAAATCAAATCCGATGGCAAGGGCGATTGGGTCAAGGCGTAATACTGCAACCGGCTGTTTGCGGTCCAAACCGTTGTGCCCCCCCATGGCATTGCCAAACACGCGCTTGCCATGGATGGGGTTCGAAAGTGTGGGGATCGGCTACCGCGTCACCAACTGCCGGAAGCCCCACCGCCACCACTGGAACCACCGCCACCGGAGGAACTGTCACTGGAGGTGGAACTGCTGGAACTCGAACTGGAGCCGCTACCCGATCCCGTCCCTTCACCGACCTTGCCGAAGATGATCAGCGCGACAAACGATGCGATGGGAAACGCCAATAGCCAGCCGTCGCGGCCGCCGTCAATCACCCACCCTGCCACCACGTACACGACTACCGCCGCCAGCAGTCGCACACTAAAACCTGCACGGCTGGTGCGCCAGGTCTGCCTCATGATCAGCAGTAGCACCAGGTACAACCCCAGCACCACCAAGACGCCCAGTGGCCACAGCAGCCAATGGATGAAACTGACGTCCACGTACTGGTTTGCCACCACCAACCCGAGGATATAAGCCAGCAGCCCGATTACGCAGTAAAACAGCGTACGCACCTGCCACAGCGCGCCGAATATCGCGCCGCCTATCAACAGCGTCAGCGGCATTACAAACAGGAACATCGGCCACTCGCGACCGCCCGCCAGCAGCGTCAGCAACAGCGTGGCCGCCACGGTGACGATCAACGCCCGGCGCCAATGCAGCTTGCCGGCAGCGATCGCCACGCCGCCCAAGCCGCCCAGGATAAACGCCACCAGCAACGCGATAAATTGAGGGTTGATCCCGGCGCCCACCAATGGCGGCAAGTCACCGCCGTCCACCAGCACGGTCAGGGCGTCCACGCCCTGTTGCACACCGCCGGCAAAATCACCCTGGCGAAACGCCGGGGTGATCTGTTCTTCAATAATGCGATGGGCCAGCAGGTCGGTGACGATGCCTTCCAGGCCGTAGCCCACTTCAATGCGCACTGCGCGGTCAGCCTTGGCCACTACCAGCAGGATGCCATCGTTGACGTCCTTGCGCCCCAGCTGCCAGGCGCGAAACAGTTGGTTGGCATAGTCTTCGATAGCGGCGCCGCCCGTGGTCGGCACCAGCAACACCGCGACTTGCGCGCCCTTGCGCGTTTCAAGGTCGCCAAGCTGATTTTTTAAGCGTTGGGTGGTGGTTGCGTCGAGGGTGTTGGTGAGGTCAATCACCCGCTGGTCGAGGGCGACCCCGATCGGTGAAGTGTCCGCCTGGGCTATGCTCAGCACGCCCAGGAGCACCAGGGCCAGCAAACCCGAGACCGTTTGACGCCAATTCCCTATCATGTTTTGTTACCTGAGGTTTCTTCCTTAAGCTGCCGACTTTACCTTATCGACGTATAACGCGTGACCCCAGGTGCGCGACTATCTAAACTGCGGCCTTACCCCGCATAGCAAATTGCCAGCTACGAGAACGCCATGGACCTGCGCTACCGCAACAATGTGAATGTGATGGGCGACGGTCCTTCGACGCTGGTGTTTTCCCACGGCTTTGGCTGCAATCAAGCGATGTGGAACCAGTTGGCGCCGCACTTTAGCCAGCGCTTTCGCGTGGTTCTCTACGACCTGGTCGGTGCGGGCCGGTCGGACCTCAGCGCGTTCGACAAAGCCAAATACCTGGCCCTGGACGGCTACGCCCGCGACCTCAACGAGATTATCGACGCCTATGCCCAAGGCCCGGTGATCCTGGTGGGCCACTCCGTCAGCGCGATGATCGGCACCCTCGCCGACCGTTTTGTCCCCGGGCGTATTGCTGCGCACGTGATGATCGGCCCATCGCCGCGCTATATCGACACTGACGATTATGTTGGCGGCTTCAAGCGCGAGGATATCGACGACCTGCTCGACACCCTCGACAGCAACTACCTGGGCTGGTCGAGCGCAATGGCCCCGGTGATCATGGGCGCGCCGGACCAACCGGCACTGGGTGAGGCGTTGACCGAGAGCTTTTGCCGCACCGAGCCGGACATCGCCAAGCAATTTGCCCGGGTGACCTTCCTTTCGGATAACCGCCAGGATGTAGTGGGCCTGACCACTGCGGTGTTGATCCTGCAATCGACTGACGACCTGATCGCCCCCGTAGCCGTGGGTGAATACCTGCACCGCGTGCTGCCCAACAGCACTTATTGCCTGGTGGAGAATGTCGGCCATTGCCCGCATATGAGTGCACCCCAGGCGTGCGCAGCGGCAATGGACCGGTTCCTGACCCCTTGGGCGCCTGCCGATGCCCGCTGACGCGTTGTTCGACAGCGCCGCCTGCGCCCTGGCCGTAACCCACGAAGACGGCACGATCCTGCACGTCAACCCGCGCTTGAGCGACTGGCTGGGGTTCAGCGCCGCCGAGCTGCAAGGGCGGCGCTTCCAGGACCTGCTGACCATGGGCGGGCGGATTTTCTACCAGACCCACCTGGCACCGATGCTACGCATGCACGGCAGCGTCACCGAAGTGAAGCTCGACATCCGCCATTGCGCCGGGCACAAAGTGACCGTATTACTCAATGCCAACCAGCGCCGGCAGGCCGACGGCGTGGTGCATGACCTGGCACTGTTCGGCACCACCGACCGCGACAAATACGAGCGCGAACTGCTCAATGCACGCAAGTTGGCCGAAGCGCTGCTCCAGGAAAAAACCGCCACCGAGGTCGCCCTGCAACAGGCCCAGGCCGAACTCAGCGCGGCCTATGCGGTTGCCCAGCGCCGGGCGTTGTTTGCCGAACAGATGGTGGCGATTGTCAGTCATGACTTGAAAAACCCCCTTACCGCCATCCGCATGGCTTCGGACTTTCTGCAGCGTGGCGAGCGCACGGCCAAGGAGCGCCAACTGTTGGGGCATATCGGCCAGTCGGCCGAACGCGCCCATCGCATGATCGCCGACCTGCTGGACTTCACCCAGGCGCGGGTCGGCCAGGGCATCACCATCAAGGCGGTGCCGCTGGATTTGCACGGCGTTATTCAACATGCGGTGGATGAATTGCGGGTGGCCTTTCCCAGGGCCACGCTGGTGCATCAGGCCGAAGGCAACGGCCAGGCGTGCCTGGATGCCGACCGAGTGCAGCAGATGATCGGCAACCTGGTTGCCAACAGCGTGGCCTATGGCGACCTGCTGCAACCGATCACCATCACCTCGCGCCTGGGCGACAACGCCTGCGCGGTCGCGGTGCACAACCATGGCCTGGCGATTCCCGAAACACTGCTGGCCGGGTTGTTCGAGCCCATGACCCGTGGCACCGACCAGGGCAGCGATGTGCGCAGCGTCGGCCTCGGCCTGTATATCGTGCGCGAACTGGCGAAGGTGCATGGTGGCGATGTGGCGGTGACGTCCTGCGCCACGGCCGGTACTACGTTTACCGTGACGTTCTAGCCCAGGTATGCGGCGCCCTGCATAATCGGCTCGACACGGCCGGCCAAGATCACCCCGCCCTGCCCGTCCCACTGCACCGTGACCGTGCCGCCGTCGCATTCGACCTCCACGCTGTCATCGAGCAACCCGCGCCGAATCCCATTGACCACCGCACCGCAGCAGCACGAACCGGAGCCCAACGGCACCGCGCCGCCACGCTCCCAGATGCGCAGGCGGATACGGCCACGGCTCAACACCTGCACAAAATGCACATTGGTCTTGGCCGGGAACAGCGGGTGAGCTTCAAGCGCCGGGCCCACCGCCGCGACATCGATGGCAGCGATGTCTTGCACAAAAAACGTGCAATGCGGGTTGCCCATGCTGCAGGCCGCCGGGTTACCGTCCATGGGCAGCACGCGGGTGTCCATCGCCTCGGCCAGCGGCACCGCCGCCCAGTCCAGCGACGGCGCGCCCATGTCCACCGACACGCGCTGCCCGTCGACGCGTGTGCACGTCAGCAAACCGCGGTCGGTGCGTAATACGACGGTGTCGATGCCGGTCTCGTGCATCAGGCGGTCGGCCACCCCGCGAGTCGCGCTGCCGCAGGTTGGCAGCCGCGTGCCGTCGGGGTTCCAGAACTGGACATGTGCGGCGGCGTCTCCACAGTCGAGTATCACCGCCAACTGATTGAAACCGATACCCGAGCGGCGGTTGCCCAGGCGGGCGGCGACCTGTGCAGTGATGGGGTTGTCCTGGCCACGGCGGTCGATGATGATGAAGTCGTCGCCATGGGCGTGCATCTTCACAAATGGCAGGGTCATGGGGCGCAGGTCCTGTTGTCGAAGTGAAGCAGTTCTAATAACACTGTAGGAGCGAGCTTGCTCGCGAAAATAGTGAAGACCACACGTTTTACCTGGAAGTACGCGTTATCGTTGACGTTTTTCGCGAGCAAGCTCGCTCCTGCAAAGAGTTGATGACCATGCTTATCGTATTCAGCGGTCTGCCCGGCAGCGGCAAGACCACGGTTGCCAGGGAACTGGCGCGACAGACCGGCGCGGTTTACCTGCGTATTGATGTGATCGAACAGGCGCTGCGCGATGCCGCCGTATTGGCGGGGGATGGGGGCGCCAGCGGCTACAGCGTGGCCAATGCATTGGCGCTGAGCAATTTGCGCCTGGGGCATCGGGTCATCGCCGATTGCGTGAACCCGGTCAGGGAGAGCCGCCAAGCCTGGCAAGCCGTGGCGACGGCAGCGCAGGTTGAACTGATCAATATCCAGGTGGTGTGTGCTGATCAGCACGAGCATCGGCGCCGTGTGGAAAGCCGCGTGGGCGATGTTCCCGGTCTGGCGCCGCCGACCTGGCAGTCGGTGCTGGTGCATGAATATGAATGCTGGGATGAGCCGCCGTTCAGGCTCGATACGGCGCAGAGGACGCCCGCTGAGTCAGTTGCAGCGATCCTCGCCCATCACCAGTTTTTTCCCGATAACACCGGTTCAGTTGGGGAAGTTGCCGCGCAACGCCTCCAAGCCACCGCTGTAGACGCCGGCAAATAACTCCTCCACCGCCGCATCCGTGGTGCCCGCTGCCGGAGTGAACACGCCGGACCAGGTGACTTTCGCCGACGACTCGGTCAGCGCTTCAACCTGCACGGTCGCCAGATACGCGCTCACCGGAAACGGCGATTCTTCAATCGTGTAGCTGTAAATGCGCGCCACGTTGTCAAAGGTCTGCAAACGCTCGACGATCTGGCCGCCGTCAGCGGTGGTCAGGTGACGCACACGGCCACCTTCGCTCGGCTCGCTCTTGGCGATAAAGGGCAGCCAGTCGGGCAGGCTGTTGAAGCCGCCAATCAGTTGCCAGACCTGGTCGGCTGATGCCGGGATTTCAATTACTGAAGACGCTGTTGCCACGATAAATACTCCAATCAGGGGAAAAATCAGATCGCCATGCTGTCGACAACGCCACCGTCTACGCGCAAAGCGGCACCGGTAGTGGCAGACGACAGCGGTGAAGCAATGTACGCCACCAGGTTCGCCACTTCATCCACATTGGCTGCACGCTGGATGATCGAGGTGGGCCGCGCATTACGCACGAACACATCGGCTTCTTCCCGCGCACTGCGCCCGGACTGGGCCGTGGCGTCCTTGAGCATCTGTTCCAGGCCGTCGGTAAAGGTCGGCCCCGGCAAAATCGCATTCACCGTCACCCCGGTGCCTGCCAGGCGCTTGGCCAGGCCGTGGGAGACCGCCAGGTTGGCGCTTTTGGTCACGCCGTAGTTGATCATGTCGGCCGGCGTCGCCACCCCGGATTCCGACGACACAAAGATCACCCGCCCCCAGCCCTGCTCGACCATGCCCGGCGCATAATGGCGCGACAGGCGCACGCCGGAAATCACATTGACCTCATAGAAGCGCGTCCACTCACTGTCTGGCGCCTCGAAGAAATCCACATCGTTGAAGATGCCGAGGTTGTTGACCAGGATATCGGCGCGAGGTTCGGCGGCGAACAGTGTCTCGGCGCCCTCCAGGGTGCCAAGGTCGGCCACCAGCCCACGCAGGTCAGCGCCGGGCACCCCTTGGCGAATGCTGGCCAAAGCGTCGTCGACCTTGCCCGCGTCCCGCCCGATCACTACCACCGTTGCGCCGGATTGCGCCAGGGCCTGGCTGATGCCCAAGCCGATACCGGCAGTGCTGCCGCTGACGATGGCTACTTTGCCGCTCACATCAATTTTCATGGTTAGCTTCCTTAAGATTAGAGAGGCAAAGGCGCACGATCCGAAATCAGTCGGGCCTCGCGTAGCGCTTGCCAGAAGGCTGCTGGAATCTGTTCTGACAACGCCGCAACGTCTTCGGCAATGCGCCCCGGACGACTGGCACCGGGAATCACCGCCGCCACGGCCGGGTGTGCCAGGGAAAACTGCAGCGCCGCGGCTTTCACACTCACGCCAAATGCCTGGGCAATCGCCTTGATCTGCTCGACCTTGCTGATGATCGCAGGCTTAGCGGGCTGGTATTCAAAGTGTGCGCCGCCGGCGAGGATGCCAGAGCTGTACGGGCCGCCGACCACAATTTCAACCTGCTGGGCCAAGGCGGCGTCCATCAGGCGTTGCAGTGCGCGCTCGTGGTCCAGCAGCGTATAGCGGCCGGCGAGGAGGAACCCGTCGGGCTGCGCCTCAGTCAGGTCCAGGGTCAGTTCACACGGCTCGACGCGATTGACGCCCAGACCCCAGGCCTTGATCACACCCTCCTCGCGCAAGCGGGTCAGCACTTTGAAGGCGCCGGTACGGGCCTGGTTGAAGTAGTCCAGCCACTGGTCGCCGTAAAAATCCTGGGCGATATCGTGAATCCACACGATGTCGAGGCGATCGGTTTGCAGGCGCTTGAGGCTATCGTCAATGGAGCGCAGGGTGGCATCGGCGCTGTAGTCATTGAGGATTTTATTCGGGCGGCCGTGTTCGAACACGCCGCTTTTTTCGCCAAGGTCACGGGCGCCGGTTTCGACTTCATCCAGAATCACCCGGCCGACCTTGGTGCTGAGCACGTAGTCATCACGGTTGTAGTGGGACAGGGCCTGGCCCAAGCGGATTTCCGACAGGCCCGAGCCGTAGAACGGCGCGGTATCGAAGTAACGCACGCCGTGCTTCCAGGCGGATTCGACGGTGGCCTGGGCTTCGTCTTCAGGGATGGCGCGGAACATATTCCCCAAGGGTGCGGTGCCAAAGCCCAGTACGCCGGGGAGTTTGTCTGTCAAGCTCATGGTGAGATCCTCAATCGGTTGGTTGTGACCGTTGAGCAGATGCTAGATTGCGTTAATCAGACCGTCCAAGACATACTGCGACCAACTTGAGTCCTTACAGGTCTTACATGATCGATCTACGCCAACTGCGCTACTTCGAAGTGGTCGCCGAAGAAGAACACGTCGGCCGCGCCGCCGAGCGCTTGCACATCTCCCAATCGCCCCTGAGCCGGCAGATCGCCCAGCTGGAGGAACGCCTGGGCCTGACGCTGTTCGAACGCAGCCAGCAGCGCATCCGCCTGACCCGCGACGGCCAGACCTTCCTGGCTGAAACCAAGGCGCTGCTGACCCATGCCAACCGTCTGGAATCGCTGGGCAAGCGCCTGGGCCGTGGGGAAGAAGGCGGCCTGTGCATCGGCTATATCGAAAATGCCATGCACGCCGGTGTTCTGCCCAATGCCTTGCGCATACTGCGCGACGATCGCCCCACCGTGCATATCAAGCTGTATAACCTGCCCTCCCTCGAACAGTTGGAGGGCCTGCGCCAACGCAGTCTGGACATCGCCCTGGTAAGCGAGCCCCCCGCCGACGACGATCCAGACCTGAGCGCCTTGCAGGTGCTCGACGACCCGATGCTGCTGGCCCTGCCCGAACAGCATCCGCTGGCCCGGCAACGCGAACTGCTGCCCGAACACCTGGCCGATCAACAATGGATCGGCGTGCAGCGCAAACCCGGCGCCCACCCGGCCGATGACTTCATCGCTGCCTGCATTCGTGCCGGTTTCACCCCACAGATTCCCATGGAAGCCAGCGAACCCTTTACCGCACTGGGCCTGGTGGCGTCAGGGCTTGGGGTAGCGATGGTGCAGAAGGGCCTGAGCCGCAATGCCCCGCCCGGCGTGGTGTTGCGAGAGTTGCCGTGGCTGACCTACACCACACCGCTGTGGGCGGCCTGGCACCGCGTTAATTTGCGACCGCTGGTGGAGACGTTTCGCAAGGTGCTGACTGAACCTGAGGCTAGTGAATAAGGCGCCCAGTACAGCAATTGCCTGCGCCCTTTGTGTGATCAAAGCACCTCCCGCAACCGATACCACAACATTCCCAACGCCAACAGCGGCGAGCGCAGCGCCTTGCCGCCCGGGAAGGTCATGTGCGGCACCTGGCTGAAAATATCCAGCCCGCGACTTGCACCCGCGTGAATCGCTTCGGCCAACAGCCGTGCGCACCAGTGGGTCACGTTGAGGCCATGGCCGGAATAGCCCTGGGCATAGAACACATTGGGGTACTGCTTGAGCCGCCCGACCTGGGGAAAGCGGTTGGCGGTGATGCCGATCTTGCCGCCCCACTGGAACTCGATGGCGGTGTCGGCCAGTTGCGGGAACACCTTGAGCATTTTCGGGCGCATGTAAGCGGCGATGTCCTGGGGGTCGCGCCCCGAGTAATGGCAGGCACCGCCAAACAGCAGGCGCCGGTCGGCGGACAGCCGGTAGTAATCCAGCCCGACTTTCTGGTCGCACAGCGCCAGATTCTGCGGAATCAATTGCTCGGCCATCGTTTCCGGCAACGGCTCGGTGGCGATGATGTAGCTGCCCGCCGGCAGCACCTTGCCGCCCAGGCGCGGCTCCAGGTTCTCCAGGTGCGCATTGCACGCCAGCACCAGATGGGCGGCGCGCACACTGCCGCCGGCGCAACGCACCTGCACAGTGTTGCCATGGATCAGTTCCAGCACCTCGGTCTGTTCAAAGATCCGCACCCCGAGGGCCTCGGCCACCTGCGCCTCGCCAAGCACCAGGTTGAGCGGGTGCAGATGCCCGGAGCCCATGTCGACCAGGCCTCCGGCGTACACTGTCGAGCCCACCACCTGGGCCATGTCCTGCGCGCCCACCAACCGGGTTTCAGGGGCATAGCCCATGGCCGCCAACTGCGCCTGTTCATTCTTGAACGCGGCGAATTGCGCCGGGGTGTTGGCCAGTTCACAAAAACCCCAGCGCAAGTCGCAATCGATACCATGCTCGCCGATGCGCTCGCCCACCAACGCCACCGAGTCGATACCCGCTCGCGCCAGATAGCGCACGCCCTCCTCGCCCACGTATTTGGCAACCCCCGAGACATCATGACCGATACCCCGAATCAACTGCCCACCGTTGCGCCCGCTGGCACCCCAGCCAATGCGTCGGGCCTCCAGCACAATCACCGAGAGCCCGCGCTGGGCCAGTTCGATGGCCGTGTTGACCCCGGTGAACCCGCCGCCGATCACACACACATCGACGCTCAGATCAGCGTCGAGTGCAGGCCGCTGCGGCATGGTGTTGGCTGTAGCGCGGTAATAGGACTGCGCATGTTCGCTGGACTGAATCATCGGTTGGACTTCACTTTGCTCCAGGCGCGGGTCATCACGCGCATGGTCGCCGGCGTGGGCGTGGTGGAAATGTAGAGTTTGTCGAGGACGTCCTGGGGCGGGTAAACCTCAGGGTTGTTGACCAGTTCCGGGGCCATGAACGGCTTGGCCGCCGGGTTGGCGTTGGCGTAGCCCACCGAGGCGCTGACCTTGGCGATCACTTCGGGTTCGAGCAGGTAGTTGATGAACGCGTGGGCCTCTTTGGGGTTGGTGGCGTCGGCAGGAATTGCCAGCAGGTCGAACCACAGGTTGGAGCCTTCCCTGGGAATCGAGTACGCAATGTTCACCCCGTTTTTGGCTTCCTTGGCGCGGTTGGCGGCCTGGAACACATCGCCGGAATAACCGAAGGCCACGCAGATATTGCCGTTGGCCAGGTCCGAGATGTACTTGGAGGAATGGAAATAAGTGATGTACGGCCGCAGCGTCAGCAGCTTGGCTTCGGCCTGCTTGTAGTCCTCGGCGTTCTCGCTGCGTGGGTCCTTGCCCATGTAGTTGAGGATCGCCGGAAACAGCTCATCCGGCGAATCAAGGAAGGCCACACCGCATTCATGGAGCTTCTTGAGGTTGTCCGGCTCGAACAGCACCGCCCATGAATCAATGCGCTCGATACCCAGCACCTGCTTGACCTTGTCGACGTTGTAACCGATGCCATTGGTGCCCCACAGGTACGGCACCGAGTGCGCGTTACCCGGGTCGTTCTGCTCCAGCAGCTTGAGCAACCGGGGATCGAGGTTCTTGAAGTTCGGCAGTTGCGCACGGTCCAGCATGAGGAACGCGCCGGCCTCCACTTGCCGCGCCAGGAAGTGGTTGGACGGCACCACCACGTCATAGCCGGTGCGCCCGGCGAGCAACTTGCCTTCCAGGGTTTCGTTGGAGTCGAACACGTCATAGACCACCTTGATCCCGGTGTTGGCCTGGAAATCCGCCAAGGTGGTTTCACCAATGTAGTCGGTCCAGTTGTAGACGCTCACCGTCGACGCTGCCTGGGTGCTGGCGCTGAATGCCGCCGGCAGTACAAGTGCAAGTGCCAACGGCAGAAACTTGTTCACAAGACGCATATCGTCACCCCTTTTATCGTTGTTTTAGACGCTCAACAGCAGGAATTCACGTTCCCAGGAACTGATCACCCGCTTGAAATTCTCATGCTCGGCGCGCTTGACCGCGACGTAGCCGCGCACGAATTTTTCGCCCAGGTATTGCTTGACTGTGTCGCAGTCTTCCATGCGTGCCAGGGCATCCTCGAGGGTGAACGGCAGGCGCAGGTTGCGGCGCTCATAGGCACGGCCTTCCACCGGCGCACTGGGCTCGATCTGCTCGATCATGCCCAGGTAGCCACACAACAAGCTGGCGGCGATCGCCAGGTAGGGATTGGCATCGGCACCCGGCAAGCGGTTTTCCACGCGCATCGCCTCGGGGCTGGAAGTCGGCACGCGCAGGCCGACGGTGCGGTTTTCTTCACCCCATTCGACGTTGACCGGCGCCGAGGTGTCCGGCAAAAAGCGCCTGAACGAGTTCACGTTGGGTGCAAACATCGGCAGCAGCTTGGGGATGTACTTCTGCAGGCCGCCGATGTGATGCAGGAATAACGGGCTCATGTTGCCGTCGGCATCGACGAACACCGGTTTTCCGGTGGCAATTTCCACCACGCTCTGGTGCAGGTGCATGGCGCTGCCGGGTTCGTCGGCCACCGGTTTGGCCATAAAGGTCGCGGCGACATTGTGCTTGAGCGCGGCCTCGCGCAGGGTGCGCTTGAACACAGTGATCTGATCGGCCAGGTTCAGGGCATCGCCGTGACGGAAGTTGATCTCCATCTGCGCCGGGCCGTCTTCGTGGATCAGCGTGTCGAGGTCCAGGCCCTGGGCTTCGCACCAGTCGTAGACGTCTTCGAACAACGGGTCGAATTCGTTGGCGGCATCGATGGAAAATGACTGGCGCCCGGTTTCGGCACGCCCCGAACGACCGATGGGGGTTTTCAACGGCAGGTCCGGGTCTTCGCAGCGCTGGGTCAGGTAGAACTCCATTTCCGGCGCGACAATCGGCTGCCAGCCCTGGTCGGTGTACAGCTGCAGGACTTTTTTCAGCACATTGCGCGGCGACAGTTCAATCGGGTTGCCCTGCTTGTCGAAGGTGTCGTGGATCACGATGGCGGTGGGTTCGATGGCCCAGGGCACCACGTAGGTGGCGTTGGCCACCGGGCGGCAGATCATGTCGATATCGGCCGGGTCCAGCAGGTCGTAGTAGATGTCGTCGTCGACAAAGTCCCCGGTTACCGTTTGCAGCAGCACACTTTCCGGCAGGCGCATGCCTCGCTCATGCAGGAACTTGTTGGTGGGTGCAATCTTGCCGCGCGCAATGCCAGTCAAGTCACTGATCACGCATTCGACTTCGGTAATCTTGTGTTCTTTCAGCCAGGTGGAGAGCTGATCGAAGGGGGCGTTCATAAGGACCTCGTCTTGGGTGGGATGCGGCGCCGGCTTGTACAGTCGACACATTGAGGTCTATCTTGGGCCGGCCTTGAAACGGCATCTATCCACTTTGCACGCAGTACAACGCACCAATAGAGTGCGCACGGATCCCCCATGACACAGGCAACCGCTTTGCGCGTACAGGCCTTCGCTACCGGCGATGTGACCGCCCAATGCAGTGCGACACCCGGTTGGGTTCAGCATTACCAGCAAATGTCCCCCGGGCATTTCGCCGGGCGCGTGCGCTACCTCGACCTGCAAGGCGTGCAGGTGTACGAAGAATGTATGAACACCCGCGTGGAACAGCACTTCAACGCGCCGCCAGGCTCGCTGTCGTTCTGCTTCGATGGCAGCGACAACGCGCTGTACCTGCTTAACGGCGAAAGCCGCAATACCTGGATCACCCCGCAGAACTACCGCGAAGTGGCGGTGGTGTTCGGCCCGCAGTTCGTGCAGCGCCATGGGCTGGACATGGCCAGACTGGAAGGGTTGTTCATGGCGCCACTGGCCTGTCAGCAAAACGCGCTGTTCACTCGCTGGCTCAGCGGTACCCTTACGCGCCTGTCGGCACTGACCGACCCCATCAGCCGTGATGCCCTGACCCAGCAGTTGCTCGACGATTGCCTGTTTATCCTCGACAACGCCTGCGTGTGCCTGGACGGCAGTTCCTTGCAAAAACGCAATGAAGAACGCCGGTTGATGGCGCGTATCGGTGAATGGGCGGCGGATGCTCCGGATGAAACTGCCAACCTGCTGGAACTGGCGCAGATTGCGGGTGTGCCGTTGCGCCAATTGCAACAAGGGTTCAAGACCTACACCGGGATGAGTCCGGCGCAGTGGTTGCGGTTGCGTCGGTTGAATGGGGCGCGGCGGGAGCTATTGAGTGGCGCGGATACCACCGTGGCCGAGGTGGCGATGAATTGGTCGTTCTGGCATCTGGGGCGGTTTTCCAATAGCTATCGAGCACTATTCAAGGAACTGCCCAGCGAAACCCTCAAGCGCTCACGTTGAAACGCATTCAAAAAGGTGGGAGGGGGCTTGCCCCCGATGAGGGAGTGTCAGCCAATACATCTGGGGCTGGCCCACCGCCATCGGGGGCAAGCCCCCTCCCACCTTTAACCAGACCGAGTACATATCCATTGTGCTGTAACGGCCACTATCGGTTCCGCCCACCGGCGGGTCACCTTGCAAAAGCGGCAAAGTAATCAAATGTTCTTGCCCCTCCACTCGGCACCTCGCCCAGGCTCGGTGTGCGCGAGTACCGAACGCTTGTAAAACCTGGCCGTTATGCCTAGCTTATGCGCCCCCCCGCCCTGCGTTTAAGGCCCTGCCCATGGTTCTGCGTTTTCGACCCGTCGTCACTTCACGTTTTGCCCTCGGCCTGCTGCTCAGTGGCGGCATCGGCAGCAGCCTGGCCGCCGAGATCCAATTGCCGGCGGTGAAGGTCCAGGGCCTGGATGAGTCCGGTTACCGCAATGAAACCGCTTCGGTGGGCGGTTTTGACGAAGCACCATTGCTCGACACTCCGGCCTCGATCACGGTGATCAACGCAGCCTTGATCAAGGACCAGCAGGCACGCTTGCTCAGTGAAGTGCTGCGCAACGATGCCTCGGTGGGCGACAGTTACGCGCCCATCGGCTATTACGAAAACTTCGTGGTGCGCGGCTTCTCGCTGAATGCGGCCAGCAGCTACAAGATCAACGGGCGCACCATCACCGGCGAGCAGAACGTCGCTCTGGAAAACAAGCAGCAGGTGGAAGTGCTCAAGGGCCTGGCCGGTTTGCAGAGCGGCATTTCCGAGCCCAGTGGCGTGATCAACTACGTGACCAAGCGGCCGGAGGACGTGCGCTCGGTGACGGTGTCTACCGATGATCGCGGCAGCGGTTATATCGCCACCGATGTCGGCGGCTGGTTTGGCAGCGAGCAGCAGTTCGGCCTGCGTGCCAACGTCGCCCATGAAGACCTCAATTCCTATGTGGAACACGCCAATGGCCAGCGCGATTTCCTGTCCCTGGCCTTTGACTGGAACATCAGCCCCGACGCCGTGCTGCAACTGGATGCCGAGTACCAGAACAAGCAACAACGTTCGGTACCGGGGTATCAACTGTTGGGGGGTACGGAAGTGCCCCATGACGCCTCGCCGAAAAAGCTGCTGGGGCATCAGACTGGCGGCAAGCAGGTGGGGATTGATTCGCTGAACCTCAACGGCAAGTTCGAGTACCGTTTCAGCGACCAGTGGAAAGGTAATATCAGTGCGGCGCGCAGCAAGGTGGTGATTGACGATTACAGCTCGTTTGCGTGGGGCGGCGATACCAACGGCCTAGGAAATTACTTCACGCCGGAGGGTGACTACGACATCTACGACTTCCGCAGCCCTGACGACACTCGTCGCGATGATGAAGTCCAGGCTGCGATGACTGGCTTGTTCGACGCCGCAGGCTTAAGCCATGAGTTAACCTTTGGTACCAGCGCGTTTCGTCGGGTGATCAACAAACGTGAATCTGTGAACGCTCCAATTGGCAGCGGCAATATCTATGAACCAACTCCAACCTTTAAACCTACTAGCCAGCCGCTGAACGACAGCCACCGCAACCTCGACAGCCGCCAGTACAGCCTGTTTGTCACCGACCGCATTCGATTCAACGAGCAATGGCAAACCATTCTGGGCGGGCGAGAAGTGCGCCTGGATGAAAAGGCTTTCGACGAGAACGGCACTGAGTCACGGCATACCCAGCAGTACGTGTTCCTTCCCCAAGCCTCGTTGATCTACAAGCCGGTGGAAAACCTTTCACTGTATACCAGCTACAGTAAGGGCCTGTCCTTGGGCGGCACCGCGCCGTGGTTTGCAGAACCTCGAAATGAAACCCTCGCCCCCACCGTCTCCCGTCAAATCGAAGCTGGGGTGAAATACGACTGGCGTCGCATCAGCTTCGCCGCCGCTGTATTCCAGACGCGTCAGGCCTACCAATACGCCAAGCCAGAAGGCGACAGCACATTCACTTACATACAACAGGGCCAGCAGAAGAACACCGGCCTGGAACTGTCCGCCAACGGCTGGGCCACCGACCGCCTACAAATCGCAACCAGCGTGGCAGCGATTCGAGCGCGGGTCAGCGGCAGCGGCACGCCGGACTATGAAGGCCACCAGGCGATCAACGTGCCCAAGCTGCGCGCCAGCCTGTACGCCGACTATGCCTTGCCGTGGGTCAATGGCCTGGCGGTACTGGGCGGCGTGCAATACAGCGCCAAGAAATACGCCAATCGCACCGGTAATGTACAGGTGGGTGATTACGCGGTGGTCAATGTCGGCAGCCGTTACACCACCAAGGTCGATGGGTACGAGACGGTGTTTCGCCTGAGCGTCGACAACCTGTTCGACAAGCGCTACTGGCGCGACGCAGGCGAATACATGGGCGATGACTACCTGTTCCAGGGCGCACCGCTGACGGCGCGCTTGAGTGCATCGGTCAACTTCTGAATACCCGCGGCGTTGCCAGCCACAACGCCGCCAAGCTGCATACCAACAGGCTCCAGCCAAGGTCCTGGGTCCATGCCACCAGGGTCAGCCCGCCACCAATCACCAGGTAATACAGCAAGCCAAACAAGGCGGCGGCAGTGCCGAGGCGATCGCGGTAGTCGACTAACGCGCCGCCGAGCACGTTGGGTATCGCCATGCCGAATGCCAGCACCACCAGCAACATCGGCCATACCAATAACCAGCTGTGTTGCAGGGCCAGTACCAGCAGGCTCCCCACCACCGCCACTGCAGCAGCGACAAACACCAATTGATCGCTGTCCATACCACGCTTGAGCAAGGCTTTGTTCAGCCACGCCCCCAGGCCGGACCCCAACGCCAGCAGCACGCCGCTGTAGCCGAACTCGGCAGTGGAGCGCCCCAGGTGCGCGAAGATAAACGGCCCCACGCTGTAATAGCTGAACAGCGCAATATTGAAGGCTGCCACCAATCCGACCGAGCGCCAGATTCCGGCATCCTTGAGCATCAATCCGAGTGTCTGGCCAAGGGCGGCCGTGGGCAACGATGCCGGGCGTGTTTCCGGCAGGGCCCACAGGCACCAGGCCCACAACCCCAGTGCGAGCAGCAGCAACGTGCCAAGCACGCCGCGATAGCCGAAGCACTCCACCAGGCTCGCACCGCTGAATAACCCGATGGCGGGGCTGGCCGCCAGCGCAATGCCCATCAGCGAAAACACCTGGGCCAGTCCAGCGCCGTGGAACCGGTCACGCAACACGGTCTGCGTGACCACCGACCCCACCGCCGCACCGAAAGCAGCACACGCCTGGGCCAGCAACAAACCGCTGAAGGTAGTCACATTCAAGGCCAGCGCCGAGGCGCCTGCATAAACCCCAAGCCCGATCAGCATCACGGGCCGCCGCCCCCAACGATCGCTCAAGCGCCCCCATACCACTACACCAAAAGCGAAGGCCAGGAAGTACACCGACAGTGTCTGCCCCGCCCGCTCAGGCTCGACCGCGAACACCCGGCCGATATCGCCCAGGGCCGGGCTGTACAGGGTCTGGGCCAATTGCGGGAACATCAGCAAGGCCATCGTCAGCATCAGCAAATTTCCAGACTTCATCACCAGGTCCATCCATAAAAACAATGGACGAATTCTAGGGCGCGCCAACTGGGGTATTATCCAGACTTCGACATTTTATCCATGAAATCGGACAAACCATGGCTTGGCTCGAAGCGACTGCGTCTTTCAATCCCGACGCGTTTGCCGCTCCCGTGATCGGCATCGCTGCGGTGCTGGGCAATCACGACTCCGGCATGCATCGCCACCAGCGCGGGCAGTTGCTGTTCACCCAGCAAGGTTGCACGCGCATCACGCTGGACACTCAACTGTGCCTGCTGCCGCCCACCCGCGCTGCCTGGATACCTTGCGGCCTGCCTCATCGCGCGGTGATGCAGCACGCGGTCGATTACCGGTCGGTGTACGTGAGCGCGGCCCTGGCCGGGCAGTTACCCGCGCAGGTGCGAGTGATCCAAGTGAGTACCTTGCTGCGGGCCGTACTGGAACCGATGGCTATGGCACCCTTCGAGACCGATTGGCACACCGGCCGCTATGCCCACTTGCTTGGGCTGTGCCTGGACGAAATCCGCCACGCGGTCGAGCAGCCCCTGCTCCTGCCGTTGCCGCAAGACAAGCGCCTGGCACCCTTGCTGGCCCAACTCGACCGCTTGCCACCGACATTGCAGGAACTGGAGCAGCACATTGGCGCCAGCACCAAGACCATTGGCCGGATTTTTCTCAGGGAGACCGGCCTGGGGTATCAGCAGTGGCGCCAACAGTGGCGACTGATGCGGGTGATCGAACTGCTCGCCACCGGGCGCAGCCTGGGCTACTGCGCCTTTGAACTGGGCTTTGCCAGCGACAGTGCGTTGATCGCCTTTTTCAAAGGCATGACCGGCAGCACCCCGCGTGGTTATTTCAAAGCCAACTGATGCCTTACTTGGGCATCTTGCGAAACCCCACCGCCAGGCGATTCCAGCTGTTGATGGTGGCGATGGCCACGCTCAGGTCGACTTGCTCCTGTGGGCTGAATTCGGCGGCCAGGGCGTTGAAGTCTTCATCCGGGGCGTGGGTGTGACTGAGCAGGGTCAGGCTTTCGGCCCAGGCCAGGGCGGCGCGTTCACGCGGGGTGAAAAATGGCGTTTCGCGCCAGGCCGACAGGGTGTACAGACGCCGCTCGGTCTCGCCGCCTTTGCGCGCATCGGCGGTGTGCATGTCGAGGCAGAACGCGCAGCCGTTGATTTGCGAAACGCGCAGGCGCACCAGTTCCAGCAGTGGCAATTCGATGGAGAGTTTGCCTACCGCCGCTTCCAGGGCGAGCATGGCTTTCATCGCGTCTGGGGAAGCGGTGTAGAAATCGGTACGGGTTTGCATGATGAGACTCCAGAACGTTGGGACAGGTGCGCAGAGTAATCAGCGCAGCGTTCTGGAGAAATAGCCAATCCGGGCGAAGAACAGGTGACCAATCTACAGGCCACGCTTCCTCAGCCACTGGATGAAGCCCTTCTTGACCGGCACCACGGGTACGTCTTCGGTCAGGGCCTGGGCGGCATGGCGACGGAAATCCAGCAGCGCTTTCATGGCTTCGCCGATATCATGCCGAGCGTCCAGGCACGGCTTGAGGTATTCATTTTCGATGCGGTACAGCGTGCAGTAGGTCTTGGCCGAAAAATCCGCCAGTGCCGCCTGGTCGGAAAGGATGCCGGACTCACCGATCACCTCCCCCGGCCCCATGCGCCCGGCCTCGAACTTGTGCCCGTCCTTGATCAACAGCACCGAGACCACGCCAGACTCGATGATGAACAGGTGATCGCTGACCTCTCCCGCCGCCAGGATCATCTCACCGGCGCGGTAGGTGTGCAGGGTCATGTTCTGGCTGAAGGTGTCTTTTTCTTCCTGACGCAAGGTGGAGAAGATCGATGAGCGCTCAAGCAGAGCGCGGGCGCCGGACACGGATGGCGGCGTGCTGCCTTCGGTGGAGGACAACAGCCCCACACCTGCCGCCTGCAAATGCCGATAGGCCAGGTCGTAAAGCTGGTTGCGTGTTTCACGCTTGAGGCCCATGGCCGGCACAAACCCACTGATTTCATATTCCACGCCGCCGCTGGTGGAGGCCTTGAACGCCACGCTTGGGGCGGGCTTGGCCAGCAGCGGCCGGCAGCCCTGCATGGCACGCTCCAGGGCCTCGATCACGGTTTGCGGGCGCGCATGGGGGCTGACTTGCAGGCTGACCGCCAGGCCGAACATGTCTGCCGGGCGCGAAAAGTTGATGATCTTGGCTTTGGCCGCCAGGGAATTGGGGATCACCGCCAGGCTGCCCTGGGACGTTTGCAGGCGCGTGGCGCGCCAGTCGATGTCGGTGACGCGGCCTTCAGTACCGTCGATTGAGATCCAGTCATCGATCTGGTAAGGCTTGGTGGTATTGAGGACGATCCCGGAAAACACATCGCTCAAGGTGCTTTGCAGCGCCAGGCCGACGATGATCGCCACGGCGCCGGAGGTGGCCAGTACGCCTTTGACCGGCAGGTCGAGCACATAGGCCATGGCGGCGATGATCGCGATCAGGAAAATCACCGCGCCCAGCAGGTCCTGCAATAAACGCCCGGTATGGCCGACCCGCTGCATCATCACCGCGCCGAGCAACACCGTAAGGGTGCGCGCCGCGAACAGCCACCAGCCGATCTGCAACGCCGTGGCGGCGAGGTGCAAGGTGGTGTCGTCGGCATAGGGCGCCGCTTGCATGGGGTTCATGCCGTCGTTGAACAACACGGCACTGAATACCGCAAAGATCACCAGCCGCGCCGCCAGTTTCCAGTTGGCCAGGCTGGGGGAAATAAGGCGCCACACGGCAATGTCGATAAGGATCAACGCCACGGCGCACAACATCGGGTGATCAGCGATAAATGAGGGCATCCAGGCGACTCCAGGGCGAATGCCGAGAAGATCGCATGAAATAAGAACCCTGGGAACAAAATGTAGGAGCGAGCTTGCTCGCGAAAAACCACAACGATAACGCGTTCTGTCTGATTGAACGCAGTATGTTGAAGTTCTTCGCGAGCAAGCTCGCTCCTACAGGTTTTTTGCGGTGAACCGTCAGGTGTGCATCTGCCCGAACTTGCCCGACTGGAAGTCGGCGAACGCCTGGTGAATCTCCTGCTCGGTGTTCATCACGAACGGACCGTGGCCGACGATGGGCTCGTCGATGGGTTCACCGCTGAGCAGCAGCACCTTGGCGTCGTCATTGGACTCCAGGGTGATCTGATCACCGTCACGCTCGAACAACGCCAGTTGCCCTTGGCGCGCGACTTCTTTGCCGTTGACCAGCACAGTGCCGCTGAGGATCACCAAGGCCGTGTTGCGCCCGGCGTGCAGGTCCAGCGTGACCGCCTTACCGGCGTTGAGGCGCAAGTCCCACACGTCAATCGGCGTAAAGGTGCGGGCCGGGCCCTGAGTACCGGCGAACTCACCGGCGATCAGGCGCAATTGCCCCGCGTCGTTAGCCAATGGCAGCACCGGGATATCGCCATCCACGATGGTCTGGTAACCGGCATCCGCCATTTTGTCCTTGGCCGGCAGGTTGACCCACAGTTGCACCATTTCCAGCGCCCCGCCGCTACGAGCGAAAGCTTGGGAGTGAAATTCCTCGTGGAGAATGCCCTTGGCTGCAGTCATCCATTGCACATCGCCCGGGCCGATTTTGCCGCCGGCACCGGTGGAATCGCGGTGCTCGACTTCGCCGTCGTAGACGATGGTCACGGTTTCAAAACCGCGATGCGGGTGTTGGCCGACGCCGCGACGCTGTTCAGTCGGGGTGAATTCAGCCGGGCCTGCGTGATCCAGCAACAGGAATGGGCTGATGTGCTTGCCCATGGTGTCGTAGGAAAACAGCGTGCGTACCGGGAAACCATCGCCGACCCAGTGGGCGCGGGGGCTGGTGTAGATACCAATTAGCTTTTTCATGATGTACCTCCAAAGTGAGTACAGCTTAATTCGCCTCACCTCTGAGCACTAGAGGGCAAAACTGGCCCTGATCGTTCTACATATAGAACAATTCTTTAGCCTGTAGGCGGGCTTGCCTGCGATGGTGGCTTGCCAGCCGACACCTACCTACCTGACACCCCGCGATCCAACTGTGGGAGGGGCGGTGCGACGATTCGACTTGCTCGCGAAGGCGGCCTGACAGGCGACGCAGTTATACCGGGTGCATATCCATTCCTGCGGTAACGGCCACTTAGGGTTCCGCCCTTACGGCGGCTCCTGGGCTCGGTGTGCCCGTAATCCGCCATGGATTTGGGGGGCCGCCGCCACGCGCCATCCATGGCGCGGGGCGGCTAAACCGGCATCCCTGCCGGTTTACCCCCCAAATCCCTGTCGAATTCCGGCCAGCGTGGTTTAACGGGGCGCCTGAGATCAAGAGCAGATCAAGATCAAGAGCGGCTCGCTTCGCATCGTGGTTACGGGGCGTGCGGCAGCTACAAAGTTGTGTAGATACCTATGCTGCGATAGTGGTGGTTCGGTTGACTCATCAGTGACTGGCACTGCGCTTTCGCGAACAAGCCCACAGGAGATCTGCACATAGCAGACTGGGATTATCGGGGGGCTGGATTAATTTATATTTCAACCATAATATAAGCAAAAAATTACGACCGTAATTTTTTGCACAATGGTTTCCGGAGTTCGCCATGCCCCCTCTCCCCCTGCGTTTTCTCATGCCCCTGGCCCTGTTGATGTTCCTCAATGGCTGCAACAGCAAGGCCGATACCGCCCAGGTGCCAGTGCCGCGCCCGGTACTCGCCGCCAAAGTCGAAGCAGCCGGCACCCAGCAAAGCGCCTATACCGGTGTAGTGGCCGCGCGCACGGAAAGCGACCTGGGCTTTCGGGTCAGCGGCAAGGTGATCGAACGCAAGGTCGACCCCGGCCAGCACGTCTCCCGTGGTGACACCCTGTTGGTGCTGGACATTGGCGACTTCGAACTGGCGCTGCGCTCGGCAAAAAACCGCGTCAACGCCGCCCAGGCCCAACTGCGCCAGCGCCGCGATGACGAAAACCGTTACCAGCGCCTGGCCAGTACCGGCGCGGTGTCGCGGCAGATCTTCGATCAGTCGGCCACTAACCTGCGCGTCGCCCAGGCCGAACTGGCCGCGGCGCAATCGGATGCCAGCCAGATCGAAAACCGTCGCACTTATTCAGTACTCAAGGCCGATGGCGACGGCATCATCACCGACGTGCTGGCCGATCGCGGCCAGGTGGTAGCCGAAGGGCAAATCGTGGCGCGCCTGGCCCATGACGGCGCCCGCGAAGCCATCGTCAATCTGCCGGAGAACCAGCGTGACCTGGCTACGCAAAAAGCCCTGGCGCTTCCTTTTGGCGCAGCGGACCAGGCCGTGACCGCCACCCTGCGCGAACTGTCCGCCAGTGCCGACCCCGTGACCCGCACCTACCGCGCACGTTATGTGCTGCAGGGTGCGGTCGAACGTTTCGCCCTCGGTTCCACCATCACCGTGCGCTTGCAAGGCAACGGCCAGCCCCTGCAAACCCGCGTACCCATTGGCGCCTTGCAGGATGCAGGGCAAGGCACGGGCGTATGGGTGATTGGCGACGATTTCAAACTCAGCTTCGCCCCGGTGAAGGTCGCCAGCCTCGGCCAGGAGGACGCCTTGCTCGACAGCGGCGTAACACCCGGCCAAACCATCGTCGCCCTCGGCGCTCACCTGTTGCACAGCGGCGATACGGTGCGCTTGCTGCCCTCCCAAGCGCTGGCCCTCAACCGTAAGCAGGATCAATGAGTATGCGCGGGATCAACCTCTCCGAACTGGCCGTCAAACACCGCGCTGTCACCCTGTTTTTGCTGATTGCGATCCTCGTCGCCGGGGTCTTCGCGTTCGGCAAGCTGGGCCGCGCCGAAGACCCTTCGTTCACCGTCAAGGTCATGACCATCACCGCCGCCTGGCCCGGCGCCACCGCCCAGGAGATGCAGGAGCAAGTGGCCGACCGCCTGGAAAAACGCCTGCAGGAACTGGACTACTACGACCGCGTCGAGACCATCGCCCAGCCGGGTTTCGTGTCGATGCGCATGACCTTCCTCGAATCCACACGCCCGAGCGAGATCCAGGCGCTGTTCTACCAGACACGCAAAAAGCTCAGCGACGAAGCCGCGCAACTGCCCAAGGGCGTGATCGGGCCGTTTTTCAACGATGAATATTCCGATGTGTATTTCGCCTTGTATGCCCTGGAGGCAGAACACCTGCCCCACCGCCAGCAAGTACAAATGGCCGAGGAACTGCGCCAGGGCTTGCTCAACCTGCCGGGGGTAAAGAAGGTCAATATCCTTGGTGAACAGGCCCAGCGCGTGTTTGTGGAGTTTTCCTATGAGCGCCTGGCAACTCTGGGCATCAAGCCCGAGCAAATCTTCGCCGCCCTCGCCGCGCAAAACGCCGTGGCGCCCGCAGGCTTCGTCGAAACCGCCGGCGCCCGCACCTACATACGCATCGACGGCGCCTTCGACAGCCTCGCGCTGATCGAAAACGTACCGCTGCAAGTCAATGGCCGCGTGCTGCGCATCGCTGATGTCGCCACCGTGAGCCGCGGATATGAAGACCCGCCCAGCTACCGCATCCGTCACCAGGGCGACCCCGCGCTGATGCTGGGTGTGATCATGGAAAAACACTGGAACGGCCTGGAACTGGACAAGAGCCTGCTGGCCCAGGAAGCCAGGATCCAGGCCGACCTGCCCTTGGGCGTGAACTTCGCCAAAGTCTCCGACCAGGCGAAAAACATCAGCCTGGCGGTCAACGAGTTCATGCTCAAATTCTTCGTTGCCCTGGCCGTGGTGATGCTGATCAGCCTGCTGGCCCTGGGCTTTCGCGTGGGGCTGGTAGTGGCGGCAGCCGTGCCGCTGACGCTCTCGATCGTGTTCGTGATCATGCTGGTCACCGGCCGTGAATTCGACCGTGTGACCCTCGGCGCACTGATCATTTCCCTGGGTTTGTTGGTGGACGACGCGATCATTGCCATCGAGATGATGGTGGTCAAACTCGAAGAAGGCTTTGATCGGATCCACGCGGCCACCTACGCCTGGAGTTCCACGGCGGCGCCGATGCTGACCGGGACCCTGGTCACCATCATCGGTTTTCTCCCGGTAGGGTTTGCGCGCTCCGGGGCGGGCGAATACGCCGGGAATATTTTCTGGATCGTAGGTTTCGCGCTGATTTCGTCCTGGCTGGTGGCCGTGGTGTTTACGCCTTACCTGGGCGTGAAGTTGTTGCCGCACATCAAGCCAGTCCCCGGCGGGCATGATGCGATTTATGCCGGGCGCTACTACCAGAAACTGCGCAGCCTGGTGGAGGCCTGCGTGCGCGGGCGCTGGCTGGTAACCGGGCTGGTGGTGGCCGCGTTCGTGCTGTGCGGCCTGGGTATGGCGGTGGTGAAGAAACAGTTCTTCCCCGACTCCGACCGCTCGGAGCTGATTCTTGAAGTGTATATGCCACCCGGCAGCGCATTTAAAAGCACCGAAGCGGTGGCAGCGCAGGTGGAGAAAGCCCTGTTGCAAGAGCCGCAGACCAGCATGGTGGACACGTATGTGGGCGGCGGTGCACCGCGGTTTTTCCTGTCGTTGAACCCTGAAATGCCCGACCCGGCGTTCGCCAAGCTGATCGTGCAAACCCCCGACTCCCACGCCCGCGATGCGCTGAAACTGCGTATGCGCGAGCGCATTGCGGCAGGCGAATTTCCATCGGCGCGGGTGCGGGTCACACAGCTCGTCTTCGGCCCGCCGGTGCCGTTCCCGGTGGTGTTTCGCGTCTCCGGGCCAGACCTCAATGTGCTGCGCGAGCTGTCTGAAGACGTGCGCCAGGTCGTGGCCGGCAACAAGCTGACCAGAGACACCTTCCTCGAATGGGGCGAGCGTGCCAGCGCTTATCGCCTGGTGCTGGACCAAGACCGCCTGCGCTTGCTGGGTTTTACCCCCGACGAGGTCAAGTCCCAGTTGAACGCCCTGCTCAGCGGCAACCCGATCACCGAAGTCCGCGAAGGCAACCGCACCGTCTCAGTGGTGGCCCGCGCCCAGGGCAGCCAACGCGAAGACCTTGCCAACCTCAATAACATGACGCTGACCAACAGCGCCGGTACGTCGGTGCCGCTGGCCCAGGTCGGACATTTCAAGGCGGTGATGGAAGAACCGATCCTCAAGCGCCGTGACCGCGCCACCACCGTGGAAGTGCGCGCCGACATCATCGACGGCGTGCAACCGCCCGATGTGGAAATGGCCGTGTACAAAGACCTGCAACCGCTGATCGCCAAGCTGCCCAGTGGTTACAAAATCGACATCGGCGGCCCGGTAGAGGAAAGCGCCAAGGCCAACGTGGCCCTGGCGGCGCTGTTCCCGATCATGATCCTGCTGACCCTCACGGTGATCATGTTCCAGGTGCGCTCGTTCGGCGTGATGTTCATGGTGTTCGCTACCGCGCCTCTGGGCCTGATCGGTGCAGTGCCGACCTTGTTGCTGTTCAACCAGCCATTCGGCTTCAACGCGATTCTCGGGCTGATCGGCATCGGCGGCATCCTGATGCGCAACACACTGATCTTTACCGACCAGATCCGCCAGAACCAGGATCACGGCATGGCGATTCGCGAGGCCATCATCGAAGCCACAGTGCGCCGTGCGCGCCCGGTAATCCTCACCGCACTGGCAGCGGCGCTGGCGTTTATTCCGCTGACGCTGTCGGTGTTCTGGTCGTCGCTGGCCTATGTGCTGATTGGCGGCGTGCTGGTGGGCACGGTGTTGACGCTGTTGTTCCTGCCTGCGCTGTGCAGCCTGGTGCTGCGCGACAAGGTTGCTGAAACTTCCCACGCAAGCGCCGGATAAGCTCTACTCCCCTGCCCTGAAAACCTCTGCAAAGTCCCTCGCCTGATTGAACAGTGCGAGGGATTGCAGATGGTTGTTTTCGTTAGAGCCCTGGTTGACAGGGCTGGCTCTTGATTCCGGTGATCGCTGGCT
>NZ_JAFLXB010000014.1:0-192737 GCF_019891455.1 Pseudomonas sp. P867 | reverse complement strand
GGGGCGGGGGGATTCGGGGGTGCGCGGGGCGGGTGGTGGATAGTTTTACATTGGAGGTGGATTTGCCGGCCCAGTTTGAACTTAAAACTGCTGCCAATTACCGACCTGCGACGGGTGAACGCTGCGTTTTACCCAGGCGTCGAGGTAAGAGACCAGAGCGAAAAGTCTTTTTCACGGAATACAAACCGGTAGCGAGCAGGATTAGCTATGAACTGCCGCTGGCTGAAACGGTAGAGGGTTGCCCGTTGGTACTGCGCAGTGTGGAGTTTGGTTTTTATGCGAAGTGGGGCGCGCGGGATACAGATGTGGGGGGGGATGATGCCTATATCTCTATTAGCGATCATCTGGATATACCTGGGATGCAGGAGAAAGGAGTGAAGGAGCTATCAGGTCAGTGTCAATGGTTGTTTCGGACAGTAGGTCCCTTTCATGCAATCAGGAAAATCCTCCAGTGCCGTTCGGTTAATTCGCTAGGACAGTTGCAGACAACACGCGTTGGTGGAACTGCACAGCGCGATCAACTGCGGGGGAGAACCCTCAGGGTGATGCTAAAGATGACTGATGAGGAACGCCCCGCTTTTGGCGATAACTGGGTCGCTGTTCCAGGAGGGTGGAAACGCTGCAAGGGTATAGATTTTGCCGATCTGGATGCTTACTGCAATGGCAATAACACCGATTTCAAGCCAATAAAAATGCCGGATGGCCGCATCTGCAATATTTATCCAACGTGTGAGTGATAAGGAGTTAAGCCATGTATTTGGACGCAAGGAAGCGATCCTTTTTCAGCGACAGTGCGCCAGCTTGTTCATTGCGAGGGCACTGGGTCAGCTTTTGCCTGGTCGATGAGCTCGGGGTTGGCGCGACGTATGGCGGCCTGCCATATACCGTCCGCGACAGTGTAGGACAGCAGTACAAGGGTAGATTGAATGGAGAAGGCTTTGCCAAGCTGGAAAATATTAATAGCGGCCCCGTCATCCTTGTTTTTGATGACCTGTATTCAGGAGCAGGGCAGCCATATCGTCGGTTAATGATGCGACCGACCTATCAGCTTCCAGTTACCGAGCTTCAAGTTCGTGCTGAGCAGACTGGATTTGCTATGGCCGATGGGCGTCGCGTTGAGGCTAATCCTGCACAACAACAAGCCAACCAATTCTACCAAGTCGAAGTCAGGGATCTAGTACGCCATGTTGCCCACTTACCTGCGATAACGCCTCGTGCCCATAGTCCCAAACGTCATGTACT
Organism: Pseudomonas sp. P867; assembly: GCF_019891455.1. Lineage (NCBI taxonomy): Bacteria > Pseudomonadati > Pseudomonadota > Gammaproteobacteria > Pseudomonadales > Pseudomonadaceae > Pseudomonas > Pseudomonas sp. P867. The sequence goes on along the minus strand of NZ_JAFLXB010000014.1, from coordinate 191,495 downwards.
GAAAATGATGGCCGACCTTGGATTCGGCCCACCCGAGCCAACGTTGTCAGGTATCGTACTGTTCCCTAACAACCACACTGTCCTCGAAGTACGACCACTACGGGCGTTGCGCCCAATGCTATGTATTGAAGACAGATTCAGTGCCCTGAACCTGTACCAGCTCGCATTGTTTGCCGCGTTGAGTTATTGCGATTTTGGGCAGGAACCCTCAGAAAGGCCTTTGCATGAAGTCCGGTTTCCGCTCGATCCAAGCGTTGGAAATTTATTCGCTGAACAGCTTTCGTTGTATCACGAAGCCTGGCGAATTGACCCGAAGCAAGTGCAGCGTTTTTATCCGCTCTATGAAGAGGTCCCTTATTCCAGCCGTTTCGAAATCCTGCCATTCGATCCTGAGTTGTATCCCCAAAACCGACCGGAACTGAAGGAAGAACAGGAGCACCCTGCGCGCTTGCACTTTTTCGATGACGAAAAATTCGGCACCGACACCCAGGCTTTCATCACTCACCACGATGAGGTAATCCTGATCGCTGTGCGAGGAACCGTCAGCCGTGCCGATGTGCTACGTGACGCAGACGCCCATCAGGTAGCGTTTGCCGAAGGCGTTGGAAAAGTGCATGACGGATTTTATCAAGCCTACCGGGCTATGCGTGATTTCGTATTGCGATACCTTGATCAGTTTCACACCGGCCAACGCATTGTAATTTGCGGCCACAGCCTCGGCGGCGCCATTGCATTGCTGTTGGCCGAAGGACTGCGCCGAACGCCGGACGCCCACTACAACATCCTCCTTTACACCTATGGGGCGCCCCGTGCCGTTGACTCCGAATTCACTGCCGGCGCTTCATCACTGGTCCACCACCGCATCGTCAATCACAACGACCCCGTGCCTAGTGTCCCCGCCCCCTGGATGAACACCACCGCCAAACTCTGGATACCCGGTGCCATCACCTTATTCAGTACTCCTGTACCCGGTGGCCTGTTGTTCGCCGCCGGGTTGGTGCGCATGGGGGGCAACCCCTATCAACATCATGGTGAACAACATCACTTCATGCCGATCACGCTCCCGGATGGCACCCATTCTTCGGTGTTATGGAAGCCGGGCTGTGAGTCCATCGAAGAGGCGGGTTGTAATCGCGCATTGCAACTGCAGGGCGACATGCCCGACCGCGACAATCTATTGAGGCAGCTTTTTCAGGCCGGTCAACACTTCATGACCACCAGCTACATCCCTGCGGCCTGGGCTACATTGCGGCGCTGGCAACAAACCCTGGATAGCCAAGGCCCCTTGGTGACTCCAAGGGAGTTTGAGCTGCTCGACCAGGCTCTTGAGGACATGCGCGCGCAACTGCGGGCCAAACGGCGTGACCTCGCCCGTCTACGCCCTGCCAATGATCGCAGCCATGAAACCAACGATGCCTTGAACGCCGAGATCGACCGTTTGCACACCAGCCGTGAGCGTCTGGCCAGCCTGCGCTGGCGTCGCCTTCAAGCCCGCGATGTCTACGGCAGTCATGCGGAGGCTGCGCACCTGCACGCCAGCCTCAAACGCTGGTTCAGCCACCGTGAGAATCGCGAGCCTGCTCAATTTGCCAGCATCCCACCGCCTTCCCACGATGATCTGGCAAGGGCGCAAACACTGGATATCGACTCCATCGTCTAGCCACCGGGTTACATAAACTCCACCTGTGCCGGTTGCCGCTTCATCAGCACCTTGCCATTGCGGATCGAGTACAGCGGCAGGCCCTGGCTACGAATGACTTCGTAGTCGCTGTCGGCCGACAGGATCAGCAGGTTGGCAGGGCGGCCGGCTTCCAGACCGTAGCGGTCACCCAGGGCCATGGCCTTGGCACTGTTGTCGGTGACCAGGTCCAGCGCGCTTTGCAGGTTGCGGTAGCCGAGCATATGGCAGATGTGCAGGCCGGCTTCCAGCACGCGCAGGATGTTGCCATTACCCAACGGGTACCAGGGATCGACGATGGAGTCCTGGCCGAAACACACGTTCATGCCGGCTTCGAGCAACTCGTTGACACGGGTGACGCCGCGGCGTTTCGGGAAGCTGTCGAAGCGGCCTTGCAGGTGGATGCTTTCGGTGGGGCAAGACACAAAGCTGATGCCGGAATGCCCCAGCAGGCGAAACAGTTTGGCGCAGTACGCGTTGTCGTAGGAGCCCATGGCCGTGGTGTGGCTGGCGGTGACGCGGGTGCCCATGTCGCGGCTGCGGGCTTCTTCGGCAAGTACTTCGAGAAAGCGTGAGTGAGGGTCATCGGTTTCGTCACAATGCACGTCCACCAGGCAACCGGTGCGTTCGGCCAGGTCCATGAGGAACTTCACCGAACTGACCCCTTGATCGCGGGTGTATTCGAAGTGGGGGATGCCGCCGATTACGTCGGCGCCCAGGCGAATGGCTTCCTCCATCAACTCGCGGCCATTGCGGAACGACTCGATGCCCTCCTGGGGGAAGGCAACAATTTGCAGGTCGATCAGGTGCGTGCTTTCTTCACGCACTTGCAGCATGGCTTTGAGCGCGGTGAGGTCCGGGTCGGTGACGTCGACATGCGTGCGCACATGCTGGATACCGTGGGCGGCGAGGGCCTGGATGGTTTTTTTGGCCCGGGCCTTGGTGTCTTCCTGGGTAATGGTGGCCTTGCGTTCCCCCCAGCACTCGATCCCCTCGAACAGCGTACCGCTCATGTTCCAGCGCGGTTCGCCGGCAGTGAGCGTGGCATCAAGGTGGATGTGGGGTTCGACGAAAGGCGGTATCACCAGGTTGCCGGCGGCGTCCACATCGCCGGCCGCGAGCGTGGGAACGCTGGTTTGCGCAGTAATACTGGCGATCCGGCCGTGTTCCAGGTGCAGATCATGCAAGCCTTCACGGTTGCGCAGGCGGGCATTGATGATGTGCATGGTCAAGTTCCTCTTGGCTAAAAACAATCAGGCAGGCAGCCGCCGGATCCTCAAGGCGATATCGATGCCCCGGCGGTCATGATGCGTAGTATGGCGCTGAGCAACACGTAGGTCAGCGATGCGGCAACAATTCCCACCAGCGGCGCGACCCATGGCGAATTGAACGCCAGTACGGTACCCACCCCATACGCTACCAGACCCGGCCAGTTGAATGCCGGCAGGCGAGCATCCGCCAGGCGCGGGTATTGGCCCCCATAACGATAGAAGAAGTCCGCCATGATCACCCCGCCAATGGGCGGGATCACGGTGCCCAGCAGGATCAGGTACGGCACCAGCAGGTCGTACATGCCAAGCAAGGCGAGCAGGGTGCCGATTACTGCACCGGCCAGGGTCACCGTTTTGCGGCGCTGGGTGCGCAGCAGGTTGCAACCGGCGACGGCGAAGTTGTAGATGGTGTTGTCCTGGGTGCTCCAGATATTGAGCAGCAACATCGCCATCGCGGCCATGGCGAAACCTTGCAACAGTAAAACCTCTACCACATCCGGTTGCTGATAGACGATGGCGCCATAGGCGCCGATCAGCACCATCAGGCCATTGCCGATAAAAAAGCCGATCAGGCTGGCCAGCACCGCGACCTTGGCCGAGCGCGAAAACCGCGTCCAGTTGGTGGCCTGGGTCGCACCGCTGACGAAGGTGCCGAACACCAGGGTAATCGCCGTGGACAAGTCCAACTCTGCGGTCGGCACCACCGCCAGCAGCCCCGGTAGCCCGCCGACCTTCACCGTGGCGACCCACATCGACAGGATCAACAATAACCCCATTGCAGGCACTGCGATCCAGGACAGGATTTCCAGCCCGCGATACCCCACATAGGCGGTGGCGCAGAACAATAAGCCAAACACCATCATCAGCCCCAGCACACTGCCTGGGCTCAGTTGGAAATATTTGCCCAATACTACGGCCGCCGTGGCAGTGCCCCAGGCATACCAGCCGATCTGGGTAAAACCGAGGATCAAGTCGCTGAGCTTGCTGCCCACTTCGCCAAAACAGAAACGCCCCATCAACACCGAATTCAGGCCGCTCTTGAACGCGATGTAACCCAGGCCTGCGGCATAGATACCCAACAACAGGTTACCCAGGGCCACGACGCCGAGCATGTCGATGAAACTGAACGCCACCCCCAGCTTGCCGCCGGCAAACATGGTTGCGGTAAAAAAGGTAAAACCCAGCAACACCATGGCCGTGGACGCAAGGCCTTTGCGCGCATGCAGGGGGACTTCGCTGAGGGGGTAATCGTTGCCAGGTGGTTGCTGCGTCATGGGGGCTGCTCCCTGAGTAGTGACGCAGCTCGTTTGCATCGTGCGTGCCAACGCAGAGGCGGGTAGATATCAGCTAGCGCAAGCAAGCCCCTTCAAGTTACCCCAGCCCAATCCGGTGCAGAAGCAGTGCAGCGGTGAGCCAAACTGGCTCAGTCGAACAGCGTCTGCGTGGTCTCACCCCGATGAAACGCAAAGGCCGCCTCAAGATCACTTTCAATCGTGCGCCCGCGAGACAGGGGCGGCAGATCATCCAGTGTGAAAAAACCGACTTCGGTGGTTTCAAAACCTGCCATGGGCGCGAGTTGGTCTACCCGGTCACACAGGAAGTACAACTTGTAGAAATCCCTCACATCCGGCCGGTACAAGCCCTTGGCTTTGTGCGTCACGCTGTATAACGCCCTTGCGGTGACCGTCAGCCCGGCTTCTTCGCGGATTTCCTTGACAATGTTCTCGGCCGCCGACAAACCGATGTCGGCATAACCACCAGGTAATGCCCAGCAGCCATCCGTCGACTCCCGTACCAGCAAAATCCGCTCACCTTCGATCACTGCACCGCGTACATCGATCATCGGCGTCGAATATCTCTGGGCAAAATCCGAGACCAGGCCGTTGATACGCTCCAGCGGCACGTTGCCCAATTGCGCCAGCATGGTGTGGGCGATCAGGGCAATTTCTTCCAGACGTTCGCGCTCGAAATCGTCGGTGCAGAAATGCAGCCCCGTGGAAGCCAGTGCCTGCAAGCGCTTGGCGTGGGCCAGCCAGGTGTTTTCCATCACGTTCTCCTGTAGGCATTTCCAAAAAAACCACCCGCAGGTGGTTTTCGACACGCTACCGCTTACTCGCCGCGATAGATGCAGCCGCTGGTGCAAGTCTCATGGATGCGGATTGCACTGAGCTCCGGCAGCAGAGGTTTCAATTCATTCCAGATCCACTTGGCCAGCACTTCGCTGGTGGGGTTTTCCAGGCCGGGGATGTCATTGAGGTAGTTGTGGTCGAGGCGCTCATAGAGCGGCTTGAAAATCGCCTTGATCTCCGAGAAGTCGCGAATCCAGCCGGTATGGGGATCCAGGTCGCCGCTCAGGTGGATGGCCACCTTGAACGAATGCCCATGCAGGCGCCCGCATTTATGGCCTTCCGGTACGTGGGGCAGGCGGTGGGCGGATTCGAATGTAAATTCCTTGAAGATTTCCACAGTGTTTTCAGCTCGGTCAGGTGTCTGGCAGGCGGCGAGTTTAACAGTTTGATCAACCCTTGCGCATACCGCCCCTCGCCAGCAGGCCCCATGGGGTCAAAGGGCTTGCAAGTGTTCGCCCAATTTACCGTTATCTGCCAATGCCAGGAACTCATCCCCCAGCCGCCGGCTCTCGCTCATCGCGGTTTGCCAATATTTGTTGCGGCTCAGGTCGTCGCCCATAAAGCGCTTGAAGTCACTGCGGTCTGGCAGTTTGCCGTGGGGCAGGCGGGCCAGATAGTCCCTGGATGGCGCCAGCAACAATACATCCTGCAAGCCTTGCGGGTTGCTGCGTCGCCACGGCAGGCCCTTATCAAACCAGCCGGGGATGACTCGGTCGGTGAAGTGCGGGTACAGCACGATGTCATCGCCGTGATAGGGCAGGTCGAGGTGGTAGTCCAGCAGGCCGCCGTCGCGGTAGGTGCCGGCCCCGGCGCCGGGCAGGTCGCGCACGCCTTGCATGACCATGGGGATTGAGCCGGATGCCAGTAGCGCCTGGCGCAGGTTGCCCAGTTCCAGGTCGATGAAGCGCGAGGCAAAGTCCTTGAGCGGATGTACCGGCGGCGCCTGGCGCGGGTCGTGGATGATCAGCCGCTCGAAATGCCGCGACAGCCGGGCGCGGCCCCGCAGGTTATCGGCAATTACCGACGACAAGCCCAGCCCCAGCCGCCCACGGTGGTCATCGGCAAGCAGCCCGTGGCTCTTGACCACCATGATGTTCAGCCGGTAGTCGGGGTTGTCCAGCACCCGCGCATCACGGCCGGCCAGCAGGTCATCGAGCATCCGTTGGCAGCTCTGACTGACTTCGGCCATGGTCACGCCCTTGGCGAAGCGCTGCTCGTTATACAAGCGGCCCAGGTCCAGCAAGCCCTGCACCGGGTCGGGCAAGCAGGCGCTGGCAAACCGCCACGAACCAATGGAAGCGCCGATCAGCGCGCGTTCCCTTGGTGCGCGCGGCAACCAGTCACCGAACAGCGCCAAGTCCAGCCCTTGGATACCCAGGGCCTTGGGGCCACCGGCCGCACCGGGGAGGATGCCCACTTCGGCAGGCGCAAGTCCCTGCTCGCGAATACGGCTGAGCGCGCGTTTGCCTGCCTTGAGGGTCAAGGCAGGGAACTTGATATGGATGGCAGTCATACCGGTCTCTGTTGAGGCAAGCGGGGCATTATAGAAAATCTCGCTGGCAGTGGGGAAAACGGTCCGCTTGGAAATTGCCATGGTGGCAATTCAGTTTCAGTTAAGTTGCGACAGGTACCGTGACCGGCGTAGGAAAACATCATGTAACGGAGACTTATCATGAAGCGCCTCACTGTTCTGGGCGCCGCCGCTATCATCATCGTTACGGCGACCCAGGCCGCCGCGGCGGACCCTGACAAGCCACTGATCGTGCCCGCCACTGTTACTATTGTCGCTTTCGATCAATTGGAAGCCACGGCCCTGGCCCTTCACCCCGGTTCGACGCTACTGGACACCGACCTGGATGAGGAATACGGCAAGTACGTCTACGAAGTGGAGCTGCAAGATGCCGACGGCATTGAATGGGACGTTGAATTGAACGCGCTCACCGGGCAGGTTCTCAAGAATCATCAGGATACGTAATGAAGGTAAATTTACGCGTCGGCAGTCGAGTGGCGCTGTTGCTCATGATTTTTTGCTCCAGCCTGGCGGCCCGCGACCTCAACCAGGATGAAGCCCTGGCCCTGCGCCAGCAGGGCGTGATTCTGCCGCTGGAACAGCTGCTGCACCAAGCCATGGCGCGTTATCCCGGCTCGCGGCTGCTGGAGGCCGAGCTGGAAAAGAAACACGGGCAATACGCCTATGAAGTGGAATTGGTGACTACCGAAGGCGTGGTACGCGAGATCAAGCTGGACGCGACCAATGGTGTGTTGATCAAAGATGAGGAAGACTGATGCGCCTGCTTCTGGTGGAAGACAACGTACCCCTGGCCGACGAACTGCTGGCCGGCCTGCAGCGCCAGGGCTATGCGGTCGACTGGCTGGCCGATGGCCGCGACGCCGTGTATCAAGGGCGCAGCGAGCCGTATGACCTGATCATCCTCGACCTTGGCCTGCCTGGCTTGCCCGGGCTTGAGGTGCTGGCGCAATGGCGGGCCGCCGCGCTGGCCATCCCGGTACTGATCCTCACCGCCCGCGATTCCTGGGCCGAGCGTATCGAAGGGCTCAAGGCCGGAGCCGATGATTACCTGAGCAAACCCTTTCACCCCGAAGAACTGTACTTGCGCATCCAGGCGCTGTTACGCCGCTCCCACGGCCAAGCCAACCAGCCAACGCTGCAAGCCGCCGGCCTGCATCTGGATGAAGGTCGCCAGTGTGTACTGCGCGATGGCGCCGAGATCCAACTGACGGCCGCTGAGTTTCGCTTGCTGCGCTATTTCATGCTGCACCCCGAACAGATTCTGTCCAAAAGCCATCTGGCCGAGCATTTATATGACGGCGAGACCGAGCGTGACTCCAATGTACTGGAGGTCCATGTCAACCATCTGCGCCGCAAACTGGGGCGCAGCGTCATCGAAACCCGGCGCGGCCAGGGCTACCGATTTGGCGCCACCCCGGCATGAAGTCGATCCAGCGGCGCCTGAGCCTGGGGTTGATCAGCGTGATGGTGATCGTCGGCGTGGTACTGGCGCAGACCAGCCTCTTGCTGTTCGAAGCAGGCTTGCAGCGCTACCTGGAGGCGGGCTTGCGCAACGACAGCGAGAACCTGCTGGTGGCGCTGGTGCGCGGGCCCAACGGCGTCCAGTTGGATGAACAGCGCCTGTCGCCGGCTTATCAGCGGCCGTTCTCCGGGCATTATTTTCGTATCGACTTTGCCGATGTCCATTGGCGCTCCCGTTCACTGTGGGATCAGGAGCTGCCCAGGCTCCCGGAGGCGGGGCTCAAGGGCAACCTGCAATTGGGCCCGGAAGGTCAGCAGTTGTTGGTGTTGCGCTCGGACTACAAGCGCTTTGGCAAGTTGATTTCCATCAGCGTGGCGCAGGACTACACACCCGTGCGGGAAAGCTTTCGCCTGATGCGTCAGGTGGGCCTGGTGGTGGGGGTGGTGGCGCTGCTGCTGGTGCTGGTGCTGCAACGGGTCACCGTGCGTCGCGCCTTGCGCCCGCTGGAGACGGCGCGCAACCAGATCGCCCAACTGCAGCAAGGCCAGCGCTCCCAACTCGACACTCAGGTGCCGCAGGAACTGGAACCGCTGGTGGCGCAAATCAACCATTTGCTGGCCCACACTGAAGACAGCCTCAAGCGCTCACGCAATGCCCTCGGCAACCTGGGCCATGCGCTGAAAACCCCTATGGCAGTGCTGTTGAGCGCAGCCTCCAGTGATGCGCTCAAGGATCATCCGCAGTTGAGCCAGTTGTTGCGCGAGCAGCTGGAACAGGTGCAGCAGCGCCTCAATCGCGAGCTTAACCGTGCCCGCCTGGCGGGCGATGCGCTGCCGGGTGCACTGTTTGACTGTGAAAAAGAACTACCCGGTTTGTTGGCCACCCTGCGCATGATCCATGGTGAGCACCTGGACCTCGCCTATCATGTCGCGCCGGGTCTGCATTTGCCCTGGGACCGTGAAGACCTGTTGGAACTGCTGGGCAACCTGTTGGACAACGCCTGCAAGTGGGCGGATGCCGAGGTGCGCTTGAGCGTCAGCGAGACGCCCCGGGGCTACCTGTTGGCGGTGGAGGACGACGGTCCGGGCATTCCTCAGGCCCAGCGCGACCAGGTATTCAGTCGCGGCGCACGCCTGGATGAGCAGAGGGTCGGCCATGGCCTGGGATTGGGGATCGTGCGGGACATCGTTGAGGTGTGGGGCGGGGTGTTGCAGTTGCAGGAAAGTGAGCTGGGTGGGCTCAAGGTATTGATCGAGCTACCACGCCGCTAGCACTGACCCACCCCAGTTCAAAAATGTGGGAGCTGGCTTGCCTGCGATAGCATCGACTCGGTTTGCCTGAAATACCGAGGTGTTGCATCGCGGGCAAGCCCGGCTCCCACAGAAAAGCCTGGCTGCATTCAGACCCGAAACTGATCCATCAACCCCTGCTGCTGGTTGGCCAGGCTGTTCAACGCCTGGCTGACCCGCGCCGATTCATTGGCCTGTTCCGACAGCGACTCGGTTACATCGCGAATGGTCGCCACGTTGTTGTTGATCTCTTCGGCCACCGCGCTTTGCTCTTCGGCGGCGCTGGCGATTTGCAGGTTCATGTCGCTGATCACCGTGACGGCGTCGCCAATCTGGCGCAAGGCCGTGACGGCCTGGCCGACTTGTTCGACGCTGCCTTGGGCCTGGCGATAGCTGTTGCCCATGGAGCTGACCACGTCGGTAGTACCGTTTTGCAATTGTTCGATCACCAGGCGGGTTTCTTCCACCGACTCCTGGGTGCGTCGTGCCAGGTTGCGCACTTCGTCGGCGACCACCGCAAAACCTCGCCCGGCCTCGCCGGCACGGGCGGCTTCGATAGCGGCGTTAAGCGCCAACAGGTTGGTCTGCTCGGCGATGCCACGAATCACTTCGAGCACCGAGCCGATCTTCTCGCTGTTAGCGGCCAAGCCTTCCACCTGGGTCATGGCGGTGCTCATATCGGCGGCCAGGTCACCAATGTTGGCGGTGGTGCGGTCTATGACGGTCAAGCCTTCGCGCGTCGCCTGGTCGGCATCCTTCGCAGCTTGGGCCGCCTGAGCGGCACTGCGGGCGACGTCCTGGGCGGTGGCACTCATTTCATGGGACGCGGTGGCCACCTGATCCACCTGGCGATACTGCTGTTCCATGCCGGCACTGGTCTGCGTAGCAATCTCGGCGGACTGGTCGGCGGTGCCGCGGGCGTCCTGCACCGAGCGCTTTACCTCGGCAATGATCGGTTGCAGCTTGTCGAGGAAACGGTTGAACCAGCCAGCCAATTGGCCCAGTTCGTCCTGTTTGCTGTAAGCCAGGCGCCGGGTCAGGTCGCCTTCGCCGCTGGCGATGTCTTCGAGCATATGCGCCACGCCAAGGATCGGCCGAGTCACACTGCGCGCCATCAGCCACACCAGCACCAAGCCAACCACAGCGGCCAGCAGGCCCAGGCCCAGTTCCAGCAGGGTGCCCTTGGCATTGTCAGCGTCCAGCTGGGTTTTCAGCGCCTCGGCGGGGGCTACCAGAACTTTTCCCGGTACATCCAGCAATACGCCCCACGACTTGCCCCCTGGGATCGGCGCAAACGGCGCCAGCACCTTGAGTTGCTGGTCGGTGCGCAGGCTGTGGGCCTGGGTGCTGTTGGCCAAGGCACTGACCAACTGCGCACCGCTGGCGGTGTCGACCTGCTCCAGGCGCTGGCTGAGTTTGCTGGCATCCGGGCTGTAGCCGGCCAGCAAGCCGGTGGGGCTGAGGATGCTGACTTGGGTCTGGCCGTCGTACAGCTTCTGGCTGGCCTGTTGGCTCACGGCCTGCAAGCTGTTGAGGTTGATGTCCACCGACAGTGACGCAATGACTTTGCCATTGACCATCAGCGGGAACACGATGCTGGTCATCAGCACGTTCTGGCCGTCGATCACATAGAAATAGGGTTCGATCACACACGGCTTGAGGGTCGTGCGCGGGCAGGTGAACCAGGCGTTGGCTTTTTCACCGCTTGGGCTAATGGAGGTGTCGGTCATGTCGCTTTCAGGCAGCGCCATTGAGGTGATCTTGCCCGGCGTTGGTTGCGACCAATACAGGGCGAACCGGCCTTTGTCATTACTGCCCAGTTCCGCCTGGTTGGCGAATAGCTCGTCTTTGCCATCCAGCGCATTGGCTTCGAATACCAGGGACAAACCCAGCAGGTCGGGGTTGGCCTGTAAGGCGGCCTTGACCTGGCGGGTCAGGTCTTCACGGGTGTCGAAGGCATCGAGAAAGCGTTTCTCCGCCTGTTCGCGCAAAAACAGTACCTGGCGGGAAAACCCATGGCCGTATTGGTAGGCATCCATGAACTGCTGGCGAATGCCCAGCGCCTGCACTTCACCTTGGGCCTCAATGCGCGCCTGGGCGGCTTCGTCGAGCATCTTCATGCTGGACGCCTTGACCTGCTCCGAGCTCTGCGCCATGCGATACAGCGACAGACCCACCAGCAGGGTCACGATCCCAAGCAGGCACAGGCCCGCCAGCAGGGTGATTTTCCATTGAATGGAGAGCTGCCTGAGCGACATCGGGACATCCTTACCTGAAAGCACATGGAAACAGTTTATCGGCCGGCGCCCGTGGTTCTTTATTCAAACGCCCCATTTAAACCTCAAAGCGGCGTCGTTTTTTGACATGAGCGCCTGCCTGCTGCAAAGTGCGCGCCCTCTAATAAGACCTCTTTCAAGCCTGCACGCCGGCAGCTGTTCCCATGGGCCGTGCGCGGGCATGCCTGTCTTTTATGTTTTTGCTTGAGGTAACCATGATTAACGCAGTCATCGCCGCGGTCGGCACCATGCTGGTGCTCAGCCTGTCCCGCGTGCATGTGGTCATCGCCATCATCGTTGGTGCCCTGGTGGGCGGCTTGACCGGTGGCCTGGGGATCGACGCCACGCTCAAAGCCTTCAACGGCGGTCTGGGCGGTGGTGCAACCGTCGCCTTGTCTTACGCACTGCTGGGCGCTTTCGCGGTGGCCATTGCCAAGTCCGGCCTGGCCCATGCGCTGGCAGACAAAGCCTTGCTGCTGGTGGACCGCCAGGAAGCCAGCGGCGGCAGCCACGTCAAATGGCTGTTGATCGGCCTGTTGTGGGTGGTGGCGATTGCCTCGCAGAACATCCTGCCGATCCATATTGCGTTCATTCCGTTGCTGGTACCGCCGCTGTTGTACGTGCTGACCAAGCTGCAACTGGACCGCCGCCTGATCGCGTGTGTGATGACCTTCGGCCTGATCACGCCATACATGTTCCTGCCGGTGGGCTTCGGCAATATCTTCCTCAACCAGATCCTGTTGGCCAACGTGGCCAAGAGCGGCGTGGATATCAGCCAGGTCAACGTCACCCATGCCATGGGCCTGCCGGCACTGGGCATGGTGGTCGGCCTGCTGGTGGCGGTGTTTGTCAGCTACCGCAAAAAGCGCGTGTACGACCTGGAAAAAATCGAGCGTGTTGAGCAAGTGGCGGTGCAGTACAACCCGCTGACCCTGCTGGTGGCCGGCCTGGCGATTGCCTCGGCGTTTATCATCCAGTTGTGGCTGGACTCGATGATTATCGGCGCCCTGGCCGGGTTTTTGATCTTCTCGGTGTCGGGCATCGTGCGCTGGAGCGACACCGATGACCTGTTCACCGAAGGCATGAAGATGATGGCGATGATCGGCTTCATCATGATCGCCTCGTCAGGCTTTGCCGAAGTGCTCAAGGCCACCGGTGACGTACGCTCACTGGTGGAAGCCTCGGCGGCGTTTATCGGCCATAGCCGCGGGGTAGGGGCGTTGCTGATGTTGTTGGTGGGGCTGTTGGTCACCATGGGCATCGGCTCGTCGTTTTCCACGGTGCCGATCCTTGCCGCGATTTTCGTGCCGCTGTGCGTACAACTGGGCTTCAGCCCGTTGGCCATCGTGTGCATCGTCGGCACCGCCGGTGCATTGGGCGATGCCGGCTCGCCCGCCTCGGACTCCACCCTCGGCCCCACCTCCGGCCTGAATATCGACGGTCAGCACCACCATATCTGGGACACCGTGGTGCCGACCTTCCTGCACTACAACATCCCGTTGCTGGCGTTTGGCTGGCTGGCTGCGATGACGCTCTGACGCAAGCACTGCACCTCTACGGTGGCGAGGGAGCTTGCTCCCTCGCCACACAAGCTCGCTCCTACAGAAATCACTTACCTGGCCGTTAACCTCTCAAGTCGCCACTAACAAGAGAGAAAAGCCATGCGTCTGAGTTTGAAGGCCAAAGTCCTGGCCCTTGCCGTTGTGCCGGTGTTGCTGTTTGCCGTGGTCATCAGCCTCACCACCGTGTGGATTCTGCAGGGCCAGGCCCGCAACGAAGTGGATGAAACCCGCCAGCGCCTGCTTGACGACGCCAAGGCCACTTTGCAAGGCTATGTCGAAGTGGCCATGACCACCATCAAGCCGCTCTACGACGCAGCCGCTCCCGGCGATAGCACGGCGCGGGCGCAGGTGGTCAAGTTGCTGTCCAACACCCGCTACGGCAAAGACGGTTATTTCTTCGGCTACGACTCCGAAACCATCCGCCTGTTCAAGGGCAACAGCCCGGACGGCGTAGGCAAAAGCTTCAAGGACAACCGTGACCCCAACGGTGTCTACGTCAATCGCGACCTGGTCAAGGTCGGCAAGGACGGCAGCCACTACTTGCAATACAGCTCGACCCAACCCGGCCAGACCGAACTGGTACCCAAGCTCGGCTACACCGAATACCTGCCCAAATGGGACATGGTTATCGGCACCTCTGTGAACCTGGACGGTATCGAGGCCCAGGTGGCGGTGGTCCAGGACAAGGTCGAACAGCGTATGCAAGGCGTGCTGCTGAGCATCCTTGGCGTGGCTGTGGTGGTGTTGCTGGTGATTGCGGCGGTGGGCATGTTAGTCGCCAATACCATCCTGCGCCCGCTGAGCCTGATGAAAGCCAACCTCGACGACATCGCTGCCGGTGAAGGCGACCTGACCCGCCGCCTGGCCATCACCAGCCAGGATGAACTGGGCGACCTGGCCGGTGCGTTCAACCGGTTTGTCGATAAAATCCACGGCCTGGTGCGCCAGATCACCGAAATGACCGCCCAGCTCACCGGGCTGGTGAGCCAGGTGTCCGACCAGGCCCAGCGCTCCGAACAGGCCATGGAACGCCAGCGTCACGAGACCGACCAGGTGGCCACCGCGATCAACCAGATGTCGTCCGCGGCCCATGAAGTGGCGCGCAGTGCCCAGGGCGCTGCGGTCGCCGCGCAACAGACCGACGCCGAGGGCCAGGCCGCCAAACGCGTGGTGGACGGCAGCATCGCGCAGATTCACGCGCTGGTGAACGATATCCGCAGCAGCGGTGTGTCCCTGGACAGCCTGCAGCAGGATGTGTCGTCGATTGTCAGTGTGCTCGGTGTGATTCGCTCGATTGCCGAACAAACCAACCTGCTGGCGCTCAATGCGGCCATCGAGGCTGCGCGGGCCGGGGAGGCCGGCCGTGGGTTTGCCGTGGTCGCCGATGAAGTGCGCGCCCTGGCCAGCCGTACGCAAAGCAGCACCCAGGAAATCCAGGGCATGATCGATCGCCTGCAAAAGGGCACCGAAGCCGCCGTTGACGCGATGCGTCGCTCCAGCGATGCGGGCGAAGGCACCTCGGCCCAAGCCAACGAAGCCGGGGCGTCCCTCGATACCATGGCCCAGCTGATCGGTACCATTAACTCGATGAACGCGCAGATCGCCAGCGCCGCCGAAGAGCAGACTGCTGTGGCCGAAGAGATCAACCGCAGCGTGCATCAGATTGCTGTGGCGGTGGACAGCGTAGCGGATGAAACCCAGCTCGGCGCCCAGACCTCGCGCAGCCTCGCGGACCTGGGCCAGCGGTTGGGGCAGTTGGTCGGTCAATTCAGGATCTGAGGTTCTACAAATCGCGCATCAGTAGGCCAAAACGCAGGTCCATCTCGACCGGCAAGGGCACATACACCGTGTGCCCATCTCCCGGCGCCACCTCAATGGCTTGCCCCTTGGCGTTGTGCAAGGTGGCCAAGTCAAAGTGAAAGTTGCCGGCGGGCGTCATCAATTCCAGGTGATCGCCCGCGGCAAAGCGATTCTTTACCTTGACCTCGGCCAACTCCCCGCGACGTTCGCCGGTCAATTCCCCAACAAACTGCTGGCGCTCGGACACCGAGCTGCCGTTCTGGTAGTTCTGGTATTCGTCGTGCACATGCCGACGCAGGAAACCTTCGGTGTAGCCGCGCTGGGCCAGGGACTCCAGATTGGTCATCAAGCCGCGATCAAACGCGCGCCCGGCCACCGCGTCGTCGATCGCCTGGCGATACACCTGGGTGGTGCGTGCGCAATAGAAATGGGATTTGGTGCGGCCCTCGATCTTCAATGAGTGCACGCCCATCTGCGCCAGGCGCTCCACGTGCTGCACGGCGCGCAAGTCTTTGGCGTTCATGATGTACGTGCCATGTTCGTCTTCAAAGGCCGGCATTTGCTCATCGGGACGGTTGGCTTCCTGTAACAGGAATACCTGGTCGGTGGGTGTGCCGACCCCCAGCGTCGGCTGATGGTGCTGGACGATGTCGCCGGTCGCGTTCTCCACTGCCGGCGTGGCCTGGTATTTCCAGCGGCAGGCATTGGTGCAGGTGCCTTGGTTGGCGTCGCGCTTGTTCATGTAGCCCGACAGCAGGCAGCGCCCGGAATAGGCCATGCACAGGGCGCCATGTACGAACACCTCCAGTTCCATGGTCGGTACGTGCTGGCGGATCTCGCCGATTTCTTCCAGGGACAGTTCCCGCGACAGGATCACCCGGCCAATGCCTTGCTGCTGCCAGAATTGCACGCTGGCCCAGTTCACCGTGTTGGCTTGTACCGACAGATGAATCGGCATCTGCGCGAAATGCTGGCGCACCAGCATGATTAGCCCAGGGTCGGACATGATCAGCGCATCCGGGCCCATGGCGATCACCGGCGCCAGGTCCTTGAGGAAGGTCTTGAGCTTGGCGTTGTGTGGCGCAATGTTCACCACCACATAGAAACGCTTGCCTTGCGCATGGGCTTCCTGGATGCCGAGGGCGAGGTTGACGTGGTCGAATTCGTTGTTGCGCACGCGCAGGCTGTAGCGTGGCTGGCCGGCGTAAACCGCATCGGCACCGTAGGCGAAGGCGTAGCGCATGTTTTTCAGGGTGCCGGCGGGAGCGAGCAGTTCGGGGGCAATCATCGGAGGCATGGGCGTGGGTCGCAAAAAGGCGCGAGGGTAGTGCACGGGCGGTCACAGTTTATTGACCCAGGTCTAAACAAGCCGATCTATGCTTGTTCGATAAACAAGGGCACTCCCAGGTTTCGCCGCGGACTAAGCAACAGGGCTGACACCGGCCCGGCTTTCTCATATGGACCGGACATGAATCAAACCAACCTGCAATTCAAAACCCTGCTGCTATTGCTGGCGCTGGTGACCATCGCCTTTATCTGGATATTGCTGCCGTTCTATGGCGCGGTGTTCTGGGCGGTGATCCTCGGCATCATCTTCGCGCCGATGCAGCGCCGCCTGCAGCAGCGCTTCAGTTGGAACCGCAACCTGACCTCCCTGACCACCTTGATGGTGTGCCTGGTGATCGCGATTCTGCCCGTGATCATTACCAGTGCGTTGCTGGTTCAAGAGGGGGCCACGCTGTATAAAAACGTCGAAAGCGGCAAGCTCGACGTGGCCGGTTATATCGAGCAATTCAAGAACTTCCTGCCGCCGTACTTCCAGCAACTGCTCGATCGCTTTGGCATGGGCAACCTGGAAGGGCTGCGCGAAAAGGTGGTCAAGGGGGCGATGCAGGGCAGTCAGTTCTTCGCTTCCCAGGCGTTCAGCTTCGGCCAGGGCACCTTTGATTTCCTGGTGAGCTTTTTCATCATGCTGTACCTGCTGTTCTTCCTGCTGCGCGATGGCCCCGAGCTGGTGCGCAAGGTGCGCACGGCGGTGCCATTGGCCGAGCCGCAAAAGCGCCGCCTGCAACTCAAGTTCAACCGGGTGGTGCGGGCCACGGTCAAGGGCAACGTACTGGTGGCCGTGACCCAGGGTGCGCTGGGTGGTTTGATCTTCTGGTTCCTGGATATCCCCAGTGCGTTGCTCTGGGCGGTACTGATGGCGTTCCTGTCCTTGCTGCCGGCGGTGGGCGCAGGGATTGTCTGGGCGCCAGTGGCCGTTTATTTCCTGTTGAGCGGCGCCCTCTGGCAAGGCGTGGTGCTGGGGCTTTTTGGCGTATTCGTGATTGGCCTTGTGGACAACGTGCTGCGTCCGGTCCTGGTGGGCAAAGATACCAAGATGCCGGACTACCTGATCCTGATCTCGACCCTGGGCGGCTTGTCGGTGTTTGGCCTCAACGGCTTCGTGATCGGGCCGCTGGTGGCGGCCTTGTTCATGTCGTGCTGGGCGTTGTTCGCCGAAACCAAGCCGCGGGTCAAGTTGCCCTTGCCTTAGGTCTCAGGCCTGGAGCCTGAAGTCGGCCGCCAGCCGGCGTTGTGTTTCGGCGTCAGACAACGAAGTGAGCGGGCCGCTGATAGGCTCGCCATCACGTACCACGTACCAGCAGGCAAGCAAGCCGAGCTTGCGCAGAGGGGTGGGAACGGCGCTACCGATGACAGACATGATTTGAACAGTGGGCATAAGGACCTCCAATCGCTATGGAGGTCACCTTAAGGGGTGTCGCTATCCAGGAAAAATCACCTGGCTCGATAGTCGACATCAACGCCAGGCGTTAATCCACCACCTGGTCGAGCATGTTCACCACTTCGTGTTCACTGAGCAGCCCCTTGCGCACCAGGTTTTCAGCCAACAGCGCCAGGAACTTCGCGCTGCGATGGCCTTCAAGGTGCTTGAGCTCGGTCAAGGCGCTGTAGACCTTGCTGGACGTGCAGAGGCCGGCGGTGCGGTGCGGATTCTGGGTGGGCATGTTCGTTCGTCCTTAATTGTTATTGGTGGACCGGGTCGATAGTGAGACTGTTTTATGACGCAACCATGACAGCGCACGCCTGGGCCGATCAAGAGGATATGCGACTCTTGTACTGTGGGATTGTCGTCATAGCGACATTGGCAGGATTAAACCGGACGTTCCAGGCAAAAAAAGGCCCCGCATGTGGGCGAGGCCTGTTCCACTCAAGTCAATTGAAACTTACCAACCGTGCCGGTAGTAGCCGTGGGGAGGGCCGTAGTAGCCGCGAGGCGGGCCATAATAGCCACGGGGAGGCCCGTAGTAGACCGGCGCCGGGCGATAGTAAACCTGCTGCTGCACGTACACCGGTGGTGGCGGCGCGTAATAGACCGGCGGTGGGGCGGCATACACTGGCTGCGGTTGCACATACACCGGCTGTTGCACATAGACCTCACGAGGCTGGCTGGCAACCACGGAGCCGACGACTGCCGCGCCCACAAGTGCACCGAACACTGCCGGGCCACCCCAACCACCACCGTGGGCGGAGGCTTGGCCGGCCATCGCAAGTGCGCCGATAAGCAAGGCGATGATTCTGGGGATTTTACGCATCATGGTCATTCCTCGGTTAGCCCCTGCGCTTGTGGTCTGCAATCAATAGACCCAAGGATTGTCGCGGGGATACTTTTAAGACAACGTATTTCAAAAAAACAGCACGGCCAGTAGGTAAAGGTTGTGTAAGGTCTGTACCGATTTGCTTACTTAAAGGAGTTACCCATGCAGATGCATCCCAACAAGGACACCCAGCTGTGCATGTCGCTGTCGGCGCGCCCTGGGAACTTTGGCCTGCGTTTTCATAACCATCTGTATGAACAACTGGGGCTGAATTTCTACTATAAAGCCTTCAGCAGCCAGGATTTAGCCGGCGCGATCGGTGGCATCCGAGCCTTGGGCGTGCGGGGTTGTGGGGTTTCCATGCCGTTCAAGGAGGCGGCCATCGCGCTGGTGGACGAACTCGACGATTCGGTTCAAGCCATTGACTCGCTGAACACTATCGTCAACACCAACGGTCATCTCAAGGCTTACAACACCGATTACATTGCTGTCGAGCAACTGCTGAAGAAGCACGCCGTGCCGAAAGATTCCACCTTCGCCCTGCGTGGCAGCGGCGGCATGGCCAAGGCGGTGGCCAGCGCCTTGCGTGATGGCGGTTATGCCAACGGTGTGATCGTAGCGCGCAATGAGGTGGCGGGCCGGGCATTGGCCAGCAACCTGGGGTATGAGTGGCAGGCGGACCTGGGCGACCTGCGTCCACAAATGCTGATCAATGTGACGCCCATTGGTATGACAGGCGGGGCCGAGGCGGATGCATTGGCGTTCGATGCCGACGCGATTGATCAGGCAGAAACTGTTTTTGATGTGGTAGCGATCCCGGCTGAAACGCCCCTGATCGTGCATGGGCGTGCCAAGGGCAAGCGGGTGATTACCGGGTTGGAAGTGATCGCGATCCAGGCGTTGGAGCAGTTTGTGCTTTATACAGGCGTGCGCCCAACGCAGGAGCAGTTCCAGGCGGCAGTGGCCTTCGCCCGAAGCTAAAGACTTACACAAATCCACTGTGGGGCTTGCTCGCGAATAAGGTGTGTCAGTCAATGGATTCTTAACTGATGCACCACTATCGCAGGCAAGCCAGCTCCCACATGTTTATCTGCGTTATGCCTGTTCCAACTGCGCCAGCCGTTCTTCCAGTGCGGCAATCCGCGCTTCCAGCTCTTCGATCCGTTCCACCGAAACAGCCCCCGCGCTACGCTCTACTGGATTGCCTCGCGCGGTCATGATCGCTTCAATATCCGCCGGATCCCCCAGCGCGTGGGTATACCGATCTTCCCGCTGGCCCGCCTGGCGCGGCACCAATACCGCCAACCCTCGGGCAATCAGGCGTTCCAGCTGGTGAACGACCTGCTCGGCATCTTCAAAGTCATGCATACGCCCGCTACGGGTCAGCAACTCGTTCACCGTCTGCGGCCCCCGCAGAAACAGCAACCCGGTCAAGATCACTTGGGCCGGCACCAGTTCCAACGCCTTGTCCACACGGTGTTCCCAGCGGTCTGCACGGCTACCCATCACCAGGCGGGTAAAGCCTTGGCCCTCCAGCGCGCGCAGGCTTTGGCCGACCTGGCCCTGGCTGAGGTTCATCACTGGCTCACGGCTGGTTTTCTGATTGCAGGCCAGCACCAGGGCGTTGAGCGTCAGGGGGTAGGTTTCGGGGTGGGTCGCCTGTTTTTCGATCAGGCAGCCGAGGATGCGGATTTCCGTGCTGTTCAGGCGCGGCTCAGGGGTGTCGGTGTCATGTTCGGCGGTCATCGCGCGTTCCCTATGCAGTGAAGGTCACCAGCGTAATCCTCAAAAAATAAAAGACAAGCGCCGGGCATGGCTATAATCGCCGCTGGTTCCAACCCTGCCATTATCGTGAGACTGACATGACTATTTCCCTGTACGCCGCTTCTATCCCAGTCTTCAAGCAAATGCTCAACGCATTGAGCGATGTGCTGAACAAAGCCGAAGCCCACGCTACTGCCAAGAACATCGAGCCCAATGCCCTGCTGCAAGCGCGCCTGTTCCCGGATATGTTCTCACTGGTGCGCCAGGTACAGATCGCCGTGGACTTCGCCAAAGGCGTGTCGGCACGCCTGGCCGAAATCGAAGTGCCCAAGTACGAAGACACTGAAGTCACCTTCGCCGACCTGCAAGCGTTGATCGCCAAGGTCCTGGCGTTTGTCGACACCATCAAGCCCGAGCAGATCGACGGCAAGGAAGGTATCGAGATCGTCACCCGCCCAGGCACCCCGAAAGAGAAGCGCTTCAGCGGCCAGTCCTACCTGCTGACCTACGGCCTGCCGCAGTTCTTCTTCCACGTCACCACCGCTTACGCTCTGCTGCGTCATAACGGTGTGGAAGTGGGCAAGCGCGATTACATGGGCGCGTTCTAAACCGGCAAGCATAAAAAAGCCCGGTGTCGTTCGTGATTGAACGGCACCGGGCTTTTTTTGCGAGGCGTTTAAGCTGCCTGTTCTTCCTTGCCCAGGCAGGCCGCCGCTGTAAACAACACATCGGTAGACGAATTCAGCGCCGTTTCCGCCGAATCCTGCAATACGCCGATGATGAAACCGACGGCCACCACCTGCATGGCGATTTCACTTGGAATGCCGAACAGGCTGCACGCCAGTGGAATCAGCAGCAGCGAGCCGCCCGCTACACCGGAGGCCCCACAGGCGCAAATGGCCGCGACCACGCTGAGCAGCACCGCGGTCGGCAGGTCCACGGCAATCCCGAGGGTGTGCACGGCCGCCAAGCTTAGCACGGTGATGGTGATTGCCGCACCGGCCATATTAATGGTGGCACCGAGCGGGATCGACACCGAATAGGTGTCTTCATGCAGGCCCAGGCGCTTGCTCAACGCCAGGTTGACCGGAATATTGGCCGCCGAGCTGCGGGTGAAAAATGCAGTAATACCGCTTTCACGCAGGCACATCAGCACCAATGGGTACGGGTTGCGGCGCAGTTTCCAGAACACGATGGCAGGGTTTATCACCAGCGCCACGAACACCATGCAGCCGATTAACACCACCAGCAGGTGCGCATAGCCGAGCAAGGCGCCGAAACCGGAGGTGGCCAGGGTCGAGGCCACCAGGCCGAAGATGCCCAGCGGGGCGAAGCGGATGACCACGCGTACGATCAGGGTCACGCCGTTGGACAGGTCGTCCAGCACCGTGCGGGTGGTTTCACCGGCATGGCGAATGGCAACGCCCATGCCGATGGCCCAGGCCAGGATACCGATGAAGTTGGCATTCATCAGTGCGCTGACCGGGTTATCCACCACACTGAGCAACAGGCTTTGCAGTACCTCGCCAATGCCGCCGGGAGCGCTCACCGTGGCGTCATGGGTGGCCAGTACCAGAGAGGAGGGGAACAACGTGCTGGCGACCACTGCGACCACGGCGGCGGAAAAGGTGCCGAGCAGGTACAGGAACAGGATCGGGCGGATATGGGTTTCCTGGCCATGCTTATGGTTGGCAATCGAGGCCATGACCAGCACAAACACCAGGATCGGCGCAACGGCCTTCAGCGCCGTGACAAACACCTTGCCGATAAAGCCCGTGGCGCGTGCGGCCTCGGGGAACAGCAAGGCCAGCACGATCCCGGCGATCAGGCCGATGACAATTTGTGTGACCAGGCTGACGCGCATTAAACGTTGCAACAGGGAAGGGGCAGCAGTCATAAAGAGTTGTCTCTAGTTTTTTTAGTAGGGCACAGCATTGCAGGCAGAAAGTACTGTAGGAAGCAGGCGCGAAGTCTAGCATGCTGTAGGACGCGTCTCGTTCGCTGCGGCATTCCGTCACCCGTTTACGTCGGATTTGGTCAAGTCCCGACATGTTCTGTTAAGATTCACCCCTCTCATCTTTCCTCTCTATCAGCGAGCCCTTCGGGCTGTCGTTGATGTCGCTGTTTCTGGAGTTTGCATGTTGTTCCCTATCTTGCTGCTGTCGGCAGCCGGTTTTACCGTGCTGACCACAGAATTCGTGATCGTCGGCTTGTTGCCCTCGATCGCCCGGGACCTGAATGTCAGTGTGTCCCAGGCCGGGCTGCTGGTGACGCTCTTCGCGTTTACCGTGGCGGCGTTCGGCCCCTTCCTGACCGCCTACTGCGCGCGGTTCCAGCGTAAGCGTCTGTTTATCAGCATCCTGATCATGTTTGCGGTGGCCAATACCGTGGCGGCATTGGCGCCCAATATTTGGATAATGTCCCTGGCTCGCTTGATTCCGGCGTTGGGCTTGCCGGTGTTTTGGGCCTTGGCCAGCGAAACGGCGGTGGACATTGTCGGCCCTGAATTCGCCGGGCGTGCCATTGAAAAAATCGGCTTCGGCATCGTCTGCGCCACCGTGTTCGGGATTCCGGTAGGCACGCTGATTGCCGATATGTTCGGTTGGCGCACCGCCTTTGCAGTGCTTGCGGTGATTGCCCTGGCCAAGGCGTTATTGCTGTTCATTTACCTGCCGGTGACCCAGGCAAAGAACGAGCAAGTCACCTTGCGCTCGCAATTCAAGATCCTGCGCAGCCCGGTGATGCAGGGCCACATCCTGCTGTCGATTCTGGTCTTCAGCGGCATGTTCACCGCCTATACCTACCTGGCGGATATCCTTGAGCGCTTGGCAGGGTTCGACGGCACGCTGGTGGGGTGGTGCCTGATGGGCTTCGGCGCGGTCGGGCTGATCGGCAATTCCCTCGGCGGGCGCGCGGTGGATCGTCACCCCTTGATTGCGTCCATAGTGTTCTGCGGGTTTATGATCGCGGGCATGGTGGCAGTGGTGCCGGCGATTCATTCCACCATTGGCCTGGCGGCAGCGATGGCGGTATGGGGCGTGACCCAGGCGGCGATGTTCCTGGTCAGCCATGTGCGATTGATGAAGGCGGCTCCCCACGCGCCGGCGTTTGCCGCCTCGCTGAATATCGCCGGGGCCAATCTCGGCATTGGCCTGGGTGCAATGGTGGGTGGGCATGTGATTGACACCCTGGGCCTGGGCAGCCTGGGCTTTGCCGCCTCAGGGTTCATCCTGGTGTCGATCCTGCTCGCACTGTGGCTGATGAGCGCCAAACCTCGCGCGGCCAGCGCCTGATCAAAGGGGCGTGCAGTTTTTTCAGGGCAGGGCGGTAAACAACTCGCGTCTTGCCCCTTCGGTAATCGCCACGATGCCGGGGTGCTTGACCTTGCGCTCCACCGAGATCGCATAGAACGACTCGGTCACCGCGTCGGTCTGGCCGATCAGCGCCACGCCGTATTGGCGCACCACCTCATCGGCAATCACGCCGGGGGCGATGAAGATTCCGCTGCCGGATTGCCCAAACGCTTGCATCAACGCACTGTCGTCGAATTCACCGATGATCCGCGGTTGAATCTGCTGCTCGGCAAACCAGCGCTGCAACCGGCTGCGCACTACGGTCTCTGCCCCCGGAATCAATAACGGCGCACCGTGCAAACACTGTGGGAAATCGCCGCCATGCTGGTCAGCCAACGCCTGGGTGGCGAAAAAACTGATGCCGCATTCCCCCAGTTTCTGGCTGTAGCCCTTGATGTCCAGATGGCTCGGCATCGGGCTGTCGGAAATCACCAGGTCCAGGCGCTGGATCGCCAGGTCGGCGAGTAAACGTTCGAGTTTGTCTTCGCGGCAGGTGATGCGCAGCGGTTCGCTCAGCTCCATGGTGGGGGCGATCAGGCGGTAGACGATGGATTTTGGCACCACATCCGCCACGCCGACCCTGAACGGGATCTGTTGCTCATCGGGCTGGGCGCGCAGCATCGTCTCAAGTTCGTTGCCCGTCTGGAACATCTGCTCGGCGTAGGGCAGCGCCTGGCGCCCGGCTTCGGTCAGCTCAAGCTGGCGCCCCACCCGCTGAAACAGAGCAATGCCAAAGGTTTGCTCCAATAGGCTGATCTGCCCGCTGATGGTCTGGGGCGTGAGGTTCAGCTGTTCGCAGGCACGCACGATGCTCCCAGTCTTGGCCACCACCCAGAAGTAATGCAGTTGTCGATAATTGAGCATCGGGGTCTACACTTCGTAAAAATCGAAGTATACGCGAGAAAAATACGAATTTTCCTGAACTGTTCCCCTGCATAGAATGCATCGCTATCGCGGGGCCACTATTTGGACCCAATGGTTCTAATGAGGAATACAGCATGAAACTCAATTCCCTGGGCGCGGCGTCGCTGCTTGCGCTTTCATTGGTGATGATCGGCGGTTGTGATCAGGTCGAGAAAAGCGCGCAGCAAGTGTTGGGCAAAGCCAGCGAATCGGCCAAGCAAGCGATCGATGACACCCAGAAGGCTGCCGAACAGGCATTGAGTGAAGCGACCCAGGGCTTGATCAATCCGCAGAAGAAAGATGATCAGGAAGAAAAAGACGCTGAATCGAACACCCAAGAAACCTAATTTCCAAGCACTACCACGTCAGGACTGACCTATGGATTACCTTTTACAACTGGCCGCCAGCCCCACCGCCTGGGTCGCACTGGCTACCTTGATCGTCATGGAAATCGTGCTGGGCATCGATAACCTGATCTTTATCTCGATCCTCACCAACAAACTACCCGAGCAGCACCGGGCCAAGGCGCGGCGCATCGGTATCAGCATGGCGCTGGTATTGCGCCTGGGCCTGTTGAGCACCATCGCCTTCATCGTGCAGTTGACGGCGCCGGTGTTTGAAGTGTTCGGCCAGGCGTTCTCCTGGAAGGACATGATCCTGATCGCCGGTGGCCTGTTCCTGGTGTGGAAGGCAACCACCGAAATCCATCACAGCATGGACCCGGAGCCTGAAGAGAAAGCAACGGTTGGCAACACCGTTGCCATCGGCTTCGCGGCGGCCATCGGGCAGATCCTGTTGCTCGACCTGGTGTTCTCCATCGACAGCATCATCACGGCCGTGGGCATGACCGAGCACTTGCCGATCATGATCATTGCCGTAGTGACCTCGGTGATTGTGATGCTGGTGGCGGCCGAACCGTTGGCCAAGTTCATCAATGACAACCCGACCGTGGTGATGCTGGCGCTGGGCTTTTTGATCATGATCGGCATGACGCTGATCGCCGAAGGCTTCGGCGCCCACGTGCCAAAAGGCTACGTGTATGCGGCCATGGCGTTCTCGGCGGCTATCGAATGCCTGAACATCGCGCGGCGTAACCGCCACAAGCGTTTGCTCGCTGCCCGCGAGTAACCGCTGACCCAAAAGGCCGGCTGCGCTCACAAGAGCCCAGCCGGCCTTTTGCTGTCTGTTAGAATCGGCCCACTTGATAGCTTGAGGTCTTCCATGAACGAGCCGATTCGCCTTACCCAGTACAGCCACGGTGCGGGTTGCGGCTGCAAGATTTCGCCCCAGGTGTTGGAGGTGATCCTTGCCGGCAGCGGCGCACAGAACCTGGACCCCAACCTGTGGGTGGGCAACGCTTCACGCGATGATGCGGCGGTATACGCCATTGACGACGAGCGCGGCGTGGTCTCCACCACGGACTTTTTCATGCCGATAGTCGACGATCCCTTCGACTTCGGCCGCATCGCTGCCACCAATGCCATCAGCGACATTTATGCCATGGGCGGCGACCCCTTGATGGCCATCGCTATTCTTGGCTGGCCGGTCAACGTGCTGGCGCCGGAGATTGCCCGCGAAGTCATCCGCGGGGGCCGTTCGGTGTGCGACGCTGCCGGTATCCCGCTGGCGGGTGGGCATTCCATTGACGCCCCGGAGCCGATCTTTGGCCTGGCCGTTACCGGGATCGTGCAAAAGCGCCACATGAAGCGCAACGACACTGCCACTGCCGGCTGCAAGCTGTACCTGACCAAGCCTTTGGGCATCGGTATCCTCACCACCGCCGAAAAGAAGGGCAAGTTGCGCGAGGCCGACGTCGGCCTGGCCCGTGACTGGATGTGCACCCTCAACAAGCCTGGCAGCCGTTTCGGCAAGTTGGCCGGTGTCACTGCGATGACAGACGTTACCGGTTTCGGCCTGCTCGGCCACTTGGTGGAAATGGCTGACGGCAGTGGCCTGACGGCCCGCATCGAGTATGCAAAAGTCCCACGTCTGCCAGGGGTTGAGTACTACCTGGACCAGGGCTGCGTCCCGGGCGGTACTTTGCGCAACTTCGACAGCTACGCCAGCAAGCTCGGGCGCGTGCAGGAGTTGCACAAGCGCGTACTGTGCGACCCACAGACCAGCGGTGGCCTGCTGATCGCCGTCACCCCCGAAGGCGATAGCGAGTTTCACGCGGTAGCCGCCGAACTGGGCCTGAACCTTGAGCCAATCGGCGAACTGCTTGAGCGACAGACCAACGCGGTAGAGGTGATTTGATGGCAACTGACATCACCGATTACCGCGACATCTTCCTTAATGACAGGCCGATGATGGATACCCGCGCGCCGGTCGAATTCGTCAAGGGCGCGTTCCCCGGCGTGGTCAACCTGCCGCTGATGACCGACGACGAGCGCCAGCGGGTGGGCACCTGTTACAAGCAGCAAGGCCAGCAAGCTGCAATCGTCCTGGGCCATGAGCTGGTCTCTGGATCGATCAAGGCCGAGCGCATCGAGCAATGGGCGCAGTTTGCCCAGGCTAATCCGGATGGCTACCTGTACTGCTTTCGTGGTGGGCTGCGTTCGCAGATCGTGCAGCAATGGTTGAAAACCGAAGCGGGCATCGAGTATCCGCGTGTCGGCGGTGGCTACAAGGCAATGCGTACGTTCCTGCTGGAGACCCTGGAACAGACGACCGCTGAATGCGATTTCGTGCTGCTTGGCGGTATGACCGGTACCGGCAAGACCGAGGTATTGGGTCAACTGCGCAACGCCCTGGACCTGGAGGGCCATGCCAACCATCGGGGTTCCAGCTTCGGCAAGCGTGCCACCGCGCAACCGTCCAATATCGACTTCGAGAACCGCCTGGCGGTGGACCTGTTGAAGAAACGCGCAGCGGGCATTGGCCAGTTCGTGGTCGAAGACGAGAGCCGCATGATCGGCAGCTGTGCGCTGCCACTGCCATTGCACAAGGGGATGCAGACGTTTGCGATGGTGTGGCTGGAAGACAGCGTTGAGGGCCGCGTCGAGCGCATCCTGAAGGATTACGTGGTCGACCTGTGCGCCGAGTTCATTGACGTGTTTGGTGAACGCGGCCAGCTATTATTTGCCGAGCGCCTGACCCAAAGCCTGGCCAATATTCACAAGCGTCTGGGCGGTGAACGTTTCCAGCGGCTGCAGGCGATTTTGCAGGACGCCCTGGCAGAACAGGCGCGCAGCGGTGCAGTGGACCTGCACCGCGTGTGGATCGAAGGCTTGTTGCGCGAGTATTACGACCCGATGTATGCGTTCCAGCGCGAGAGCAAAGGCGCTCGGATCGAGTTTGCCGGGGAGCAAGAGGCGGTGGTGGAATATTTGCGTGAACGAGCAGCTCGGGTGGGGTGATCTTTCGGACGCCATCGCAGGCAAGCCAACTCCCACCTTTTGAAGTGTGAATACATACAAAGGTGGGAGCTGGCTTGCCTGCGATGAGGCCATCAGCCCCACTGAAAATCTAAAGAATCACCGCCCCAATCAACCCACACACCACTCCCACCAGCATGGTCAACCCGGCCACCGTCACCAGTACCCGTGCATCGAAATCCTTGCGCAGCATCAGCAGCGACGGCAGGCTCACGCTCGGCAGGGTCATCAGCAGGGCAACGGCCGGGCCGGTGCCCATGCCCAGGGTCATCATGGTTTGTACGATGGGTATTTCTGCCGCTGTAGGAATCACGAATAACGTACCGACGATCGCCAGCGGCACCAGCCACACCAGGCTGTTGGCCATCGCCCCGTCCACATGGGGGAACAGCCACACCCTTGCTGCACCGAGGATCAATACCGCCAGAATGTACACCGGGATGGTGCTCCAGAACAGTTGCCACAAGGTGCGCAACCAACGGCTCAGGAAGGGTTGCGACTCCAGGGTGCTTACTTCGGCGACAGCCTCCAGCGCCGCTTCCGGCACTTGATCAGGGCGCGCGATACGCTGCGCTACCAGAGACACCCCCACCACCAACACAATCCCGGCCACCAGCCGCAGCGCGGTAAAGTCCCAGCCCAGCACAAACCCCATGAACACCAGCGTGGCCGGGTTCAACACCGGGTTGGCAATCCAGAACGCCAGCGCCGCGCCCACCGACACCTGCTGACGGCGCATGCCCGCCGCCACTGGCGCTGCACAGCAACTGCACATCATCCCCGGCAAGGCAAATAGCCCGCCGCGCAGGGTCGAGCCCAGCCCGGCGCGGCCAAACAGGCGCAGCAGCCAGTCGCGAGGGATCAGTACTTGCAGTAATGAACCGAGGATCACCGCCAGCACTGCGGCTTTCCAGATCGCCAGGAAATACACTTGGGCGTAGGCCAGCGCCGCTGTCAGGGGCGAGCTTTGCTGGTCATTGAGAATCGAGGCGCCAATGCTGTGGTTGTCCGCCGCTACAAACGCCTTGAGGTAGTAGGGCGACCATTTCACATAGTAGAGGCCGATGCAGGCCACCAGCAGAAACAGGGCAGGCTTGTACCAGAACGACCAGCCCCGATTGGGCTGGGAGGACGCGAGGTTGGACATGAAGAGGATCCGCAGGTGAGTCGATAGCCGGGCATCATACGCCCCTGCGGCTCACGCTTCAGATATCTGCACTGACCTGGGTCGGATCCGGGCAGGTTTCATCGCCGTTATTCAGCCCCTGCTTATAGTTGCGACTGAGCAGCGAGGCCTTGCCGTTGTGCCAGGTCAGCGTCAATACGTACAGGGAGTCATAGTCATTGCCAGACCAGTCATCGGTGAGGGTGTGCTTTTCGCCGGACGCTTCGCTGGCGACTTTGTTGATCAGCTCCGGCAGGTAACCATGGGACCAGGCCGTGTAGATCGTCGCGTTGCGGTACTTGTCCTCGACCAGTTCTTCGGCCAGGGCGCTGGTGTCATTCGCTGAGAATTCGATGTTCACCGGCAGGCCAAGCTTGATCGCGCTGGGGCTGATGGTAATCAGTGGGCGAATGTAGCTGTAGGAATTGTCCAGTTCACCTTCCTCGACATTGCGTGTCGGGTTGGCGGCAAACACGTAGTTGGCCTTGCCAAACTTCTCCGGCAGGACAGTAGCCAGGTTCATGGCACGGTTCAGGCCCTGGCAATTGAGCTGGCCCAGGCCACCGGCCGGTTTTTCGCCGTGGCGCAGGAATACCAGGGTTTGCACGCCGTCCACGGGTTGGGCACGGCTTTCACGGGCGTCGAGAGCGGTGACGATGGCCGCGCTGACCAGCAGCAGCGGCAACATCATGTATGAATAACGTTTGAATCGTTGCACAAGGCGCAGAGGCTTGATCTTCATTATAGGTTCGAGTCTTCGTGCGTCGGGTTAAGGCGGACAGGCCCGGCCCCAGTGACGCGGCAAGCGTCCTGCGGTATTCCCTGTCGATATAGCAAGGTGCCTCCATTCACCCTTCGGGCGCTCTTAAGAGTGCAATCGGGCGTTTTGGTTCGCCCAGAGGGGATACTAGTGGGCAAATGTTGCGCAACGATGACCCATGCACGGTGGCGGGCAGATGACTATCATGAGGGCTTTCCGTCCAGGGGGTTCTCGATGAACGCACTCGCCGCTTTCCCGATCAACAGCAAATGGCCTGCCCAGCACCCGGATCGCCTGCAGTTGTATTCGTTGCCCACGCCCAACGGCGTCAAGGTGTCGATCATGCTCGAAGAACTGGGGCTGCCCTATGAAGCGCACAAGGTCAGTTTCGACACTCAGGATCAGATGTCCCCGGAGTTCATGTCCCTGAACCCCAACAACAAGATCCCCGCGATCATTGATCCTAACGGCCCGAGCGGGCAGCCGCTGGCGCTGTTCGAGTCCGGCGCGATCCTGATCTACCTGGCGGAAAAGACCAGCCAGTTGCTTTCCGAAGACCCGGCCACCCGCTATGAAACCCTGCAGTGGCTGATGTTCCAGATGGCCGGGATCGGCCCGATGTTCGGCCAGGTGGGGTTCTTCAACAAGTTCGCCGGCAAGTCTTATGAAGACAAGCGCCCGCGTGACCGCTACGCCGCTGAAGCCCGGCGCTTGCTGGGCGTTCTGGAAAAACGCCTGCTGGGCCGCACCTGGATCATGGGCGATGACTACAGCATCGCCGACATCGCCACTTTCCCCTGGATTCGCAACCTGATCGGTTTCTACGAATCCGGCGACCTGGTGGGCATTGCCGATTTCCCTAACGTACTGCGCGCATTGGACGGCTTTGTCGCACGTCCGGCGGTCATCCGTGGCCTGAATATTCCGAGCTGAAGCATGCCGACTTTCGAGTTCCAACAACTGGATGTATTCAGCCGCGTACCGCTTAAAGGCAACCCGTTGGCCGTGGTGCTCGGCGCCGATAGCCTCACTGACCAACAGATGGCCGACTTTGCCAACTGGACCAATCTCAGCGAAACCACGTTTTTGCTGACACCCAGGGATCCACGGGCCGACTACCGCGTACGCATTTTCACCACCCTCACGGAACTGCCGTTTGCCGGCCACCCGACGTTGGGCAGTTGCCACGCCTGGTTGCAGGCCGGTGGCGTACCCCGAGGCGAGGAGATTGTTCAGGAGTGCGAAATCGGTCTGGTGCGCATCCGCCGCCAAGGTGATGAACTGGCGTTTATCGCGCCGCCGTTGTTGCGTGCAGGGGCCGTGGAGGCGCCGTTGCTGGAACGCGTGCGTCTGGCATTGAAGCTGGCGCCCGAGGCGATTGTGCGCAGCCAGTGGGTCGACAATGGTGCCGGGTGGCTGGCGGTGATGCTGGCTGATCGTGACGCGGTGCTCGCGTTGCAACCGGACTATGCGCAACTGCTGGGCCTGGCCGTGGGGGTGATCGCCCCCTGTGATCCAGTGCGTGACGCGGTAGACGCACAATTTGAAGTGCGCGCCTTTATCGCTGGCGACGGCGCCCCTGAAGACCCGGCCACCGGCAGTTTGAACGCAGGTGTTGCCCAATGGCTGCTCGCCGAGGGCTTGGCGCCCAGCCGTTATGTGGTCAGCCAGGGCACGGCTATGGGGCGAGCAGGGCGTATTCACATCGAGCGCCAGAGCGATGAGGTGTGGGTCGGCGGCGCCGTAGCGCTGTGTATCCAAGGGCAGCTACAGCTCTAGATCAATAAATTGTTACGCGCCTGGCAATACACTATTGGCCCCTTGGCATTTGTGTTGCCGGGACTTGGGGGCATAAGCTTTGGCCCCAAAGATTTCAGCCATTTTTCAGGAAAGCCATGACCAGTCAGTTCCCCCAAGCCCGCCCACGTCGCCTGCGCCGCTCCCCGCAACTGCGTGGCTTGTTCCAGGAAAGCGAATTCACCCTTAACGATCTGGTGTTGCCGATCTTCGTTGAAGAAGAAATTGACGATTTCGTGCCGATTACCAGTATGCCGGGCGTGCTGCGTATCCCGGAGAAGAAACTGGCCGGCGAGATCGAGCGTTACGCCCGTGCCGGCATCAAGTCGGTAATGACCTTCGGCGTGTCCCACCACCTCGACGCCAACGGCAGCGATACCTGGAAAGAGCGCGGCCTGGTTTCGCGCATGTCCTCGATCATCAAGGACGCAGTGCCGGAAATGATTGTGATGTCTGACACCTGCTTCTGCGAATACACCGACCACGGCCATTGCGGCGTGATGCACGGTGCCCATGTCGACAACGACGCAACCCTGGTCAACCTCGGCAAACAAGCTGTGGCCGCTGCCCGCGCCGGCGCCGACGTGATCGCTCCGTCCGCCGCCATGGACGGCCAGGTCCAGGCCATCCGCCGCGCCCTCGACGACGCCGGTTTCACCCACATCCCGATCATGGCCTACTCGACCAAATTCGCCTCGGCCCTTTACGGCCCGTTCCGCGAAGCGGGCGGCAGCGCCCTCAAGGGCGACCGCAAAAGCTACCAGATGAACCCGATGAACCGCCGCGAAGCCGTGCGCGAATCGCTGCTGGACGAACAGGAAGGTGCCGATGCGCTGATGGTCAAGCCAGCCGGCGCTTACCTCGACATCATCCGCGACATCCGCGAGGCGTCACGCTTGCCGGTGGCGGCATATCAGGTGAGCGGTGAGTACGCGATGATCAAGTTTGGCGCACAGGCGGGGGCGATTGATGAGGATCGAGTGGTGCGCGAGACGCTGGGCTCGATCAAGCGGGCTGGGGCGGATTTGATTTTTACGTACTTTGCGATGGATTTGGCGTTGGCGGGGATCTAAAGGCGCTGTTTAGCCCCCGTGGTGAGCGGGTTTGCTTGTCACAGGGGCGTCCAATTATATCGGCAGTGATTCGGCCCATTTTGTGCGATAAGCAATTTGTTCGTTGATGTCGTTTGTGAGTTCGTTTTCTTCATAGTCGAATATGCGGACGAGCTTGGCATCCGGGTTACCTATTTGGGTTTCATAAGCTACGATTCCACTGGACATCTGTGATGCCATGGCTGAAGGGTATACGTTTATTTTGGAACCTTTGCATAGGAACCTAATGTCGCTGAATTCTTTTCTCAGTAAACCAAAACATAGATAAATATCCGCATCATTGTACGTTTTTCCTAATCCACTAGAGAATGTTATCGAGAGTGTTGCTGTGCTTCCGTCGCACTCGATTATTGCCTTTTCTCGATTCGAGTTTTTGATTGTGAATATTTCTATTTTTTTCATTTTTATGTCCAAGGGTGGCGGATTTATTTGATAGTAAATATGGCTGGGGTCTTTAACGAAATCTGCCTCCTCCACGTAAGTGTCGAAGAGATAATTCGATTGGCGTACTCATCGATTTCGCGTGAGCAAGCATTTGTGATGAGCTGGCTTGGGTTAGGTTGGGCTGCGTGGTAGCTTCAGCATCACGCGAACAAGGCACAAATCGCCGGGCTAACAGGTGGAGTTTCCTTTCGTACTTGTTCTGACAGGCGGCAGTCAAACTTTTCGTAATCTTCCGCGCCTAACGACGCCAACCACTTCTTGAAAAAATCCACTTGGTCTTGCGGGTTATTTGTTAGGTTTTCATCTTCGTAATCGAATATTCGGACGAGGTCTTCGTGGGTGGCCTGTTTTCCTAACGTCATTTCGTATGCGACGAGGCCTGCGCTCATTTGAGATGCCATTCTGGAAGGCTTAACATTTATTTTTGCACCTTTGCATAAAAAATTCATATGCGAAAAATCAGCTCTGATTTTTGCTAGGCAAGCGTACATATCCTGCCCTTCGTAAATCTTACTGAAATTATCAGCCTCTGAAAATGTCATTCTAAGTCTTATAATGTCGTATCTTATTGTTACTAATTTTCTTTCGTCGTTGATTATTGTTTTTATTTTTGCGTTGCCATTTTATTGCCCGTTCGGACTGGGAGCTGAATAATCTATATATTTCGAGCGTTATTTTAAATCATCGGAAGTTGCTTCGCTTTGTGGGGGAGGTTCAGTTTGGGTTGCATCTATTGAAGTTAGCCACTCTTTATAAAATTGGTATTGTTCTTGTGGGTCGTTAGTAAGATTGTGCTCTTCATGATCAAATATATGCACCAGGTCTTCTCGTGTTGGGCGCTTTCCAAGAGTTAATTCATATGCAACCAATCCGCCACTCATTTGTGAGGCCATGCTAGAGGGGCGTACATTTATTTTGGCGCCTTTGCAGAGGAATTGTATGTGAGGGAAGTCTCTTCTAACATTGGCTAAGCAGTTATAGATATCTTCGGCTACGTACACTTTTGCAAAATTTTCCGCCTCTGAAAATTTTAATTTTGTATGGCGAGAGTCATATTTAAATGTAACGCATTTTTCAATGTTGTTTATTATGGCTTTAATTTTTTTTGTTCTCATTTTATCTTCCTGTTAGGGTTTGGAATCGAATAGCCCGTGTAGCTGCCATCTCGCTTCATGGGTGTCACACCCAAGATATCTTCTGTTCTGATCTTACTCTGTATTGCGATTTCTGCCTCAGTGTCAAAAGGTGCTAATTTTCCTAGCTCTTTGTTCACGTCCCGACCTGGAATTTTCTTCAGCGTGTAGAGAAAACCTTTTCGAGTCCCATATTGAGTGGCGAAATCGATTCCGACCCGTTTAGAGGGAGATGTGCTTATGAAGTTGCTTGGTGGGTTGTTGCTGTCGAGCGCGTGCAAATACAGATCGTTGCTATCGCCCTTGCTTTTGAATCCATTTTTAAATATCTGTTCAGGTGTTTTGTCATCTCCGCGGTAAAGGTACTCGTTACTAGTAACGGTTGGCAGGCTAGGCTCGGCCTTATCAACAGTTACCGTTTTCGCGGGATTTGCTACTTCAGCTTTTGGGCTACAGCCGTCCTCACCTGGGCAGGTAGTTAGCCCCAATGGATCCACCCAACCTGTGGGGTTGGGCACGTACTGATACCCATTGATCCCACCCGCCAACTTCACCGGATCCGGCGTCAGGTAACGACCAATATCCGGATTGTAGTAGCGATGGTGGTTGTAATGCAGGCCGCTTTCCGCGTCGAAATACTGACCTTGAAAACGCAGCGGATTGTCGATTTTGCTTACGTCGAACCGGGCGATCTGGCCGTAGGCGCGGTAGTGGGCGGACCAGACGATTTCGCCCTCGGGGCTGGTCAGTTCCTGCGGTGTGCCGAGGTGGTCGAGTTGGTAGTTGTAGGGCGTTGTGGCTTGTGGTCCGTAGCCTTCCAGCAGTGCCAGCGGGCGGAAGCTGTTGGGCTCGTAGATATAACTGTGATGACAGTCCGCATGGTGCTCGGCAATCAGCTTGTCGCCTTGCCAGAAAAACTCCGTGGTTATGTCATCCACGGTCTTGCTGACACGCCGGCCAAACGGGTCGTAGCGATAACTAGCGGTTTCGCCGTTCGGTTTTGTGATGGTGATTAACCGATGTTGGCAGTCGTAGCGGTACTCAGTGACGAGTTGCTGGCCCTTGCCGCGCCGTTCGCGGATCAGGTTGCCGAAGGCGTCGTAGTCGTAATGGCGGTCGCCCTGGATCATCAGGCGGTTGCCGGCAACGATGTCCGGGCCGGGGCGGTCTTGCATCAGCAGGTTGCCCGCTGGGTCGTGGGCGAAGCGTTCCTGGACGTCTTGGGAGTGATCGGCGCGGGTCAGACGATTCAGTGGGTCGTAGCGGTAAAGGTGTTCGCCTTTACGGGTGTCGAGCAGGCGGGTGAGGTTGCCGGATTTGTCGTAGTCGTACTGGCGCTGGTAAAGGTAATTTTCCTGCTGTGTGACGGCGTGGGCGTGCAGGCGGTTTTGGTCGTCGTAGTGGTAGTGGCTGAGCAGTTGACCTTGTTGGCGTTGGTGTTCGCGGCCGCTCTTGAATAAATGTGCAGTGAGCACCTCACCATTGAGCTCGACCGTAGCGAGATGGCCTCCCTTGTCATGGTTGAAGGTGAGGCGGTTGTTGTCGGGCAGGCGCAGTTTTTGTAGTTGGCCGCAGGCGTCGTAGCCGTAGCGCAAGGTGCCCCAGCCTTGGTGTTCGGCGGTCAGGCGATTTTGGCGGTCGTATTCGTAGGCCAACGCCCAGTGACCGTCTTCGACGCTGAGGAGGTTGCCTTGGCGGTCGTAGGCATAGTCGACAACGCTGGTATCGGGCAGGGTTTTTCGTACGAGGCGACCGGCGTGGTCGCGCTCGTAACGGGTGATTAGCTGACTGCCGTCATCGCCGTGTTCGGTCTTTTCCTGCAGATTGCCGTTGAGGTCGTAGACGTAGGCGGTGCGTTGGCCGTCGAAGCCGGTTTCCTGCTGGATCAGGCCGTTGGGGTGGTAGTCGAGTTGGTAGGTTTCGCCGACTTCGTTTTCGATTTCGGTCAGCAGTAAGCGAACGTTGTCGTAGCGGTATTTGACCTGGGTGCCGTCGGCGTTGATACGGCGGCTGATCAGGTGCAACCCATCGGCGTATTCGTAGCGGGTGACGTGGCCCAGTTCATCGCGCTCGGCGATGATTTTTCCGTAGGGGTTGTAGCTCAATTCCCGGCAAGCACCGCCGGGCTGGATCAGTTTCAGCAGGCGACCGGCAGCGTCCCATTCATAACCGGTCAGTGCGCCATGCTCATCCTCGCGGGCAATCTGTCGCCCTAAATCGTCATAGCGATAACGCTTGATCCCGCCATTGGGCAATTGCTCTTCCAGCAACTGCCCCCGCTCATTCCACACCAGCCGATGGCAACTATGATCCGGGTACCAAACTCCGGTCAGTTGCCCGTGTTTGTTGTAGCTGTAATCGGTAACCTCGCCGTCAGGATCGGTCCTACGCGTAACATCGCCTTGCTTATTACGCTCGTATTTCCAGACCGCCTCCCCACGCCTCACAACCCGAACAAAACCGTTGTCATGCTCGTAAGACGTCGGCTCATCATCCCCCGGAAACAAAGCCACCAGGCGCCCAGCTTCGTCGTACTGATAGGCCGTCACCGCGCCCAGCGGATCCTGTTCGACGGTCAGCCGCCCCTTGGCATCGTAGGATTTGAAATGCTGCGCGCCGTCCGGATCGATGCGCTGCACCAACCGCGCCCGGTCGTCGTGGACATAGACTTCCTGGCTACCATCGGCGTTATGCACCGTGACACGGCCGTCATCCCCCCAGGCATAACGCGTGTCCATCTGCGAAAAACTCGCCCAATGCCGGACGCAACGTGCCGCCTTGCCGGAGCCTTCCCACGCCCAGAAGAAACTCGCCCCACCGGCCAACTGCCGCTCAACAATGACGTGCTGATCGTCGTACCGATAACGCTCGCTTTCACCGACGGCATTGGTCGCGCAAACCAGTCGTCCGTCTTCGTCATAGGCGTAGGAAACAACGTTCTGCTCGGTTTCCCAGACGTAGGGCTCACGCCCTTTGGCGCGATGCACCTGGTAGTCCACCGCCACGATTCGATCCAGCTCATAACGCAGCAGCAGCGAGCGACCAGCACCGTTATCCAGCCGCTCGATCCGCCCGGAAGGATCACGGCAAATGCGCAGGCGGTTGTCATACGCATCGCTGATCGCAGTCAGTACACCGTCGCGAAAGTGATAGAACCGCGACGCCTGGGCCAGCACTAACTCATCAGGAGCCGAGCCCAAGTAGATCGCCGCTTCCGCCAGGCTGTTGGTAATCGCAGGCCGAGCAGAAGTCGGCAAGGGCAGGGTAGTCGAGCGGTTCTCATGATCGGTCCACACCACCGAATCGCCCGACACACAAAGCCTGTGCGCCAGCGCATGACTCCAGCCAAACCCCAACCCGCAATCCAGTTCCACCGCACTGGTGCGATACAGCCGCGTCCACTCAAACGGCAAAATCCCGTCCAGCGCGCCATCGGTAAGGGTCAGCAATTCCTCGCCGGTGACCATCGACACCGGGCAACCATGAGTGACCGTCTTATCTGCTGGAGCCGCCGCATCTCCCTTCGGATTCGACGCCACGGCAGGCGCATCATCCACCGATTCCTGGCGGACCAACGTGGTGCGTTGGGTCTTGCTGCGCACCATCGACACCGGGTTCGAAACCAGCGTATCGCCTGCCTTCAACGGCACCACCGGCACGGCCTTGACCGGTGTCGCGGCACTGCTCAGTAACACCGGCTTGGCGACCTCGACATGCGGCCCCAACCCTGGCCCCACTACTTGCTTGGCCAGCAATTCCAACAACGCTCGTGCGCGCCCGGATTTGACGTGACTGAGCACACCAGCCCCCAATCGCACCACTACGCCCATCGCACCCAAGACGCGAATCAGCAGCAGATTGATCAGGACCTCACCGGTAATTTCGCCCCACAGTTCAGCCATCTCCGGCGGCGGGAGCATGCGCATCCAGCTGACCAGCGCCGATAGATAGATAAACAACAGCGGCTCATCACTGAGCACCAGCAAGCCCTGGGCGATCGCGTCACTGCTCAGTGTCAGCAGTTCATCGAGCTCAGTTTGAGAAAGGTATTGCAGCAGTTTTTCGCTGTTGGGCTTGAGGTCCGCCAGCAGCGCCGACAGCTCGCCAATGTTGTCCCACAGGCTGTAAAGCGCCTTGACCATGCCGCTGGCAAAGGCCGCCTCCAGCAGGCGGCGCCGCTCAAGCGGGCGAGCGTCTGCGTAACTTTTCCACTGGGCTTGGAAAGTGTCGGTCCACTCTTTGTGCAGCCGGGCTTCCAGCGCTGCGATCACCGACTGGTAGGAGGCATACAGCGCCTTGAGGTGATCCTGGGAAACGTTGGGGTAAAAGCTCACCCGATATTGCTGGTTGCGATCACACTCGGTGATCTCAAGGATGCCGCTCGGGCCGATGGTCTTGTGGATGGGCTCGCCCAGCGGACCGCCGTTTGGATCAACGCGTTGCAGCATCACCGCTGTGTCGCCGATCGGCACGAACCGCGTGCTCTGGAACATATGCACCAGGGTCAACGTACCGTTGGCCCGGCAGGTGGCGACGGTGCTGCTGGGAAACAGGGAGCGATTGATCGGGGCAACGAGCGTTACCTCATCGCCGACCTTGAACACCTGCTCAAGCTCCAGCGCCGAGAAGCTCCAGAAGCTATTGGCCCAATCGTCAAAGGTGTTCAAGCAATCGCGAAAGTCACGGAAGACGCCTTCAACGTCGAACGTTTTCACGTTCATTGGGGTCAGGGCCAGCCTGCCAATGACCGGGTTCAAGCGCCAACCCCATCAACCGGGGGCGTAACGAAAACAACCATCTGCAATCCCTCGCACTGTTCAATCAGGCGAGGGACTTTGCAGCGGTTCACAGGGCAGGGGAGTAGCGCTTATCCGGCAGTTATGTGGGATGTTTCAGCTAAGGCTAGGCATCCGCTTCGGCTCACCGACGAACCCCGGTTAGACTTACCTGTCGATATCAGCACTGCCCGGCCTGTCGTTAACCAAGGAAGCCTCATGTATCCAAGTCGTCTGTTCTTTTGCCTCATGCCTTTGCTGGTGCTGGCCGGCTGTTCCACCTCCCGTGGCCCGCAGCAACCCGAGCGCAGTGAGGCCGAGGTGAAGGCGCAGATCGTGCGCCTGCTGCCGGCCAAGGTGTCGGACCGCAACGGTTGGGCCCAGGACATCTACACCGCCTTCGACACCCAGAAAATCTACCCCAGCACCGAAAACATCTGCGCCGTGCTGGCGGTGACCGAGCAGGAGTCTACCTATCAGGTCGACCCGCCTGTGCCGGGCATGGGCAAGATCGCCCAGGATGAAATCCTGCGTCGCGCCGGCAAGGTGCATGTGCCCGCGTTCGTGGTACGCAGCGCCCTGCAATTGCGTTCGCCCACCGGCAAAACCTACGCCGACCGCTTGAATGCCGCACGCACGGAGAAGGACTTGAGCGCGATCTTCGATGACTTCATCAGCATGGTGCCCCTGGGTAATACCTTGTTTGGCGGCTTCAACCCGGTGCACACCGCAGGCCCGATGCAGGTCAGTATCGACTTTGCACAAAAACAGGCGCGGGGTTATCCCTACACGGTGGACGGTACGATTCGCCGTGAAGTGTTCACCCGTCGCGGCGGTATGTACTTCGGCATCGCCCATTTGCTCGGCTACCCGGTGAGCTACGACCAGCCGCTGTACCGCTTTGCCGATTTCAATGCCGGTTGGTACGCCAGCCGCAATGCTGCGTTCCAGGCCGCGGTCAGCCGCGTGACGGGCAAAGAGCTGGCGCTGGATGGGGACTTGATCCGCTATGGCTCCCTGCTGCCCGGCACCACCGAACTGGCAGTGCGCTCACTGGGGGCGAAGCTGGACATGCGCAACCCGAGCATCCGCAGCCAGTTGGAGCAGGGCGATCAGTTGGATTTCGAGGACACTACGTTATACAAGCGCGTCTTCAGCCTGGCCGACCAGGCGGCCGGCAAACCGCTGCCACGGGCGATCCTGCCGGGCATTGTGCTCAAGAGCCCGAAGATCACCCGCAACCTGACCACGGCCTGGTTTGCCAAGCGTGTGGATGAGCGCTATCAGCGCTGTATCAAGCGCTGATCAGCTGCGACGCTTGACGAACCGGCGCCACAACCCAACCCACAGCCACACCACCGGGAACGCCAGGATCACAAACGGCAGCACATAGCTGGCACGCTCCAGGGCGTCTGCCGTGCCGTTCACCAGGTTGTCTCCCAGGTGGCTGAACATCCGGCTGAAACGTGACGCTTGGTTCGCACCGTCAGAAGAGCGGAAATTCAGGGTCACGCGATTGGTATCGAGGCGGCGTTGCTGGCCGGCGGCAACCTGGGCCAATGCCTGCAACTCATTTTCAATACTTGCTTGCTCCTTGCTCAGAACGATCAAGTCACTGACGTTGATATCCTTGCGCTTGGCCAGTTCGTCGAGGCGTTGCTGCTGGGCTTGCAGGCGCTGCTGGCGGCGGCGCACATCGTCGACCGCATCGGCCAGGTCTTCGGCGGTAGTGATGCGCTGGCCGAGTTTGCCGCCTTCAGCCGCGAGGGCGACCATCGGTTCCACACCCGTGGGTGCGATCCGCAGGATGATCTGGCCGCCGTTGCTGTCTTCGGTAATGCCAAGGATATTGCAGGCACCAAAGCGTGCCGTTTCACACGCCTCGCGGGTGGCCTGCATACGCGGCGCGAGCAGGGCGCCGGGCAGGGCCAGGGTCAGTTCATGCTCATAGGCCAGTTGCGCCCCAGCCTTGCCCTGTTCGCCATTGATGACCGTGGCGCGAGAGTGGTCCTTGGGTGAGCAACCGGCCAAGGCCAGGCCAGCGAGCAAAATCAACAGCGGCGCGCGAAGCGGGTGGGAATTGCCGTCCAGGTGGCGCATTACGTTTCCTTGAAATGTGCAGGAGAAATTGATCGCGATTAAAGCCGGTCTGGTCCATTAACGCAAAGCATTGCCGGGGATTTGCCTGGCCGATATTGGCATGGGATACGCCATGGCGTTTTCCAGTGAGCCACCGCTGCCGTTGATTACTGCCAGCATGACCTTGGACTACCTGGGCGCCGTGCAGGTGGGGGAGTGGATGGTGGTACGTTTGGAAAGCCACAAGCGCGGGCGGCAGATGGCGTTTGCGACGCTGAGTTTGCAAGTGCAGGAGCGCATTGTGCTGCGTGCGAGTGCGGTGTTTGCGGTGCCACAGGGTGACAGGCAATGAGATCAAATGTGGGAGCTGGCTTGCCTGCGATAGCGGTGTATCAGTCAGCAATAATTTGACTGACACACCGCTATCGCAGGCAAGCCAGCTCCCACCGTCTGACCGAGTGCTTACAGGTAGGGAATCGATAAAAGAAAAGGCCTGGCTTTTCGTGGAACCGGGCCTTTTCTGTGTTGCTCTTATTGGCATGGGGCTACTACGCAGCCCAACGGGAGCAAGCTCCCTCGCCACAATAGCGATCCGATTCAGTTGCGTTCGAGTGCCAGGGCCACGCCTTGGCCGCCGCCAATGCACAGCGTCGCCAAACCTTTTTTGGCGTCGCGCTTGATCATTTCATGCAGCAGGGTCACCAGCACGCGGCAGCCTGAGGCGCCAATCGGGTGGCCGATGGCGATCGCACCGCCATTGACGTTGACCTTGTCGGCGTCCCATTCCAGCTCTTTGCCCACTGCCAAAGATTGCGCAGCGAAGGCTTCGTTGGCTTCGATCAGGTCCAGGTCTGCCAACTGCCAGCCGGCCTTGTCCAGGCAGCGGCGAGTGGCCGATACCGGACCGATGCCCATGATGGCCGGGTCCACGCCCGCATTGGCGTAGCTGGCGATACGCGCAAGTACAGGCAAGCCGAGGGCGCGGGCTTTGTCGGCGCTCATCAGCAGCACGGCGGCGGCGCCGTCGTTGAGGCTGGAGGCGTTGCCGGCGGTGACGCTGCCGTCTTTCTTGAACGCCGGCTTGAGCTTGGCCAGGGACTCGGCCGTGGTACCGGCGCGGGGTTGTTCGTCCACCGCGAAAGCCACCGGGTCGCCTTTGCGCTGGGGAATCAGGATCGGGGTGATCTCGTCGGCAAAACGTCCGGCCTCAATGGCAGCGGCGGCTTTTTGCTGGGAGGCGGCGGCGAACGCATCCTGGGCTTCACGGCTGATGCCGTACTTGTCTACCAGGTTCTCGGCGGTGATGCCCATGTGGTAGTCGTTGAATGCGTCCCACAGGCCGTCGGTGATCATGCTGTCGATCATCTTCGCGTGGCCCATGCGCAAACCGGTGCGCGCGGCGGGTAGTACGTAGGGTGCCAGGCTCATGTTTTCCATGCCGCCGGCAATGATCACCTCGGCGTCGCCGCAACGAATGGCCTGTGCGCCCAGGTGCAGGGCCTTGAGGCCCGAGCCGCAAACCTTGTTCAGGGTCAGGCTCGGCACGGCGTGGGGCAGGCCGGCGAGGATCGAAGCCTGGCGCGCCGGGTTCTGGCCGCTGCCTGCAGTGAGCACCTGGCCGAGGATCACTTCATCGACTTGGGCCGGGTCCAGGCCGGTCTGCTCCAGCAGGCGACGGATCACGGCGGCACCCAGTTCCGGGGCCGGAATACTCGCCAGCGAACCTTGAAAGCTGCCCACGGCGGTGCGGGTGGCAGCAACAATCACGACGTCTTGCATGGAATCTGTCCTCACTGGAAGTGCATTTCTGGAACGTGGTCCGGGACGATCAGTTTACCGGCGGTCTTGCTCACAATCTCTTCAACACTGACGCCAGGTGCGCGTTCCTTGAGGACAAAAGCGCCATTTTCGATTTCCAGGTACGCCAGGTCCGTGAGCACACGCTTGATGCAGTTGGCGCCGGTCAGCGGCAGGCTGCATTGGCTGAGCAACTTGGACTCACCGTCCTTGGACGCGTGGGTCATGATCACGATGATATTTTCCGCACCGGCCACCAGGTCCATAGCACCGCCCATGCCCTTGACCAGCTTGCCGGGGATCATC
This sequence comes from Pseudomonas sp. P867, assembly GCF_019891455.1. Lineage (NCBI taxonomy): Bacteria > Pseudomonadati > Pseudomonadota > Gammaproteobacteria > Pseudomonadales > Pseudomonadaceae > Pseudomonas > Pseudomonas sp. P867. The sequence continues at coordinate 148,133 of NZ_JAFLXB010000014.1, read as the reverse complement.
CACGAGGCAATGTTGCCTTGTACGTCCACTTCAAACGCGCCGAGTACCGTGAGGTCGACGTGGCCGCCGCGGATCATTGCGAAGGATTCGGCGGAAGAAAAGATCGAGGCACCGATACGCGCGGTCACGGTTTGCTTGCCGGCGTTGATCATGTCGGCATCAATGGTTTCTTCGGTAGGAAACGGTCCCATGCCGAGCAGGCCGTTTTCCGATTGCAGCATCACTTCCATGCCGTCGGGGATGTAATTGGCCACCAGGGTCGGAATGCCGATGCCCAGGTTCACGTAGTAACCGTCCTGCATTTCGCGGGCGACGCGTTGAGCCATTTGTTCGCGGGTAAGAGCCATGGTTGTTTCCTCTTATTGTTCTGGACGGGGATTATTTGCGGACGGTGCGCTGTTCGATGCGCTTCTCGAAGGTGCCGCAGATGATCCGGTCGACGTAGATGCCAGGGGTGTGGATCTGCGCCGGGTCCAGCTCGCCCGGTTCGACGATTTCCTCGACTTCGACCACGGTGATCTTGCCCGCGGTGGCGGCCAGCGGGTTGAAGTTCTGGGCGGTGTGGCGGTAGATGACGTTGCCGAAGTGGTCGGCTTTCCAGCCTTTGACAATGGCGAAATCGCCGGTGATGGACTCTTCCATCAAATACGGGCGGCCGTTGAATTCGCGGGTCTCCTTGCCTTCGGCAACTGGGGTGCCGACGCCGGTGGCGGTGAAGAAGGCCGGGATGCCGGCGCCGCCTGCGCGCATTTTTTCCGCGAGGGTGCCCTGGGGGGTGAGGACTACTTCGATTTCGCCGCTGAGCAGTTGCTTCTCGAACAAGGCGTTTTCACCCACATAAGAGGCGATCACCTTGCTGATCTGTTTTTCTTCGAGCAGCACGCCCAGGCCGAAGCCATCGACGCCGCAGTTGTTGGAAACCACCGTCAGGTCGCGGGTGCCTTTGCGCTTGATCTCGGCAATGAGGTTTTCCGGAATGCCACACAGGCCAAAACCGCCGGAGAGCACGGTCATGCCGTCTTCCAGGCCTGCCAGTGCTTCTTCATAGGACGCCACGCGTTTATCGAAACCTGCCATATGCACCTCTTTTATTGTTTGTGGTCCAGCCAGTGCGTTGAGTGTTGCGCCAGTGGATTGATTTGTTAAGTTGTTTTTTAAGGTTGATTGATTTAGAAAACAGCATAGTCCAACTGCTGTCTGGAGCTGCCTCATGACCGTCAAACAGATGCGTGCCTTTCTCGCCGTTGCTCAGAGTCTGAGTTTTGCTGCTGCCTGCGAGCGCCTGCACCTTTCTCAGTCGGCACTGAGCTTGACCATCAAGGGGTTGGAAGAAGGGTTGGGCGGGCGCCTGTTCAGCCGCAATACCCGTAACGTCGCGCTGACCCCCGAGGGCGAATCGCTGTTGCCCCTGGCGCGCCGGTTGATTGCCGACTGGGACAACGCCGAGGACGAACTGCGCCAGCGTTTTACCCTGCAACGCGGGCGCGTGACGGTGGCGGCCATGCCGTCGTTTGCCGGTAACCTGTTGCCGCCGATCCTGAAGATATTCCGCGCACGTTACCCTCAGGTGAACGTGACGGTGCATGACCTGATCAACGAGCAAGTGCTGGAGATGGTGCGCGACCGTCAGGTGGAGTTGGGCGTTGCATTCGAGCCGTCCGAAGGGTCATCGTTGGCATTTACGCCGTTATATCTGGATCGCTTTATCGCCGTGGTGCCAGGGGATTCGCCGTTGGCTCAGCGTGCCGAGATCGATTGGAAAACCTTGCTGGAGCAACCGTTTATCACGTTGCAACGCCCCTCCACGGTACGTGTGATGTTGGAAGAACACCTTGGCGCCTTGCAGATGAAATTGCCCGTAGCGTTGGAAAGCCATCAACTGGCGACCGTGGGGAAGATGGTCGCCAGCGGGCTGGGCGTCAGCGCCGTGCCAGCGTTATGTGCCCGGCAGATGGAGGAGGCGGGTGCTCATTGCATTACCTTGACCGGCCCGGTGATCGAGCGGCCAATTGGCGTGTTGACCAAACCGGGCCATGAGTTGTCGGCGGCGGCGCAAGTGTTGTTCGATATTTTTCGGGATGAGGCGGGGAAGGGCAGGTTTCCAACTTTCTAACGTTATAAAAAATGCGGGAGCTGGCAAGCCAGCTCCCGCATTGATTGAGTAATACTTAGTAGTAGCGGTCGATCACTTTAACTTGCGAGCTGTCTTTGAAAGATGCCCAGGCATTGTTGAGTGTATCGAACACCTGCTCGATAAAGTTTCGATCAGCCGCAGCCTTCTTTCCGACATAGCCCTGGCCACGGCGGTACATCTTCAGGCGCGCCGCCAGTTCACGGTTATTGCGGTCGAACTCGGCTTCTTCGGTATGGGGCGCCAGGCAGTCAATTTGCACTTCGCCCGATTTGCCAATCCACAGGATATGGTCGTCGAGTGTGTCTTTCTGCGCTGCGAACATCTCAGCCAATTCATCGATAGTTGGTTGGTTGTTCAGATTCATGTGTAAGCCCCTTGACCAGTTGGCGATCTATCAATTGATTCGTTAAAACTGCGTAGTTGTCTCCGGTTCCGAAAACCGGGCGTCAGTGACGGTCTGCCGAATACGGGCAGGGTCTTGAACCTGATGCATGTAGTCTTGCTGATGAACTGCTACGCAACGCTTTCATAACGAAGACAAGCAGCGTTTTAGCTCCTTGTACCGGACCCTTTCGGGGCTGGTCAGCTTCATCAATCTGCCTTGTGGGCAGTGCACATCCGGAAAAACAGCTCGGCGGTCAGACGAGCCTGTTCAAAACGCTTGTTACCAACGCTCCCGATCCGGGAGACGTCTAGATCATGCAAGGACAAAAAGGTTACGTCAACGATTATGTAGTGATTATTTTTGATCACTACATAATTTGTTGTGGGGGCGGGGGAATGCGGGAAAACGTGACTTGGGCGTCATTTTTTGGAGGTGCAGGTCGGGCGTTTCAACCCTCCTGTAGGAGCCGGTCGGCGAGCAACGGCAGTAGCTGCTCGCAGGAGGCCTGGATTTTAACCTGCAGCAGCTCATCCCCGCGTGTCTTGCCCAGATTGATCGCAATCACCGGCTTACGCTGCTCGACCATGGCCTTGCACAATCGGAACGCCGAATAGGCCATCAGTGACGACCCCACCACCAGCAGGCCCTCAGCGTGTTCTACCGCCGCCATCGCCTTCAGCGCCGTCGCCGGTGCGACATTCTCGCCAAAGAACACCACGTCAGGTTTGAGCCGCTCGCCGTTGCAATGGGGGCAGTGGGGCACCTGGAAGTGTTGTTCAAACGCCGGATCGAGCAAGGTGTCGCCATCCGGCGCTTGCACGGCGTGAACCTGCGCCATATGCGGGTTATCAACTTCCATTTGCCGCTGGATCACATCGCGCTCGCTGCGCAGTTGGCAATCCAGGCACAGCACCCGATGCAAGCTGCCGTGCAACTCGATCACGTCATGGCTGCCGGCCTGGTCATGCAGGGTGTCGACGTTCTGTGTGATCAGCCCGCTGATATGGCCACGGTGTTGCAGTGTCGCCAGTGCCAGGTGAGCCTTGTTCGGCTGCGCAATGCGCACACGCGGCCAACCCAGCATCGCCCGTGCCCAGTAACGGCGTCGCGCATCCGGGGTGGCAAGAAATTCCTGGTACATCATCGGTGCTTTGCCCCGGCGTACACCTTCACTGTCGCGGTAATCCGGGATGCCCGACGAGGTGCTGATGCCTGCGCCGGTCAAGGCTAAAAAGCGTCGTTCAGCCATAGCCCGGTGCAGGATTTCGAGGTGGTCCGCCTGATGTTCCAGCGTGTCGAGCATGGTGTCTCCTATTCGCCGCGGATGTATTGCTCCAGCTGTTTGATCAGATCAGCCTGTTCGGCAATGGCTTCCTTCACCAAGTCGCCGATGGACAGCAGGCCCAACAGTTTGCCGTCTTCGACCACCGGTAGGTGGCGCAGGTGACTGTCGGTCATGATGTTCATGCATTCCTCGACACTTTTATGGGTGTCGACGGTGATGACGGGAGAGCTCATAACATCGTCGACCCGAGTGGTCACCGACGACAGGCCTTTGAGAATGAGTTTACGTGCGTAATCACGCTCGCTGATGATCCCTACGACCGCACCTTCCTTGACGACTGGCAAGGCACCGACGTTTTTCTCCGACATCCGCACCAGCGCTTCGAACACCGTGTGGTCCCATTGAATGGTGTGGACGTCCTGGTTTTTCTGATCCTTGGCTTTGAGCAATTGTGCGACGGTTTTCATGGCGGCCACTCCGGTGTTGTTCTTAGGTAGTCAGGGTCCCCTAAAGAATCCTAGACGGCCTGCGGCAGGGCAAGACCCAAAGCGGCGTTAAACCTGTCGAAAAACGTCATTTGCCGGATTTTTACGCGTTCTAGCCCGCCGTTGTCGGTTTCTTTGTGCGCTTTGGACTGGCCGCAGCCTTGCGTGGAGCGCTCTTGCGTTTCTTCTTCCAGGGCGTGGCACCTCGACCTGCCGGGCTGGCGGGGCCGGTGATGGTCATGCGCATACCGTTACAGCGCGCCACCTGCTTGCTCATCCACGCCGCCTGCTTGGCAACGAATTCTTCCAGGCTCATTTCGCCGCTTTGCACCATGTCCAGCGCTTGTTCCCAGATGGCGGTGGTGCCTGGGTCGGCAATGGCGCGGGGCACCGCGTCAATCAGGCTGAACGCGGCTGGGGTTGCCGACAGGGCTTTGCCGTTTTTCACCAGGTAACCGCGGTCCAGCAAGCCCTGGATGATCCCGGCGCGAGTGGCTTCGGTGCCGATGCCGGTGGTGTCCTTGAGCTTTTGCTTGAGCAGCGGGTCTTGCACCAGTTTGGCGACGTTTTTCATCGCCTTGATCAGGTCGCCTTCGGTAAAGGGCTTGGGTGGTTGGGTCCACAGGTCCTTGAGGTTGACCTTGGCCACGGCGTAGTCCTGGCCCTGCACCAGCGTCGGCAAGGCCTGGGGCGCAGGCGCTTCACGGCCTTTGGCGGGCGCCAGTGCCTCGGGCAATGCGCGTTTCCAGCCGGCTTCGATGATGACCTTGCCCACCGCACGCAACGCCTGGCCGGCACAGTCGAAATCTGCCTGGGTGCGGTCGTATTCATGGTTGGGCAGGAACTGCGCCAGGTAGCGCGCGCGTATCAAGGTGTAGACCGCACGGTGCTTGCCGGTCAGTTGGCTTAAATCCTTGCCCGCCCCAGTGGGGATGATGCCGTGGTGGGCGCTGACCTTGGCGTCATTCCAGGCCCGCGAGCGGCGTTGAGGGTCGATGTGCGGCATCAATTCGTTGACCGCCGCATCCGCACGGCCCAGCGCCGAGAGGATCTTTGGCGCCTCACTGTGCTGGCTCAACGGCAGGTAGCCGCAATCGCTGCGCGGGTAGGTGATGACCTTATGAGTTTCGTAGAGGGATTGGGCAATATCCAGGGTTTCCTGGGCGCCCAGGCCGAGCTTTTTGGAACAGATTTCCTGCAGTGTGCCGAGGTCAAAGGGCAGGGGGGCGACTTCGCGCATGCGTTCGGTGCGCAGCTTTACCAGCCGCGCCGCGTTCGCGTTGCCCATGGCGTCAGCAGCGTCCCGCGCCAGTTGCGGGTTGAGGCAACGGCCCTGATCATCGCAGGCATCTTCATTGGCGCGCCACTGGGCGGTGAAGGTCATGCTTTCGTGACGCAGGTCGACATCAATGGCCCAATACGCCACCGGTACGAAATCGGCGATGCTGCGATCACGGTCCACCACCAGGCGCAGGGTCGGGGTTTGCACCCGGCCTACTGGCAATACGCCCTGATAGCCGGATTGGCGCCCCAGTAGGGTAAACAGGCGGCTCATGTTCATACCGATCAGCCAGTCGGCGCGGGAGCGGCCCAGGGCCGAGTGATACAGGCTGAAGGTTTCGGCGCCCGGCTTGAGCGCCGCCAGGGCCTTGCGAATGGAGGCCTCGTCCAGTGCCGACAGCCACAGCCGCTGGATCGGCCCACGGTAGCGGCAATGCTCCACCAGTTCACGGGCAATCATCTCGCCCTCACGGTCAGCATCGGTGGCGATCACCAGCTCCTGGGCTTCCCCCAGCAAGCGCTTGACCGCCTTGTACTGGCTGGCGGTCTTGGGCTTGACCAGCATCTTCCATTTTTCCGGAACGATCGGCAGGTCGGCCAGCACCCAGCGTTTGTATTTGGCGTCGTAGGCGTCGGGCGGGGCGGTTTCCAACAGGTGCCCGATGCACCAGGTGACAGTAACCCCATTGCCCAGCCAGCAGCCGTCGCCGCGGCGTGTGGCGCCGAGCACGGCCGCGATATCCTTGGCCTGGGAGGGTTTTTCACAGAGGTACAGCCGCATGGTCATCACATCAGATCGGGTTGATGCCTTGCAGGATGCTTAGTCAGAAGGATTTGAGCAACCATTATCTGTATGGATGTACAGCAATTTGTGTGAGCAACAACAACCAAAATGTGGGAGGGGGGCTTGCTCCCTCCCACAAGGGATCTTCGGTGTTCAAACGAACTCAGTTGTTATCGATATCCACATGCCGGGTTTCTTTGAGGCAGAACAAACCGACGATCAAGCTCACCCCAGTCACCACCACCGGGTACCACAGGCCATAGAAGATATCGCCGGTGTACACCACCAGGGCAAAGGATACGGTCGGCAGGAACCCGCCAAACCAGCCGTTGCCGATATGGTAGGGCAGGGACATCGACGTGTAGCGGATACGCGTCGGAAACAGCTCCACCATCAGCGCCGCCAATGGCCCGTAGCACATGGCCGCGATCAGGATCAGCACGACGATCAGCACCACCACCATCACCTTGTTGACCTGGGCCACGTCCGCCGAAGACGGGTAGCCGGCCAGGGTCACGGCGCCACGCAGTGCCGCCTCGTCAAAGCCGTCGATGCGCACATCGCCCACGCTCACCTGCACCGGGCTGCCTGCCGGAGCGGCGGCACTGCTGTAGGGCAGGCCCTGCTTGACCAGGAAGGTCTTGACCTTGTCGCATGGGCTGTCAAAACGCGCCTTGCCCACCGGGTCGAACTGGAAAGTACAGGTGGCCGGGTCGGCCAGCACGGTAATCGGCGCCTGTCGGCTGGCCTGGTCCATCGCTGGGTTGGTGTAGTGCGCCAGGCCCTTGAAGATCGGGAAGTACAGCGCGGTCGCCAGCAGCAGGCCGAGCATCAGCACCGGCTTGCGCCCGACCTTGTCCGACAGCCAGCCAAACAGGATAAAGAACGGCGCGCCAATCACCACGCTGATGATCAGCAACATATTGGCCAGAGCCGGGTCCATGCGCAGGAACTGGGTCAGGAAGAACAGCACATAGAACTGCGCCGCGTAAAAAGTCACGGCCTGCCCGCCGTTGATACTGAACAGGGCAATCAGTACGACCTTGAGGTTTTCCCATTTACCGAACGACTCGCGGATCGGCGCCTTGCAGGCCTTGCCTTCTTCTTTCATTTTCAGGAAGGACGGCGACTCGTGCAGGCTCATGCGGATCCAGGTCGAGATGCCCAGCAGCACGATGGAAAACAGGAACGGGATGCGCCAGCCCCACACTTCGAACTGATCGCCAGTGAAGTAACGGCAGGCCAGCACCACCAGCAACGATAGCAGCAGGCCGAGGGTGGCGGTGGATTGAATCCAGCTGGTATGCAGGCCGCGCTTGCCGGGTGGCGCATGTTCGGCCACATAGGTGGCCGCGCCGCCGTACTCGCCGCCCAGCGCCAGGCCCTGCAACATACGCAGTACGATCAGGATGATCGGTGCGGCGATGCCGATGCTGGCGTAGGTCGGCAGCAGCCCGACGCAGAAGGTTGCCACGCCCATCAAAATGATGGTGACCAGGAAGGTGTACTTGCGCCCGATCATGTCGCCCAGGCGGCCGAACACCAATGCTCCGAACGGACGCACCACGAAGCCTGCGGCGAAGGCCATCAAGGCAAAGATAAACGCAGTGGTGTCGTTGACCCCGGCGAAGAACTGCTTGCTGATCACCGCCGCCAGGGCGCCGTAGAGGAAAAAGTCATACCACTCGAACACCGTCCCCAGGGACGAGGCGAAGATGACTTTTCTTGATTCGTTGGCAGTGCTTGCACTGGCCGCCGAGCCCAGGGGTTGAGCATGTTCTGACATTGGGTGTCCCTCACAGTGATTATTTATTGTTGTCCCACTGTCGGCGCCAACTTCGGCGCCGCTGTTTTTCTTCATATATCGTCAACGATTACGCGGGGTGCCCTGCGCGGTGCGCGGTGCGGGTGGGTTTTTCGCGAGCAAGCTCGCGCCTACAGTGTTCGGTGAAAGGATCAACTGCGCAGCCTTCTCCGCGATCATCAGCGTCGGTGAGCAGGTATTGCCGGAGGTGATGCGCGGCATGATCGACGCATCGGCAATGCGCAGCCCGGGAATGCCATGCACACGCAGTTGGCTGTCGACCACGGCGTCCTTGTCATCGCCCATGCGGCAGGTGCCCACCGGGTGGAAAATGGTGGTGCCGATGCGTGCCGCGGCTTCGTGCAGTTGTGCTTCGGTTTGCAGCGCATCGCCAGGCAGGTATTCCACCGGTTTGAACTGGCTCAAGGCGGGCGCGGCGACGATGCGCCGGGTCAGGCGGATGGCGTCGGCGGCCACGCGCAAGTCCTCGGGGTGGCTGAGGTAGTTGGGTTGTATCAGCGGGGCATCCGCCGGGTTGGCCGAGCGAATATCCACGCGGCCGCGGCTTTGCGGGCGCAGGTCGCAGACCGACGCGGTAAACGCCGGGAAGCCGTGCAACGGTTCGCCAAAGCGCTCCAGGGACAGCGGCTGCACATGGTATTCAAGGTTGGCCGACGTCTGCTCCGGCCCGGAGCGGGCAAATGCGCCAAGCTGGCTGGGCGCCATCGACAGCGGACCGCTGCGGTCGTACAGGTAGCGCAGGCCCATGCCCATCTTGCCCCACAGCGTGCCGGCGATCTGGTTCAGGGTACGTGCATTTTCCAGTTTGTAGATCAGGCGCAGTTGCAGGTGATCTTGCAGGTTGCCGCCCACGCCCGGCAGTTCATGCACCACATCAATGCCCAACGGTTTGAGCACGTTGGTGGGGCCGATCCCGGAACGCTGCAGAATGCCCGGCGAGCCCACGGCACCGGCGCACAATATGATCTCCTTGCGCGCTTTCCAGCTGAGCTGTCGGCCGTGTTGGCGCCCGCCAACCTGGGAGGCTCGGCCGTTTTCCAGCAGCACACGGTCGACCTCCACCTCCGTCAACACAGTCAGGTTGGGGCGTTGGCGGATCGGCTTGAGAAACGCCTTCGCCGCATTCCAGCGCACCCCGGCCTTCTGGTTGACCTGGAAGTAGCCGCAGCCTTCGTTGTCGCCCTGGTTGAAATCATTGATGTTGGCGATGCCGCTCTGGGCTGCCGCCTCACGAAACGCATCGAGGATTGGCCACGACAGGCGCTGCTGCTCGACGCGCCACTCGCCACCATCGCTGTGGAATTCCGAGCCACCGGCAAAGTGGTTTTCGCTGTGTTTGAACAGCGGCAACACATCGTTCCAGGCCCAGCCCGGGTTGCCTGCTGCCGCCCAGCCGTCGTAGTCCTGGGCTTGGCCGCGCATGTAGATCATGCCGTTGATGGACGAGCAGCCGCCGAGCACTTTGCCCCGTGGGTAGCTCAGGGCGCGACCTTGCAGGCCGGCTTGCGCCTCGGTTTTGAAGCACCAGTCGGTGCGCGGGTTGCCGATGCAGAACAGGTAGCCGACGGGGATATGGATCCAGGGGTAATTGTCGCGGCCACCGGCTTCGAGCAGCAGGACGCGGTGGGCCGGGTTGGCGGACAAACGATTGGCCAGCAGGCAACCGGCGGGGCCGGCGCCGACCACGATGTAATCGTATTCAGCAGTTGCAATGGGCATCTGGGGGCTCGCTTGTTTTTCTTGTTGGCCCCATCCTAGTTGTTAGTTTTCGTCTTAAAAATGTTAGTTTTTACCCAGCTGCTGTGCGTTTTTAAACAGCGCGGTCCGGGCTCAGGCAATGGAGGCGATATGTTCGACTGGAATGACCTGCGGTTTTTTCTCGAGTTGCAGCGCAGTGGCCGCCTGCTCACCGCCGCGCAACGCTTGAAAACCACGCATGCCACCGTGGCCCGGCATATCGAGGCCATCGAGAAAAGCCTCGGCACCGCGCTGTTTGTGCAACACGCCCAAGGCTACGAATTGACACCCGCGGGCGAGGCGCTGCTCAAACATGCCGAAGTCATGGAGAACGTGGCGCTGCTGGCCGAAGACGAACTCACCCACTCAGCCGCGCCCTTGGGCAAGATACGTCTGGGGGTGGCCGAAGGTCTGGGCGTGATGTTCCTCGCCGGGCGCATGGGCGGGTTGTTCGAGCGTTACCCAGGTCTGGAAGTGGAGCTGGTGGCCGTACCGCGTTTTGTCAGCATCCTCAATCGCGAAGCGGAGATCAGCATCCACCTGGAACGCCCCAGCGTCGATCAATTGGTGACACGCAAACTCACCGACTACCGTCTGGCGCTGTATGCCAGCCGCGCTTATCTTGCGCGCAACCCGCCGATCGAAAAGCGCGAAGACCTCGCCGCCCATGCCTGGATCGATTACGTCGATGACCTGCTGTTCAGCCAGGAACTGAAGTTCCTCAACAGCTTCTGTCGCAACCCCAAGGTGGTGTTCCACAGCACCAGCGTGATCGCCCAGCACCAGGCGGCGCGTTCGGGGTTGGGCATTGCCGTGTTGCCATGCTTTATGGCGGCGGGCGACAAGGATTTGGTGCCGTTGCTGCCGGCAGAGAGCATCCAGCGCAGCTACTGGATCAGCTCGCGCCGAGAGCTGCACAAGTCTGTGCGGTTGCGGGTGTTGTGGGATTATGTGGTGGAGTTGTGCGCGCGCGAGCAGAGTTTGCTACTCGGCGAATCCCGCTGACACACACGGACTAAAAGGTGGGAGCAGGCAAGCCAGCTCCCACATTTGGGCTGTGGTGTGTCAGGGACGGTCTAGAACTTTACTACCTGATGCACCTGCTCGGCACACGCCCGAGCCTCGTCAATCATCTTGCCGAACGCATCACTGGCCACTTCAGCATGGGTCAGCCAGCGTTTCTTCTGGCTCAGGCGATAGTGGTAGCGCAGCGAGCCATCCTGCAGTTTTCCGTCCAGGTCCAGGTCGTACCAGGGCGAGCGCACTGTGCAGCCGGGGATGGCTTTTTCCATCTTCCCGCCTGTCAGGGTGTAGGTGTAGTCGTAGGTTTCCGGGTTGCCCAGGTAAAGGTCGGCCTGTTGCCCCTGGCGGCGATAGTTGATGTAGCCCTCCCACCGGTCTTTCAACGACGGGTCGGTGTAGACATAGTCATTGGCCAGTTTTTCCAGGGCGCGCTGATCATTCATGCGCGCGGTGACGCTATAACCGTCATGCACCACAAAGCCGGTAGGTTCACGGGTGATCTGGCAGTCGCTGATGTCGTTGCCGAAGTTGGCGCAGATATTCTGGTCGGTGGCGGTGGTGCCTTGCTGGCGGTCGGCGACGCTCATTTGCATCAGCGGCAGGCGGCTGAAGGTGATAGTAGCTTTCACCGCGCCATCTCCTTCTTTGCCGTACTGCACCTGTTTGTCCAGGCGGATCGAGACTTCGGGCCGTTCCAATGGAATGTGTTCTTCGCGCACGTGGCCCAGGGCGTCGTTGACCAGCACCCAGCGGTCCTGAATGTCGGGCATGATCTGGCCCGGGGCGAAGACCGGATTGGTCGGGTCAAGCCACCACACCTGGTCATTCACTTCGGCACGCACGATGGCGTGGTTAGGCGCCTGGGTACCCGGAATCAGCAAGGAGTCGACCACATCGCCACGGCTCACCCACGCGGTCTCGGCCTTGATGCCACTGGCCTTGAGCATGGCCGTCAGCAGCGTCGCCAGGTCCTTGCAGTCGCCGTAGCCATGCTGCTCGATTTCCGCCAGGCTGAATGGCACATAACCACGCTCGCTGGCCCGCCAGTCACCCAGGTAGCGGTAGTGATCATTGATGTGCTGCATCAGCGCAGCCACTTGCTCGGCCGGTGCCAGGCTGCGTGCGGCGGCCACGGCGGCGGAGGCTTGCGCCGGCAGGTTGGCGCCGAGAATCTGGTTGTAACGCTGGGCGAAATCACCGAAGTAAGCCTGGCGTTCCACGGCGCTACCGACTTCCAGGCGTGGGATGCGCAGCAGGGCGGCAGCGGAGGATTCATTGATGTAGTTGAGGTAGATCGGGGCTTTAAGCGCCACGTCCAGGGTCTTGCCGTTGCTCGAAGGGGTCACGTTGAACGCGTCGAACATTTCACTGCGCCACTGGATCGGGCGTTCGGCGGTAAAGCGCGCCTTGAAGCGATCACGGCGGGCCGCGCCGGGGCCGAACTTGAGCACGTAATGGAACTGGGTCATCAGCGGTTTGGCCGGGTAGTGCTGGCGTACGGTGTAGCGGATCTTTGTGCCCACGCGCAAGTTGGGGAAGGCCAGGGAGGTTTGTTTGTCGCGGCTGAAGCCCTGGTCCGGGTTGGGCGCGCTGCGCGTGTCGATTTGAGTGGCCGCCAGGGGGACCGGCTTGGCGCCAGGCTGGGTGGACTGTGCGCTGATCACCTCAAAGGTATCGCCTTCGGAGTAATCGAAGTCGATGCGCGAAAGCATTTCGCGGCCGTTGGGCTTGAGGATCGTGTAGCGGTAAGTGGTGGTGCAGTCGGTACTGGCGTCGCGGTTGAAGTGGCAGTGCAATTCGGTGTCGTTGGCCAGCGGCGCTTCGGCTATAGGTTGCAGGGCAGCGCTGACGGAATGGGAAACAAGCCCCAGACTGATGGCAATCAAAGGGCGGTGAAACGAAAAACGGTACATGGGCGCCTCGGGTGACACATTGAAACAGCTACCCGGCGGGTAGCGAGAAGGCGCCGGATGATAATGGGTCTCAACGGCAAAAGCCAGGATTGTTCGACAATTTATCCGTCTGAAAGGCCCGTGCTAGAGCCTTTCTTTGATTTAAGTCAGGTTTTGGGCAAGTCAGTTTCGGTAGATTTTAAAGAAACCAGCGATATTCCCGCGCATGAATCTCTTGCTGAAAAGCCAAGTGATCCTGGCGCTTATTCTCGCAATATACATCGACAAATTCCGCGCCCAGCTTGTCGCGCACTACCGGTTGCTGCTGCATGGCGCGCACGGCGTCGAGCATCTCCACCGGGAAATCGGTACCGCTGTTACGGTCTTCGTTCAGCGATGTGATCGGCTCGCGCTTGGCCTCAAGCCCATGCTCCAGGCCCATCAGGATCGCCGCCAGCACCAGGTAGGGGTTGGCGTCGGCGCTGGCCAGGCGGTGCTCGATCCGCAGGTTGCGCGGGTCGGACTCGGGGATGCGCACGCACGCGTCACGGTCTTCAAAGCCCCAACTGGCGCGGGTGGCGGCGTTGACGGTGCCACCCAGGCGGCGCAAGGCATTGTGGTTGGGCGCGAAGATCGGCATGCAATGCGGCAGCAGCTCCAGGCAACCGGCCACGGCGTGGCGCAGCGGTTGCTGTTGATGAGCGGCAAGCAGGTTATTGCCCGCCGCGTCGTAGAGGCTGACATGCACATGCATGCCGCTGCCGGGAAATTGCAGGTAGGGCTTGGCCATGAAACTGGCGCGGTAACCGTGCTTGAGTGCCACGCCCCGGGTGCTGCGGCAGAACAGTGCGGCCCAGTCGGCGGCGCGCAAGCCGTCGTCGCAGTGGCCAAAGTTGATCTCGAACTGGCCGGGACCAATCTCGGCCGTGATCACGGTGATGTCGATACCCTGTTCCTGGGCGGTTTGCGCCATGTCGTCGAGCACTTCGCTGAAGCGCGAGAGCCGCTCGATATGCAGGTTGGGCTGGTCGTCGGCGTCACCACTGAGCGGGTCTCGGGCAAATTGCGGCAGGCCGTTGTCGAGCTTTTTATCGAACAGGTAGAACTCCAGCTCAAACGCAACCACCGGGTGGATGCCCTTGTGCTGCAAGCGTTCCAGCACCTTGGTCAATACTTCGCGGGGCTCGAACTCGATCGGCGCTGCGGTGCCGTCCGAGGTGATGAGCATTTGCCCCAAGGGCTGCGATTCCCAGCTAACCGGCTTCAATGTGCCCGGCACCAGGCGGCGATTGGCATCCGGGTCACCGTCGTTGAAGCAGTAGTCGCCAATCTTGAACAACCCGCCCTGAGCCCCCAGCAATACCGCGTTCTGCGGCAACTTCAACGGGCTGCCGGCGGCGACTTTTTCAAGCATCTCCACCGGGTAGCGCTTGCCGTAGAAATGCCCGGGAATGTCCAGGGCGATCAGGTCGACATAACGCACGTCGGGGTGGTTCTGGCGAAAGGTCCGTACTTCGGCCAGCAACGTTGCAGATGGGCTTTTCACGGGTGCAGCTCCTAGTTGTAAACCCACAGGACGCGGGCGGGCAGGTCGGTCAGGTTGGCGTAGCGGCAGTGGGCGAAACTGGCCAAGTGGAAACTGTCGCCTTCGTAGAGGGTGACTGCATCGGGCTCACCCTCAACCCACAGGGTCAGCTCGCCCTCCAGCACAAAGCCAGCCTGCTCGGCGCGATCGCTCATGCTCTGCTCGCCGCTGTTGGCACCGGGGGCCAACAAGCTGTCGAGCATCGAGAAAGCACCGTTCATGCTCGGCGACACCAGGATGTCGGTGATGCCATTGGCGTAATACACCGTGCGCCGCTCGTTGGGGCGTGTCACCCAGTCCACCGCCTTGGGTTTGGGCAGGCTGTAGAAATAGGTGGTGGGCACATCGAGGGCGTGGCTGATGGCGGTCAGGTCGGCGACGGTGGGTTGCGACAACCCGCGTTCCACTTGGGACACAAACCCCACCGAGCGCTCGATCTTTTGCGCCAATTGCGCCAGGGTGAGTTTCTTGTGCTTGCGCAGGTCGTGGATCAGGGTCGCGAGAGTGGCGAGTTCTTGTTGCTGGTTCATGAAATTTAGTTCGAATAATTTCATGAAAAATTACATGATTAATTTCATGGAGGCAATCGGGAGGGAGTTTGAAGCGTATTTATTCTTGCTGGAACAGGAGCTGCAGGGGTGTAGCACGCGATCGGATGCGGATCGATTGGGACAATTGTTGGCCGGACTGTATGGGTCAGCAAGGCCGAGCTGGCCACAGGGGAAACTGAGCGGGCTGAATGATTCTGCGCCGCCGCGGTCGGAACCTGGGTACGCACCATTAATTGAAGGAGCACCCATGAAGTCGAAAACCTTAGCCGCTTGCCTGCTGGTCGCTGCCAGCTTTTCCACCGCCAGCGCTGTAGTGCAGGCCGGCGATACCCCTCAGGAAACCGTGCAACCTTCAAACATCAACGCCCGTGATTTGAAAGAAGGTGATCGCGCCCCGGACATGTTGATGCGCGAGGAATCAGCGATTAAAGACTGGAAAAAGCGCGGCCTCAAACAGCCTGAGGATGAGAGCCAATGGGCGCGTGTAGGCGACAAGTACGTCCTGCTCAAAACCACCAACGGCACCATCCTTGAGATTACGCCGGTCAAGAAATAATTCTGCCGGGCCACCTGCTCGTTTCGTGGTTCATGCGTTAAGGTAACCGACCGCAATGGTCGCGTTACCTTCACAGGAAAGAAGCAGGATGCTTGCCACAATAAGAACCTACCCCCGCACGGTGAATCTGCTGCTGTGCGCCACCTTGCTGCTGACGTTGGCCAAGGCCATCACCTTTCCCTACCTGGTGATCTACCTCACCAGCCACTTCGCCCTGGACATTACCCAGGTTGGCCTGGTGATCGGCAGTTCGCTGATCGTCGGCTCGCTGCTCAGCGTGTACGGCGGCTTCCTGGTCGACCGCATCAACAGCTATCGGCTGTTGCTCGCATTGAGCCTGGTGTTTGTACTGGGGTTTATCGGCACGCTGTTGGCGCAGGATATCTGGGCGTTCTATGGCTGCCTGATCCTGATCAACCTGGCCTACGCGGTCATCGACATTGCGGTGAAAGCCGGCTTCGCCAGCCTGTTGCCCGAAGACGCACGCAGTGAAGTGTTTTCAATCAAATATACCCTCACCAATATCGGTTATGCCGTGGGGCCGGCCTTCGGGGCGATGGTGGCCAAGCTGGATATCAGCCTGCCGTTTATTCTGTCGGCGCTGTTGGGGCTCGGTTTTTTCCTGCTGTATTGGCGGTGGGGCGACCGCACCTTGGCCACTGTGGATGCCACGCAAAAACCGGTGCCGTTTCTGGCCGTCGCCCGTGTGTTGCTGCAAGATCGTCGCCTGGTGTGTTTCACCCTCGGCGGTTTGCTCAGTGCGGTGGTGTTCGGCCAGTTCACGGCCTACCTGTCTCAATACCTGGTAACCACCACCACCGCCGAATACACCTACACCGTGATCAGCGCAGTGCTGACCACCAACGCCGTGCTGGTGATTGCCTTGCAGTACCTGATTGGTCGGCGCATTTCGCATCGCTATCTCAGCCAATGGCTGATCGCGGGCTTGAGCATGTTCATGCTGGGGTTGATCGGTTTCGCGCTGTCCACCAGCGTGTTGTGGTGGGTATTGGCAATGGCGGTGTTTACCGTAGGGGAAATCATCGTGTTCCCTGCCGAGTACATGTTTATCGACCGAATCGCCCCGGACCACCTGCGGGGCATGTATTACGGGGCGCAGAACCTGTCCAATCTCGGTGCCGCGCTGGGGCCGGTGCTTTGTGGGCTGGTGCTGGCCAGCCTGCCGGCCCACTACATGTTCTATATGCTGGGGGCGTTTATCATTGGCGGCGGGGTGTTCTATTTCATGGGGGCGGCGATGAAGGCAAATCATCCAGCGTGAGCTTGCCGACGTTGTTGCTTTGCAGTTCGTAGCGCAACTCATCCACCATCTTCGCCACTTCCTGCGGGGTTTGCAGGCGATTGGTGCTGATGCCGGTAACCACCAGGTCGACACGGCCGGTTTCTGCGTCGTAGACCTTGAGGGTCAAGGACGCATCCCGGCACAGGGTGAATTCGCACGTCAGCGGTGACAGGCCTTCTTCGATGCAGTTGCGCAGTTGAGAGAGGGTAAACATGCAGATTCCTTCAAGGCATAAATACGATCCCTTGAAGGTTATGGCGTGCACCCTCGCGCCATAAGGCGAATTCGCACTAGGTGGACTAGTGCATTTGCAAGGGTCAGGGTTTGTTTTTAAGGCGCAATTCACCGGCGAACAGCCCGCGTTCACGGGCCCACACGATGGCCGCGCTGCGGCTGTGCACCCCCAGCTTGGAATACACCGTGGCCACGTGGTTGCGTACGGTATTGGGCGCCAGTTTCAGGCGCGAGGCGATTTCCTTGTCTGCCAGGCCCTCGCAGATCAGGCCCAGCACATCACGCTCACGGGCGGTCAGGTCGGTGAATGAGACATTCGGCAGGTTGGGGCTGTTGACGCTCTTGGCGTTGGCCAGTTTCTCGATCAGGGTCTGGCTGAACCAGGACGCGTCCTGCATGACTTCCTCGATGGCCGCCACCAGTTCCAACTCCGAACGTTTGCGTTCGGTGATGTTCATCAGCACCATCAGGTAGCAGGGCACGTCCTGGATGATCACCGTGTCGGCTGACACCACGCAGTCGATCACCTCGTTGCCTTTCTTGCGCACCTTGAGGTCCTGGCCGTCCAGGTTGCCGGCTTTTTCCAGGGTGGCGAACAACTGCGCGCCGGCCTGGGGGCTGTCGATAAAGTTGATGTCTTCGATGGATTTGCCGATCAACTCCTCGCTGATGTAGCCGGTGATGGTCATGAAGGCTTCGTTGACATCCACCACCTGGCGGTTGTCGGCGCTGCACACCAGGGTCGGCACCGGCGTCAGGCGGAAGGATTTGGCGAAGCGCTCTTCACTCTGGCGCAGGGCAATTTCCGCTTTGCGTCGCGGCTCAAGGTCAGTGAAGGAAAACAACATGCAGTCTTCCTCGTTCATGTCCAACGGTTGGCCGGCGACGATCACCAGTTTGCTGCCACCTTCGGGCAATCTCAGTTCGGCCTGCATCTGCGGAATAGTTGCGCCTTCGCCCAGGCGCTGGATCGCCAGGTCCTTGCGCTCGGCCTGTTCCAGCACGTCCAGTTCATACACGGATTTGCCGATGACCTGGTCACGGTTGTAGCCGGTCATCTCCAGAAAACCCTGGTTGACCTTGATGTAGCGCAGGTCGCTGAGGCGGCAGATCACGGCGGGTGCGGGGTTGGCGTTGAAGGTTTTTTCAAAGCGTTGCTCGGCGCTCGCCCATTCGGTGGCGTCGCTGAGGATCAGCACCAGCAACTCCGGCTCACCCTGCGCGTCGGACAGTATCAGGCTGCGCAAGCGGTGCACCCAGTAGCGACTCTCGTCGGCGGCAGGGGTGACTTCCACCACCACATCGCTGAACTCTTCACCAGCGGCCACGCGGCTTAACGGGTAGCTGTCCAGCTGTAAAGGATGGTTATTGCGATAGCGCAAGGCGAAACGCTCGGCGTAGGCCTCGGTATTGGCGCCCAGGTCCTCGACGGCGCTGACCCCGTGCATGGTCAAGGCAGCGTCATTGGCCCAGAGGATGGTCTGGTCGACCTCGGCCAGAATCACACCGTCGGACAACCCGGAAATGATCTGCTGCAACTGGCGGCGATTGGTTTCTTTGGCGAGAACATCGTGGGTCATAACGTCTCCGAAGGGGCGAGGCTTGAGTGCATTCGAGTACGACATCCCGGCTTCAGGATAGTGCAGAGAATTTGCCTTGGGAGGAGTGCGAATGCACCACCCGGCCTGGTGCATATGAGCCAGGACTGAACGTATGTCGTTTCGCCACACTCACACTCAACAAGGCGCATTGCCTTGCTTCTAAATTTGAAAAGGACCTTTGTATGACCACTGTCTATGAAACCAATCGATCGCTATTTCGTGTGTCATGGAGCTCGGTATTGGCCGGTAGTGCAATCGCACTGGTGACCTACCTGGTGTTGAGTGTGTTGGGTACGGCTATCGGCGCCAGCGCCGTTGACCCGATGGAAGCAGGTAACCCGTTGAGCGGCTTCGGCACGGGTGCGGGTATCTGGTTGTTTGTCTCGACCTTGGTCGCCATTGCGTTGGGTGCGTTTGTGGCTGGACGCACGGCGCCGGATCGCGGCGGCCTGCACGGGGTGCTGACCTGGACCCTGACCACCTTGCTGACCACCTGGCTGTTGGCAGGCTTGGCTTCCAGCGTCGTCGGCACCGCCGGCAACGTCGTGGGTAAAGGCTTGTCTGCTGCCGGCAGTGGCATTGCGGCCGCAGCGCCGGGGATCGGCAACAGCATCAAGCAGCAGTTGAACGAGCAGGGGATCGAGCTGGACTGGAACAGCCTGCAAGGCCAACTCGATACCTTGCTCAAGCAAAGCGGCAAGGCGGAATTGGACCCGGCCAACGTTGAGCAAAAAGCCGACCAGGCGGCTGCCGATGGCAAACAATCGGCCACCGATGCAGCGACCAACCCTGCCCAGGCCGGTGACGAGCTCAAGCAGTGGTTTGAACGCGTGAAAGCGTCCGGCGAGCCAGCCTTGAATGCAGCGGATAAAGAAGCCCTGGTCAACATCGTCGCGGCCCGTACCGGCAAGAGCAAAGAAGAAGCCACCCAGATTGTCGACAACTATGCCCAGGCTTATCAGCAAGCCATGCAGAAGGTCGATGAGCTGAAAAAACAGGCTGAACAAAAAGCCCGTGAAGCCGGTGAAGTGGCCGCCAAGCAATTGTCCCGCGCTGCATGGAGCACCTTGGCCATGCTGCTGTTGGGCGCGGCTTTGAGCTTCTTTATTGGTCGTATCGCGTTGACTACCCGTCGCGTGCCTTTGGCGTAAAACTGTCTGCGGCAAGGACGCCGCCTGTGGGAACGGGTAAAATGCTGGCCTTTTACCCGTATCCCGCAAAGGTGTCCCTTGAGCGCAGGCAAAGCCGTTGGACTGTTATTACTCACTTCTCTGTTGGCGGCGTGTGGCACCTCGCCGCCACGCACGCCCAATGACCTGTGCGGCATCTTTCGCGAAAAAGATGACTGGTACGACGCCGCCAAGGTCACGCAAAAGCGCTGGGGCGTGCCGATCCAGGTGCCGTTTGCGATCATGTATCAGGAGTCGGGCTTTCGCTACGACGCCAAGACCCCGCGTAAATACCTGTTGTGGATCATCCCCTGGGGCCGAGTGTCCACCGCTGCGGGCTACGCCCAAGCCAAGGATGAAGTGTGGAACGACTACCGCAAAGCCACCGGCCGCAGCGGCGCTGATCGCGAAGACTTCGACGACGCCATCGATTTTATCGGCTGGTACATGGACAAGACTTACACCATCAATGGCGTCTACAAATACGACGCCTATGGTCAATACCTGAACTACCACGAAGGTTGGGGCGGCTACCGCCAGCGCACCTACGCCAGCAAAGCCTGGTTGCTACCGGTGGCGAGCAAGGTGCAGGCGCGTTCGCAGATGTATGCGCGGCAATATGCCGGGTGCAAGGATGAGTTGGGGCGAGGCTTCTGGAGCCGGTTCTGGCATTGGTTGTAGAAACCGGGGCTGCACGCAAATCAATATGTGGGAGGGGGCTTGCTCCCGATAGCAGGGTGTCAGTCAATGATGCAGGGGCTGATGCACCGCCATCGGGGGCAAGCCCCCTCCCACAGTAGATTGGGGTACGGCGCTGGTTCTGTGGCGAGGCTGTTGGCAGCCTGACAGCGGACGGCTATCTAATTGGCAGTGACCAACGAAGACTAGCCACGTGATTCGAACGGCGCAAGCGGTTGGGATTCTCTCGGAAGCGTCCTTCAAGTTAAAGGGAAATGTCATTGTTCCGACTGTTCCTACACTTGCCAAACCCAGCCGAATCTGGGAAAAGCCCAGCCTTTCACCCCTCAATGAGACCCCCATGAGCAACGACAAACTGCAGGTCACCGACATCCGCCTGGGCACCGGCAAAACCGTGGTCAAGGGCGCGCTGATCACCACCCAATACACCGGTACCCTGGAAGATGGCACGGTGTTCGATTCGTCTTGGGAGCGGGGCAAACCGTTCCAGTGTGTTATCGGTACCGGTCGCGTGATCAAGGGTTGGGACCAGGGCTTGATGGGCATGCAGGTTGGCGGCCTGCGCACCTTGTACGTACCGGCGCACCTGGCCTATGGCGAACGCTCGATGGGCGTGCATATCAAGCCAAACAGCAACCTGCGTTTCGAGATTGAATTGCTGGAAGTGCTGACGCGGGATGATTGAAGAGATTGAACATGGACGTTGACCCACAGGTGTTGCCTGGCTGCTCCCTCAAAAACATTCGGGTGGTTGAACTGCTTGGCTGCGATGAGGCTGAGCTGCAGCAGTTTTTTGAACAGGCACCGGATTACTTCATCGCGGTGAATGGCGAGCCGGCTACCCCGAGCGAAGCACGGGAAGAATTACACGGTCAGTTACCCGCTGGCTGGCAGTGCAGCCGCATGTACTGGCTGGGCTACCGCGATACGCAGGACCAACTGGTCGCCGTGGTGAATATCGCCGCAGATTTGCTCGCCGCGGGGGTGTGGCATATCGGCTTGCTGCTGGTGCATTCGCGCTGGCACGGCAGCGGGCTGGCGCAGCGCTTGCACTCGGACCTTGAGGCATGGGCGGCGGCGAAGGGTGCCCAATGGCTGCGGCTGACGGTGGTGATGGGCAATACCAGGGCCGAGCATTTTTGGCCCAGGCTTGGGTATGTACAGGTGCGAACTCGCGAGGGCATCACCATGGGGCGCCAGGTGAATAGGGTGTCGATCCAGGTCAAGCCTCTCGGCAAGTCGACCATTGACGGCTACTTGGCGTTGGTCGAGCGGGACCGGCCCAGTACGCCGTAGCCTGTACCTGTCTTAAGTGGGAGCGGTGCCTGATTTCTCCAGCTCCTTGCTTTCAACCGTGATTCCAAATCTGCCGTACAGCTCCTTTCGCCCCTTGGGCGTCAAGGCCAATGCTCGACTATCAAGGTCCTGGATCACCCATTTGCGGCTTATAACGGCTTGTAGAACAGCGGCCCCCAGTGCGCCGGCGAGGTGAGGGCGGCGCATGCTCCAATCCAGGCATGAGCAAGCGAAACGACGTCGCTGCGCCCTTACGGTTTCTATCTCGACACCGAGCCCCGTCATCGCTTTTTCGCCCTCCACGCTAAGCTGATAAGTACCGTCACCAGCGACCGGCATGCTCAACCAGCCGGCGTCGATGAAATAGTCGTGCAGTTGTACAGCCAGGGATCCTGCCATGTGGTCATAACAGGTCCGCGCCAACTGCAATCGACTGGGGGCCGTCGAAACGAACTGGGTCTGCGCGTTTCGGCTGATCACCATGAGGGCTTCAATAGCTTGGGCCACGTGCGCGTCTGCCAGGCTGAAGTAGCGGTGCCTGCCCTGCGTGTGCAGTTTTATCAAACCGTCCTCTTTGAGCCTTGCCAAGTGCGCGCTCGCCGTGGATGCACTGACGTCGGCAATGACAGCCATTTCGGTGCTGGTACGGGCGTGGCCGTCCATCAGCGAACAAAGCATTTTCGTCCTCGCGGGCTCCGCGATGGCGCCTGCGACACGGGAAATAGCAGTGTCATTGCTTTGGGAATCCATATTTCGTTCCTGAGCGAATTGTGGGGGGGACGATTGCTCGATAGTAGCCGTTCTTTGTGAAAAGGACTGCCAAAATGACGCCGTTTGAAGCCGCTACTCATGTCGATCCCTACGTTTATTACTCATGCCTCAGGCAGCAAAGGGAACTGTTGTTCGATGCAGATCTTGGTGTATGGATTGCCAGTGGCGCCGGCGTTGTCGAGGCCATTCTGGAACATCCCGACTGCCTTGTACGTCCACTGCACGAGCCGATTCCAACTGCCCTTGCGCAAGGCGCCGCAGGCCATGTTTTCGGTCGTTTGATGCGCATGAACGAGGGGACGCAACATCAGTGCCCGCGCAGGGTTATCGAGCCCATCCTGGCCTCGATGGGCACGCAAAACATCGCAGGCCTCGTGGCGCAGGTCGTCGAGACATTTGATATCTCGGGCGATAACCCGAATGAGTGGATGTTCACGTTGCCGGTTTCGGTCATTGCATCCTTGATAGGTTTCACATCCAGCCAGCTAAAGGAAGTCGTGCAGCTGACACGGGATTTTGTTGCCTGTCTGTCGCCGTTAAGTGACGAGGCTCAACTCGGTAAAGCCCATTGCGCGGCGGCACGGCTGAGCCAAATGTTCCAAACGCTGCTGAGTAACGATGATAAAGGTAGTGGTGTGTTGGGCCGTCTTTATAGCGATTACGACGCTTCAGCCTGGGAAGACGATGATGCATTGATCGCGAATCTGATCGGGCTATTGTCACAGACCTGCGAAGCCACCGCCGGGCTGATCGGCAACACCCTTATAGCGCTCCAACGTAAGCCTGAGCTGTTTGAAGGCATGCAAGCCACACCGACGCTTGTCGCTGAGTGGGTGGCAGAGGTCGCGCGCCACGATTCACCGGTACAAAACACTCGGCGGTTTGTTGCCAGGCGATGCAAGATTGGCGACAGCGTTTTAGAGGCGGGCGATACCATTTTATTATTGCTCGCTGCTGCCAACCGAGACCCCTGCGCCAACCCAGACCCCGACAGCTTCTTGCTCAAGCGGGCGCGACGACGAACCTTCAGCTTCGGCTCAGGCAGACATCAATGTCCAGGCCAACCCTTGGCATTGGCTATTGCCTCAGAAGTGATTTCGGCATTCTTGCATCGACAGCCCAACCCTTCTGCCCGTGATTATCGCTGGCGTTATTTGCCTTCCCTGAATGGCCGTATCCCACAGTTCTGCCGTGATGAGGAGACTCAACAATGATCGCTGTTATTTTTGAAGCCTGGCCGCACGAGGAGCACTACCAGCGTTATCTCGACCTCGCTGCCGAACTCAAGCCCCTGCTGGCTCAAATCGATGGTTTCATTTCAGTTGAGCGTTTCCAGAGCCTGAGTGAACCTGGAAAACTGCTGTCGCTATCATTCTGGCGTGACGAGGAAGCAATCCAGCAGTGGCGCAGCCTTGAGCTACATCGAGCAGCTCAATCAGCAGGCCGTCGGCAGGTTTTTGCTGACTACCACCTGCGTATTGCTCAGGTAGTGCGCGATTACAGTCTCGAAGATCGTGTCCAAGCGCCGGACGATAGCAGGCAAGCTCATGAATGAAAGCACAGCACCTGGCCCATAGCTGGGGCGTATCTGCGAATTCAGTGTGTCAGGCAGTGAATGCGTAGCTGACACACCTCTTCGGGAGCAAGCCCCCTCCCACATTTGCTGGCAGATGGGGTTCAGAAAGGCATTCCTGAACCCATCCTGAAGAATTTTCGTGTTCTCCATGTGGGCACCTTCCTACGGTTTACTCGGCCACCATCGGGGCGTAAGCTTCGCGCGTTTTCATTAATAGCGGAGACCCTCAGTGGGTACTTGTTCGAGTGACAGTCGTCGGCCGGTTTCGGTAACCGGCATCTACTTGGCAAGGTAACGCGCATTTTCCAGATGCCGTTGTCTCGCCTCACAAAGCGAGAAGCGGTATCCCGGCAGTGGCCCGTCCTGGCGCCTGCCTGAATCCCTCTCATCGACGCTGACCAGCACCGGGGTAACGCCTGGATGCTACGGACGCGCCTGCCTTTTACGGCCGGCGGGCCATTTTCTCCGCCTGGAGATGCTTGAGACTGTGACTGACGCCAGTGTCAGCCGCGAAGTACCGCCCAGCCTGGCGCACTACTTCACATTGCAGGCGCTGGCGTCGCTGTACTTCGTATTTTTGCCCGCGATTTTGCTGGCGTACATGGTGCTGATCCAAGCGGTGAAGGGCTACTACATCCGCAAGTTTGGCTGGCAGTAATACGTTTTATGCAACACCGCAAAAACTGTGGGAGCCGGGCTTGCCCGCGATGACGGTGTATCAGTCGCCTGATTCATTGGCTGACGCGCCGCTATCGCAGGCAAGCCAGCTCCCACAGGGACCTGCGGTGCTTCCAATTTGCCACTGCATTCATGGAGATTTTTTTATGCAGGCAATCAACAACATCAACCTCAACTCCCTGATCGATACCGTGGTCAGCCTCAGCGCGGCGTTTATTCTGGGTGGTTTGATCGGCTTCGAGCGCCAGTACCGCCAGCGCACCGCGGGCTTGCGTACCAATGTGCTGGTGGCGGTGGGCGCGGCGATTTTTGTCGACATGGCCAACCGCCTCGGTGGTGCGGAAGGCGCTGTGCGTGTAGTCGCTTACGTGGTGTCGGGCATCGGCTTCCTGGGGGCCGGTGTGATCATGCGTGAAGAAGGCAACGTGCGCGGCCTCAATACGGCGGCCACCCTGTGGGCTTCGGCGGCGGTGGGCGCCTGTGCCGGTGCCGACCTGATCCTTGAGGCATTGCTGGGCACGCTGTTTGTGCTGGCGGCCAATACCTTGCTGCGACCGATCGTCAACAACATCAACCGTCAGCCACTGGACGTGGTATCGGCAGAGGTCACCAACATCCTTTACGTGATTGCGCGGCGCAGCCAGCAACAGGCAGTGATGGTCCTGTTGGAAGCCGAGCTGGCACGCTGTAACTACCCGGCCAGCGATGTCGACGTGCGACCATTCGGCAGTGAAGAAGTGGAAATCGAGGCCACTCTGGCCGCAACGTCGGTCGATGGCGATGAGCTGGATGCACTGGTGACGCGCATCTCCACGTCAACCCTGGTGGTACAGGCCTTCTGGAGCCCGAGTACCACCGACTGATCCCTCTGGGCACGCCAGGATTGGCTAAGCTTAGTTGTGGAAAAATCCTACATATAGTCAGGAATATCCCGTCAATTGAAACATCTTGGCGTTGGTAAGGTTGGGCACTTGCGGCTGTTGGGTCGTTGTGGTCCGGCGTCCGTGGTTATGCTGAGTTAATTGAAGGGGCCAGACATCGCCTGGTTATCGCCATGAGGGTATGCAGTGCCGCTCGTCGGAACTGTCATTTCTCACAGGTATCCAGTCCCGGTGTTATGTGTAAGGGTATTTTGTCCACATAGGGAAGTTTTATGAGCAAAGCATTAATTGTGGATGACCATCCATTTATCTGCGCGACGGTCAAACACCTTCTGAAATCGGAAGGGTTTACTGAAATCTACCAAGCAGGGGATGGGGCAGATGCAATGCAGTTGGCCAGGGAGCAACGTCCCGAGCTGATCATTCTCGACCTTGCGCTGCCGAAACTGGGTGGGTTGGAGGTTATCAGCCGGGTCAAGGCACTGGCCCTGCCGTGCAAGATTCTGGTGCTCACCTCTTACATGGCGGTGTTCTTTTCTACCCGCTGTATGCGTGCCGGAGCGATGGGGTTCGTGGCCAAGACCGGGGAGTTGGACGAGTTGATCAAAGCCATCAGGGCGATCAGGTCGGGCTACAGCTGCTTCCCCAGTTTGCCGACCAGTTCGGTACGCCGTGATGACCTGCAGGAAACGGAACGACAAATGATCGAGTCATTGTCGGACCGTGAATTGACCGTATTGCAGATGCTGGCCCTGGGGCTGGGCAATAAGGAAGTGGCCGCGAAAATGCTGCTGAGCCACAAGACCATCAGCACCTACAAGACTCGACTCAAGGAGAAGTTACGTATGTCCTCGGTGGTGCATTTGTCCAAGTTTGCCCAGCGCAACCATCTGATCTGAGCTGCAAATGATCACCACCGCGTTGACCAGGTTCGTCGCGATCCTTTGGATGAGCCTATTACCCCTGATCGCGGTGGCCTTTGAAGAGCCCCAGGCTTTGCAACTGTTGGGGCACTCCCACCTCGAAATCCCCAAAGTAGAGATGACCGAGGCTGATTGGCGCTGGCTACGCGAGCGGCGCACATTGGTCATGGGGATTTCTGCCCCCGATTACGTGCCTTTTGACCTGACCAATAACAACGACGAACTCGAAGGTATCACGGCCGACTTTGCCGCGCTGATTGGCCAGGCCCTGCATATCTCCATCGAGGTTCGGCGTTACGAAACCCGTGATGATGTGGTCCAGGCCCTGAAGCAGGGTGACGTGGATTTTCTCGGTTCCGCCAATGGCTATGAGGCTGCCGACAAGCAATTGCAGTTGTCTCGTTCCTACGCCAACGATCAACCGACCCTGGTGACTCGCAGCGGTGACAGCCAAGCGTTGAGTGACGACCTGGCAGGCAAGCGGGTGGCAATGCTGTATCACTATATGCAGCCCGACGCTGTCCGGGCATTTTACCCCCGTGCACAGTTGGAGCTTTTTGCCTCGACCTTCGAGGCCATTGGCGCCGTGGCGTTTGGTCGCGCCGATGTATACCTGGGCGATGCCATCAGCAGCAATTACCTGATCAATCGCAACCACCTGAACAATGTACGCATGGCTGATTTTTCCACCCTGGAGGTCAACCCGTTTGCGTTTGCCGTCACCCGGGACAATACGCGGCTGCTGCAGATCATCAATGCGGCGCTGGAGGCCATTCCCGCCAGTGAGCACATGGAAATCCTGCGCCGCTGGAGCGGTGGCAACCTGGGCATCGTGGGCATCGACCGGCTGCACTTGAGTGCCAATGAACAACGCTGGGTGCAGAAAAATCCACGGGTCAGAGTCGCGGTGCTAAACGACTTTCTGCCATTGTCTTTTATCGGTGAAAAGGGGCAATTCGAAGGGCTGAGTGCGGAGGTGCTGTCGCGCATCAGCTTGCGCACCGGTTTGAAGTTCGATGTGGTCCCGGGCAGTTCGTTGCCGCGCCAGGTCAATATTGTCAGTGCGGGCACGGCGGATATGCTGGCGGTGGTTACCCCCAGTACGGAACGTGCCGACAAAGTGCGCTTTACTCGGCCCTACCTGACCAGCCCGTTTGTGCTGGTGACCCGCGACAGCCCTGATAGCCCGCTCACGCTGGAGGATATGGTTGGCAAACGCCTGGCCATGGTGACCGGCAATGGCCTGCATGATGAGATAGCGCAAAACTTTCCAGGGGTTGCGTTTATCGACGTTGAAAACCCGCTGCAAGCCATGGCGCTGGTGGCCAATGGCGACGCCGAGGGCGCCGTGAACTCGCTGATCAGTGCGCGCTATCTGATCACCCGGCATTACCGTGACCGCTTGCGTATCACCAGTACGGTCGGCACTGAACCGGCGCGCGTGACCTTCGGGGTCAACCGCAGTCAGTTGGAGCTGTATTCGATCCTGGACAAGGCACTGCTGAGCATCACACCGCAGGAAATGGATGAATTGATTGGCCAATGGCGCAGCGAAGTCATCATCGAGGACAGCTACTGGCTGCGTTATCGCAACGTGATCATTCAGGGCTTCGGGTTGGCCGCACTGTTGTTGGTGGTCACGCTGGGTTGGATCATCTACTTGCGCAGCCTGATTCGTAAGCGCGTGCAGGCCGAGCGGGCGCTCAGCGATCAGATGCGGTTCATGAGCGTATTGATCGACGGCACCCCGCATCCGATTTATGTACGCGACCGCCAGGGTCGGTTGATGGCCTGTAACAATGCGTACCTCGATGTGTTTGGTTACAAGCTTGAAGACGTGATCGGCAAGACGGTGATGGAAACCGACGTCAACAATCCTCCACAGGCCCAGTCGTTTCATGAGGATTACCTGCGCTTGATGGCCGCCGGTGAACCGCAGATTCATGACCGGATACTCAAGGTGCCCAACGGCGACGTGCTGACCATTTACCAATGGATGCTGCCGTATCGCGACGGCGACGAGAAGGTGGTGGGCATGATTGCCGGTTGGGTGGATGTCAGCGAGCGTCATCGCTTGCTGGGCCAATTGCAGGAAGCCAAGGACGATGCCGACGCCGCTAACCGCGCCAAGACTACCTTCCTGGCGACCATGAGCCACGAAATCCGCACGCCAATGAACGCCGTGATCGGCATGATCGAGT
The DNA here is from genome assembly GCF_019891455.1 of Pseudomonas sp. P867. Classification (NCBI taxonomy): domain Bacteria; kingdom Pseudomonadati; phylum Pseudomonadota; class Gammaproteobacteria; order Pseudomonadales; family Pseudomonadaceae; genus Pseudomonas; species Pseudomonas sp. P867. The sequence goes on along the minus strand of NZ_JAFLXB010000014.1, from coordinate 119,278 downwards.
TGGCCTTGAAAAATGCCGAACAGGGGCGGGCCGACCGTGATGCCTTGGAAGTGGCATCCGTGGCATCGCGCGGCATGCTGGAGTTGATTGGCGACATTCTCGATATCGCGCGGATCGAGTCCGGGCATTTGTCGCTGACCCTGGAGCCGGCCAATCTGCGTGAGCTGCTGGCATCGGTGGCGCGCGTGTTCGAGGGATTGGCGCGAGCCAAGGGGGTGGCGCTGCAAGTCCAGCTGGAGTCCTTGGTTGAGCGGACGGTGCTGGTCGACCCGCTACGCTTCAAACAGGTGGTGTCGAACCTGTTGAGCAATGCCATCAAGTTTACCGCCAGCGGCCAGGTAAGCCTCGGGGCGCGGGCGGTAGTCGAGGGCGACCGGTTGAATGTGCAGCTATGGGTGCAAGACACCGGCATTGGGATCAGCGTCAAAGATCAGCAGCGATTGTTCAGCCTGTTTATCCAGGGCAGCAATAACCAGCAGTCGGCCCGCAGCGGTTCTGGCCTGGGGTTGGTGATCAGCCGCAGCTTGTGCGAAATGATGGGCGGCCAGTTGCACTTGAGCAGCGTGTTGGGGCAGGGCACCCGGGTGGATGTGACACTGGCGCTGGCCCTGACGGACAGCTTGCCGACCCATGCCGCACACACTGCTGATGCCGTGCCAGAGGGCCGCGCACTGCGCATCCTGGTGGTGGATGACTACCCGGCCAACCGCTTGCTGCTGGCGCGCCAGTTGACCTTCCTGGGCCACCAGATCACTACGGCCGAAGATGGCGTCCAAGGGTTTGAGCAGTGGCGGGCGGGACAATTCGACGGTGTGATCACCGATTGCAATATGCCGTTCAAGAATGGCTACCAGTTGGCGCGCGAGATTCGTGCGCAAGAACGTGAACGGGGTCAGGCACCTTGCCTGCTGTTGGGGTTCACCGCCAACGCCCAGCCGGAGGAAACCGAGCGCTGTCGGCAAGCCGGCATGGACGGCTGCCTGTTCAAACCCACCGGGCTGGACGACTTGCGCTCGGCATTGGCTTCGCGTTCCGCCGAGTTGGGCCCGCCACAAATGCAGGCGTTTGACTTGAGCACCCTGGTCGCATTGACGGGGGACGATCGCCCCGCGCTTATCGAGTTGCTGGTGCCGTTGCTCGACAGCCTGGAAACGGACCGTGCCTTGCTCTCACAGCTGTCAAGCCAGGCCGACTTTGCCAAGCTGCACGACCTGGCCCATCGCGCCAAGGGTGGCGCACGGATGGTCAAGGCGCAGGGGTTGGTCGCGTGTTGTGAAACATTGGAGGCGGTGTGTGAACAGCGGGACCGCCTGGCATTGGGCCCTGCGGTTGATGGCGTCAGTGAAGCGATTGGTATTTTGCAGCAAGGCTTGAACGCGTATTGCAATCGGCCTTGACCGCGGTTGATCACCATTCAGGCGATTTGGGAAAACTCTTACGTGAACGGGGAAAATGCCTGATTTTGTCGTCGGCATATGTCTGGAAAATGGGCGACGCTCACTGCCGAGCACTGCCTGCCTCAGGGGTTTGCCATGCCAAACAAAGCACTGACTGTCCTGATTGCCGATGAACAGCATCTGCGACGCCTGTACATCGAGAAAATGCTCAACCAGTTGGGGTATTACCGGATCGTGCCGGTGCAAACGCTCGAAGAAGTCCAGATTCTGACCTCCATTCCAGCCGAACCCTTCGATGCGCTCATCATCAATGCCGGGTTGCTGGACCATGCCATTGGGCTCCAGCAGTCAGTGCACCACGTGTTGGTATACGAGCACATCGACCTGGGCGAGCCTGCCGGTGCAGCGTCAGCGGTGCGGGTGCGTCTGCCGGGCGTGCCGGACAACGTCAGCCTCGAACACTTCATGGACATCGTCGACCCATCCGAGGCTGCCCATGGCCTGCGGGTACTGCCGTGGCTACGGGAGTTGTCCCGGGCGCGGGTGGCCCGGGCCTAGCTTCGCTTCAACGCTGCTGCCGCATGTTGATCCACACCCGTCAGTTGGTTTTGTGAGAGGCGCGCAGACGTTCGGCCGCACTGCGCAGCAACTGCTCGGTTCCGTCCCAACCCAGGCAACCATCGGTTACCGACACGCCGTATTGCATTGACGCGCTCAGCGGCTGACAGCCTTCGAACAAGTGGCTCTCAAGCATCATGCCGATCAGCGACGTATCACCCTGCAAGCGCTGCTCCAGTACGTCATTGAACACTGCCGGTTGGCGCAGTGGGTCCTTGCCGCTGTTGGCGTGGCTGCAATCGACCATGATCCGCGCCGCCACTTTGGCCTTGGCCAGGTCATGTTTCACCTGGGCCACGCTCTGTGCATCGTAGTTTGGCCCACGGTGACCGCCGCGCAGTACCAGGTGCGTGTCGGGGTTGCCTGGTGTCTGGATGATGGCGGGATGGCCTTGGCTGTCGACACCGAAATGGCGATGCGGGTGGGACGCTGAGCGCATGGCATCACAGGCAATCGCGACGCCGCCGTCGGTGCCGTTCTTGAACCCTACGGGCATGCCCAGGCCGCTGGCCATCTCGCGGTGGATCTGCGACTCGGTGGTGCGTGCGCCGATGGCGACCCAACTGAGCAGGTCATCGAAGTAGCCGGCAGCCATGGGTTGCAACAGCTCGGTGGCGACCGGCAGGCCCAGGCGCAGCATTTCACGCATCAGTTCGCGGGACAGGGTCAAGCCGGCGGCCATGTCATCGCTGCCGTCCAGGTGCGGGTCGTAGGCCAGGCCTTTCCAGCCGATGGTGGTACGCGGTTTTTCGACGTAGGCGCGGATCACCAGCAGCATCTGGTCGCTGACTTCAAGCGCGAGTTTCTTCAGGTTGCGTGCGTATTCCATGGCCGATTGCGGATCGTGGATCGAGCACGGGCCGACAATCACCAGTAAGCGCGAGTCTTCGCCATTGAGGATGGCACGCACGGCCTGGCGATGGGCGTGGATCTGGTCATGGAGGAACGGGCTGAGGGGCAGCTGGTGTTTCAGCTCAAGGGAGCTGGGCAGGCGCTGGGTCAGGGCTTCATTGGCGCTGTTGAGGGTGCAGACGGGCAAAGCGGCGACGGAGGAGTTCATATTCAAGGCTTCCTGGGCAAGCGGCGGGTTGTTCCCGCGCGCTTGGCCTACTGGGGTGTTCGACAATTGGCCGTACTGGCGAGGTGTGTTGGTTTGCCACCAATAGGTGACCGATCGGAGGCGGCAGGCTGTCCCGAACGGAGCTGGCTAAATCGCCATGCAGTGCAAGTGTCGAAGCGGTAATAAGTGGCGTAGTTCATGGCGTGATTCCTTTAAGTGTTCTTGAACAAACAAAATGGTTAGCGGCTGAAAAACAAAACCCCCGGTCGGGGAGCCGACCGGGGGTTTAGATTTCTCTGGTAGGCGACCCCTTGAGTAGTGGGCGCCGATTTCAGGTATCAGGCGCGCCAGTGGCTAAACCAATACCCAAAATAAAAGCCGGCCAGTGCGCTCGAACCGTTCACGCGGGTAGCCGATACCAAGCGCAAGGCGCTGGCAGCAGGGCAAACCTGAGTGTGGGTGAGTTGCAACATGGTGGCTCTCCAAATGATGGGGGGAGCTTACTAGAGGCGCACGGGTGGATTCAATCAGTAATTTCTATTGCTTGAGGGTACTTACGGCTATGGGGTGAGTGTCGCTATGCTGGTGGCTCATAAACGATGATTGCCAGGACGCGACCATGACTGCCTTGACCCTTGCTGCGGCGCAAACCCTTTCCATTGCCGGCGACGTTGAAGCCAATATCGCACGGCACCGGGTGTTCATGCAGGCTGCGGCAGAGCAGGGTGTGCAATTGCTGGTGTTTCCGGAGCTGTCTTTGACCGGTTATGAACCCACGCTGGCCGCTGACTTGGCCATCGCTCCCGATGCGCCAGTGTTGGCGCCCCTGCGCGAGATGGCGCGCGAGTTGCAGCTGACGGCAGTGGTGGGTATGCCGATCCGACTGGCCCCGCAAGCGGATGTTTTGATTGGCGCCCTGGTGCTGGGGGGCGACGGCTCACTGGCGGTGTACACCAAGCAGCATCTGCATCCAGGCGAAGACGTGGCGTTTGCGGCCGGGCAGGGTGGTGAGGCACTCGAATGGGGCAATGACCGTATTGCCCTGGCGGTTTGCGCCGACTTCTCCCACGCCAGTCATCCACGTCATGCGGCGCAAGCGGGCGCCAATGTCTACGCAGCAGGCGTACTGATCAGCGAAGGCGGCTACGCAAAAGACAGCGCGCTGCTGCAGGGCTATGCCGCGGAGCATCGTCTGCTGGTGCTGATGGCTAACCACGGTGGCCCATCGGGTGGCTGGACCTGTGCAGGTCGCAGCGCGATCTGGGCCGCGGACGGCCGTTTGCTTGCAGCGGTACCCGGTGTCGGCGAAGCGCTGGTGATTGCCCGTCGCGACGGCGAGCATTGGGTGGGCCAAGTGGTGGCCGTGTAAATGGCTTTTCACCTGCGTGCTGCCACAGAACAGGATCTGCCGTTTGCGCGGGCCCTGACCCACGAGGCGATGAACCGCTACTACGTGCAAAACCAGCTGATTTGGTCCAATGCCGGCTTCGACACGGCCTGGGCCGGTCGGGAAAACTGGCTGATTTGCCGAGATGACCACACGTTGGGATTTATCAGCCTCAGTCGCGACGGTGGCGCTCTATACATCCGTGAGTTGCATTTGCTCCAGGCGTATCGCGGGCAGGGCGCAGGCACTTGGGTGCTGGAGCAGATAGCGCTGAAGGCGCAGGCGCTTGGGCTGTTGCGGTTGACCGTGTTCAAGACCAATCCGGCCAGAAGGCTCTATCAACGCATGGGGTTCAGCATTGTTGGCGAGGAGGATGGTTTCTGGCGGATGGAGCGTGTCTGTCGCGTACGCTAAACCCTGTACAAAATCCTAATAAGCGCATACTGATTCAGGAACCGACTTCCCTTGATGTTCCAGCCAGGCCTTGGCTTGTGCAGCGGTGCGGATTCCGGGCATGGTTCAAAACCGTTCAAGTTCGTTCGACGAAGAGATGAGTGTGTCACCTCTTGATGTGTGCAAAATGGGATCATGCATCCAAATGAGTGGAATCGGTTCGCGTTTAAGGCAAGAAAGAGAGCGACTCGGCCTGCCGCAAAAAGTTTTTGGTGAAATCGGAGGCGTTGAAGCCAACGCTCAAGGCAAATATGAAAACGGCGGGCGTGCGCCCCAGGATTCCTGACCTTTTGCCCAATAAATCCGGTCGTCCGCCAGCCGGTGGACGACTACCGAGCAGGCAAACTCCATATATATGACGCTTGCGGCTAGGTCTGCGCCCAGCTTTTTTGCTAAGGTGTTCAGCAATCTATAAGACCATATCGCGAGGTGTCTGCTTGATTAGGGTGCTAGTAGTCGATGATCATGATCTCGTTCGTACAGGCATTACACGAATGCTGGCTGACATCGACGGCCTGCAAGTAGTCGGCCAGGCTGAGTCAGGGGAGGAGTCTCTGATCAAGGCTCGGGAATTGAAACCCGATGTGGTGTTGATGGACGTCAAGATGCCCGGGATCGGCGGTCTTGGTGCCACGACCAAGCTGTTGCGCAGCCACCCGGACATCAAGGTCGTGGTGGTGACGGTGTGCGAGGAAGACCCGTTTCCGACGCGGCTCCTGCAGGCCGGTGCTGCGGGCTACCTGACCAAAGGCGCGGGCTTGGCGGAGATGGTGCAGGCCATTCGCCTGGTCTTTGCCGGCCAGCGTTACATCAGCCCGCAGATCGCCCAACAGTTGGCGATCAAATCCTTCCAGCCCACCAGCGATTCGCCGTTTGATACGCTGTCGGAGCGGGAAATCCAGATCGCCTTGATGATCGTCGGTTGCCAGAAAGTGCAGTCGATCTCCGACAAGCTGTGCCTGTCGCCCAAGACCGTCAATACCTACCGCTATCGCATCTTCGAGAAGCTCGCCATCAGCAGTGATGTTGAATTGACCCTGCTCGCGGTGCGTCACGGCATGGTGGACGCCAGCGCCTGACATGACTACGCCGTTTGATCCAAGTGCCTTTCTCTCGACCTGCAGTGGCCGCCCCGGCGTGTACCGCATGTTCGACAGCGAGGCACGCCTGCTGTATGTGGGCAAAGCCAAGAACCTCAAGAACCGGCTGGCGAGTTATTTTCGCAAGTCCGGCCTTGCGCCGAAAACCGCCGCCCTGGTGGCGCGTATCGCCCAGGTCGAAACCACCATTACCGCCAATGAAACCGAGGCGCTGCTGCTTGAGCAGACGCTGATCAAGGAATGGCGGCCGCCCTACAACATCCTGCTGCGTGACGATAAATCCTACCCTTACGTGTTTTTATCGGATGGCAACTTCCCGCGCCTGAGCATTCATCGCGGGGCTAAAAAGCTCAAGGGCAAGTACTTCGGGCCTTATCCCAGCGCAGGTGCGATCCGTGAAAGCCTGAGCCTGCTGCAAAAAACCTTTTTTGTGCGCCAGTGCGAAGACAGCTTTTACAAGAACCGCACGCGGCCGTGCCTGCAATACCAGATCAAGCGCTGCAAGGCGCCCTGTGTGGGCCTGGTTGAGCCGGCAGAGTACGCCGAGGATGTGCGCCACTCGGTGATGTTCCTCGAAGGGCGCAGCAATGCGCTCACCGATGAGCTGTCCGGGGCCATGGAGCAGGCGGCCAGCACCCTGGATTTCGAAAAGGCTGCCGAGCTACGTGACCAGATCTCTCTGCTGCGTCGCGTCCAGGACCAGCAAAGCATGGAAGGCGGCACCGGTGACGTCGACGTGATCGCCGCGTTCGTCAATCCGGGCGGCGCCTGTGTGCACCTGATCAGCGTGCGTGGCGGGCGGGTGCTGGGCAGCAAGAACTTCTTCCCGCAGACCGGTATCGACGAAGACGTTGCAGAAGTGATGGCCGCGTTCCTTGGCCAGTACTACGTCAGTAGCCCTGAGCGCGACCTGCCGTCGGAGCTGATCGTCAACGTGGTGCATGAAGACTTTCCCACCTTGATCGAAGCGATCCACGAGCTGCGCGGTCGCGAGTTGGACATCAGCCACCGCGTACGCGGCACCCGTGCCCGCTGGCAGCAACTGGCCGTGACCAACGCCGAACAGGCCCTGGGCGCGCGGCTGGCGAACCGACAGCACGTCGCTGCACGCTTCGACGCCCTGGCCGAAGTCCTCAACCTGGACGAGCCGCCCCAGCGCCTGGAGTGCTACGACATCAGCCACTCCAGCGGTGAGGCCACGGTTGCTTCCTGCGTGGTATTCGGGCCGGAAGGGCCGATCAAGTCCGACTACCGGCGCTACAACATCGAAGGCGTTACCGCCGGCGATGACTACGCCGCGATGCACCAGGCGCTCACGCGGCGTTTCAGCAAGTTGAAGGACGGGGAGGGCAAGTTGCCCGATATCCTGCTGGTAGACGGCGGCAAGGGCCAGTTGTCCATGGCGCGAGACGTGCTCAACGAGCTGGCCGTGCCCGACCTGATCCTGCTCGGCGTCGCCAAGGGCACCACGCGCAAGGCCGGTTTCGAGACGTTGTACTTGAATGATGCCGCCCATGAGTTCACGTTGAAGGGCGACTCGCCTGCGCTGCACCTGATTCAACAAATCCGTGACGAAGCCCACCGTTTCGCCATTACCGGCCACCGCGCGCGCCGTGGCAAAACCCGGCGAACCTCAACCCTGGAAGGGGTGGCAGGGGTTGGCCCGACGCGGCGTCGCGACTTGCTTAAACATTTTGGTGGCTTGCAGGAGCTCTCCCGTGCCAGCATTGACGAAATAGCCAAAGCACCCGGTATCAGTAAAAAGCTCGCTGAATTGATTTATGCAAACCTGCACAGCGAATAGAATGCCTTCTCACCTCGTAGCCAGTTGTGCCGATGAATATCCCTAATCTGATCACCGTACTACGCGTCCTGCTTATCCCGATTTTCATTTTGTTGTTCTATTTGCCGTATGAATGGAGCTACGTTGCGTCCAGTTCGGTATTTGCCTTCGCAGCCGCCACCGACTGGCTCGACGGCTACCTGGCCCGCCGCCTGGAACAGAGCACGCCGTTCGGCGCGTTCCTCGACCCCGTGGCCGACAAACTCATGGTGGCCGTTGCCCTGGTGCTGCTGGTGCAGGAACACGGCAATCTGTGGCTGACCCTACCGGCCGCTGTCATCATCGGCCGCGAGATCGTCGTCTCGGCCCTGCGCGAATGGATGGCCGAAATCGGCGCCCGGGCCCACGTCGCCGTATCGAACATGGGCAAATGGAAAACTGCCGCGCAGATGCTCGCGCTGGTCATCCTGCTGGCCAACCCGTCGGACTTCACATTCTGGGTGCTCACCGGCTACGCCCTGCTGTTGGTCGCCGCAGGCTTGACGCTGTGGTCCATGCTGCAATATCTGCGTGCGGCCTGGCCCCATCTGCGAACCACTGTTGAAAAGAAATAAAACTTTTTTGAATCAAGGGGTTGACGGGTGCTGAGGATTCTATAGAATGCGCATCACCAAGCGGGAATAGCTCAGTTGGTAGAGCACGACCTTGCCAAGGTCGGGGTCGCGAGTTCGAGTCTCGTTTCCCGCTCCAAGCATTAATGAAAAAGCCACTCTAACGAGTGGCTTTTTTTTGCCTGCGATTCGTGGAATAGACGCTTTGGCGTCGTTTTTCGTTTCTTGAGAAAACCACTGAAATCCAGGGTGATCGGTAAATCTAGGTACCGTTCCAGGTGCTGTCTCATGGCCAGGCTCGAACCCGCATTGTTGCTGGATACTCTCAGGTCGTGAGACGAGCTGTTCACCCCATCATTGGTTCGGGCTGGCCTTAAATGACACTGAAATCAATTAAAATTCGATGTGTCCGGGGTGAGTAAAATTCGGTGACTCAATTTTCTGAACCCTCTGCCAACCCCGATAGTTGATCCAGTTCTGTGTAGTCAGATGATGTTTCTACAGCCGTAAAGTCGTGATCATTTGTTTTATGAGCGTGCTCCTGAATCGTTGTGAAATCTTCGTTGTCAGGGTTATGGACAGGTACCATTTCTATTTGAAGGGCAGGGCCGAACGGAGCGCAGCTTGAACTCTTCTTCAGAACCATCGCCCAGGATTTGGGTGAGCTTAAAGCGCTGAGCGTGGGGCAGAGCAGTGATGAGGTGGTCCGTTTACTGCATCGGATTCGGGGCGCGCTGGCGGTCGGCAAAGCCAAGAGCCTGATCCAGTTGTGTCGCGAGCTGGAGATCGCTGTCGCACGGGATGGGCTGGCCCACACCCATGCAGATGTTGCAGCGTTTATCCAGCGCGTCGAATGCGCTATTGAGATTTATAAGCTTGGAATGCCGCCCCGTTCAGGCAGATCCCCACCGCATAAGGCTACAAAGCCGACCCCGAGTCGTTTCTTGGAGAACGATGCTGCAGATAGCTATAACGTCGGCGATACGTCTGCCTCCTCATGGTCAGTTTCAACTTCTCCTTGACTGATCACTATAACCGTCTGCCATCTGGACGATCACAAAGCTTTTCTGGAGCACTGGCTATTAACCGGTTCCCGCCATCCTCTTAAGCTGGCTTGACTGATTTTCAGCCAGCAACAAGTAGGAAGTGAACATGAAAAGGTTGCATAAGAAAGTCGCGCTGGTGACTGGTGCCTCCAAGGGCATCGGCGCAGCGATTGCCAAGCAATTGGCCCAGGATGGCGCCACTGTGATCGTCAACTATGCCAGCAGTCGCTTAGACGCCGAGCGAGTGGTTGAGCAGATTTTGCAAACCGGCGCCAGGGCCTACGCGGTGCAGGCGGACGTGTCCAACAGCACTGACCTCAAGGCGTTGTTCAAGACCATCGTGCATGAGCATGGCCATCTCGACATTCTGGTCAACAATGCCGGTGTCTATTCGACCAGTCCCCTGGCCGATATCACCGAACAGGAGTTTCACCGTCAATTCAACCTCAACGTTCTAGGGCTGATCCAATGCACACAAGCTGCCGTTGAAGTGTTCAACGTGCTGGGGGGCAGCATCGTCAATGTCAGCTCAAGCGTGACTTCGTTCACGCCGGCCAACTCAACGGTGTACACCGCGTCCAAGGCTGCGGTTGACGCGATCACCCGCACGCTGGCCAATGAACTGGGGCCGAGAAATATCCGGGTCAACTCGGTCAACCCAGGGTTGGTCGTCACCGAGGGCGTGCACGCCAGTGGCTTCTTCGAAGATGCGTTCCGTCAGAAAATCGAAGCGATCACGCCGCTGGGCCGCATCGGTCAGCCCGAAGACATCGCACCCGCCGTCGCCTTCCTGGCGTCGTCCGATGCAAGCTGGATCACCGGTGAAACCCTGATAATCGGCGGTGGCCTGCACTAAGCCTGGGTGGCGTGCTCGCGCACATAGTGGCGGGGCGACTGTGACATCACGCGCTTGAATGCGGTACTGAATGCGCTTTCGGACTCATAACCCAATGAGAACGCGATGGTGGAGACCGAGTCATCGGAGTTTTTCAGTCGGTCGCTTGCCAGCAACATCCGCCAGTACGTCAGGTATTCCATCGGTGCTGCGCCCACCACTTGCTTGAAGCGCAACGCGAACGCCGAGCGCGACATGGTAGCCCGTTGCGCCAACTCCTGGACGCTCCAGCGATGGGAAGGGTCAGCGTGCATGGCACTCAGAGCGACACTGAGGTGACGGTCAGCCAAGCCGTAAAACCAACCAGTGCCGTTGTTCTCCAGCGTTGCCAGGTGGGTGCGTAGTACTTCGACCAGCATCAGGTGCGCCAAGTGCTCATTCATCAGCGAGCGGCCGGGGCGCTTCTGCTGTAGCTCCGACGTGAACCGTTCCAGCGCCCAGCGCAGGAGCGATGCCTGCGGTTCATTGGCCTGCACGTGAACCATTGAGGGCAGGCTGCTGAGTAATAACTGGGTAGGAACACCGCTGAAGTCAAACCGGCCACCGACCAATTGCGTGTCGTTGCCGCCGTAATGCAGGGCCAGTTCGTCCGTTGCGAGGGTTTGAAAGTGACCATCGGAATTCATCAGCGGCTGGGACATATCGCTGTAGAGCGAAAAAGGCATGCCCCGAGTCATCAGAAAGCAATCGCCTTGGTGCAGGCGCTGCGGCTGCTGTTCGCCCTCTACGTGCAGCCAGCAACTGCCCTTGATCACCGCCGTGAACTTGATGCCTTCGCGCTCGGGAAAGGTGAAAGCCCAATCACCGCCCAGGGAAAGCGTGGCGGAGTGGTAATTACGGATTCTCAACAGTGAAAGAACGTCGGACAGAGGATCCATGCATCACCTGGTTGGACGAATAATAAAGTAATCGCGATTTTATATCAGAGCTAATCCAGATTTCATCTTTAAATGTGAGGTTCTCCATGCAAATCAATTTCGATAAGTCTTATGGCCCGCTGATCGATGGCGTGTTTGAAACTGAGGATAAGTCGCGCTCGTTTGCTGCGGTCGACCCTGCCACGGGCAGACACCTAGCTTACATTCATTATTGTGACGCCAAAGATGTTGATCGCGCTGTGAAGGCCGCGCATGCAGCGTTTCCAGCCTGGCGTACCCTGGGTCAGCAGATGCGCGCACGCCTGGTGAACCTCTTGGCGGACGAGATCGAAGAGCACAGCGAACGTCTGGCCATGATCGATGCCCATGACGTGGGGCGTTGCATCAGCGAAGTACGCAAGGACTACCTGACTGCTGTCCGGCACTACCGCTATTTCGCCTCGGTGATCATGGCCCATGAAGACACCGGCCGTGAAATTGAAGGCGGTTATGCCATTGCCAAGCGTGAACCACTTGGCGTTTGCGGGCAGATCATTCCCTGGAACGCGCCGGCGATCATGGCCGCGTTCAAGCTCGCCCCCGCGCTGGTAGCCGGCAATACCGTCGTGCTCAAACCTGATGAAAATGCTTCGGTGTCGACGCTGGAACTGGGCAAGTTGATCAACAAGATCTTTCCCGCCGGGGTGGTGAACATGGTCACTGGGTTGGGAGAGATAGTCGGTGCAGCATTGAGCGAGCATCCTCTGGTCAGGAAACTGTCATTTACCGGCAGTACCGAAGTCGGCCGCACAGTAGCCGGTGTTGCAGCCCGGCGCCTCGTGCCTTCAACACTGGAGCTGGGCGGCAAGAGTGCCAATATCGTATTCCCTGACATCGACGACATCGATGCGGTGGTCGACAACGCCACTTTCGCGGCCATTCATAACAATGGGCAGTCGTGCCTGGCTGGCACTCGTTTGTTTGTGCATGCCTCGATCGCAGAGGCGTTTCAGGAAAAGCTGATAGCCGCGTTCAAGCGTGTGAGAGTAGGAGCACCCTTGGCAGAGGATTCACGGGTCAGTTGTGTGGTCAACGCCCAACAAGGTGAGCGCGTGTTGAGTTACATCACCATGGGCCTGGAAGAGGGCGCCGAGTTGCTCGCAGGTGGCGGCCGGGCTGCAGTCCCAGGTTGTGAAAATGGCTACTTCATTCAGCCAACGTTGTTACTTGCACGTAACGACATGAGCATCTGCCAGGAAGAGATTTTTGGCCCGGTGCTATCGCTGATCGTGTGGGACGACTATGAAACGATGATCGCCCAAGCCAATGACACTGAATATGGGTTGGCCTCCGGGATCTACACCAGCAATTTGCAGCACGCTATGGAGACTGCAGCACGGCTGGAGGCAGGTTCGGTGTGGATCAATCGTTACTCGAACATTACCGATGGCACTGCGTTTGGAGGGTATAAGAACAGTGGGATTGGGCGTGAGTTTTGTCGGGAGATGCTCAATGCTTATACACAGATAAAGACGATCACAATGCAGGCGCGTGCACCACTGCCCTGGTTTGCAGGCGTGTAATTCAACGGGGATCTGCGCGCAGCCGTAGGGTGCGCGCATGACTTGCCCCTTCATGATTTCAACGATTGTACGTGGTTAAATTCGCCGCAAACTACCCCTTCACTTGTCCGACCTGCACTGGCATGTACTCGGCGCCGCCTCGGCAGCCATGTTCCAGTTCCTTGCTGCGTCCAGGCACCTATTCATTGCGCATCAATGCCGTGCTGGCCGGCTCAGGATCGGCCACGGGCGTGGCCGATTACCTTGGGAGTTAGGCTTACCCGCGAGGGCCTTGTCCGGTAACCGCATACGAACTGAGCGGCTCCGGCGCACGCCAGCCACCACCCAACGCTTTATAGAGTTGCACCACATTGAGATACGACGCGGTCTCTGCCTGCGTCAGCGCGTCCTGAGCATTCAGTTGCGTACGCTGCGCGTCCAGCTCTACCAGATACGCCGCACTACCTGCTTCATAACGCGCATGTGCCAGTCGAGCCGCACGCTCACTTTGCGCTGCTGCTTCAGCCAGGCTACGTACCCGTTGCTGCGACAAGCTATAGGTCGTCAGCGCGCTCTCGGTTTCCTCAATCGCATTCAGCACCACTTGCTCGTAACGCGCTCGGGTGCCCACCTCACGCGCCTGAGCCTCCCGCTGCCGGGCCTTAACACTGGCCAGGTGCAGCGCCGGCCAACTGACCGAGGGCATCACGCTGAACGCGCGGCTGCCGCTGTCGCCCAAATCCCCACCGCGCAAGGCCACAAAGCCGAGAAAGCCGCCCAGGTCGATCCGTGGGTAAAGCTCGGCCGTCACCGCGCCAATGTCCGCATTCGACGCCGCCAAAGCGCGTTCGGCGCTGGCGACATCGGGACGCTGGCGCAGCAAGTCACTTATCTGGCCAATCGGCAAGCGTGTGACCAGTGCCGGCAAGGGTTTCAGGTCGGTCAGCGCTTGCAGCTCATTGGGCCGCGAGCCCGTGAGTACGGCGAGCCGATAACGGCTGAGCGCTTGACGGGTTTCCAAACTCGGCAGTGTGGCTTGCACCCGTGCGCGCTCGGCCAGGGCGCTGGCCAGCTCGTCGGCGGTGCCGCGTCCGGCATCCACGCGGCCCTGGACCAGCGCCACGGTTTTTTCCTGATTACTCAGGTTGGCCTGGGCCACCGCTAATTGCCGTTGCGCGCCGCGCAGTTCAAAGTAGTGACGCGCCACGTCAGCGGTCACTACGATACGGGTTTGCGCAAGGTCCGCCGCGACGGCCTCAGCGCGTGCCGAAGACGCCTGCGACAGGCGCTGCAGCCGGCCGAACAGGTCCAGCTCCCACTGCGCATCCAAGCCGGCCTGATAGGTCTTGGCCAGGTTGCGCTCACCGCTCGGGCCGGGGTTGGCCTGGGACAGGCTACGGGAATAAGCCCCGCTGGCGGTCACCGTTGGCAGCTGGTCCAACTGACGCTGATCCAGCACCGCACGTGCCTCCAGCAACCTGGCCTGGGCGATGCGCAGGTCATGGTTACGCGCCAGCGCTTGATCGATCAGCGCATCCAGTTGTGGGTCCTGGAATTGTCGCCACCAATCCTGTTGCACGCGGGTGCTGCTATACAGCGCGGTATCGGGGCTTTGAGTCAGCTCTACTGCGGGCTCGTTACTGGCCCGGTAGTCCGGGCCGACGGTACAGCCCGTCATCCAGGCCGAGCAGACCAGCAGCGCGAGCGGGCGAATCACGAAGGTATTAAAGGGGTGCATATATGTCTCCTTACACCGTCTGGGTCGTGGCGGCGTCGGCTGCATCGGCAGCGGCCAGCGCACGGGCGCGGGGTGTGGTGGCCGCGATACGATGGTCGACGGCAATGAACGAATACATGGTCGGCAAAACCAGCAAAGTGAACAGCGTACCCACCAACATGCCCACCACGATCACCAGGCCAAGGTCATAACGGCTATGGGCACCGGCACCGGAGGCGAACAGCAGGGGAATCAAGCCCGCCACCATCGCCGCCGTGGTCATCAGGATCGGCCGCAGGCGCATCTTCGCCGAGTGCAGAATCGCCTCACGACGATCCAGGCCCTGCTTGACCTGCATCTCATTGGCGAACTCCACCATCAGGATGCCGTGTTTGCTGATCAGGCCGATCAGGGTCACCAGGCCGATCTGTGTGTAGATATTGATGGTCGCCATGCCCAAGGCCAGTGGAATCAATGCACCGCATATCGACATCGGCACGCTGATCAGAATGATCAACGGGTCACGCAGGCTTTCATACTGCGCAGCGAGTACCAGGTAGATCACGATGATTGCGAACAGGAACGCCATGACCAGCGCGCCGCTTTCCTGATGATATTGGCGTGCATCCGAAAGCCAGTCGTAGGTGAAACCCGGCGGCAGCAGTTTGGCTCGCGCCTCGAGGAACTTCACTGCATCGCCCATGGCCACGCCTGGGTTGGGGATCGCCTGGAAGATCGCCGAATTGAGCTGGTCGAACTGGGTCAATTGATTGGGCTCGACCCCGGTCGAGACGCTGACCAGATTAGACAGCGGCACTTGCCCACCGCTGGCGCTGGTCACATAAAAGCGCGACAGCGCTTCAGGCGTCAGCCGCTCGCCACGCAGGCTCTGCGGGATCACATCATAGGAGCGACCGTCCATGGCGAAGCGGTTGACGTAGTTTTCGCCCACCAGCACCGCCAGGGTGTCACCCAGGTCCTTCATGGTTACGCCCAGGCTGTTGGCCTTGGTGCGGTCAACTTTGATCTTGATCACCGAGTTGTTGTAGTCCAGGTCGCTGTCCACGACCATGAACAAACCGCTTTCACGTGCGGCGTGTTTGAGCGCTTCCATCGCCTCATAGACCACGCTGTAGTCACCGGCGCTCTTGATCACCATCTGCACCGGCAGGCCACCGGTCGAGCCCGGCAGTGAAGGCAGCTGGAAGGCAAAGACGTTGCTGCCCTCGATGGTGTTGGCGCGGTTCTGCATATCGCCCTGAATCTGGTCGGCGTTGCGCTCGCGTTTTTCCCAATCGACGAAGTTGACCCCGCCGATGCTGTTGGATACGCCGTTGCTGCCGTTGACCAGCCACAGGTTGCTCTGCTCCGGCAATGTCCCCATGGCTTCGTTCCACTGTTTGCCGAACTTCTCGACGTAGTCGATGTTGGCGTTTTGTGGAGACTTGATGGCCGTTAACACCGTGGACTGGTCCTCGGTGGGCGCCAGTTCGGTCTGGGCACGGCTGTATAGCCAGGGCACGCTGATCAGCACGATGACCGCAATCGTAAACGTGACCCAACGGTGGTGCAGCGACAGATCCAGCACCCGGCCATACGCGCTGCCGAGACGGTGAAAGAATCTCTCGGCCTTGCGCGCCATCCAGCCTTCGTTCATCTGGCTGTTGAGCAGCAGTGAGCTCATGACCGGCGACAGCGTAAGCGCGATAATGCCTGAGACCACCACCGAGCCGGCCAAGGTGAAGGCGAACTCCTTGAACAGCGAGCCGGTCAGCCCGCCCATGAGGCCTATGGGCGCATACACGGCCGCCAGCGTCAGGGTCATCGCAATCACCGGCGCTGCCACCTCACGTGCGCCCAGCAGGGCTGCATATGTGGGAGACTTGCCTTCTTCGATATGACGGTGAACGTTCTCCACCACAATGATCGCGTCATCCACCACCAGGCCGATGGCCAATACCATCGCCAGCAAGGTCAGCAAGTTAATGCTGAACCCGAACATCGACATGAATGCGGCCGCACCCAACATCGACAAGGGAATGGTGACCACCGGGATGATCACTGCCCGCGCCGAACCCAGGCTTAAGAAAATCACCAGTACCACGATGGCAATGGCTTCGCCCAGCGTACCGAGTACTTCATCAATCGATGCGCTGATAAAACGTGCCAGCTCAAACGGCACAGCGACTTTCACGTCCGGCGGCAGGTTGGCGCGGATCCCCGGCAGCAATTCATTTACCTTCTTGACGATCACCAGCGGGTTGGCATTGGGCGCGGCATTCAGGCCGAAAAACACTGCTTGAACTCCGTCCATGGTGGCGCTGGTGTCGGTGGACGCGGCGCCCAGTTCCACGGTAGCGATATCATTCAGGTGCACCACACCGGCAGCGCTGGACTTGACCACCAACTGTCGAAACTCGGCGACATCGACCAGGTCGGTGTTGATCTGGATATCCGACACCACATACAAACCCTTGGCCTGGCCGGGCGCAGCCTGCACGTTGTTATTCAACAGGGCCTGGGCCACATCGCTGCCGGAAATGCCATGGGCGGCCATGCGATTGGCATCCAGCCAGATACGCATGGCCATTGTCTGCCCGCCGCTGAGGTTGATGCTGCCGACCCCTTCGATGGAAGACAGTTGCGGTTGCACCACGCGCTGCAAGTAGTCCGAGAGTGCGGCGGTGGACAGGGTCGGGCTGGAAAAACCCACATAGGCCACGGCTGTGGCCTCACCGGAGGACTTCACAATCACCGGATCGTAAGCCTGCTCCGGCAAGCGGTATTTGACCTCGTTGACCTTGGCCATCACCTGGGTCATGGCCTTGTTGGAGTCGGCGTTGAGCTTCATGCGCACGGTGATCACGCTTTTGCCCTGGGTCGACGTCGAGCTCATGTAGTCGACGTCTTCCACGGTGGCGACCGATTGCGCGATGGCCTGGGTGACGAAACCCTGCATCAATTGCGGTGAAGCACCGGGGTACTGGGTGGTGATCGTCAGCGTGGAGCTTTCCGTCAGGGGGTACTGACGAATCGGCAGGTTATTTATGGCCAGCAGCCCCATCAATAAAATCAGGGTGCTGACCACCAGCGCCAACACCGGGCGCCGCACGAACAAGTCGGTGAATTTCATTTTCAGATCCTTGGTGTATCAGCGGCTTGCGGCTTGGTCGAGCCCTACGGTGTCCTTGAGCGCAATGCGTACCAGGGCGCCGCTGCTCAAGCGCAACTGACCGGAGGTGACCACGCGATCACCGGCCTTTCCGCCGTCAAGCAGCACGACCCGGCCATCCGAGCGTTCGCCGGTCTTCACGTAGACTTGGCGTACCGTGTTGGTCAGTTGGGTATCAGCGCCCTCGACGACGTAGACAAAGTCACCGTAGGCGCTGTAGCTCACGGCTGTTTCAGGCACGCTGATCACGTCTTTTTTGGCTGGCAGATGGACTTCGCCATTGGCGTACATGCCGGGTGACAGCAGGTTGTCCGGATTCGGAACCGTGGCCTGGACCAGCACCGTGCGGGTGCCGGGGTCGATACGTGGTTCGAGGGTACTGACGTGGCCCATGAACAAGCGCTGGGGGTACGCGTCTACGCTGACGCTCATCTCCTGGCCCGTTTTGAGCTGTGCCAGGGCACGTTCGGGCAGGGTGATGTTGGCGTACAGCGTCTGTGCGTCGGTCAGCGACACCATGGCATCTCCGGCCTGCACGAACTGGCCCAGGTTGACCTTGCGTACACCCAGCACGCCGGTGAAAGGGGCCTTGATGCGTTTCTGATCGATCAGCGCCTTGATCCGCACGATATCGGCCAGCGCCTGGGAGTAGGCGGACTGCACCTGATCCAGTTCCTCTTGCGTCGCCGCCTGTTGGGGCAGCAAGCGTTGGGTTCGTTGCAACTTGGCCTTGGCGTTGGCGGCCTGGGCCTGAAGCCTGGCCAGTTCGCCTTGCTCCGGCGCATCGTTGAGTCGCACCAGAGTTTGCCCGGCTTTCACCCGCTCGCCGGGTTGGAATGCAATGGCACGTACCAGGCCACCGCTTTCGGCGGTGACCATGACTTGGTGGGTGGCTTCCAGTTCACCGATACCCGCCAACGTGTTAGGCATATCGGCTTGCGTGGCGGTGGCGACGGCTACCTGGATGGCCGGCGCAGCCGTTCCGGCCGTCGTTTGGGTAGGTTGCGCAGAGGTGGACTGCCGGTACAAGCCGACGGCGCCGCCAATGGCGAGCACCGCAGCAATCGTGACGCACACTTTAAGTTTTTTATGCATGATTCCGGTACTGACGTAAGGCAAAAAATTAAGAGCCCTGATGGCTCAACGGTGACGAGCGCTCAACTGGACTGTTGATGCGCATGAGGGAGTCGGACCCGTGCAGCGAGAATCGCCAGCACGGCACCGAGCCCCAGAAAAAAGACCAAGGCGGCGAGCACGCTGGGGGCAAGCCCCATCGCGTCCACCAGCAGCCCAAGTGGAATGGGCACAGCGTTGAACAGGTAGATGGTCATATAGAAATACGCCACCAACTTGGCGTGGCAGTTGGCGGGAGCCAGCTGATTGATCAGCCGCGCACTGCCGACAAAAATGGCGCCATAAGCGTAGCCGCCGATTACCAGGGCCAGCGCCGCGAGCGTCAGCGAATGGACCGAGAAGGCCGTCAGCAGGAGCAGGAAGGCGGCACACTGGGCGAGCAATCCAGAACGCAATGCACGCGCTGCATCCAGGCGTTTGCAATACAGCTGGCTGGCCCCGGCGATCAACAGGTACACCGCCATGCTGTAGCCAAACATCCCACGGTCACTCAAGCCCAGTTGCTGTTCGGCAGCGCCGGGGCCAATCACGAAGACGCAGGCCGTGAACGACCAGCTGAAAAACACCGACCACGCGCACAAGTGGAAGGGCCGACCAATACCCCGCAGGCCTTCACGTAACGACGCTTGTGCAGTGTGAGCGGCGGTGTGGGCCTGGAGGGCGTGGCGGGGCCAGAGCGCCAGTACGCCGAGGGCGGCGACAGCGACCAGGGCCATGATCGACCAGAAGGGCAGGCTGGCCGGGTACAGGTTCAGTTGCAGTGCCACGCCGCTGAGCACTGGGCCGAAAGCCAACCCCAGGATCATTGCCAAGGTGGCCAGCGTCGCCGCCAACTTGCCGTTGTCGAGCGGACCGAACCGCACCAGCGTCACGTTCACCGCGGTGGTCATGATCCCTGCGCCAAGCCCCGAGATGGCGCGGGCCGCACATAGGGCCCACAACGAATCGCATTCGGCGCACAACCAGGCGCCGATCAGCACCAGTGCAATGGCTGGGAGCAGCAAAAAACGCTGGTCTTTGACATGGCCGGCGATGCGCGCCAGGGTCATCAAGGCCAGCAAAACACCGGCACCGTAGGCGCCGAATATAAACGTCAGGTCCACAGCGTTGATCTGCAGGTGTTCTTGGTAAAAAGGGTACAGCGGCGTGGGTGCGCTGCTGTTCATGAGCGCTGCGGTCAGTGACAGCGCGAGAAAAAACATCAAGCCTTTTGAGCCGTGTTTAGTGATATCGACGGACATGAGTCTCCCAGCCCAGCGCTCAGGGCTTTTGCCTAGTGAATGTTTGCAAGCGGGATGTGAATGCGGTTTAGAGGGCTTTGCCCATTGGCAAATGATACGGACCGGTGCGATTGGCACCATGCCCGA
The DNA here is from genome assembly GCF_019891455.1 of Pseudomonas sp. P867. Taxonomy (NCBI): domain Bacteria; kingdom Pseudomonadati; phylum Pseudomonadota; class Gammaproteobacteria; order Pseudomonadales; family Pseudomonadaceae; genus Pseudomonas; species Pseudomonas sp. P867. The sequence goes on along the minus strand of NZ_JAFLXB010000014.1, from coordinate 99,119 downwards.
AACCCCAGGCTTCATTTGCCATCGTCCAAAGCGGGGCCGACCTAACTCATCGGGGGTAACAACTGTGGGTTATCGTCAACGGCTGGCCGACTACCTAGACTTGAGCCAATTCTTCACGGGCTTATCGAGAGTAAAAACATGCGCTTACGAGACCTGGGCATCACGATTGGCACGGGCACACCCGGGGCGTTCAACGCCATCACCGACGTGCCCGGCGTTCGCGTCGGCCATCACACCCTCAATGCCGAAAGCACCGACGGCTCGATGCATACCGGTGTGACCATCATCGAGCCGCGGCCGGTCGCAGCTCATCTGGCGCCGTGTTTCGCCGGCGTTCACGTGCTCAACGGCAACGGCGACGCCACCGGTCTGGAGTGGATTCGCGAAGCAGGCTTGCTGACCACACCCATTGCCTACACCAATACCCACAGCGTCGGCGTGGTACGTGATGCACTGGTGGCCGCCGAACGTGAAATGGGCAAGCAACACACCTATTGGTGCATGCCGGTGGTGCTGGAAACCTACGATGGCATTTTGAGCGATATCTGGGACCAGCACGTCACCGCCGAGCATGTGCACGCCGCATTGGCGGATGCACACAGCGGCCCGGTGCAGGAAGGCTGCGTGGGCGGCGGTAACGGGATGATCTGCCATGAATTCAAAGGTGGGATTGGTACGTCGTCTCGCGTGCTGAGCGCCGAAGAGGGCGGCTGGACCGTGGGCGCACTGGTGCAGGCCAACTACGGCGTACGCAGCGCCTTGCGCGTGGCGGGTTACCCGGTGGGCAGCGTATTGCAGGACACGCCTTCGCCTTATGACGGGCCGGTGAACGTCGGCGTGCCTGGCATGGGGTCTATCGTGATCACCATCGCCACCGACGCGCCCTTGCTGCCCCATCAATGCACACGCCTGGCACAGCGTGCGAGTATCGGTTTGGCGCGGGTCGGTGGCGGCACCGAAGACGACAGCGGCGACATCTTCATCGCGTTCTCTGTAGGCAATACCGGCTTGCCGGTTGCTAATCTCGGGCAACCCGGCCCGCCGACCACGGCCTTACAGATGGTCAATAACGACTACATCTCCGCGTTGTTTGTGGCCGCTGCGGACGCCGTCGAGGAAGCAATTCTCAATGCTCTGTTGGCCGCCAACGACCTGCAGGGCCGTGGCCGACAAGCACTGGCGCTCAAACCTGAACAATTGCTGGCGGCGATGACGAAGGTGGGTTGGACGGCTGCTGTTCACTCCTGAGCCTGAAGGAACAATAGGAACAGCTCGGACTGGGATTTGATCCCCAGCTTGTTGTACATGTGCTTGCGATGCACCTTGACCGTTTCGGCAGAGATCGCCAGCTTGCGGGCGATCTCTTTGTTCGAGCAGCCACTGAGCATCAACTGCGCTACCTCGGCTTCACGGCTCGACAACGCCGAGCTGATCTGCAGCGTCGGTGACAGCAGGCGCTCTTGCCAGTCCGTTGACGGCTCCGCTGCCGGCACGCTGCTCGATGCCTGTTCAAACACGCAGCGCTGACGCATCAGGCCGGCCACCCAGGGCTGGATCAACCGCAGCAGTGCCAGTTGCTCCTGGCTGAAGCGGCAACGGCTGCCCAACGACAGGCTCAGAGTGCGCTGGGGATCGAGTTGCACATTGAGATGTATCTCATCGGCGACCACGTTCAGGCGGAAGTAGCGCTGGTAATAATCGGTCTGCTCAAAACACTCGGGGGCAACGTCGTCCAGTTGAAACAGCCCACTTCGCGGTGATTCGCGATTGGCCAGGTAAAACGGATCGAGCAGGTAAAGCCCCTTGAGGTAGTCCTGGAACAGCGAGTCGGTGCCGCCTTCCTCCGTAGGCGATTCAGCCAGTACCAGTGGCCTGCCAGGGTTGAAGATCAGTACCACCCAGCTGTCCACCGGCACATAGCGCCCGAGCAAACGCGTCATGGATACCCAGAAGTGCGGTTGGTCGAGGTTTTCGATCAGCCGCCCGACCGCGTCATGCCAGGCCACATCCTGCAAGGTCAGATTGGTTTGACTACCCATTGCGGGGTACCCCATTGAAGTGATTTTTTCCCATTGCGCTGCACCCCATACTCATTTGAAGGCCCGGGTAAATTCGGGTTTCCACTTTGCCCAAGGACCTGCCATGAACATCGAACTCTTGCAGTTAGCCGGCCGCGACGGTGATACCGCTTATAACCTGGGACGCACCTTGGAGACCATCGCCAACTGCAACGCGGATACCGACTTGCTGGTATTTCCGGAAACCCATTTGATGGGCTTCGTCGGTGGCGAACAACTGGCCAAGGTCGCCGAGCCTCTGGACGGCCCGACGCTGCAAACCGTGCAGCAGGCGGTGCGCCAACGCAATGTGTCGGTTGTGATTGGCTTGGTCGAACGTGATGCGGACGCCTATTACAACACCTCGGTATTGATCACACCCGAGGGTATTGCCCTGCGCTATCGCAAAACCCATCTGTGGCCCTCCGAGCGCGCCGACATCACGCCAGGCGATCGCTTCGTCACTACGCTGTGGAACGGCGTGCGTGTCGGCCTGCTGATCTGCTACGACATCGAGCTGCCGGAAACGGCGCGGGCGCTGGGGCAATTGGGTGCCGAATTGATCATCGTCACCAACGGCAACATGGACCCCTACGGTCCGGTGCATCGCACTGCGATCATGGCCAGGGCCCAGGAGAACCAGGTGTTCTGCGTGATGGTCAACCGCGCGGGGCAGGGCGATGACGGTCTGGTATTTGCTGGCGGCAGCACGGTGGTCGACCCGTTTGGTCGCGTGCCGTACGAAGCCGGGCGCGAAGAATCACGCCATGTGATCAGTCTGGACCTTGCTCAAATCAAGGCGGCCCGCAGGGATTATCACTACCTCAATGATCGTCGGTTGCTGCTGCAAGGCGAGGCTGTCGAGCATCCCAATGGCCGCCGTGAACTGCTTATTCGCTGACTGCGTTTGTACCCTCCATAACAATAATCAGCTGGTGCGCAGGTGCCGGCCCAGGAGTTCGTGATGATCGCTATTCGATGCATGCAATGGGGGCTGGCTGCCGTTATCAGCGGCGCAATGGCATGCGCTCAGGCGGCGGAGCCGAAGGTCAATATCTATAACTGGTATGACTTCATTGCACCCAACACGCTGAAGGATTTCCAGGCGCAGACCGGCATTCAATCGGCCTACGACGTGTTCGACAACAGCGAGGTCATGCAAAGCAAACTCATGGCCGGGCGCAGTGGCTATGACGTGGTGGTCGCTACCGGCGACCTGTTGCCGAACCTGATCAAGGCCGGCGTGCTCAAGGAACTGGATCGCTCGCAACTGCCCAACCTGTCACATCTGGATCCGGATATCCTGGCAAAGGTCAGCAGCAACGACCCCGGTAATCGTTTTGCCGTGCCTTATCTGTGGGGCACCACCGGCATCGGTTACGACGTCGCCAAAGTCCACGCGCTCCTGGGTGACAACGCACCGGTAGATTCCTGGGACCTGATTTTCAAAGAAGAAAACCTCGCCAGGCTGGGCGAGTGCGGCGTGGCGATGCTGGATGCGCCCGCTGAAATCATCCCGATCGCCTTGCACTATCTGGGGTTGCCCTATAACAGCCAGAACCCGGAAGACTACCTCAAGGCCCAGGCCCTGTTGTTGAAACTGCGCCCGCACATTCGCTACTTCGACTCCTCGCGCTTTATCACCGATCTGGCCAACGGTGATATCTGCGCCGTCGTCGGCTGGGCGGGCGGCGTGATGGACGCTCGCAAAGCTGCCGATGCCGCCGGCAATGGTCGCCGGATCCAGTACAGCATTCCCAAGGAAGGCGCGCCGATCTGGGTGGAAAACCTGGTGCTGCTCAACGATGCACCGAATCCCCAGCAGGGCCTGGCGTTCATCGACTACATGCTGCGCCCGCCGGTGATTGCCGCGTCGTCCAATTACCTCAGCTATGCCAATGCCAACAAGGACGCCAAAGGGCTGGTTGATGCGAAGGTGCGCGATAATCCTGGGGTTTATCCTTCCAAGGCAGTGCTGGATACGCTGTTTGCGCTGGAGCCGCTGCCGTTGAAACTGGAGCGGGTGCGTACGCGGGTCTGGAGCAAGGTCAAGAGTGGGACCTGAGCTTGCGTAGCCAGGTGCTTATGGCTTCAACGAGTTCGACCTTGCATTCCACCGGCAACCAATGCCCGCCGGGTAGGCTTGCCACGGTGAGATCTACGCAGGCCGCCCGCATTGGATCGCCCAGCTGATTACCTTTGATGGTGTTCATTTGATCGTAGTCGCCGTTCACAAACAGTACGGGCAATGACAAGAGGCCGCCATTTAACGCCCGGTGCGCATATTCAATGTTGGCATCGTCGTTTAAATACCAGGCGCAGGGAGCGCGGAAACCCTGCGCCTGGAAACTGCGCACCAATTGCGCGAAGTCTGCAGGCGGCCAGAGTGCAAGGTCTGGCTGGGTGAGGGGGGCCCGGTGCGCTTGGCCGAACCGCCCGCCCTTGCGGGTCACTTCGGCATTCGCTGCAATCTTGCCGATATTCGCCGGGTCGCCTCGGCGATAAATCGACGCCAGCGACGCGGCTTTATCCGCATCAAGGTCAGCGACAGCGCACGCAAAGTGCGTGTTGTAGTAGCGGTAATAATCCCATTGACCGTCCGGATACGTGTCCGCCGGGTAGATCGAGCGATCAACCAGTGGGACGAGCGTTGGCAGCGCGTTAGTGGTGGGGAAGTACGGGACCGAAATCAATACAACACCGCAACTGCGCTGAGGCTCATGAGCGACCAGTTCACCCGCCACGACGCTGCCCCAATCGTGGCCTACCCAAATGGCGGGCCTGCCACCGAGATGGTCGTGAAGCTCTGCCATGTCGGCCACGATGTTTTCAAGGGTGTACGCCTGCGTGGGCGCGGGTGCAGAAGAACGACCATAACCGCGCATGTCGGGTGCAACGCAGTGCCAGCCTTGTGCCGCGAATGCTTGGATCTGTGCGCGCCAGATCAGGCTGAGCTCCGGCCAACCGTGCAGGAACAGCATCAATGGCCCATCGGCCGGTCCCATCTCTACATAGTGCGTCGTATGGCGCGGTGTATTGAGAACACGCGAGGTCAGCTTGGAAGTGGACACAGTCTCTCCTCATGCTACGTCGGCTGATAAACTCGAAGCGGCAACACTATACTGAGCGGTAGGCTTCATGTTTCGTTCCCATTCGGCGCTTCCAGCGTCCGAGGCAAAGTCTTGCGTGTGAATGAAATTTATCCAAGGTGGAATGCTTTCTCGGTACATACACTCAGGGAAGAGCGAAAGGCGGCAATAGCAGTCGCGTTTTTCAACACAGGTTGCATTGAGGATCAAGTATGTTGAATGTTGACCAGCCCCCCACAACCACACGCGAACCCAGTGAATACGAAAGCCTGGTCGCGATGGGGACTCATTTGCTCGATGTGATTCCGGGGGCAATTTACCTCTGTGACCGCGACGGGTGGCTCGTCAGGTTCAACAGCGAAGCGGTTAGTTTGTGGGGACGAACACCAGCCCTCGGTAAGCATGGCGACCGCTATTGCGGCTCATATCGACTTTATACGACGGACGGCGCGCCATTGGCGGTCGACGAATGTCCGATGGCGTCGACGCTCAACGCTGGCCTGTGTGCGCGTAACCAGGAAGTCTTGATCGAGCGCCCTGACGGATCTCGCTTCGTAGCGCTCATGAATGTCCGCACGCTTAGCGATCGCCATGGACGAATCCAGGGCGCGATCAATTGCTTTCAGGACGTCTCGGCGCACCACGCAATAGCCGAGGAGCTGCGACGCAAAAGTTCCGACCTCGAAGACTTTTTCGAAAACAGCGCCGTGGGCCTGCATATTGTCAGCGGCGAAGGCATTATCCTGCGCGCCAATAAAGCCGAGTTATCGCTGCTGGGCTATTGCGCCGAGGAATACATCGGCCGTCATATCACTGAATTTCATGTGGATGAACCGGTCATCGGCGACATCCTCCATAAACTCGGCAGCGGCGATTGCCTGAACAGCTACCCGGCGCGCCTGCGGGCCAAGGACGGCAGCATCAGGCACGTGGCGATTACCTCGAATGGGCGATTCGAAGACGGCAAGTTCTTCAACACACGTTGCTTCACGATTGACGTGACCCGCGTGCATGACGCCGAAACCGGGCGCCAGGAGAGCGATGACCGGCTGGCGGCGACCTACGAGGCGGCGACCATCGGCATTGCCGAGGCTGGCGAGGATGGTCGCCTGCTGCGGGTCAACGATGCCCTGTGCACCATGCTCGGGCGCCCTCGTGAGCAATTGCTGGCGATGACCTTCCTGGACTACACCCACCCAGACAGTGTCGAGCAGGACGCGGCGTTATACGCACGGCAGGTGGCGGGTGAACTGGACAACTACGTGTTGCGCAAACGCGCGTTCAAGCTCGATGGCCAGGCGCTTTATCTGGATGTTCATAGCTCGTCGGTCAGGGCGCCGGATGGCCGGTTCCGCTATGGTGTGCGGGTCATTCAGGACGTCACGCTGGCCCGAAAAATGGAAAACCGGGTGCGTGAAAGCGAGCGGCACATGCGCGATCTGCTCGAGGCGCTGCCGGCAGCGGTCTACACCACCGACGCCGAAGGGCGTATCACCTTTTATAATCGTGCGGCCGTCGAGTTGTCGGGGCGCACGCCGCAACTGGGCGACCTGTGGTGTGTCACCTGGAAACTGTTTAACACCGACGGCTCTTTTCTGCCTCACGACCAATGCCCGATGGCCGTGGCACTCAAGGAAAACCGCGCCATACGCGGCGTCGAGGCCGTCGCCGAGCGTCCGGATGGCACCCGCGTGTCTTTCACGCCGTATCCGACCCCGCTGCACGATGCCGATGGCAATCTGATCGGCGCGATCAACATGCTTGTGGATATCACCGAGCGAAAGCAGGCCGAAGACCGACAAAAGAACTTGATCGATGAACTCAATCATCGGGTCAAGAACACCCTGGCCACGGTCCAGTCCCTGGCGTCCCAGACCGCGCGTAACGCGCAGGATGCCAGGGACGGCTACACCCGGTTCGAAGCCCGATTGCTCGCCTTGTCGCGTGCCCATGACCTGCTGACGAAGCGGCATTGGGGCCTTACGCCGCTGGGAGTGCTGGCCCAGGAAGTGTTGGTGCCGGTGTTTGGCCATGATTCCGGTCGCGTGGTGATTGCCGGTGATGCCATCGAGGTCGACACCCGCGTCGCCCTGAACCTGACCATGACACTTAACGAACTGGCGATCAACGCCCTCAAATACGGAGCGATGTCCACCGACACCGGGACACTCTCGGTGAGCTGGAGCGTGCGACCCCAGCCCAGCGGCGCGCTGCTCACCGTGGACTGGCGCGAACAAGGCGGGCCTTCGGTATCCACGCCGGAGCGCGAAGGCTTGGGTTCGCGGTTGATGAAGCGCTGTATCGAGCGTGATCTAGGCGGTTCGTTCGAACTCGACTTCGCCCGTGAGGGCGTTCACTGCCGCTTCTCGTTTATGCTCGCTGAGAACCAGACATGACCACGTTCCCAGGCACCAGAGTGCTCCTGGTTGAAGACGAGGGCACCATCGCCATGTTGATCGAGGAAATGCTCGAAGAGCTGGAGTGCACCGTAGTCGCCTCCGTGGCCCAACTCGCCAAGGCGATACACGTGGCAGGGGTGGTGGATGTCAACTTGGCGATCCTCGACGTGAACCTGGCTGGAGAATACGTCTTCCCAGTGGCGCGGATTCTGCGCGCACGCCACATTCCGTTTTTGTTCAGTACGGGCTACGGCGGCAGTGGCCTGCCGGAAGAGTTCAGGGGCTGTCCGGTCTTGCATAAGCCATTTGCGGAAAAGGATCTGCGGTTGAAAATTGCGCTGACGCTGGAGTCTTAGGTAAGACCCACGGTGTTGCGCAGGTAACGGGCCGGTGAGGTGCCCAGGGTTTTACGAAACATCGTGATGAACGAGCTGACTGACTCATAGCCGAGCGCTTCAGCGGTTCTCTGCACTGATTGCCCTTCGGCCAGGCTTTGCAGGGCGACGATGATCTGCCATTGCTTGCGCCATTGTCCGAAGGTCAGGCCGGTTTCGGCTTTTACCAGGCGGGCCAGCGAGCGTTCGCTCATGGCCACGTGGCGTGCCCAGTTCGCCATGGTGGCGCGGTTGGCGGGATCTTGCGCCAGGGCCCGGGCGATGGTGCGCAGCGGGTTTGAGGCGGGTAGAGGCAGGTAGAGTTGTTCGGTGGGGGCCAGTTCAAGCGCTTCGAGCAGTACGTGGGCCAATCGAGCAGTGCGTGAATCGGCCGGGTAATCCTGAGCCTGGCCGCTCAGGTGCAGGATCAGCTCAAGGATCAATGGCGACAGCGCCAAGGTACAGCAGCGATCCGGCAGCGATGCAGCGCCGGGCTCCACGAACAGAAAACACACCTGCCCGTTGGCTGTCACGCGGTTGCTATGAGCGACGCCCCCCGGGATCCACACGCCGAACCCTGACGGCACCATCCACACGCCATCTTCCACCGTACACACAATGCCACCGCAACACGCCACCACCAGTTGCCCCTTGCGGTGCTTGTGTACGGCAGACTCGCTGTCGTTGCGCTGGGGTTCCAGCATCAGCGCTACGGCGGGCTGGGAAAGGGTGTCGTACTCAAACTGATCGACTTGGATCTGTGCCATGCAAGCTCATCCAGGGTTGTCCGGATTTGATTATATTTTGGCAGTGTACTCAATATCGGCAGTGGCAGTAATTCCCTAGCATCACCTACAAGCCTGCCTTCCTTGGGCGGGCGACTGCTAGAACCTTCCGAATCCCGGTGCTTGCCATGCTTAGCGAAATCTCGATTGCCAACCTCTACTTTCCGCCCTTGTTGATCTACCTCGGTGCGTCCCTCCTGGCCTACCGGCTGATCGAACGTCTGGCCGGTCGCTGGCTGGACCGAGCGTGGCACCCGGCGCTGGCGCGTTTTTTTGTCTCGCTCATCGTCGTGTCGACGATGGTCGTCCATTGCTGAGCGAGGCCGCGCATGTCTATCGTCAAACTGCTTAAAACTGCCGCCACCGTGGGGCTTGGCGTGCTGGCCCTGGTGTTTTGCCTGCAACTCTGGCGGGCATACGTGCTGGCGCCCTGGACGCGGGATGGGCGGGTGAGTGCACAGGTGATCCGCATTGCGCCCGAGGTGTCCGGCCAAATCGATCAGTTATGGGTCAGTGACAACCAATGGGTGGCAAAGGGTGCTTTGCTCTATCGGATTGATACGCGTGCTTATCGATTGACCCAGCAGCAGCGCGCAGCGCAATTCGCAGAAGCGCGGAGTGTGTTCGAGCAGCGCAGTGCGCAGTTCAAGCGGCGCGCGCAACTGGGCGGCGCCATCGCCCGGGAAGAGATCGACAACGCGGCGCGTGACTTGGCCGTGGCCCAAGCACGTTTGGACGCGGCACGCAGCCAGTTGGCCCAGGCCCAGCTCGACCTTGACCGCACGACTGTGCGTTCGCCAGTGGACGGCTACGTCACGCAACTGCGGTTGCAGCCCGGTGACTATGCGCAGGCGGGTGCTACCAACCTGTTCGTGGTCGACGCTCATAGTTTCTGGATCACGGGCTATTTTGAAGAGACCAAGCTGCCGGGTGTACTCATCGGCGCACCGGTGTCGATCAAGCTGATGGGCTTTGACCCGCTGCTGGAAGGCCACGTGGCAAGCCTGGGCAGAGGCATTGCCGACACCAATGAGTTGCGCAACGACAGCGGCTTGCCCCAGGTGAGCCCGACCTTCAGTTGGATTCGTCTGGCCCAGCGAGTGCCCGTGCGCATCGAGTTGGACAAGGTGCCGGATGGGGTGGAGTTGGCGGCGGGCATGACCGCCAGTGTCGAAGTGACGCAGCCGGGCGCCGCAGCGCGCTGGCGACTCACCCAATGGCTGCAGGCGTTCATGTGATGACTGGCCTGGCGACACGCTTTTTCGCGGCGATCCCTCGGCCCTGGACGTCCGCCACGCTTGCCTACGTGCTGCGCAGTATCCTGGCGGCAAGCCTGGCACTCTGGCTTGGTTTCCAACTGCATCTGGATTCGCCATTCTCGGGTGCGTCCACGGTGTTGTTGCTGGTGCAGCCCATCCAAGGGGCAGTGCGAGGCAAGGGTGTGTACCGGATGCTGGGCACCCTGGTCGGCATGGTCGCAGCCTTTGTGCTGATGGGGTTGTTCGCGCAACAGATGCTGTTGTTCATACTGGGCGTCGGTATATGGCTGGGCCTGTGCGTCGGTGCAATGACGGTTTTGCGTCATTACCAGGCCACCGCGGCAGTGGTGGCGGGCTATACGGTGTGTTTGGCGCTGGGCCCTGCCATCGTCGCCCCGGAACAGGGCTTCGACCACATCATCACTCGTGGCACGGCGGTAGCGCTCGGCGTGCTCAGCTTGAGCCTGGTAGCGACGCTGTTCAGCGCCAAGACCATGGCGCATAAAGTTCGAAGCTCGCTGATCGACGCCTGTGCGCGCAGCGCCCGGCTGCTCGCGGCAAGCCTTGTGGGTGAAGAGCCTGCGCAGCTGGCGACGCAACGGCACCAGCTCGCGATCGATATCAGCAAGGTGGACGACCAGCTTGGGCTCGGCCGTGGCGAATCGTCGCTGATCCGCTCGCGGCAGCTGGCGATTCAGGCCGGCCTGGCGCATCTGCAGTCGGCTGTGCTCGACGTGCACCCGGACGACCCCGACCCCGCAATCGACCCCGCGTTGCGCGCCCGCATAAGCACAGGCTTGCAGCAACTGAGTGAATGCCTGGCGCAGGCTCGCTGCGACTTTCGCGCCGCGGCCGCGACACTGGAGCAACTGCGTCGCTGGGTGGATGATTGCGCCCACTCAAGCCCACACCTGCGGTTGCGCAGCGAACGCTTGGACGACCAATTGGCGGACTTGGGCGAGGCCCTGTTGAACTTCGCCAGCCTCGACCAGGCTCGCCGCGCGCCAGTACGCGCCGTGGGGTATCACCGCCATTACGCGGATGCGGCGCGAAACGGCATCCGGGCACTGCTCGCCATACTGAGTGCGGGTGCGATCTGGTATTTCAGCGGCTGGGATCAAGGGCCCACATTACTGGCGGTGCTGGGGCCGTACTGCACCCTGGTGGCGACGGCTGCCGCGCCAGCCCAAGGTATCAACGGTTTTATCCGCGGCACGCTCTACGCGATTGTGGCGGCGGCGCTGTGCAAATTCCTGTTGATGCCACAGATCAACGGCTTCCCTCTGTTGTTGCTGGTCATGGCGGGCTTCTGGTCATTCGGCATCCATGCCACGAGCCAGCCGCGCCATGCCCTGCAAGGGGTTGCCTACCTGATCGGCTTCAACACCCTGGTGAGCACCGGTATGACCGCCACCTACGATTTCGTCGGTTTCGCCAACCAGGCGCTGGCCTGGATCGTGGCGATGATTGTGTGCCTCCTGGCGTTTCAGATCCTGCCCAAAGATCCAGCCAGGCAGGTACGCGCATTGACACGTGCGCTGCACCGGCACACACGCCTGCTGCTACGCCAGGCAAATACAATCGATCATGCTCAATGGCAAGCGGAGCAACAACACCGGTTAGTTACGTTGAAGAGTTTGCTTGGCGCTGATCACCCGCACGCTGACCCGGCGGGCTACTTGTCGCTGCAACTGAGCAAGCAATTGAATCGGCTACAGCGCAAAGCCAGCGGTGTTGATCCGGCATCTCCCGTGGCCCGATGCGTGCAAAGCGGTGCGCGGCGGGTTGCACGATATGCCCATCATCCCGCGATCGGCGCCGCACAGGCGCGGCGCACATCCCGGTCGTTGAGCAGGCTTGGTGCGCCTCATCTGGCGAGCGGATATCAGCACTTGGCGCGGCTGCTGGAGCAATACGCGAACCTGGTGCTTTAGGGCTAACATGAGTCAATGCTCATGCTCAGCGCTTACTGCTAACTCGCCGGACACCCTATCTATGAGAGATCTGCCGCCCACCGCGACCTTGCGCGCCTTCGAAGCCGCCACTCGCCACCCGACCTTTACCGCGGCCGCGCAGGAGTTGCATGTTACTCAGAGCGCGGTCAGCCACCAGCTCAAACACCTGGAAGCGCTTTGGGGCCTGGCGTTGTTCGAGCGTGGCCAGTCGTTACGCCTGACCCCGGCGGGGGCTACCCTGGCGCCCATCGTGCGCGAATTCTTCATGAGCCTGGAGGCGACCCTGGCCGACCTGCGCGAGCAAAAGGGCAGGGTACGGCTCAAGGTCAGCACCACTTATTCCTTTGCCTTGAAATGGCTGCTGCCACGCTTGCCGAACCTCGCTCGCCAGCACCCCGAGCTGCTGGTTGCGCTGGACACCACGGACGACGTCATCCACTTTTCCGACGCCCAAGCGGATGTCGCGGTCCGGCTGGGCAAGGGGAATTACCCGGGCCTGTATTCGGAGTTTTTGTTCGGCGAGCAGGTGTTTCCCGTGGCCAGCCCCGAACTGTTGCGGCGCCTTGGCACCCCGGGCAGCCCCGCCCATTTATTGGACTTCCCGCTGCTGGCCCGCGATGGCGCCGAGCTGGCACCGAAATGGGAGGTCTGGTTTCAAGCGGTGGGGCTGGCTTTTACGCCGCTCAGGGAAAGCGTCAGGTTTGGCGATACCAACATGACCGTCGAGGCGGCCCTGCTCGGCCATGGCATCGCGTTGGTGCGCAGCGGGCATGTGGAGCAGGAAATAAGTGACGGTCGCCTGGTGCGCCTGTTCGATGTGCCGTTCCCGTCACCGCTTGCCTACTATTTTGTGTGCCCCAAGGGCATCGAAACCCAGCCGCATATCTTCAGCTTTCGTCAATGGCTGATGAGCGAGGCGCTGAAAGTACAACGGGCGGATCAATGAGGTATGAGTATCTGTTCATGCTGTGATGAGCAGACTTCGCTGTAAGCCGGGGCCTTGGCTTGCCTAAGATGGCGCATGCCTACTCATATCATCTTCCTGGTGCTGTTCGCCGCCCTGCTTCATGCCAGCTGGAACGCGCTATTGCGTGGTGGTGCCGACCGGCTGTGGTCAATGACTGTCATGTGCATGGCCATTGCCTTCACCAGTCTCATCGCCGCTACGTTCATGGTGACGCCGGCGATTGAGAGCTGGGGCTATGGGGTGCTTTCGGCGTTGCTGCATGTTGGTTACAACCTGTTCCTGGTGCGCAGCTACCGGGTGGGCGACCTGGGGCAGATCTATCCGATTTCCCGGGGCTCGTCGCCGGCGCTGATCACCCTGGGGGCTGCGGTATTTGCCGGGGAACGCATTGCGCCCGTCGAGTTGCTGGGGATTGCACTGGTGTCAGGGGCGATTATTTCCCTGGCTTTCAGCGGGCGTCGGTTGTCGGTTCCCAGCCTGCCTTATGCGCTGGGAACGGGCTGTTTCATCGCGGCCTACAGCGTTGTCGACGGTATCGGCGCCAGGCTCTCCGGCGCGCCGCTGGCCTATACCGTATGGATGTGCGCGTTGTGGGGCGTGATGATGCCAGCGGTGTACATCGGCCTGCGCGATGCCCGCAGTTTATTAAGCCTGCGCCCCGGTACCTTGGCCGCGGTGGTCGGCGGGCTGGTGTCTTTGCTGGCCTATGCAATCGTGATCTACGCGATGAACGAAGCGCCGTTGGGCGCGGTATCGGCATTGCGCGAAACCAGCGTGTTGTTCGCGATGTTGATTGGCTACTTTTTTCTTGGCGAAACCCTTACCGCGCGCAGGGTCCTGGCGTGCGTGGTGATCGCCGGCGGCACCCTCATCATCGGCTGATACAGCCATCATCCAAGGAGGTATTTTCAATGGTTGACGTCTCGCAGGCACCGCTGATCCTGATCACCGGTGGCAGTCGCGGAGTGGGTGCCGCGACCGCCCGGCCATCGACCGCAGGTTCGGGCGCCTCGACGTACTGGTAAATAATGCCGGCGTGCTGGCGACCCAGTCGCGTCTGGAGGACCTGAGCCTGGAGCGCATGCAGCGCATCTTCGCGGTTAACGCCATCGGCCCGATGCCCGTGTGGTTAAAGGTGAGCACTGGTAGCACGGTGCCGGGCCCTGGAGGTTGCTTGCACTGGCCCTGAAGCCTCGGTTGTTTCACTTGAGGCGAGGCAGTTGGTGTAGGAAATTTCTGTGGGCGCTATTGCTGCAGTGCAAGCAGAGTGCTTGTATGCTTGCGCCCAGAAACCGGTGGCCTCTGTAAGTGCCGACGTTCGAATGATGGCTGGACTGGAAACCGGACTTCCTTAAGGTGCTGACGTGAAGCGCGATACCCGCCTTGTGATGCTTTTGCTGTTGGTGATTGGTTGCTCCCTGACCTCGTTGACGATCTGGAAAGTCCAGTCTTCGCGTGAGCGCGCGCTGGCGGAAGTGGATGTGCACGGTTTGAACCTGACCCAGGCACTCAATACCTATACCGAAGGTATCGTCCGGCAAAGCGCGCTGTTGTTGCTGGGCCTGGTCGAGCGCCTCGAAACCGAAGGCAGTGGCCCGGTGCAAATCGAGCGTATCCATGCGCTGATCAACCGCCAGCAGCCGCTGATGCCGCAGCTCAGTGGCATCACGGTGTATGACCGTCAGGGCGGCTGGTTGATGTCCTCCAACCGGCGGATTCCAGAGGGGGCCAATAGCAGCGATCGCGCCTATTTCATTCATCATCGTGACGATCCGAGCCCCGAGCCGTTCATTGGCCCACCGATTCAGAGCCGTGCCAATCAGGAATGGGTGGTTACCGTCAGCCGTCGTTTCAATGATGCGTCGGGCAATTTTGCCGGGGTGGTCGCGGTGACGCTGGGGGTGGAAAACTTTCTGCGCGTGTTCGGCAAGCTTGACGTTGGCCAGGAGGGTGCCATCGGCTTGTCCTACACCGACGGCACGTTGCTGGTGCGCTATCCCTTCCGTGAACAGGACATGGGGCGCAATTTTTCCAAGTCGCCTATCTATGCCAAGTATTTCGATCAGCCTTTTGGCACCACCGCGCATACCTCCAGCCTGGATGGTGTGGAGCGGTTGTATGCCTTTCGCAAAAGCGAAACGCTGCCGCTGATTACCACCGTCGCGCTGGGCAAGCATGAAGCCCTCGCGGCGTGGCGCATCGAGGCGGCACTGTCGGCAGTCGTGGTGGCGGGCTTGTTGGGGCTGACCGGGCTGATCGGCTGGTTCCTGATCCTGGATATTCGCCGGCGAACCGCGGCGGAAGAGGCGCTGCGCGTCGCCCAGCAACAGTTGCTCGATTCCAATCGTCAATTGGCGTTCCTGGCGATGAAGGACGCGTTGACCGGTTTGGCGAACCGCCGTTGTTTCGATGAAACACTGGCCCTGGAAGCACGCCGGGCGCAGCGTGAAGGTACGTCGCTGGCGTTGCTGATGATTGATATCGACCATTTCAAACGCTACAACGATGCCTTCGGTCACGTGGTCGGCGACACGTGCTTGCAGAGGGTCAGCAGGCTATTGGAACGATGCGCGCGACGACCGTCAGACCTGGTGGCGCGGTATGGCGGTGAGGAAATGGCGATCATCATGCCCGGCACCGACAGCCAAGGCGCGGCGGTGGTCGCGCAACGGATCCTTGAGTCGCTGCAGCACGAAAACATCACGCACCCAGGCAGCCCGTTCGGTTACGTCAGTGTGAGTATCGGTATTGCGACGGGCACTGGTTCGCGCCTGGAGCCGGCGCTCGGATTGATCGAGGCGGCTGATCAGGCGCTTTACTCGGCGAAGGCTGCGGGACGCAATGGATTTTCCCTGCAAGCCACGGGGCCTTGATTGTCTGCTCTAACCTCACATACCCAGCGTCGGAATCATCACTTCACCACACTCCATGAGTTGGCCTGCCGTCACTTCCAACTGCGCAGTGGGCTTGGCCGCATAGCCAGCAATGAAGCCGGCGCTTAGCAGTAAAAGGCACAGGCAGGCTTTTCTCAGAATCATGCGCGTAGTTCTCAAATTAGGTCGCAAGGGAGATGCACAGATTGTGTATTCAAGAAAAGGTTCCTGAACAAGGCGTCACACCGTTAGCTGATCGCCAATAGGCAAGCGCCGAACACGCATGCCGGTGGCCGCCGCAAGGGCATTTCAACTCCTCGCCGATGCGCCGGGTTGGAGTCATCAGGGCAGTGGGTCAAATAATCCATCAGGCGCCCAGCCCATCACTGTTTCAAGGTGACCTGTGTGTTCGTCCCGTTGCTCTCTGAATACGGTAAAACCGTGCTTCTTGTAGAAGTGAAGGCTGGGAACATTCTGCGAATACACGCTCAGTTGAAGTGAGGTTCTGGCTGCCTGCGCGTCCTTGAGCAATTGTGTACCGATACCACTGCCCTGATGCTCAGGCGCGACAAACAGCGCCGCCAGGGTGTCTTCATATACGCAACTGAAGCCCAGCACTTTCCCGTCGGCTTCAAACACACGGGTCACGGCGCTGGGCAGGTAGACCTCGCGCATGGCGCCCAGTTGGTCATGCCAGAAGGCGGGGTCGATAAAGTGGTGGGCCAGGATGGACGCGTGCAGCCAAATATCCAGGACGGGTTCCAGGTCGGCAGGTTGAAAGTGGCGAATCACAGTGCCTCAGTGTTTGAGTGAGCAGGCCGAACCCTGGCGAGACCGGCGCTGCCGCGCTTGAAGGTTCCTGCTGCTGCGATGGTGAGTAGGCGGCGAAAAGTCGGGCATTGTGCGTGGTTGGGGGCAGGGCAGGCGGCCGCATGGCGCAAGCCCCGGCTCATCGCCTGCAGGTGTTTGACCGTGGCATCAATCTCGTCGGCCTTGGCCAGCAGTACCGCTCTATCCACATTGGCCTGGCCATTGGGTGACAGCATGGCGTGTATCTCGTCCAGCGACAGGCCACCCGCCTGCCCGAGGGCGATGACCGCCAACTGCTCAACGACCGCTGCTGCGAAATGACGGCGAGCACCGGGCGGGCTGGTCGATGTAATCAACCCCTTCTTTTCATAAAAACGCAGCGTATGGGCAGGAATGCCCGTGCGTTTGACGACCTCGGTGATATCCATTGGCAGACCATTGACTTGAAGTTGACTTCAACTTCTATGATGCCTGCGCAGGTCGAATGGGTCCATGACTAAGAGGTAGGTATGACAGCGTTGGAAGGGGTTGCGCAGGTTGTGTTGTTGGGGGCAGGGGCTACCGTGGTGATGGATATGTGGATGCTGCTGATGAAGGTGCTTGGCGTTCCGACCCTGAATTTTGCGTTCGTAGGCCGTTGGGTCGGCCATGCGTGCCGGGGGCGATTTGCGCATTCAAGCATTGGGCAAGCGCTTCCCGTTCGAGGTGAAGTAGCCCTGGGTTGGATCGCGCATTACGTCACCGGAGTGGTGCTCGCGTGGGTGCTGGTGTGGATTGAAGGCGATGCCTGGTTGCTGGCGCCGACCTTTGTACCTGCACTGGCGTGGGGTGTTGTGACAGTGGCCGTTCCGCTGTTTGTGATACAGCCGGCCATGGGGGCCGGGTTTGCATCGTCCAGGACGCCGACGCCAGGCAAGAACCGACTGCGCAGCCTGATCAACCATGGCGTTTTTGGTGTGGGCCTTTACCTGGCGGCGTGGGTGATCGCCTGGGCCTGATGCAGATCAGCGCAGGAATTTGACGTACACGCACTCGGGGTCGTCTTCGTCGAGGTTCTCGATCTGCCCGCTGGGTATGAATCCGGCCTTTGTCATCAATGCCTGGGACGCGCGATTGGAGGCGTTGGTGGAGGCGAACAACTTCGGCGTCTTGCAGGCCGCCTCGGCCGCCGCCAGCAGGCGCAGGGCCACACCCTGGCGCTGGCAGGTCGGTGATACCACCACAAGGGCAATAAAGCCGTGATCGAAAAAGTCGTGGGTGAGCACCAGGTACCCGGCGCACGCGTGGTCGCTGACTGCCACCAGGCATTGCTGGTTAACCACGGCGTCGTGGATAAACACGCGGCGGTGGGCATGGGCAGCCGCGTAGGCGTCCAGTTCAACCAGGGCGTGTACGTCGTCGGGTTGGGCCTGGCGGATCAGCCACTCTGTGGCGGTGGGGGAGCGGTGTTCAGTCATGGGCGTTCTGGTTTTTTCTTCTACGTGGCGAGTGCCGGCTTCACGTTCATGTATGAGTCCCTAGCGCATAGGGATAGCACATTTTTATTACGCAACGGTAGGCGCGAGCTTGCTCGGGAAAAACTCTCAGGCGCCGTGTTCATTCAGAAAGTACGCGTCTGCGTTGACGATTTTCGCGAGCAAGCTCGCTTCTACAACCAAAAGGGAAATCTGTCGGCAACGGTTATCCGATTTTATAAAAATTGCTCTGAACTATCGCGCTCGGCACGCCCTCGCAACAGTATCCATACACAGGAGGGAATCCGATGAACCACTACCCAACACCACCCTTCAATCCCCAGCAGCAGCCCGTTCCGGGCGACCAGCGCAAGATGGACCCGATGCCGGATTGCGGTGAGCAAAGCTACAAAGGCTCGGGGCGCCTGGCCAACAAGATTGCGTTGATCACCGGCGCCGACAGCGGTATCGGGCGTGCGGTGGCGATTGCCTTTGCTCGCGAAGGCGCGGACGTCGCGGTGTCGTATCTGGACGAGCATGAGGACGCCAAGGAGACCGCTCGCTGGGTCGAAGCGGCAGGGCGCCAGTGCCTGTTGCTGCCCGGCGACCTGGGCGACGCGGCGCAGTGCACGGCGATCGTCAATGACACCGTCGAGAAATTCGGCCGTATCGATGTGCTGGTCAATAACGCTGCATTCCAGATGACCTATAAGTCTCTGGAGGACATTCCCGACGAGGATTGGGTGAAAACCTTCAACGTCAATATCACGGCGATGTTTCGCATCTGCAAGGCAGCGTTGCCGCATATGGCCCAAGGCAGTTCGATCATCAACACCTCGTCGGTCAATTCCGATATGCCCAACCCGACCCTGTTGCCCTATGCGGCCACCAAGGGTGCCATTGCCAACTTCACCGCCGGCCTGGCGCAGATGCTGGGCGAGCGTGGCATTCGGGTGAACAGCGTAGCGCCGGGGCCGATCTGGACGCCGTTGATCGTGTCGACCATGCCCGAGGAGTCGGTGAAGCATTTCGGTGGCAACACGCCACTGGGCCGCCCAGGCCAGCCGGTGGAAGTGGCGCCCATCTATGTGTTGCTGGCGTCGGATGAAGGCAGTTACATCTCTGGCGAGCGCTATGGCGTGACGGGGGGCAAGCCGATTCTTTGAACAGGCACATAACCCTGATTCAAGCAGCTCTAAAATGTGGGAGGGGGCTTGCCCCCGATAGCCATGGGTATCTACACAACTTCGTAGCAGCCACCAGTAACCACGATGCGAAGCGAGCCGCTCTTGATCTGCATTTGATCTTGATCTTAGGCGCCCCGTTAAACCACGCTGGCCGGAATTCGACAGGGATTTGGGGGGTAAACCGGCAGGGATGCCGGTTTAGCCGCCCCGCGCCATGGATGGCGCGTGGCGGCGGCCCCCCAAATCCATGGCGGATTACGGGCACACCAAGCCTAAGCGAGGTGCCGAGTGGTGGGGCAAGAGCGCTTTGGTTACTTTCGCGCTTTTCGAAAGTGACCCGCTGTAAAAGCGGAACCAATAGCAGCCGTGACTCAAATAACGGATATGTACTCGGTCAAAGTCCAGCATCCTGGTCGGCTCTTAGGCCGCCATCGGGGGCAAGCCCCCTCCCACAGGTCCGGCGTCACACCAAAGGTGTGTAGACACCCATGCCCCGATAGCGACAAACCAGTCCACGCTTTGTTGACTGACACGCCCCGGACGGGGCGTGTCTTTTTTGTAGGATCGAGCTTGCTCGCGAAAGACTCACAAGCGCCGCGTCCCTTCAGGTTTACGCATTATCGTTGACATTTTTCGCGAGCAAGCTCGCTCCTACGTTCTCATAGCCCGCCGTATACGCATCCACTCTCGATAAGCCGCAGTCCGCTGCGCATCCGCAAGCTTCTTCGCCTCCGTGAAGCGCGCCCAGGTCGTTGCATCGCCGCTGTAGTGTTCGATGATGTTATACGCCTGCGCATCCAGTCGATCCGCTTCGAAAAACATCTGGGTGTTCTGCGCAATCTCCTCATCCCACCTTTGACTGATTGTGTAATCCAGCACCTGACTGTTCATTGTGTGACACCCTCCGCCCACTGAATTTCTTCCGCCCCGCACCAGCGCACATCGGTAATGCCGTATTTTTCCGCCATCGGCTTGGACACGCGCTTGAGGTTGTTTTGACCGAACCTGGGGATGACCGCCACGCCGGCATCGCAACTGGCCCAGTGCCATGCTTCAGCATTGTTCATGCGTGCCGTACGCACGATAAAGGACCTCGGCTCGCCGTGAAGTTGATACTTGATGGTAAATAGCTCGTTGGTTTTCATGAGGCCTCCCTATGCTCATGAACTACAGATAATTGACGTCAAAAAAAATTCAAAGAACTTGTCGGGCAATTCGATGGGGGGCTGTCAGCGCTGCGGCAGTCAGTCATCCACGGTAAATTCTACCCACCCGGCTTTGTCAGCGGGCCGCTCTATCTGGGCGATTACACCGCCGACGGAGGTACCGTCTGGCAAGTTCACCATGACGAAATTGGGATGGCCGGGCCACTCCAGTGGAGTGTCAAAGACCAGGCGAATCAGGGTAGGTTTACCGCTACCTGTCAGATTTACGTCAACGTGTTCGTTGAGGCGTTCATCTGCTTGGGTTCCGAGGTGACGCGAAGCCGTGATGATGCTGGCGGAGCCTTGATAATCGTAAGACATGTTGCAATACCTCATGCAAAGGGCGGCGGATGCAGCCGTATTCTTGTGTGGCAAGCGCGGGTCAATGATTGTTCAATCCAGATGACCCGGCGGCGCCGTCAGTGCCGGTGGGGCGTTGCGGTAGGGTCGTCGATCTGGATGATCGTGCCGTGGCGCCAGGCATCCGCCCCGGGTGCAATGGCCGGTGGGGCTATATCGGCGCGAGAGCGCTTCTTCTCGGTGCTGTCGATACCCAGGCGTTGATCGCGCTCGGCGACCATCCTTGGATCAGCCTGGCCGTCAGCGGTAAACCCCATCATCAGTTGAGGCACACCCAATGGCAGGCGCTTGTGCAGGTCGGTATGCCAGGTGTGCCAGGTCTTGCCGTAGGTGTGCACCAGTTTTTCCATCAGCGCGTGCTCGGCCACCGCGGGAATGCCGGGCGCGACCAGTTGGCCGGACTTCACCTCATGCACATGGCTGTGCCACAAGGCTTTCTCCGGTGCCGGCAGGCTGTTGAACAACTGCTCGCTGATGATGTACTCCACGCCCATCAACTTGGCGTCCTTGCGGTTGCCGTCGTAAATCACGCACTGGATCACTTCCTCGTTAAGGATGGCGCAGTAGTGGTGCGCTTCCATCTGCACGTCGGGGTGGCCGTTGTAGAAGTGAAAGCCGTCCAGGTAGGCATTGAGCGCGTCGATGGGCGGACGTGACTGCAGCAGGGCGGCACCGGTATCGAGTGCTCGCGTGCCTGGCGATTTGGCATCACCCGGCGCCACCACGTTTGAGGCTGAGTCGTTGCCCGCGCACGCTGTCAACGAGGCGACGCAAATTGCCAGGCACAGCGATGGCAGTGCAGGTTGCAGGCGGTGAATGTTCATCGGGGATTCCCTCCATGGGCAGTTGTCGAGAACATCTAGAAAGCCTGCCGAGGAGGGTGTTCAACCGGATAGGGGGGCGCATGGTTTGCGACGATTTGTGGAACAAGCGTTCAGCGTACCGGGTCCTTTTTCACAAGCGTGCAGTTCGGCGCAAATGGCAGTCGCCACACCGGTTTACTGGTGCCTGACGGCAAGGACGGCATTCCGACCGGGACCATCTGTAGCGAGTCCCTAGCCCTGGAGTTTGATGGTCACCAGCAGTTCATTGGCGTTGTTCTTGCCGGCATCAACGACAACGCCGTGATAGGTGCGGCCTTCGGTTTTGATCTGAACCGTATGGGCCTTCAATAGTTGTTCCGGCCACGGTGAGAGAATTTGCAGCGACACGCCCGCACCCGCTTCCATGACCTTCGCCATGCACTCGCAAGACAGGGGGGTCACGCCGAGCAGTGTGTCTTGAAGGTAGTCGATTTTGACGCGTTGCAAGGGGGTAGCAGCACCAGCGTGCATGGCAAGCCTCGTTGATTTTTGCGTTTACTCCACGGAGGAGAGGCGGGACGATTGTCGCGAAACTACCATGTCTTCCAGGATTTCCCGAACGAGCCGATTGATCCCTGGCTCGCCGTGATACTGGGCACGGTTGATGTTGGCGATGGTGAACTGGTTGGCATCGGGCGCGAGCACCGTCACCGACAGGCTGTTATCCGGATTGATCGTGCAGGAGACACGGCAGTTGCACAGCCGCCTCGCAAGCGCGCGCTGGATTTGCGCTTTGGTCAACGTGTCCATGGGGTCACCGGATAGCAGGCCTTAACGGATCAAGGGTAGCTCAAATTGGTCGTGCGTAAAGGCTAGCGAGTTGATGGCAAGCCACTCGTCAGTCGCTGAGGCTGCGCGTTGAACATATGGGCGGTTGCGCCAGCCTGATACAGCATAGGCTGATGCATCACCCAAACATCGCTAGGGGAATCTCATGAAGAAGTTATATATGTGCCTGGGCTTGTGCAGTGTGTTCATGCTGCACGGTTGTTTTGACAGTTCCGATAACACCACCAAAGACAACACCAGCGGCAGCAAGTCTTCGGTGCAGATGCAGGAAGGCAAGGCGGACGAAAGCAAATAGAGGTCCCCGAGCCAAATGTGAGAGGGGGCCTGCTGCCGATATAGGTGTGTCAGTCTATGCAACTGTGACTGAACCACCGCAATCGGGAGCAAGCCCCCTCCCACGGTTCATACATCACTCAGCGCATATGCAGGATGATCGGGCTGCTGCTCGCAGGGTCAGTATGCCCGCGCAACTTGCTCACCGCCTTCGCCTCGACCGCGCCACCGTTGTTGCCCCAGGTTCCGCGCACGTAGCTCAGCACATCAGCGATTTCCTGATCGGACAGCTGCTCACGAAACGCCGGCATCCGGTAGGCGTCCGGCATCCCGGCCGCCACCACGCGCTGCGAGCCGTTGAGGGTGATGTTGATCGCCGAGGCGCTTTCCTTGGCCAGTGCCGACGTGGCGCCGGCCAGGGGCGGCATCCATTCGGGCTGGCCTTTGCCGTCGAGGCCGTGGCAGGAGGCGCAGCGGGTCGCGTAAGTGTGGGCGCCGGGCACATCCTGGTTTGCTGTCACCGCCTGATACTGCCAGGGGCTGCCATCACGCTGCGGGTCACCGGGCAGTGATTTGAGATAGCGGGCGATAGCGGCCAGGTCCTCGTCCTGCATGAACTGCGTGGAGTTGTTGAAGGCTTCGGTCATCGAGCCGTAGACCACGGCATGGGCATTGCGCCCCGTCTTGAGGAACTGCACGATCTGCGCTTCGCTCCAGCGGCCCAGCCCGGTGTTGGGGTCCTGGCGCAGGCTGGGTGCGTACCAGCCGTCAAGCAGCGCTCCAGCGAGGAACGGCGCGCCGGATTCGTCCAGGGCTTTCTCGTTGAAGGCCAGGCCACGCGGTGTGTGGCAACTGCCGCAGTGGCCTGGGCCCTGGACAATGTAGGCGCCACGGTTCCATAGCGCGTCCTGGTCGGGCTTGGCGGCGTAAGTGGCGGTGGGCGCAAACACGCCATTCCACAGGGCGATGGGCCAGCGCAGGTTGAGCGGCCAGGGAATATCGCTGGGGATGTTCGGCTGGTTGGCCGGTTGCACGCCCTTCATGAAAAACGCATACAGCGCCTTCACATCGTCGTCGCTGAGCTTGACGTAAGACGGGTAGGGCATGGCCGGGTACAGCCGACGGCCGCCCGGTGCAACACCCTGGCGTACGGCGCGATCAAAGTCGGCCAGGCTGTAGGTGCCGATGCCATGCTCGCGGTCGGGGGTGATGTTGGTGGCGTGGATCGCCCCCAGGGGCGTGGCCATTTCCAGGCCACCGGCGAAGGGCTGCTTGCCGGCCAGGCTGTGACAAGCCACACAGTCACTCACCCGCGCGACGTATTCGCCGCGACTGACCAATGCAGGGTCGAAACTGGTGGCCTGTTGCTGTTCAAACGGCGAGGCGGGCTCGCGGGTGACGTACCAGGCCAGCAGGCCTGCGGCGACCAGGCAGGGCAGCGCCAGCCAGCCTGCGGTTCTTGCGAA
This sequence comes from Pseudomonas sp. P867, assembly GCF_019891455.1. Classification (NCBI taxonomy): domain Bacteria; kingdom Pseudomonadati; phylum Pseudomonadota; class Gammaproteobacteria; order Pseudomonadales; family Pseudomonadaceae; genus Pseudomonas; species Pseudomonas sp. P867. Next base: position 74,954 of record NZ_JAFLXB010000014.1, on the reverse strand, counting down.
TCGGCGGTTGTTCATGGGCGTTCCCTGTGGGTTAACTGAAGGTGTGGCGGCTCAACGGCAAGCTGCGGATGCGCTGGCCGGTCAACTGTGCCACCGCATTGATCACCGCCGGTGCCACGGCGGGCAATGGCGGTTCACCGATGCCTCCCATCTTTTCGCCGCTCTCGACGATCTTCACGTGGACCTGCGCCATACGCGAGGGCGGCAGGATCGGATACAGGTCGTAGTTACGCGCCCGTGGCATACCGTCCACGTACACCGCTTCCTCCAGCAACGTTTGCGAGAGCCCCAGGGCTACCGCGCCGCTGACCTGGGCTTGAATGATCGCCGGGTTGACGATGCTGCCCGGGTCGATGGCCTCCCAGATATGGTGAACCTTGACCTGGCCGTTCTCGATCGACACTTCGGCGACTACCGCCGCGTGAGAGCCAAAGGGCGAAGCCATGGCCACCCCGCGTGCACGGCGCGTGCCGTCTTCGGCGGTGTAGGGGCCACGCTTCCAGCCACCGGACAGCTCGCCCACCGCTTGCAGCAAGGTGGTCAGCCGTGGGTTGTCGCGCAGCAGGTGCAGGCGCAACTCATAAGGGTCGTGACCGCCCTTGTCCGCCAGCTCATCCAGGAATGATTCGTAGAAAAAATCGTTAAGGGAATTACCCACTGAACGCCAGTAGCCGAGCATGGGCGCGCCCTTGACGTAGATCTGTGCGATGCGCTTGTTGGGGATCGCATAACTCTTGCCCGACAGGCCTTCCAGGGCGGTGGGGTCGATCTGCTCGCCCTGTTTGCCACTGAGGGCTTCGGTAGGGCCTTCGGTGGCACTCACCGCTTCGATGGCTATCGGCAGGCCCTTGTCGTCCAGGGCGGCACGAAACTTCACCACGGCGAGCGGGCGCAACACATCGCGCAGGAACTCTTCTTCACGGCTCCAGATCAGCTTGATCGGGCGGCCGACCGCCTTGGCCAGCGCGATAGCCTGCGGGTACGGATTAGCCGAGTCATACAGGAAATGCCGACCAAAAAAGCCCCCCAGCAGCGGGGAGTGCAGGGTGATTTGCTCGGTGGCGAGGCCGGTGCGTTTGGCAATGTCGGCGCGGAACATATCCGGCGCCTGGTTGGGCAGCCACACCTCAAGCGTGCCGTCGGGGTTGAAGCGCGCCAAGGCTGAAGGCGGCTCCAGCTGGGCATGGTTGAGGTATTGGTTATGGTAGGTGGCTTCGACCCGAGTCTTGGCGCCAGCCAGGGCGCCGGCGACATCGCCCTGGTTTTCGTCATCGCGGGCCGGGCCCTGCTGGGCGGCGAGGAAGTCGAGGTATTTGTCGCTGGAAAAATCCGCCGGCATCGCCCGTACGGTCGAGTCGGCAGAGGCTTCCTGCCATTCAACCTGGATGGCCTCCACCGCACGCTTGGCGTGCCACCAGCGTTCGGCCACCACCGCCACGGCGCCTGGCAAGGTATGAACCGAATGCACCCCCGGCATGGCCTCGACCTGGGCCTGGTTGCGCAGGCTGCCCACGCTCATGCCCAGGCGCGGCGCGTGCTGGACGGCGGCGTGGAGCATGTTGTCGAGTTTAAGGTCGATGGTGTAAAGCGCCTTGCCGGTGGATTTGTCATAGGCATCCAGGCGTTTGACCGGCTTGCCGATCCAACGGAACTGGCTAGGGTCGCGCAGGGTGATGGTAGCGGGGTCGGGCACCGGCATATCGAGGGCACGACCGGCCAGTTCACCGTAGCCCACGGAGCGGCCGGAAGCGGCGTGTACCACGCGGCCAGGCTGGGTGGTCAGCTCGCTGAGCGGCACGCGCAGTTGCTCGGCGCCGGCCTGCATCAGCATGGCGCGGGCGAGGGCGCCGAGGCGGCGCATGGTCGGGTAGCTCATGCGCACCGACATGCTGCCGCCGGTGATGCGCAGGCCGTTTTCCATTACCACGTAGGCTTCACCCGGCGGGGCCGCTTCGACGATAAAAGTGGCGGGGTCGGCATCCAACTCTTCGCCGATGATCTGTGCCATGGCGGTGTGGGTGCCCTGGCCGCCTTCCATGAAGGGGCTGAGCAGGCGCACGCTACCGTCCGGGCGAATTTCCAGGAACGCCGGCACTTGGGTGCCGCGTTCGGCAGCGCCGGTGGCGGCCTGCACCCGCGACGAGCCCAGGGGCAAGCCAAAGCCGATGACCAGCGCACCTACGGCGGTACTGGCGAGAAAGCGCCGACGCGACAGGTTGATCGGCTCGTCCAATTTAACGCCGGGCAGGATCTCGGACATATTCATCAGGCGGTCTCCTTCCCGGCGGCCAAGCCATCCATGGCGGCATGGATGGCGTTGTAAGTGCCGCAGCGGCACAGGTTGACCATTGCCGCATCGATCTGCGCTTTCGACGGAGCGGGGGTGTGCTTGAGCAGCGCGGTGGCCGCCATCACTTGCCCGGACTGGCAGTAGCCGCACTGCGCCACCTGGTGCTCGACCCAGGCAGAGACCACGCGTTTGCCCACCTCGTCGGCCTCGATGGCTTCGATGGTGGTGATCTCGCGACCGACCACCCCGGCTACCGGCGTCACGCACGAGCGCACCACATTGCCGTCCACCAGCACCGAACAGGCGCCGCACTGGGCCAGGCCGCAGCCGTACTTGGTGCCGGTCAGGCCCAGGTTGTCGCGGATCACCCACAACAACGGCGTGTCTGCCTCGGCCTCGACTTGATAGGCCTTTTGGTTAATACGTAATTCCATGGCTGGCTCACCTGCTGATCATCGGTTGGTGCTGCAAAATTCTTATAGGAACGGTGCGACTGTACGTCGCCCATCGTCGAACTCTAGACCACCGCGCAACAGCTATCTATGCAATCGACTTCAAGTTCAGAGGATCAGGCAAGAATTCAACAGGATTGGGTCACTGTCCTCTGTAGGAGCGAGCCTTCATCAGCTGCCAGTGAATTGAAACCCGCCTGACAGTTTTTCCTTCAAATACCCCACCAGCATCGCCACGGACCTGGGCACATGGGGCGAGTAGGGCCGAATCAGATAAATTTCATCGGCAAACGCGCCCTTGAGCGTCCAGCCCTTCAACACCTGCACCAGCTTGCCGCTGGCCAGGGCGGCATGGGCGCTGAAGTCCGGCAGCAAGGCGACGCCCAGGTGATTGAGCGCCGCGTCGCGCAAGGCTTCGCTGTTGTTGGTGGAAAAGCTGCCGGCGATGGGCACGGTGGTGCGCTCGATATTTTTGCTGCCGCGCTCGAAGGTCCAGGCCGGTTGGTCGCTGCCCCGTGGGTAGTAAAGGCAGTTGTGGGCGCCCAGGTCTGCCGGGGTTCGCGGTTCACCGTGGCGTTGCAGGTAGTCCTGGGTAGCCACCAGCACTGAGGTGGTATCGCACAGCTTCCACGCCACATGCGTCTCCGGTACCTGGAAACCGTGGCGCACCGCCAGGTCGTAGCCTTCGGCCGCCAGTGAGCTCAAGGCGTCGGACACGTCTAGCTGGATGCGCACTTGCGGGTACTGCTGCAAAAAGCCGGAAAGGTGCGGCACCAGTTGTTGCCGGGCAAACGCCACGGGGGCGGTCAGGCGCACCAGGCCGCGAATTTCGCCGACGGAGTCGCGCACCGACGAGAAGCTGCGGGCAATCTGCGCATAGGCGCTGCGCACTTCGCGGGTCAAAGACAGCCCGGCTTCGGTCAATCGCACGCTGCGGGTGGTGCGGGTCACCAGGCGCGTACCGGTGGCTTTCTCCAGATCGGAGATGCGTTGGCTGACCGCCGATTTGCTCACCCCCAACCGTGCCGCGGCGGCGGTGTAGGTGCCTTGTTCTTCCAGCACCGACAGCCAGTGGATATGGGTCCACAGCCCTTCGATCTCAGCCTTTTCCATGAGTGTATTGTTCGCATAAAAGGACAATAAGTTCTGGATTTTGCTCTGGTTTGGAACAAATCGAAAGCCTATCGTGTGTCCCAACGCTACCTACCTGGGATCCATTGCCATGACCACGACCATTGAGCACTACATCAACGACCAGCGCGTGAGCCGCGATGATCGCTATCAGGACGTCTACAACCCGGCCACCGGTGACGTCACCGCGCGCGTGGCCCTGGCCAGCCGCCAGACCGTAGGCGAAGCCGTCGCTGCCGCCCAGGCTGCATTCGCCGGCTGGGCCGACACCCCGCCGATCCGCCGCGCCCGCGTGTTGTTTGAATACCTGCACCTGCTGCGTGAGCGCAAGGATGACTTGGCGCGCATCATTGTCGCCGAGCACGGCAAGGTCTTCACTGACGCCCAGGGCGAAGTCGACCGTGGCATCGACATTCTCGAATTTGCCTGCGGCATTCCCAACCTGCTCAAGGGCGAGCATTCCGACCAGGTCTCCCGTGGCATGGACAACTGGACCATGCGCCAGCCGCTGGGCGTGGTGGCCGGCGTGACGCCATTCAACTTCCCGGTGATGGTGCCGATGTGGATGTACCCGATCGCCATCGCGGCGGGCAACACCTTCATCCTCAAGCCAAGCCCCACCGACCCGAGCGCTTCGTTGTTCATGGCCGAGCTGCTGCGTGAAGCGGGCTTGCCCAAAGGCGTGTTCAACGTGGTGCAGGGCGACAAGGAATCGGTGGATGCGCTGATCGAACACCCGGACGTCAAGGCCGTGAGCTTTGTCGGTTCTACGCCGATTGCGCAGTACATCTATGAGAGCGGCGCCCGCAACGGCAAGCGCGTACAAGGCCTGGGCGGGGCGAAAAACCACATGGTGGTGATGCCCGACGCCGATATCGAGCGCACCGTCGATGCACTGATGGGCGCTGCCTACGGTAGCGCCGGCGAGCGCTGCATGGCCATTTCGGTGGCGGTGCTGGTGGGGGATGTGGGGGATAAGGTCATCGCTGCCTTGAGCGAGCGCGCCAAGACGCTGCGCATTACCGACGGCCGCGACTTGAAAGCCGAGATGGGCCCGATCGTTTCGCGGGCCGCCCTGGAGCGCATCAGCGGCTATATCGAGCAGGGCGTACAGGCCGGCGCGCAATTGTTGCTCGACGGTCGTGACTACGTGCCAACCGAACCCGGCCTGGAAAACGGCTTCTGGCTTGGCGCCACGCTGTTCGACCACGTGACCCAAGACATGAGCATCTACCGCGAAGAAATCTTCGGCCCGGTGCTGGCCTGCGTGCGCGTCAACGATTTCGCCGAAGCGGTGAAGCTGGTCAACGACCACGAGTTTGGCAACGGCGTCAGCTGCTTCACCCGCGACGGCAACATCGCCCGCGAATTCGCCCGGCGCATTGAAGTGGGCATGGTTGGCATCAACGTGCCGATCCCTGTACCGATGGCCTGGCATGGTTTTGGCGGCTGGAAGAAGAGCCTGTTTGGCGACATGCATGCCTACGGCACTGAGGGGGTGCGTTTCTACACCAAGCAGAAGTCGATCATGCAGCGTTGGTCGGAGAGTATTGAACAGGGTGCGGAGTTTGCGATGCCGGTGTCGAAGTAAGGTCTCACGAGCACTGTAAGTCCAAGTGTGGGAGGGGGCTTGCTCCCGATAGCAGAGTGTCAGTCAGTCTCTATGTGACTGAAACACCGCTATCGGGAGCAAGCCCCCTCCCACATTTCGTACGCGTTTGTTCTGAATTGACGCGATGAGCATAAAAGTCCAGTATGGAATTATAAGTACAAAACAGCTGCTGTCCGTTTTTCTTCACTCTTGCCAAACCAACAACAACCCGCGAGAACCCGCTCATGAAGAAACGCCACCTTATTCCCGCCCTGGCCCTGAGTCTGTTCGCTGCCGGCCACCTGCTGGCCGCCGAGAAAACCCTGCGCATCGGCATCGAGGCCGCTTACCCACCGTTTGCGTCCAAGACCGGCGACGGCAAGATCGTCGGCTTCGACTACGACATCGGCAACGCCCTGTGCGCGCAAATGAAGGTCAAGTGCGTGTGGGTTGAAGGTGAGTTCGATGGTTTGATCCCGTCCCTCAAGGTCAAGAAAATCGACCTGGCGCTGTCGTCCATGACCATCAACGAGGACCGCAAGAAGTCGGTGGATTTCACCCACAAATACTACTTCACCTCCTCACGCCTGGTGATGAAGGACGGCGCAGTGGTGGATGACCAGTACGCCAGCCTCAAGGGCAAGAACGTCGGCGTACAGCGCGCCACCACCACCGACCGTTATGCCACCGAGGTGTTCGAACCCAAGGGCATCAACGTCAAGCGCTACAGCAATAACGAAGAGATCTACATGGACCTGGCCGCAGGGCGCCTGGACGCGATTTTTGCTGACACCATCCCCTTGAGTGACTTCCTCTCGATGCCACGCGGCCAGGGTTACGCGTTTGTGGGGCCGGAACTCAAGGATCCGAAATACGTGGGCGAGGGCGCGGGGATTGCGGTGCGCAAGGGCAATGGCGAGTTGGTCAGCGAATTGAATGCGGCCATCGACGGCATTCGTGCCAGTGGTGAATACCAGAAGATTTCACAGCAGTACTTCAAGGCTGATATCTACGGCGACTGATCCAGGGAAATACGCGGTCAATGTGGGAGCTGTCGAGCTCCCACAGGGGGGCGGCGCTGTCTTCAGAAAGGGCTCAACCCTTGAGTTCCTTCAAATGCTTGTAGACCGTCGCCCGCCCCATGCCCAGTACGTTGGCGACATAGTTGGACGCGCTCTTGCCCTTGAACGCGCCTTCGGCGTGTAACGCCAACACCAGTTCACGTTTGTGGTCGCGGGTCAGCAGGTTCAGGCTCAACTGACGCTCACGCAGCCAGCCATGCAGAAAGGTGTTGATGCGCTCCTGCCAATCATCGCGAAACAGCGCGTCCGGCTGGGCGATCAGCTTGCTCGGCGACAGGAACAGATCCAGCGCGGCCTTGGCGTTTTCCAGCAGTGAGATATTCAGGTTGATGCACAGCACGGCCAGCCGGCGTCCGTTGTGGTCGTGCAGCACGGTGCTCAGGCTGCGGATTTTCTGACCGTCCCAGTTAAGCTTCTCATAAGGGCCGATATTCACTTCGCTGACGTCGCCGTCGAGCATGTCCTCCAGCGACGAGTCGTCACCCAGGCTGCGTTTGGACAGATTGTTGGCGATGTAGTCGATGGTTTGCGTGCGCAGGTCATGCAGGACCACCTCCGCATGGGGAAAGAACAGCGTGGCGATCGCATCGGCAATCGCACGAAAGTTCTGCATGACGTTGTCGTGTTCAGCGGTGTTCATCAAAGGGGCTCCAGGCGGACGGGGGAGAGCATACCAGCGTCCAGCCCGAACTGTACGAGGTGCTCGGGCAGCGGCTCGCCGCGCACCAGTGCAGCGCTGGCCTGGCCCATGGCCGGTGAGGTCTGGATGCCATAACCGCCCTGTGCCGCCACCCAGAACAGCCCCGGTACCTGTGGGTCAAAACCGCTGAGCAAATCCCCATCGGCCACAAAACTGCGCAGGCCGGCCCAGGTGCGCGTCGGGCGGCGGATGGTCAGGGTGGTGGCTTCCTCGATCTGGTAGATGCCCATGGCGATATCCAGCTCTTCGGGTTGCACGTCCTGGGCCTGGACCGGGTCGGCGTTGGCCGGCGAGCCGAGGAACATGCCCGCGTCGGGCTTCATGTAGAAGGCTTCGTCAAGGGCCACCAGCATCGGCCAGTCATGGGCATCGACGCCGTCCGGGCCGGCGAAGATAAATGCGGAGCGACGTTTGGGTTGCAAACCGATGGAGGCCGCGCCTGCCAGGCCGCCGATATGGTCGGCCCAGGCGCCGGCAGCATTGATGATGACCGGCGCGGTGAAGGTCCCATCCTGGGTACGCACGTGCCACAGGCCGTCGATGTCGCGGCTCAAGCCCAGCACATGGCTGTCGGTGCGCACTTGGCCATTGTTGCGACGGATGCCGCGCAGGTAGCCCTGGTGCAGGGCGTCGGTATCGATGTCGCACGCCGTTGGGTCATAGATTGCGCCGTGGACTTTTTCCCGGCGCAGGATCGGCAAGCGTTTACAGGCCTCGTCGGCGCTCAAGCGTTCCACCTGTGCCACGGTGGCTTTGGCGCTCAGGTATTGACTATCGAGTTCGGCCGGGTCGCCGGTGAAATCGACGGTCATTTCGCCCCGCGGAGTGAGCAGTGGGTGTTCGCAGAAACCTGCTGGCGGCTGGTCGAAAAACGCCCGGCTGGCCAGGGTCAGCGCGCGCACTTGCGGGGTGCCGTATGCAGCGGTGTAGAGCGCCGCCGAGCGCCCCGTGGAGTGATAGGCCGGATGGTTTTCGCGCTCCAGCACCAGCACCTTGGCGTGCTGCGACAACCAGAAGCCGGTGGACGCGCCGGCAATGCCGCCGCCGATGATGATGAAGTCTGCGTGGTGCATGTGAATCTCCTGATTAGCGCTGGCGTTGGTACAGGGCATTGGCCAATGCAATATCTTCCAGGCCCAGGCCGATAGAGCGGAAAAACACATGGCGCTGAGGGTCCGGGCGCTGCGCCATATCGCTGAGCAGTTCGGGCAGGTCGCCGAGCACCGCACGTTTATCCCAGCCGTGCTGTTCGCTGGCAATCAGCATGTCGCCCGCCGCATCCGGGGTGGTCTGGCGATAATCGCAGTACACCTGCATCTGTTCGAGGCACACGGGAGGCACTTCGTGGGCACGCGGTGCGTTGGTGCTGATGGAGGTGATCAACGCGGGCTTGCTCAGGCGCATCGGGTCGATCACTGGGCCTGCCGATGAGGTGCAGAGCAGAATCACATCGGCGTCTTGCAGCGCGGCATCGCAGCTGGCGGCGAGGCTCAGGCGCGGGTCCAGCGCGTTGAGTTGCGCGCGCGTTTCGGCGCTGGCACTGCCAAGGCTTGGGGAATACAGGCGGATGTGCTGCCAGTCACGCAGGTTTTGCACATAGCGCAGGTGTGCCTGGGCGACCTTGCCGCTGCCGATAATCGCCAGGCGCTGCGCCGACAGCGGCGCCAGCGCGTCGACTGCCAATGCGGTGGTGGCGGCCGTGCGTGCGGTGGTCAATTCAGCGGCATCGCACAACAGCAGCGGCTGGCCGCTGTGCATCGACATCAGCAGGGTCCACGCCGTCACCAGCGGGCCCTGTTCACGCACGATGTAGGGCGAGGTCTTGACGCCATACACGCCATCTTCTGCCAGCACTCCCAGGTAATTGATGAAATCTCCCGCGCCTTGGGGAAACTCCACCCACTGCTGCGCCGGCTGCACCGCCTGCCCGGCGGCGAGCTCGCGAAACAGCTTGCGCAGGATAGCGGGCACGTCGATTTGAGCCAGCAAGCTACGGGCCTGGGCCTGGTCGATGATGAGGGGGGGATTGGACATGGACGCCTCTGAATAAACTTATTTGTCCATTATGGACTTTTAGTTTGCGTTCGCAATAACCCATGGAAAAAATCAGATCAATGTGGGAGGGGCGGTGCGACGATTCGACTTGCCCCCGAGGGCGGCGGGTCAGTCACAGATGTGCTTCTGACACTCCCTCATCGGGAGCAAGCCCCCTCCCACAGTTTTAACCATGGCGCGCCCAAAGGCGCCACTAACCAATGTGCAATATCGACAGTGAGCAATAGCGAAAACGGCATGTAACACGTGCCACGCTTATTGGAGGAACCTATTCGCTTGGAGGTGCGACTCATCTGACGGCTGATGTAGTTACGAGGGGGCGCGATCTGTGTACGCAAACTCCACCAGCGCAGCCTGCCCCCTATGATGCAGTCAGGTGGGGTAATCGCAATTGTCTGGAAAAGGTACCTCATCAATGTTCTTGGATGATTTTTCTTCACTGAGCCCCGATTGCTATTTGCCCGGTGATCCCTCGTATTCAGAGATCACGGGCGCACTGGATTTCCCCAGCAACAATACAGCTGACCCTCTCAGCGAAACATCGAGCATTCTGGCCCGACCTCTGTCCCAAGAGGCGCTTTACACTACGATCATCCATGGACCTTTCACGGGCTCTTTGCGCAATACCCTGGAAGAACAGCTGCAGTGTATCGATGCGTATGCCCTCCGGGTTACCGCGCTGATCGATAGCATAGAACGGGGTAACGAAGGTGAGCGCAATATCCGGTTCCAACAGACTCGTCAGTTCCTGGAACCTGCAGGTTACTTTAGCGCCGGATTGTTGGCCGCTGGGTACGACCCCCATGAAAAAATCAGCGTGACATTCAACACTTACGTAGGGAAATGGACGCCGGAGGTAAAAACCAACACGGACACACGCACCTACTTTGCTTGGGAAATAGCAGCTGGCGCGCTAAAGCACGACCGGACATCGGAAGGTGGCCTGGTCAATTTCCGAACAACCCACATCGAGCCACAAGACCGCAGCAGGATCAGTGATCTGGAGGCGTTGGGAGCGCGACTCCAGGGCCATTGGGAAGCTGAGGTAGCCAAGCCAATGAGCGATGAGTCAGGGCCACTGGCCGAGCGCTCGGGCAAAGCGGATGTCTATGTGCTGCGCGGCACCTTGCAAAGCCTGTTAAACGATAAGACTGGCTTCGAAAAGTTAAGCGTTGAAACACAAGAGGCGATCCATCGAACGTTATATTGGAACGGCCAAGTCATTATTCCCAATCTCTATGGTTACCCATTGGCAGGCTATGCCTTTATTCCTGACTTGCCCTTTGATGGGAATGTCGAGCATCGACCCAATAAGGGGTTGATGATTGATTTGAAGAGCGGCAAGGCCAGTGAAATATCGGGCGATAGAGGGTTTTCCGAGTGGGCCAAAGAAAATCGCCATAGCATCGTCAGTCGATTCAATGCCAGCGACAGACAAGGCGGTAAAGACGCGCATTGGCCCAAAGCTGGCGAGGTACTTGATCATTACATTGCGGGCAATCTTGCTACCTATCCGGGGCGTCAAAACATAGTCAAAGACAAGGCTGTGCCGGTGTGGGAAACATTCAATTATACGAAGTCGCGAGGCAGTGATTATTTTTTGAAGCACGGTAGCCTCAGCTCCGGTATTGCCGCAGCGTACCAAGGGTTAAATGCCAATAATGCGGTGTGGAATGACCAGACACAGGTATTTGGCGCCTCGCAGCAACGATGGAAGGCAATAAAAGAAGTATGGGGCAGTACCTTTGGTTATGCGCCCGTCGTTGGCAATCTGGGCCAGATCGTTTTCGGAGTGCACGACTCCATTTATGGCATGACGGCTAATGATCGCGTGGCAGGCAATGCCGCAGCGGCCATTTCAGCTTTGCAGCTGGCGCACGAGCTGTCGCCAGTCGGGCCAGAGGCGCAGGAGCCGCCGCTCATACCGTTTAACGCCAGCGCCAATGATCGTTACCAATGGCACCCTGCAGCGCAGCCTAACGAAGTTGAACTGACGCGAATATCAAATGCTCCGGCCACTACGCCGTCCACCCCAGCGCCAACCTTTGCGGGAATGCGCGAGGTGGAGTTCAGGGGCAAGAAGTATTTTGTTGCTGACAAACCCGATGTGGCAGATGGTGAACATTACAAGTTGCGAGTACCCGACGCGCAAGACCCCTCAAAATTGGCATATAGCGGCATTGCCGCCAAGCCGGATGAGGCGGGAGTGTGGACAAGAATGGGCGTCCCGGGTGGGGGGCTGAAAGAATATTTTTCCCGTAAATACAGACAGGCACGGGAAACGTTGGACGCCGTTGCTCAACAACATGCCGACATGGCGCTCCCCGTTAAGGAACACGAGGTAGAGCAGTTTACAAAGACGCTGGTTACACTTATGGGCGAGAGTAATGCGGGTGAGTTCGAATGGATTGAAACCTACACTCACGCGGATTCCGACTTTGTCAACGGACCACTGAGAGCGGGTAAGACCACGCCTGAGCTTGAAGCGTTTCTCGGCGAGTTCAATCAATTGAACCCTTATGAAGGCAAAGCTTATCGCTCGGCTTTTGTTACGGATGAAGGCGCGAAAAGGCTTAAAGATGGTGTTGGGAAAGTGTTCCAGGACCCGGGGGTACAATCTGCTTCGGCGACGGTGCGTAATTCTGCCGAATGGGAAGGATGGGCCAAAGGCGCGGCGAAGCAGCGAACCCATGCCACCCAGCAGGTGGTGTATGTATTTGATGAGTCAGTGCCGAAAATGAATATGTCGACGGACTTTTTGAAGGACCATGTTGCCATAGGTGCTGGAAAGGTTTTGCAGGTGCTGGCTTTCAAAGAGCAGGGCCAAAAGTTGTTTGTGTACCTCGCTTCGCCCTCCAAAATACCGAAGCATGTTTACAATCTATTTGATGGGAAGATCATTTACTGATTGCCTGAGCCCCTCAGTCGGCTGGATGGCGGCATGACTATGTGCGCCACGCCGCCGTTTTGAGGGACTGGCGAATCAGCGCCGTCCTGCCCGCGTACTCACATCCACCCACACCGCCACTACCAAAATGCTGCCCTTGACGATCATCTGCCAGTAACTGTCCACGTCGAGCATCGACATGCCGTTATCCAGGCTGGTAATCACCAATGCTCCGAGCAACGCGCCATACACCGTGCCCGAGCCACCGCGCATCGAGGTGCCGCCAATAAAACATGCGGCGATGGCGTCGAGTTCGCCCATGTTGCCCGCCGACGGTGACCCGGCGGCGAGGCGGGCGGTGTTGACCAGACCGGCGAGGGCGCACATCACGCCCATGATGCCGAAGATCCACAGTTTCACCGCTTGCACATTGATGCCCGACAGGCGCGTGGCTTCCATATTGCTGCCCACCGCATAGACGCGGCGGCCGAACACGGTCTGGCGAGTGACGTAGCTGAAAACGCCGAGCAGCACCAGTAACAACAGCACCGGTACCGGAATGCCGTCGTAGCGGTTCAGCGTGGTGACAAACCCGGCGAGCACCGCACCGATCAGCACCACGCGCAATCCATCACGCACCGGCGAGTGCGCGGCCAAACCATGCAGCGCGCGGTTGCGCCGTTGTTTCCAGGTGAGGAATACCGTCAGGGCAAACAGCAACACCCCGAGCCCGATACCGACGGTGTGGGGCAAATACCCCTGGCCCACATACACCAGCGACGGCGACACCGGTGCAATGGTGGTGCCGCCGGTAATCCCCAGCAAAATCCCGCGAAACGCCAGCATCCCGCCCAGGCCGACGATAAACGAGGGGATGCGCAGATAGGCGGTCATGTAACCGTTGGCCAGGCCGATCATCAACCCGCACAGCGCCACCAGGCTGAGGTTGGCCAGCAGCGGTACGTGATAGACCACGTCCAGAATCGCCGCCAGCCCGCCCAACAGTCCGAGCAACGAACCTACCGACAAATCGATCTCGCCGCTGATAATCACCAGCACCATACCGCACGCCAATATGCCGGTGATCGACATCTGCCGCAGCAGGTTGGACAAGTTGCGCGGCGTGACGAAGCCGCCCTCGGTCTGCCAACTGAAAAACAGCCAGATGAACGCCACGGCGATCACCAGGGCGAGCATTTTGTAGCGGGTGAAAAGCTGTTTGACCTGATTCATCTACGCGGTCTTCCGATTATTAGGGTGTTGGCTGAGCGCAGCGGCGAGCACCTGTTCCTGGGTAAGCCCCTCGTTGATGAAGTCACCGCGCAGTTGGCCGTCGCCGATTACCAGCACGCGGTTGGATACGCCGAGCACTTCGGCCAGCTCCGAGGAAACCATGATGATCGACACACCTTCGGCCGCCAGCGCGCCCATCAGTTTGTAGATCTCATACTTGGCGCCCACATCCACCCCACGTGTGGGTTCGTCGAGGATCAGCACCTTGGGCTTGGCCATCAGCATTTTCGCGAGCACGGCCTTTTGCTGATTGCCGCCGGACAGGCTGGTGATCGGCAGCAACGGGCTGGCGGTCTTGAGGTGCATACGTGCGATTTGCTGGTCGATGCTGCCCAGTTCGGCCTCAGCGTCGATGCGGCTCAGGTGCGCATAGGTGTCGAGCACAGCCAGGGTGATGTTATGGCCGACGCCCAGGTCGGGAATGATGCCTTGGCGCTTGCGGTCTTCGGGCACCATGCACAACCCGGCGCGGATCGATTTGAGCGGTGTGCGCGTATCGACGATTTGGCCGTCCAGCCACACCTGCGCGCTGTAGCGTCCGGGGTAGGCGCCGAACAGTGCCGACACCAGTTCGGTGCGCCCGGCGCCCACGAGCCCTGCAATGCCGAGGATTTCGCCGCGCTTGAGCACAAACGAAATATCGTCGACGCGCTTGCGCTTGGGGTTGTCGACGTCGTAGCAGGTGACGTTGCGCGCTTCAAAAATCACCTCGCCCACTGCATGTGGCTCGGTGGGGTAGAGGTTGCTCATTTCGCGGCCGACCATTTGGGTGATGATCTGTGCAATGTCCATGTCCGCCATGGCGGTGGTCGCGATGTGCTTGCCGTCGCGGATCACTGCGATGGTGTCGCACACCGCCGCCACTTCATCGAGCTTGTGCGAGATATACACGCAGGCCACGCCCTTGGCCTTGAGGCCCTGGATGATGTCCAGCAGCACTTCGATTTCCGAGCGGGTCAGGGCTGAGGACGGCTCGTCAAGGATCAACAGGCGCGCTTGCTTGTTGAGGGCCTTGGCGATTTCCACCAGTTGCTGGTAGCCGCCGCCGTACTGCGACACTGGCAGCGCCACGTTCATGTCCGGCACCTTGAGTTCGCGCATCAAGGCTTCGGCCCGTTGCAGCATCGCCGGGTAGTTCATGCGCCCGCCGGGCAGGGTCAGCTCGTGGCCCATGAAGATGTTTTCGGCTACCGACAGGTCGGGCACCAGGGTCAGTTCCTGGTGAATGATGACGATGCCGGCGGCCTCGGTTTCGCGAATGGACTGGGCCTTGAGCGGTAGCCCGTCCCAGAGGATTTCGCCCTCCCAGGTGCCGTAGGGATAGACCGCCGACAGCACCTTCATCAAGGTGGATTTACCGGCACCGTTCTCACCGCACAGCCCGACGCATTCTCCCGGGCGTACCTTGATATCGATGCCATTGAGGGCGTTGACACCGCCAAAGCTTTTGACGATGCCGTTCATTTGCAGCAGGTAGTCGGCGGCCATGGCGGTCATTGCCCGCCGATCTGCTCTTTGGTGTAGAACCCATCCTTCTCCAGTACGTCGATATTGGCTTTGGTCAGCGGTGTTGGGGTGAGCAGGATGGTGTCGACTTTCTTGCTGCCGTTGTCGTACTGCGAGCTATAGGTCGGCTTTTCGCTGCGCGCCAGTTGCACCGAGAGTTTGGCGGCTTCGGTGGCGATCAGCTTGAGCGGCTTGTAGACGGTCATGGTCTGGGTGCCGTCGATCACGCGCTTGATTGCCGCAAGGTCAGCGTCCTGGCCGGAGATCGGCACCTTGCCCGCCAGCTTCTGTGCGGCCAGGGCCTGAATCGCGCCGCCAGCGGTGGCGTCGTTGGAGGCAACGATGGCATCGATCTTGTTGTCATTACGGGTCAGGGCGTTTTCGACAATGCTCAAGGCTTCGGTAGGGTTCCACTCCTTGACCCACTGCTGGCCGACAATCTTGATGTCGCCCTTGTCGATAGCCGGTTGCAGCACCTTCATCTGGCCTTCGCGCAGCACCTTGGCGTTGTTGTCCGTCGGTGCGCCGCCGAGCAGGAAGTAATTGCCCTTGGGCGCCGCTTGCAGCACGCCGTTGGCCTGCATCTCACCGACTTTTTCGTTATCAAACGAGATGTACGCGTCGATGTCTGCGTTGAGGATCAGGCGGTCATAAGACACCACTTTGATCCCGGCCTTCTTGGCTTCGGCTACGGCGTTGGTCAGCACCGTGGCGTTGAACGGCACGATCACGATCACATCGACGCCACGGGAGATCAGGTTTTCGATTTGCGAGATTTGCTTTTGCTCGTTGGCATCAGCGGACTGCACGAAGACCTTGGCATCAAGTTTTTCCGCGGCGGCGACGAAGTAATCGCGGTCGCGGGACCAGCGCTCCAGGCGCAAGTCATCGATGGAAAACCCGATTTTCGGATGGGCCGGATCGGCCATCACCGGCAAGGCGAGCAGGGCCAGGGCAGTGGCGAGCAGGGTGCGTGTGAATGACTTCATGGTGGTGCGTCCTTTTATTGTTGTTGGAAAGACACTAGGTGAAGACTCTCATTGTGGCGAGAAAGCTTGCTCCCTCGCCACAGGACACTCAGGTGTAGATAAACCGATTCACAACCCCCTCAAGCATCTCCTGTCGACCACTCACGGCCTGCGGATTCAGTTCGTGGGCAAACGCATGTTCAGCCAATGATTCCAGGCTGAACTCGCCCGCCAGCACCGCCTGGCCCAATGGCTGCTGCCACCCGGCGTAACGCTGGTCCTTGAATTGCTGCAACGTGTCGTTCTGCACCATCGCCGCCGCACGTTCCAGGGCCAGCGCCAGCACATCCATGGCTGCCACATGCCCGTGGAACAGGTCCACCTCGTCCAGGCTCTGGCGGCGCACCTTGGAATCGAAATTGTAGCCACCGTTCTTGAAGCCTCCGGCCTTGAGGATTTCATAGGTGGCCAGGGTCATTTCTTCGACGCTGTTGGGGAACTGGTCGGTGTCCCAGCCGTTCTGCGGGTCGCCGCGGTTGGCGTCGATGCTGCCGAATATCCCGAGGGACACGGCCGTGGCAATTTCATGATGAAAACTGTGCCCGGCCAGCGTCGCGTGGTTGGCCTCGATGTTCACCTTGATTTCGTTCTCCAGGCCGTACTCATGCAGGAAGCCGAACACCGTAGCGCTGTCGTAATCGTACTGGTGCTTGGTAGGCTCCTGGGGTTTTGGCTCGATCAACAGGTCACCCGTAAAGCCGATCTTGTGCTTGTGCTCCACCACCATGCGCATAAACCGGCCGAGCTGCTCTCGCTCACGCTTGAGGTCGGTGTTGAGCAGGGTTTCATAACCTTCACGGCCGCCCCATAGCACATAGTTGGCACCCTTGAGACGCAGCGTGGCATTCATCGCACTGAACACTTGCGCGGCGGCGTAGGCAAACACCTCCGGGTCGGGATTGCTCGCGGCCCCGGCGGCAAAGCGCGGGTTGCTGAAGCAATTGGCGGTGCCCCACAGCAGCTTGATGCCGGTCTGTTCCTGATGGCGCTCCAGGTGATCGACCATCTGTGCGAAATGGTTGCGGTACTCCTTGAGCGAGCTGCCTTCCGGCGCTACGTCGGTGTCGTGAAAGCTGTAGTAGTCGATGCCCAATTTGGAGAAAAACTCAAAGGCCGCCTCCGCTTTGCCGATTGCCACCTCCATCGGATCGCCATTGCGCTGCCATGGGCGTTTGAACGTACCCATGCCAAACATATCCGCTCCCGGCCACACAAAGGTATGCCAGTAACAAGCGGCCATGCGCAGGTGCTCACGCATGGGTTTGCCGAGGATCAGCTTGTTGGCGTCGTAATGGCGAAAGGCGAGGGGGGATGCGCTGGCAGGGCCTTCGAAGCGAACCTTCTCGACACCGGGGAAGTACGGCATGGCGGTTTCCTTATTGTTCTGGGCGGTGTCTGGATACTAGCAACGGCGCCCTGGCCGCTGATTATGAAAATCACCAAGGTGTAGTGCGATTTTGCACAGCGAGGTCTAGTCTGCACCTACCGGCCCCAAGGACAAAAACAATGAAAACCCTACCGCCCGTGCACCGCATCGCTTTGCTCTTCAACGGCAGCAAAATCTACGACCGCGGCATCATCACCGGTATCGGCAATTACCTGAGCAGCACCCGCGCGTCCTGGGACTTGTTCCTGGAAGAGGATTTTCTCTGCCGTCTGCGCGGTATCGAGCGTTGGCAGGGAGACGGCATCATTGCCGACTTCGATGACCCGTTGATCGGCGAGGCGCTGGCCGGGAGTCGGATACCGGTGGTGGCGGTGGGGGGATCTTACGAGGATGTCAGCGCGTACCCCAAGGGCATTCCCTATGTTGCGACCGATAACCATGCCTTGATGAAGCTGGCCTACGAGCATTTGATCGAGGCCGGGCTGACGCGGTTTGCCTGTTTCAGCCTGCCCGAGGCCCAGGCCAATCGCTGGGCGCAGGAGCGTGAGAAAGCCTTTCGCGGCTTGGTGCAACGCGATGGCTTGCCGGTGGAGATCTATCGCGGCCTGGGCACCAGTGCGCCGTTGTGGGACAGCGCGGTGGAGCAGCAGATTGCCTGGCTGCACAGCCTGCCCAAGCCCATCGGTATTATCGCGGTCACCGATGCTCGCGCCCGGCAGTTGTTGCAAGCTTGCCTGACGGCGGGCATTGCGGTGCCGGAGGAGGTGGCGTTGATTGGTATCGACAACGACCCGCTGACTCGCACCCTGACGCGGGTGCCGCTGAGTTCGGTGATCCAGGGCACCGAGACCATGGGCCGTACTGCCGCGGCCTTGCTGCATCAGATGCTGCACGGCAAGCCCTGCACCGGCACGCAGGTGCTGGTACCGCCGGATGCGATCAACGTGCAAGCCTCCAGCCTGCATCAGCCCTTGGGCAACCCTTATGTGATGCAGGCATTGCTGTTTATCCGCCAGTACGCGTGCCAGGGTATCAAGACCGACCAGGTCGCCGCCTATGTCGGGGTCTCACGCTCGTCATTGGAAGCGCACTTTCGCAAGGTGCGCGGGTGCAGCGTGCATGATGAAATCCTGCGCTTCAAACTCGCGGCCGCCGCCAAGGGCCTGGAGAACCAGGACCTGGCCATCGCCGACATCGCCGCCCGCTGCGGCTTCACCTCTGCGCAGTACTTGCATACGGTGTTTCGCCGCGAGTTTGGCTGTACGCCACGTCAGTATCAGCAGGGCAGGCCAGTTGCAGCGCCTGTTGCATGCTTGCCAGCTTGATCTGGGTTTCTTCGTACTCATTGGCCGGCAGCGAGCCCTCGACAATGCCGCAGCCGGCAAACGCATGGCAGTGCCTGGGAGTGATCAGCGCCGAGCGCAGGGCCACGAGAAAATCGCCATTGCCCTCGGCATCCAGCCAGCCCACTGGCGCGGCATACCAGCCGCGATCAAAGCCTTCGTGTTCACGGATAAAATCCAGCGCAGGCGCGCGCGGTAGACCGCCGACCGCGGGGGTAGGGTGCAAGGCTTGGATACCGTCCAGCAGGCGCTTGCCGGCGTTGAGCCTCGCGGTGATGGGCGTGCTCAAATGCTGCACGGTGGCAAGTTTCAGCAAGTTGGGGTGCGGCGCGGCGTGCAGGTCGCTGACCTTGTCACCCAAGGCTTGGGTAATGGTCTGTACCACCAGTCGATGCTCGTGCTGCTCTTTCGGGTCGGCCAATAAACGTTTCCCCAGCGCCTGATCTTCATTGGGCTTTAACCCACGACGGGTGCTGCCTGCCAGGGCGTGGGTGGTGAGACGGCCCGCCTCGCAACTGAGCAACCGCTCGGGTGTGGCGCCCATGAAGCAGTGTTCGCCCCGGTGAATCGCGAACAAGTGCGAGGCGTTACGCCGAGCGTGCAGGCGGCCCATCACCGCGCCAGTGTCGAGCGCGGCGTCCAGGTGGTGGTCGATATGACGCGCCAGCACCACCTTGCTCAAGTCACCCCGGGCGATGACGTTCAACGCGGTGTCGACCTTGGCCTGCCATTGATCCCGCGGCAGTGCGACGCGTTCCACTACATAGGGGGTAGGAGCAACGTGGGTGGCTGGGTTGAGCAGTTGTTCAAGGGCGGCCAGGCTTGCTTGCACCAAGGCCGCAGGATCGCTGCCGGGCTCGACCACGCGCTGGCAGCGTAGCCAGCGCCCGTGGCTGTCCTCGCTGAGCAACCAGTGGGCAAGGTGGAAACTGGCATCGGCAAACGGCGCCCAATGGGATGCGCAGGGCTGCTGCTCATCAAAGCGCATACCGCCCAGCAGCAAGGGCGGATGCGGGCCGTCCACCAGCGCATCGGCGCACAGTGCGAACCATTGGCGATCCACTTCGGCCATGCGCTGGGGCCCCGAGGCTTCGATCTGCCAGGTGCAGCCGAGGCCGAACAAACTCAAGTCCGGCGAGTGCGCACACCAGAAGAAACCCTGGCGATGGGCCTCGTACAGTGCCAGGGGCGCCAGCGTCGGCGCGGGGTAGGCGCTGACGGCAATAACGGGGCGCTGGTACGCCACCGCCCGTTGGTGCGCGGCCTGGAAGGTCTTGAGCAAATTGGCCGCGTTCATACGCACTGGCTCTTTTTCTGTAGCCAGAAGGCCGTCTGCTCGGCGATGTACCAGTGGATGATCTGGTTGAACAGACCCTCGACAAACTCGCCATCCAGCCCGACCTCCTGCGCCCACTGCCGGCGCTGGGGCAACATCGCCGCAACGCGATCGGGTGCGGCAATGCTGGCCTGGTCGGGTTTGAATGCGGAGGCGGCCTTGACGTATTGCATGCGCAGGCCGAGGGCGTCGATGATCTGCTGGTCGAGGCTATCGATGGCATGGCGAATGTCGTGAAGGCCAGTGCAGTGTTCCGGGGTTTTCATCGTGCGTCTCCCTGAAGGTAGGCGGTGCGCTGCAACAGGTGGTCGATCACCGGTCGCGGCTGATGCTTGAGGTAAAAGTGGTCGCCGTCGAACAGGCGGATGTCCGGGGTATGGCGGCTCAGGTCGGCCCAGGCGCGAGCCTGCTCCAGGCTGACTTCGGCGTCATCGCGGGCCAGCAGCACGTCCAGCGGTGCCGTTAACGGCTGTAGGTTCGCGGGGCGCCAGGTTTCTATGGCCTGGTAGTCGCTGCGCAACGCCGGCAGAAACAGCGTGCGTAACTGCGGGTTGGCCCACAGGTCGGCGGCCTGGCTGTCCTGGCGCAGGATGTCGGCAATCAACGCGCTGTCGTCCTGGCGATGCAGGTCGCTGGAGGGTTGCCGGTGCGGCGGTGCGTGGGCCGAAACAAACACGTGGTCAGGGCCGACACCGTCGGCCTCCAGCAGCGTGCCGACGGCATAGGCAAGCGCCGCGCCCATGCTGTGGCCGAACAGCCACAGGGGCCGCGCAGGCAAGGTCAGCAACGCCTGGCTGATGTGCTCGGCGAGGGTCGCCAGGCATGGGATATGCGCTTCGTTGAAGCGCTCTTCGCGCCCGGGGTACTGCACTGCCAACAGGTCAATGTCACCCGGCAAATGCGCCAGCCACGGCCGAAAAAAGCTCGCGCTGCCACCGGCGTGGGGCAGGCACACCAGGCGTGCGCGGGGCTGTTGCCCCTCACGCAATACACGTAGCCACGGGCTCATAAGGCCAGCACCTGTTCCGCCAGGGCCTTGCGGTTGACCTTGCCCAGGCGCGTCAGCGGAAACTCGCGCAGCACTTGCAAGCGGTCTGGCAACTTGTAGGCCGCCAGCCCACGCTCGCGCAGCCAGGCGTTGATCGACGCCAGGTCCAATGGCGCGCCGTGGGCCAGTACGCAGGCGCAACTGCGCTCACCCAGCAACTCGTCGGCCAGCGCCACCAACGCCACATCGCGGATCAGCGGATGGCCGAGCAGCAGGTTCTCGATCTCTTCCACCGGAATCTTTTCGCCGCCCCGGTTGATCACATCCTTGCTGCGCCCCTCGACGATCAAGTGCCCTTCGGGCAGGCGCCGTACCAGGTCGCCGCTGCGATAAAAGCCATCGGCGGTAAAGGCGCGCTGGTTGTGCTCGCGAGCGTTGTAGTAACCGCGAATGGTGTAGGGCCCGCGCACCAGCAATTCACCGACGGCGCCGGGAGCCACCGGCACATCGTCGGCATCGACGATACGGATCTCGTCTGCGCCGGTCAGCGGCAGGCCCTGGGTGTCGAAGACCAGCGCCTGCGGGTCATCCAGCCTGGTAAAACACAGCAATCCTTCGGCCATGCCGTACACCTGTTGCAGGCCACAGCCCAGGGTGGGGCGGATGCGTGCGGCGATCTCGGCCTTGAGGCGTGCGCCACCGACTTGCAGCCATTGTAAGCTGCTGAGGTCGTTGTCGGACCATTGCGCCACTTCCAGCCACAGCAACACCAATGGCGGAATCAACGCCGTGTGGGTAATGCGTTCGCGCTCGATCAGTTCGAAGGCGGTGTCGGGGCTTGGTTCCGGCGCCAGTACCAGGGTGGCGCCGACACTGAACACCCCGAGTGCCCCCGGCGAGGCCAGCGGGAAGTTATGTGCCACCGGCAGCGCTGCCAGGTAACGGGTGTGGCGGTCGAAACCGCAGGCTTGCGCCGCCAGCCGGGCATTGCACGCATAGTCGTCATGGGTGCGCGGGATCAGCTTGGGCAGGCCAGTGGTGCCGCCGGACAGCAATAGCACCGCCACATCGCGAGCGTCCGGCGCCGGGAACGGGTGAGGCGTGGCGACGCAGTCGGCCAGGGCCACGAATTCCTCGGCTGCGCCTACCACCCACACCTGTTGCAGGCTCGACACTTGGCTACGCAACGTGCGCGCCAGGGGCCGATAATCGAAGCCCAAGTGCTGGTCGATAATCACATAGGCCACCGCTTGGCTAAGGTGCGCCAAGTGGGCCAATTCATGTTCGCGGTGGGCCGGCAACGCAAACACAGGGATCGCTCCCAGGCGCAACAGAGCGAAGGTCAGGCTGAAAAACTCGGCGATATTGGGCAGTTGCACCAGCACTCGCTGGCCGGCGACCAGCCCGCGCGCGGCGAGGCCGGCGGCCAGGCGGTCGGCGTGTTGGTCCAGCTCGGCGTAGCTCCAGCGTCGGTTGCCGTCCACCAGCGCCTCTTGCTGCGGCGTACGCTGGGCTTGCTCACGCAGCAGTTGGCCCAGTGGCACGCCTTGCCAGTAGCCTTGCTCGCGGTAGCGGCGGATAAAATCTTCGGGCCAGTCTGTGAATCCATCAAGCATGGCTATCTCCATGTGCAGTCGGGCAGCTCAGCAATTGCGCACCGTGTAACGTCAATGGTTGCGCCAGGCCGGCGACTTGCACCGCCTGTACGCCGGTAAATTCGGCGGGTTGCAGGTGCAACATCGGGTCATCGCCCGCGAGCAGGTTGAGGGCGGTGCGGTCGGCGGGGCTTACGCCCAGGTGAATGGCCGCCAGCCCCGTGGCGCCGTTGGGATGGATCAGTCGCTGCGGGTGCTGGGAGGGTGAATAGGGCGTGACCAGAAACGGCAGGCGCTCATGTCGTGGGTAAACAAACCGAAAGCGCGTCTGGCTGCCGTCCGCACAGGTGCGTTGCCACTTCACCACACGGCCCATGGCCACGCCGCCGGCCGCCAGGTTTGTCAGACGGGGTGCCAGGGCCAGGTCATCGCAGAGCAGCGCGAGGTCGCAAAACCCCTCACCCTGGGCAGCCCAGCGCAACATGCGCCGCCCGGCGCCACGCCCGGCCAGGCAGTCGATGGGCCACTTGAACAACCAGGCATGACGCGGGGTGGTGAGCAGCTCGATGATCGGCCCGCGGCTGAACCAGATATGCGCATGTTGCGCGCGGGCCTCGGCGGTGGCGTAGATGACCTCGAAACCGGCGGCGCGAAAGTTCGCCACCGCCTGGTGCAGGTCGCGAACCCACAGCAGCACATGGCTGCAGGACGAACGGGATTGGGCAGTGTTCAAAAGGGCAGGGCTCCCACGAGTTGCGCGCTGGGGTCAGCGCCAGGCGGCTGTACGGCGTCGGCGCAGCGATGCAGTTCGGTCATCGGCAGCGCACGGGGAATCGGCGGTTCAATCAGTTCCGGCATGCCGATCAGGCTGTTCATTTCACGCCAGGCCATCGACACCTCGGTGGCCCACATGCCGCTGCGCAGGCGCTGCGCCGGTTCGGCGATGTCGGCGCACAGCGCATCCAGGGCGAGGCTGACCGCATCGGGCCAGAGCTGGTTGAACACCTGGTGATAGCTGGCGGGTATGTGCGGGTCGAGCACCACCATGCTTGGCCCGGCCAATCGTTCACTGCCTTTGCCTGCCATGATCAGGCGGTCGGTGTCGTCCCGTGGTGCGTGCAGGCGTGGGTTCCACAGCACCGGGCCGTGGGTGTCGCACAGGCTCAGCACCCCGGCTTCACAACCCACTTCAAGGCGATGCAGCAGGAACGAGTGGTTATCCGGGTCTTGGGGGTGCACCTGGTTTTGCACGCGCAGGCTGATCGGCACGCCATTGAAGCTGGCGTTCAACCGCGTGAAGGGTTGCGCACCGACACTGGTGGCCGGCGCCGCAAATACCCAGGGCCGCAAACCACCGGCCAGGCGCCCGAGAATATCCAGCAACGGGTAGGCCACCTGGCTGTTACAGGCCGCGTCGATATAGGCCAGCCCTTGTTGCTCACGCAGGTACGCGGCTACCGCCAGAAAACGCCGGATCGCAAGGATATTCGGGTACAGCGTATTGACCGCATAGGCCGCCTGGCCCTGACGCGCCGCCTGCATGCACGCGGCGATTTCGCGGTGATGCACCGGGTGTTCCTGCAATACGTGAATGCCACGGCGCAAGAACTGCTGGGCCAGTTCGCTGCCCACGCCACCGGTGGCGCCGGAACGCACCACCACGCAGGCAATGTCGACGCTATCGGGCACCTGCTCGACGGCCTCGTACAGCGCCACGCCGTAGTGATCGGCGCAGGCTTTCGAATAGGCATTGCCACGCGACAGGATACCGACCAATTCATAGCGCTCATGGGCACGAGCCAAGGCTTGAAGGTAGATGCGGCCGAACGCGGTGCCGGCGACGATCACGCGTGGACGAGCGCGGCTCATGACCAGGTCACCGGCAGGCAGTGGGCACCGCGAAAGAACGTCGCCGTTTTCCACTGCACCTGCCCGCAGCGTTGCAGGTTGGGCAGGCGTTCTACCAAGGCTTGCAACGCCTCTTGCAGCTCCACCCGCGCCAGCGCCGAGCCGATGCAGTGATGCAGGCCGTGGCCGAAGCCGAAATGGCCGGCGGCATCGCGTTGCAGGTTGAGGGTTTGCGGGTCGGCAAAGCGCGCCGGGTCATGGTTGGCCGCACCGATTGACGCGAAAACGGCTTCGCCCTGGCGAACCAGGGTTTCACCCACCTGGATATCTTCGAGGGCGTAATGCACAAACATCGCCGCCGACGCCAGCGGGATATAGCGCAGCAGCTCTTCCACCGCCTGGGGAATCTGCTCGGGATGGGCCTTGAGTTGTTGCCACTGTGCGGGATTGTCCAGCAACACCAGAATGAAATTGGGGATCTGCGAAGCACTGCCTTCGTAGCCGGCGACGAGGATGGCGATGCACAACAGCAGCAGTTGGTCTTCGCTCAGGCGCTCGCCTTGGTCATCGGCCTGGGCCAGGGCGGTCATGAAATCGTCCTGAGGCTGACGGCGCCGCTCGGCGACCAGGCCCTTGATGTACTCGGCCAGTTCACCCAAGTGCTGTTGGGTCAACGCGGCGTCTTCGGCGCGGGTCGACAGCAATGAGTCGTTCCATACCTTAAAGCGTTCACGGTCTTGCAGCGGTACGCCCAGCAGCTCGCAAATCAACGCCAGGGGCAACGGTAAGGCATAGTCGCCAACCAAGTCGGCGGGCGGGCCGGCGGCGAGCATACGGTCGATCAACTCATGGGCGTAGGCCCGGGCATGGGGGCGCAGTGCTTCGACGCGCCGCCGGGTAAACGCCTGGGCGGCGCGGGAGCGGATCCGCGTGAGTTGCGGCGGGTCCATCATCACGATGCCGCCGGCAATTCGCGGGAATGCTCGCGGGGCATCGTCGCGGCGAAATGCTTCGCTGCGGCTGAAGCGCCGGTCGCTCAGCACCAGGCGCACATCGTCATAGCGCGTGGCGAGCCAGGCGGGCGCGCCGATGGGCATCTGGATACGCAGCAGGCCCGGTGCTTGCTGGGCATGGCGGTAAGGCTCGGCGAGCTCCAGGTCGGTGAAGGCATTGAAAGGGTAGGCCAGCGGGGTCATGGCAAGTCCTTGGCGGTAGGCAGGTCGGGCAAACGGTCGAGCAGTTCCAGGTGCAGGTCTGGGTGTTCCAGGTGCGCGGCCAGCGCGGCGCGGCTCAAGCGTTGGCAGGGCACTTGGGCGACGAACACACGATGGCCGAGCGACGCCAGCGGGTGGTCGGCGGCGGGCAGGCTGCGATTGCCCTGGAACCCGGCGCGGGCCAGGGCGGTTTGCCATTGGTTGAGGTCCAGGAAGGTACTGCTGCTCAGCGCGCGCTCATCGCTGGCCTGGTTGAGCATGAAAGCCTGGGAGGCCATCACCCAGAACTCCTCCTGGGTCGGCTCGCTGAACACCAGCCAGCCGCCGGGTTTGAGCAAGGCGAGCAGGGTGGCCAGCGAGCGCTCGGTGTCGCGGGCGGCATTCAGCACGCCCCCGGCGACGATCAGGTCCCAACTCTGGGTGCGATAGCCTTGGGCAGGGGCGGGGCAGTCGATATCAAACACCCCGTGGCGCACCCACGGCCAAGCGTGCAGACGCTCGGCGGCCTGCTCGCTGAAGTAGCGCGACACGTCGGTGCACAGATAGTCCACCGTGACCTTGGCCAGGGCCGGCACCACGGCCTGGGTGGTGGAGCCGGTGCCGGCACCGACTTCCAGCACCCGCAAGGGCTCGGTGCCGCTCTGGCGCGCAGCCCAGGCGCCAATCCAGTGAGCCACGGCGCGATGCTGGTACTGCGCCGCCAGGCTTTCGCGGTACAACGCCGCCG
This sequence comes from Pseudomonas sp. P867, assembly GCF_019891455.1. Taxonomy (NCBI): domain Bacteria; kingdom Pseudomonadati; phylum Pseudomonadota; class Gammaproteobacteria; order Pseudomonadales; family Pseudomonadaceae; genus Pseudomonas; species Pseudomonas sp. P867. Next base: position 48,501 of record NZ_JAFLXB010000014.1, on the reverse strand, counting down.
CACGTTCGGTGCGGCCTTCGGGAAACAGCAGGTGCACCGCTGCGCACTCACCGCGCATCAACGCCGGCAACTGGCGAGCGTTGTCGCGCGCGTAATCGAGGGTGGCGCTGCCGCCGGTGTTGCGCGCCCAGTCCAGGCTCAACTGTGCCCAGATGCCCTCCAGGCTGGCGTCGCTCCAGGTGCTGGCGTCGAGGTTGGGATGCAGGTGGTCGCCTTGGCGGCGCAGCAAATCCTCGGCTTGGAGCACGTCGAGCCAGCGTGCGATGAGCGGGCGGTGGCCGGGGGCGATGCCGGCATTGGCGAGGCTGTGCGCCACATCGTTGAGCGGTGCGGGCAGCAGGCCGCACTGCTCCAGGCCATTGAGCATCGACAGCAAGGCGGCGTAGCTCAAGCGCTGGTTCAACTGTACGGCGTCGGTCAGTTGCGTGACGCTGAACTGCTGATCGACGGCGGCTGCGGTCGCGTCCAACTGATCGTCCACTGTCGCCGGTTCGCACGGCTGGGGCACCGCGAACAGCGTCGTGCCGTGCAGCGCCACCGCATTCACCTGGGGATGTTCCAGTGCCCGCTGGCACCAGCGCTGGTGCTCACGCTTGACGCTGACCAGGTCGCGCCCGTCATCGGTAAAACCCTCTACGTGGCAATCGAGCTGCGCCGCTGCCCGTTCCGCCAACTGCCAGTCGCCCGGTCGGAGGCTGATGAACAACAGTTGTTGCAGATGGCTCAGATCACTCAGGGCCAGGGCGGGAAAGTCCAGCAGACGCTCCAGTTGTTCGGCGCTCATCATTACCACCGCCGGACGCTGGCGTTCGAGCACTGCCAGCAAACGGGCCGGGGCCTGTTGATGCAGGCCCAGGTCGGTAAAGACCGGCAAGCGCCAGGGGTGCTTGCCGGCGGGCAGGTCGATCAGCAAGGTGTCGATATTCATGCTCAAACTCCTCTGGCCTGGAACAAGCGCTGCCCCGCAGCAGCGAGCGGTTCGCCCGCGTCAGGCCACACCTCCAGCAACTCAAAACCTGCGACCTGCAAGGCCTGGCGCCACGCGTCGACGGCCATGAAGGCTTCATCGCCAGCACGCAGCGGCGCATCGGCCGGCGGCGACAGCAACAGGTGCATGAAGGTCAGCATCGCCGGGTTGTCGGCGATGGATTCACTGAACAGCAAGGCGCCGCCGTCGCGCAGGCTGGTGCGGATCTGGCCGAGGCAGTTGGGCAGGTCGCGGGCGTTGTGCAGCGCGTTGCCGGCAATCACCAGGTCTTGGCTGCGGGGCGCTATGCCCTGGTCGCTGAAGCGGCGATTGAGATCGAGCAGGCCGAACTGCATCCCCGGCTCAAGACGAAACTGACGCTGGGCCGCACTGGTGAACAGCGAGCTGATGTCGGTAAAGCGATAATCCTTCTCGCGTTCTTGCAGCGCCGTCAGCACCGTAGCGGTGGTGCAACCGGCGCCGCCGCCCAGCTCCAGCACCTGCAGCGGCCCGGCAGCGGCGCTGACTTGCCGCGCCCGGGTGCCCAAAGCGTGATTGACCGCCGCAGTGAAGTGGTTGTGCTGGTAGGCGCCCATCACCTTCACCGGGTCCCCGCCAAGCATCAGCAAGTGGGTGAGGGTGAATTGATCGCGCAGCAGGTCGGGCAGGCATTCGATCACTTGGGTATGCAGGCGCGCCATGCTGTCTGGAAAGCCCAATGTGGCATACAGGCGCGGCAGTTCACCCACTTGCGGGTCATCGGGGGGCACTTGCCAACCCAGGCGTTTACCTTCCTCGTGCAGCAGGCCGGCACGGGTCAACGCGGCCAGCCAGCGGCGTACCACCCAGGCATGACGGGCCGCCGTGCCCAGGGCCTGGTTGATGTGCTCGGCAGTGCGCCACGCCTGCAACGGCAACGCCTGGCTGTGCAGTAACACCTGGGCCATCACGCCCAGGCTCAAGTGTTCCAGCTCGTTCAGGGCGGTGTTCATAGGCAACCTTCTTGGGCGACATGCAGTTGATCGAGCGGGCCGTGCAACAGGTTCAGGCTACGAATCGCCGAGGTGCACAGCAGGCGCTCCAGGCTGGCGGCGGGCGGCAAGGCCTGGGCCGCTTCATGGCAGCCGGCGCTGATCTCACCCTCCACCACGCTGATCACCGTGATCGCGGCCATGGCTGCGGTGAGCGCCGCATTGCCTGCGCCACTGAGCACCAGGCTGCGGGTCCGGACCTCGCTATCGTGCAGGCCCTCCAGTTGCAGCAGCAGGGTGACGAAGGGCGCCTGGCCGCTGAGATCCAGGCGGCTGGCTTCGCACAAGCGCTGCACCGCTTCTGCCCTTGGCAAGCCGTGAGCCTGGTCAAACGCCTTGAGCACGTAGCCGTCGGTGATCACGTTGAACCACTGGCCGACGTCCAGGTTCAGGTCCATGGCCAGACGTTCACCCTCAAGGTTCAGGTAGGGCAGCAGGTGAACCGAGCCGGGAAAGCACGGCACCGACACCTCGCGCCGGCGCCGCAGTGCGCGGCTGCGACGCCCGTGTTGCCAGGCCGCCAGCGGTTCGCTGCTACCGTCCACCGCGCCTTGCAAAAAGTCGTCGGCAGCCACGGCGGTGAAGTGATCGCGCAAGCCGAAATAGCTGGTCAGGCTGCGCACCTGAGTGAACGCCTGCTCGGCCAGCCAGCGCGGCAGCAGGCCGGTGAGCCCCGGTTGCAGGCCTGCGCCCAATATCGCGCAGCGGCCACGCCATTGGGCTGGGTCGAGGTGCATATGACCGGCGGCGTCGACGTAATGCGCGTCGGCCTGCAACGCTGCCTGCGCGGCACGGTCCTGCACGCGCCACGAGGGGCCCGCGCAGTTGAGCAGCACAGCGCAACCACGGGCGAAGGTGGCCAAAGCCTCGGCATCGTTGAAGTCCACTTCGGCCCATTGCAAACGGGCTTGGGGCCACTGCTGCTGGAGAACCTGCACGCAGTGCGTGCCCTTTGCGGCATCGCGCCCGCCCAGGCGCAGCTCATTGACTCCCAGCGTCAACAACGCCTGGGCGCTGGCCAGCCCCACGTCGCCACTGGCGCCCAACACCCCGATCAGCATGGCTGCGCCTCGGCTTTCAAGCGCCAGCCGCCGGCGCGCTGGCGGTCATGCCAGAACCCTGCGTAACGACCGTTTTGGGCAAGTAATTGTGCGTGCGTCCCCGATTCCACCAATCGGCCTTCATCCAGCACCAGTATCTGGTCGGCGGCCATGATGGTGGGCAGGCGGTGGGCGATCACCAGCACTGTGGCATTTTTCATCAGGGCGTGAATCGCCGTCTGCACGAAGGCTTCGTTGTGCGGGTCCAGGGCTGCCGTGGCTTCATCCAGCAGTACGATGGGCGCCCGCTTGAGCAGGGCCCGGGCCAGGGATACCCGTTGGCGTTCGCCGCCGGACAGCGCCGCGCCACCTTCGCCTACCGGGGTGTTCCAGCCCTGGGGCAGGCGCGCGACGATTTCATCCACACCGGCCAATCGCGCCGCTTCGGCCACTTGCTCGGCGCTGGCGTCCGGGTTGCCGACGCGAATGTTGGCCTCCAGGCTGTCGTCGAACAGGTAGACGTCCTGCATCACCAGAGACAACTGCGCCATCAGCGCTGCGTTGGACAGCTCGCGTACGTCTACACCGCCAACCCTGACGCTGCCCTCGCTGGCATCGAAAAAGCGCATCAACAAGCGGGTGACAGTGGTTTTGCCCGAGCCCGAAGCGCCGACAATCGCGGTCATCGAATGCGCCGGTGCGCTGAAGGTCAGGTTATGCAGCACCTTTGGTCCGCTGGGGTACCCGAAGCTGACCTTGTCGAAGGCCAGGGTGCCGGGTGCCGTCAGCGGTTGGCTCACCGCGGGTTCCGGCAGCGGCGGCTCGCGCAGGATGCCCACCAGTTGCTCCAGGTCGTTAGCGGCCATGCGTAACAGACCACTGCGCGCCGCCGCTTCGGCCAGCGGCCCGACAAAACGTGCCGCCAGCGCGAGCAAGGCGACCAACTGGATGGCGTCGATTTCGCCGTGGGCGGCCAGGGCGATGCCCACGCCCACCAGCAACGCAAATGCCAGTTGCACGGTCAGGCCACCGGCCAGCAACTTGGGAAAGGTCTGCGACAGCATCGAGCCGCCCGCGTGTTTCTGCGCCAGGTTGGCGGCCTGCAACGGCGCGTAGCCGTCCTGGGTGCGACCAAAGGCGCGCAGCACTGGCTGGTAGCGGGCGAATTCGACCACGCGGTTACCGGCCAGAGTCGCGGCGGCTTCCACGCGCGCATCATTGCTGCCGATGGCGGCGGCCGACCAGTGATGGGTGAAGTAGATCAGCGGCGCGCACAATGCGGCGGTCAGGCCCAGGCGCCAGTCGAACACGAACAGGGTCAGCGCCACGGTAGCCGGCACTACCACGCCAGACACCACCGGCCCCAGGTAATGGGCAAACAAGCCGGTGACCATCAGTGTGCCGCTGGTGGCACTGCGCGACAGACGCCCGACCTTCTCGGAGTTGAACCAGCCCAGCGGCAGGCTGACCAGGTGCTGGCCAAGGCGGTCATGCAAGGTGGTCAACACCAGCAGCGCCAGGGCAAAGCCCTTCATGGCCTGCTGGTAATGGGCGATGCAGGTCAGCACCACCATCGCCGCCAGGCCAGCCAGCCAGAGGGACGCGCTGTGCAGGTCACCGGCAATCAGCGCGTGCAGGATCGGCACCAGCAACGCCACGGCCAGCCCTTGCAACACGGCACTGGTCACCAGCCAGGCGAGGTAGCGGTACAGGCGTGCGGCGTGGGCCGGGCCCAATAAAGTCACGAGGCTGCGGATCACAAGGACATCTCCAGGTCGGGGGCGGTGGTTTCGGTGCCGGCGCGCCACAGGCGGGCATAGGTGCCGTTCGCCGCCAGCAATTGCTCGTGAGTACCGTTTTCCAGCACGCGGCCCTGGTCGAGCACCACGATCTGGTCGACGCCGCAGATACTCGCCAGACGGTGGGCAATCACCAGTACCGTGCGGCCGCGGGCCAGGGCAGAGAGGGCATCCTGGATCAGCGCTTCGGATTCGGGGTCGGCGTGGGAGGTGGCTTCATCGAGGATCAGCACCGGCGTATCGGCCAGCAGCGTGCGAGCGATGGACAAGCGCTGGGCTTCACCGCCGGAAAAAATCGCGTCTTCGCCGATCACCGACTGATAGCCGCGGGGCAGGGCGCGGATGCGTTGATGAATCTGCGCGGAGCGTGCCGCTGCCTCGACGTCGGCATCGCTGGCCTCGGGGCGGCCCAGGCGCAGATTGTCGGCGACGGTGCCGTGCACCAGTTGCGCGTCTTGCAACACAAAGCCAACGTGTTGATACAGCTGGCGCGGGTCAATCTCGCGCACATCCACACCACCCACGCAGACCCGCCCGGCGTTGACGTCGTGAAAGCGCGGCACCAACTTGGCCAGGGTCGATTTGCCCGCGCCGGAGGCACCCACCAGCGCGGTGACGCTGCCAGCCGGGCAGTGCAGGTCGACGCCATTGAGGATCAGGTGTTCGGGGTCATAGCCGAACTGCACCTGTTCAAAGCGAATATCACTGCCCTGGGGCATCCTGCACAGCTTGGGCGTGGGCAGTTCCTCAACCTCAAGCAGCGCCTCGATGCGGTCGGCGGCCGCGAGGGCAGTGCGCTGGGCGGTGAGGCTCTGGTTGATCACCAGCAACGACTGCGGAATCACCACGGCTACCAGGGTTTCGGCGAACAACTCCAGCGCTGTAATCCAGCCCTGGGCCAGCAACAGGCTACCCACCCCCAGACTCACCAACAGAATTACCGGCACGCTCAGGGCCATCGATGAAAACGCTTCCAGGCGCAGCAGCGGCCGCACCCAGCCAGCGTATTGCGTGCTGAACTGGTCGACCGCCTGCTGATAGCTGCGATGGGCCTGGCCCACCTGGCCGAACGCCTTGACCACGGCAATGCCGTGGACAAACTCGACAATCGCCGCGCTGACTCGGGTCATGCTCTTGTCGAGCAACTGCATCTTGGCGCCGAAGCCGCGCATCATCAGGCTGTAGGCCACCGCGTAGATCGGCAGGGTCAGCACCGCCAGCAGCGCCAGGCGCCAGTTCAATGTGGCCAACCAGATCAGCCCTGCCAGCGGGGTGACTATCGCCGCCGTCACTTCCACTGCGTGATGGGCAACCAGGTGGTGCAGGTCTTCCAGGTCGTCCTGCACCACTTTGCGCACCGCGCCGGAGGTGGTGTCGGTGTACCAGCCCAGCGGCACGCGCCCCAGCTTGCGCACCATGGCTTCGCGCAAGCTCGATTGCAGGCGGTGGTCGGCCAGGTGGGTCAGCCACAGCGCGACGCCGCTGGCCATCCAGCCAAGGCTCAGGGCGACCACTACCAGCGCCGCCCACAGCCACAACGTGTGGCTGTGGGCATTGCCGGCCAGCAGCAAGCGGCCCAGTTCGGTCAGGCCGATAAAGGGCACCAGGTTGACCAGTGCGCCGACGGCGGCGAATACCACACCGAGGCGGATCAGGCGGTTGACCGGGCGTTTGAGGGTATCGAGTGCGGTGCTCATGAGTTTTTCCGAAGGGCCTCAAGCAGGTGCGCGGTGACGGTGTGCACGTGGGGTGGCTCGATGACGCTGAAATGGTTGCCCGGCACGTCGATCAGGTTGAATTGCCCCAGGCACGCGTCCTCCCAGAACGGCGCCGCCAGATGGCCGACGCCGCCGGTGATCCCGAACGATTGCTGCTCCAGACAGCGCAGGTAGGTCATGTTGCCGAGGAACGGCGGCGGATCGAACCGTGCCGCCCGCATGCTGTGGCGGCATACGCGGAACAGCGTGGGCACCAGCTCCGGGCCGATGGGCACCCCGGCCTGGCCGGAGGCCAGGCGCGCATACTCGGCCAGGCGCTCTTCCTGGCTGCGCGCCGACTGTTGCTGCACCGCCAATGCCAGCGCGTCCAGGCCCGGGTCACCGCCCAAGGCAGCCATGGCCCCGGCGGGCACGCGGCGGTTGTCGCGGGCCATCAGCAGGTCGATGGCGCGGTACACGTCGTAGTCTTCGATATGCGCGCCGAACACGGTCTTTACCGGGTCCAGGTTGAGGTTGGGCACGAAGATCGCCTCGTAGGCCAGCTCTTCGTCGGTGTCGATAAACATCGGGATACTGTCGATCAGGCTCAGGTCCACCACCTCCATGCCACGTTCCAGCAGGCGCCGGGCGACTTCGGTGGCGAGCAGGCCGCCCAGGCAGTAGCCGATCAACTGGAAGCGCTGATGGCCGTCGGCGATCAAGCGTTCGGTGTAGTCCTGGGCCACGCTTTCGATCAGGCGCTTGGGTTCCAGGGCCAGGTACTGCGCGGTGTCGGCCACCGCGAAACCGATCACCGGGCCGGCCTGCTGAGCGGCGAGTGAGCGGCCCAGGTGCTGGAAATAATCCAGGGTGCCGAGGGCCGCGTGGAACATCACCCGCACCGGGCCGACGTCGCCGCCGCCAAAGGGCACCACCAACGCGTTGCTGTTGGATGAACGCTGGGATTGGCCGGGATTGACCGCAGACGGTGCGCTTTCTCCATGGTTGAGCAGGCGCGCCAGTGCGCTGACAGTCGGCTCGTTGAGCATCTGCCGCAACAGGGTGTCGTAGCTCAGGCGTTGCGCCTGGGGCAGTTGTTCGCGCAACTGGCCAGCGACACGGGCGAGGATCAGCGAATCGGCGCCTTTTTCGTAGAAGCTGTCGTCGGCGCCGATCTGCCCCAGGCCCAGGGCCTCGGCCCACACTTGGCACAGCTGCGCGGTAAGTGGGTCACTGGGTAACTGCTCGCTGCTGGCGGCTTGGGTATCCACGGCGGGGCGCCAGTTGGCCAGGGTCTTGCGGTCGACCTTTCCGTTGGCGGTCAAGGGCAGGCGGTCGAGTACTTGCACATGCGCTGGCAGCATGTAGTCCGGCAGGCGTTGCGCGAGAGCGCGGCGCAGGCTGTCGACGCTCAGGCGCTGGAACCCGGCCTTGAAGCGTGCGGCGAACACTTGCATACCCAGGGCCGTCAGCGGGTGGTCGGCGTGGGGCAGGGTCGGCAGGCTTTCGCCGCCGAATGCCTGGATACGCTCACGCCAGGTGTCGGCGCCGCACAAGCCGCTGCGGCCTTGGTCATGATCGCTGCCTGACGGCGTCATCATGAAGCCCTGGGTCAGTAGAATCTGCGGCCATTCGCCGGTTGGCTCGCTGAACACCAGCCAGCCACCCGGGCTGAGCAGTTCGGTGATCTGGCCGAGGGCGTTGTCGATGTCCTTGACGCTGTTGAGCATGCCCGCGCACAGCACGATATCCACGCTGTTGCTGGCCAGGCCCTGGGGGCGGATGGGCTGATCGATGTCCAGCACGCCATAACGCACCCAGGCGTGGTCGGCAAAGCGTTGCCTGGCCGCCGGCAGGAAAAACGCGGTCATGTCGGTGAACAGGTAATCCACTTCGAGCCCATCGAGCAGGCTGATCACCGGCGCACTGGTAGCGCCGGTGCCCGCGCCGATTTCGAGGATGCGCAGCGGGCCGTCGCCTTCGTGGTGGGTAGCAAGGCGGTTGATCAGCGCAGCGATGCTGTGGTTGTTGTAGCGCGACACGGCATCCCCGCCATACAGCTGCAATGCCAGGTTTTGCTCGCCCTGAGGGAACAACAGGTCGAACGGATTGACCTCGCCGCGCAGCAGTTTCTGCAGTTGCCCGACGTGATTGAGCTGGTAGTCGAGCAGCGTTTGGCTGCACAGCCCCGACGCGACCGCCTGTTCCACCCGGCCCCATGCCAGCGCCGGGTTTGGCGCGCTGTCGAGCAGGCGATAGCGGGACTGTTCCCCGTGCAACAGGCCCGCGTCACACAAGGCCGCGAGCCAGCGCCGCACCAGCCAGTGATGGCGGGGCTGCGCTTGCAGGGCCTGCAGGATGGTGGGTGCATCCGGCTCGGCCCACGCGCCGCTGAATAGATTGGCCTTGAGCATCACGTCCAGCATCGAACTCAACGCTGCGCCACTGAGGTCCGCCTGATAGTCACGTACCTGTTGGGGGTCAAAGCTGCCGACCTGGCTGTCGGCGTAGCGCTGCACCGCCGTCAGCAACGGCGCACCGGATAGCGGTTCGGGTTCGGCCCGCGCAGGCGTGACGAAGGCCAGTAGTTCGTCGCTGAACAGGCTGACCGCGCTGTCCACGCCCGGGGTGGAGAGCAGTGCGGCGTCGATTTCGCCCAGTTCCACCCGATGTCCACGGATCTTGACCTGGCCGTCGTTACGGCCGAGGAACTCCAGTTCACCCCCCGGCAGATAGCGGCCACGGTCACCGGTGCGGTACAGGCGCTGACCGTCGAGCGGGTGTGCAAAGAAGCGTGCCTCAGTCAACGCCGGGTCGCCCAGGTAACCCTGGGCCAGGCCGACGCCGGTGATGTACAGGTCACCCGGCACCCAGGTCGGCACGTCGCGCCATTGGTTGTCCAGCACGCGAAAGCCCTGGTTGGCCAGCGGCAAGCCGTAGGGAATGCTGCGCCACGCGGGGTCAATTGCGCCGATGGGGTGCAGGTTGGACCAGATCGAAGCCTCGGTGGCGCCGCCCAGAGCCACCAGGGCCAGGCCCGGCAACAGCGCGTGCAGTTGCGGCGCCAGGTTCAGCGCGATCCAGTCACCCGACAACAACGCCAGGCGCAGGCTGTCGAGGGGGCGCGGCTCGGCTTGCAGGTAGTGGGCCAGCATCTGCAATTGCGCCGGTACCGAGTTCCACAGAGTCACCTGATGGCGCTGCACCAGCTCGGCCCAGTGCGACGGGTCGGCGCCGCGTGCCGGGTCGGGCAGCACCAGGGTGCCGCCCACCGCGAGGGGGCCGAACAGGTCATACACCGACAAATCGAAACTCAGTTGCGCCAGGCCCAACACGCGGTCGGCGGCGTTGACCGCAAAGCGCCGGTTGATGTCCTGCACGGTATTGAGCGCAGCGCGATGGCTGATCATCACGCCCTTGGGTTCACCGGTGGAGCCGGAGGTGTAGATCACATAAGCGAGATCGTCGGGGCTGCCGTGCGGTGCCGGGAAGTCCGATGGGGTCGACGCCAGTTGATCCACGGCATGCCAGTGCAAGCCCTCCGGCAATGGGGTGTGGGGCAGGGCCTGGGACTGGCCGAGCACGTGGCGCACCTTGGCGCTGTGCAGCACGCGGTCGCGGCGGGCGGCCGGGGCATGGCTGTCCAGAGGCAGGTAGGCGGCGCCGGCCAGGAGCACGCCGTAGGCCGCCACCACTTGGTCACGGCCCTTGGGCATCAGGATCGCCACTGGTTCCTGGGCGCGGCAACCGGCGGCGCTGAGGGCAGCAGCGACTGCCAAGGCACGCTCCATCAGGGTGGCGTAGGTCAGGCTGCCGTGGGCATCGATCACTGCCAGGGCCTGCGGCTGCTCCCAGGCCATGCTCAGCAGGCTGTCATGCAGGCGGCCGGTGGGCAGCGGCGCGGCGGTGGCATTGGCGGCCAGGCGCTCACGTTGTTGCCAGGCCGGCAACGGCACTTGCATGGGGTGGTCCCAGGCGGCCGGGTCGAGGGCCAGTAACTGCAACTCGGCGACGAATGCCTGCTGCATGTCTTCGATCAGGCCGTCGGGGAACACGCCTTGGCGCACATCCCAGTGGATGTGCAAACCCTGCGCGTCGTCCATCACCTGGCAGTCGAGGGTCACCTGCGGAGTTTGGGTGATGCCGTGGCCGACCTGTCGCTGGCTGGCGGGAGGTGGTTCGATCGCCAGGCCGATAGCACTGGTGAACACCACCGGCATGGACGCCGCTTCACGCCCGCGCCGGCGACCGATTTCGCGCATCACCTGGATGCCGGAAAACAGCCGGTGCTCCAGGTCGGCAAACAGTTGATTGCCCAGTTGGCGTGCCTGGCTGGTGAAATCCTGGCCCTGGGGATCATTGACCTGCAACAGGCTGACCGAGGTGAAATCCCCAACCAGTTGACCCACTTGCGGATGCAGTGGCAAGCGGTTGAGCAGTGTCAGATTGAGGCTGAAGGTGGGTTGCTGGCTCCAGCGTTGCAAGGTGCCGACGTAGGCGCTGAGCACCACGATGGACGGGGTGAGGCCGAGGGCGCCGGCGGCTCTTTTCAAGGCTGCCCATGGTTGCGCGTCGAGTTGCGCGCAGTGGCGCTGGAAGCGTGGCACGCTGGTGTCTTCGCCGCTCAGGGGCGCCGGCAGTTGCGGGGCGGGGGGCAGTTCATCGATACGCGCCATCCAGTAGTCACGGTCGCGTTGGTGGCGGCTGCCTTCGAGCAGGCCCCGTTCGGCCAGCAGGTAGTCGCGAAAGGTGATGTCCAAGCTGGGCAAGTTGGCCTGGGGGTCGTGCAGTAGCTGTTCCAGTTCATTGAACAGCAGTTGCGCGCTGGCCCAGTCGGCAATCAATGAGTCCATGGAGAAGTGCAGGGTGTCGCCGCTGTCGCTGCGGCTCAGGCGCAATTCGAATAGCGGCCAGATATCGGTAGGGTAGAGCTTCTGCTCCATGGCCTCACGTATCTGCTGCACGGCGTGCTGGTGCTGTTCACGAGTGGCGCCGCGCAGGTCGGCGACGTCCACCGGGTAATGGGCGACTTCGGCCAGCACGCGCTGGGAGCCTTCGCTGGCGATCACCGCGCGCAGCATGTCGTGCCGGGCAATCAGGCGGTTCCAGGCGTGTTCGACTTGCTGCGGGTCGAGGCTCGGCCAGCTCAGTTCGAGGTAACCGTGGCAGGCCACGTTGCCGTAGCCGAATGATGACTGGCGGCCGAGCAGGTAGGCGTTCTGCACATCGGTGAGCGGGAACGGCGCGTGGCGCTGTGCCGGGTCGGCCATTACCTGGGGCCGCTCCTGGGTTTGCAGCAGGTGCAGGATCTGCTGCTTGTGCTCGCGCAGTTGCGCCAGGCGCTTGGCGTCGAGGAGGCCCTGGGGCGCGCGGAATTTGAGTTGACCATCCTGGGGCCAGAGTTCGACGCCCAGGGACTTGAGTTCGCTTAACAGTTTGGCGGCGGGCATGGGGGCAGCTCCTGGGATAAGGGCAGGTTGCGCGGGCATCAGATGACGCCCTCTTCAACGGTGTGCGGGGTGGGTTGGCGCTCTACCGCGTGGGCCACTTCCATCAGGCTGGCGGCGCCGAACAACTGGCCCATGGGCAATTCCAGGCCAACACGGCTGCGCAGCATTTCGAGAAACCGCGTGGCCAGCAGGCTGTCGCCGCCCAGGCGGAAAAAATTGTCGTGGCGCGACACGCTGGGCACGTTGAGCAATTGCTGCCACAGCTCGGCGACCAGTTGCTCTGCGGCGCTCAGCGGGGCTTCATCCACGACGCAGTGGGACCGGGCAGCTGCCGCCAATGGCGCAAGCAAGGCACGGCGATCTACCTTGCCATTGCTGCTCAGGGGCAAGTGTTCCAGCACCAGGATCTGTTCCGGGCGCATATAGGCGGGCAGGCATTGCACCAGATGCTTGGCCAGCACCTCGGCGCAGGTGCTGGCGGTGACAGCAGCCAGCAGGCGCTGATCCTCGACCAGCACCACGGCACGGTTCACGCAGGGATGACGGGCCAGCGCGGCTTCGATTTCCCCCAGCTCGATACGATGGCCGTGAATCTTCACCTGGGTGTCGGCACGCCCGAGAAACTCCAGCAACCCACCCGGGTGGTAGCGGCCCAGGTCGCCGGTGCGGTACCAACCCTCGACAAAGCGCTCGGCATTCAATTGCGGCGCATGGCGATAGCCGCGTGCGACGCCGGCGCCGCCAATCCACAACTCGCCCGTGACCCAGTCCGGGCAGTCGCGGCCAAGGGCGTCGACCACGCGGTAAGCCTGGTTCGCCAGCGGCACGCCGTAGGGGATCGAGCGCCAGCCCGGCAACAGCTGCCGTACCTCGTAATGGTTGGACCAGATCGCCGCTTCGGTGGCGCCGCCCAGGGCGATAAAGCGGCAATCCGGCGCTTGCTGGCGCAGGCGTTGCGGCAGGTCGAGGCCGATCCAGTCGCCCGACAGCAGGGCCACCTTCAGCGCCAGGGGTTGGCGCTCAAGGGCGTTGGCCTCCAGCAGCATGTCGAGCAGCGCCGGCACGCTGTTCCACAGGCTCACGCGGTGGTGTCGCAGGGCCTTGAGCCAGGCGCGGGCGTCGCGGCGCTGGTCTTCGTCGATCAACACCAGGGCGGCGCCCACCGAGAGCAGGCCGAACACGTCATACACCGACAGGTCGAAGTCCAGCGCCGACAGCGCCAGGCCGCGGTCCGACGCGTCGATGCCGTAGCAGCGGTTGATCTCGGCCACGGTGTTCATGGCGGCGCGGTGGGTGATTTCCACGCCCTTGGGCTGGCCGGTGGAGCCGGAGGTGTAAATCACGTAGGCCAGTTGGTTGGCGCACACGGCCAGCGGTGCCGATAGCGGTTCGGCGCTTTGCGCCTGGGACGGCTTCAGATGCTTGACGCCTGGCAGCTGTGGGTCGTGCTCGGCGAGGATCAGGCTGACGCCGGCCTGTTGCAGAATGCGTTGGCAACGCTGCAACGGCTGGTCGACACCCACTGGCAGGTAGGCGGCGCCGGCGGCCAGCACGCCCAATACACTCGCGATCTGTTGCGGGCCCTTGGCCAGGGACACCGCCACCAGGTCACCGGCTGTCACCCCTGCGTCCATCAGGCTACGGGCGATGCGCAACGCCCGTTCGGCCAGTTCGCCGTAGCTCAGGCTGTCATGCTCACCCCACAACAGCGCAGGGCGATGCGGGGCGTGGTGCGCATGCTGGAAAAAGCCCTGATGCAAGGTCGGATCACCCGGCACGCCGGGGCCGGGTGCATTCAGCTGGGCGCGCAGTTGCGCCTGGGCCAGGGGCAGCAAGTCTGGCGGCGCGTCGTCCCAGGCGTGTTCGGCCAGCCAGTGGAGGCTGCGCAGGTAGGCGTCGAACATGGCTTCGACCAGCCCTTCGGGGAACAGGCCGACCACGCGGTCCCAGTTCAGGGCGATGCCGCCGTGGGCTTCCACCACCTGATGATCGAGCCATACCTGTGGGGTTTGGGTCAGGCCGAATACCTGCCGGGCGAACGGCCCGTCTACCGGTGCGGCGGTGCCATCCGGCACCCCCAGGGCACTGGTGAAGACCACCGGCATATTGACCTGCTGTTCACCGCGTTGCCGCGCCAGTTGACGCAGCAAGCTCACCGAACCGATGCAGCGGTGTTCCAGCGCATCGCCGAGTTGCTGCTGGGTGCGCCGTGCGCGGTCGATCCAGCGTTCGCCGACCTTGGGCGCAAAGCCGAGCAGGGTCAGGGAGGTGAAATCGCCCATGACCTGATCGATCTGCGGATGCACCGGCCGGCGGTCAAACAGGGTCAGGTTGAGACTCAGGTCGGGGCGCGCACTCCAACGCCCGAGGGTTTCGGCAAACGCGCAGAGCAGTACCGCCGAAGCAGTCAGGCCGTGTTGCTGGGCCTTGGCCAGGATCGCTTGCCAGGCATCGGCCTTGACCTGCCCCTGCAGGCGCTCGAAGCGCGGTTGGCCCACGTTGGCGGGGTCGGTTGCCAGGGGCAGTTGCGGGTGCGGCGGCAACGTGGGCAGGCGTTCCTGCCAGAACTGTTGCGCGGCGTGCAATTCGTCAGGTTCCACATGGGATTGCACTTGATAGTCGCGAAATGAAAGCTGCAGCGGTGCCAGGGCCAGCGTCGGCTCGCGGTACAACGCGTCGAGTTCGGCATAGAAACGCAGGATGCTCAGGGCATCAAGAATCAGGTTGTCCAGGCTGATCGCCAGCCGCGTGTGCCGGCCCTGGGTCACCGCCTGCACATCGAACAGCGGCCATTGGGCGGGATCGAACACGCGGTGGGCACAGTGTTCGCGCAGGTCTTCAAGGCAGGCGTAGCGCTGGCCGATCACGAAGGTGGGCACCTGGGGGAGGATGCGTGCCTGGCCTGTGTGGTCGAACACCGTGCGCAGCGTTTCGTGGCGTTCGATCAGGCGTGCCAATGCGTGTTGCAGGCGTGGCAGGTCGAGGTCTTCGACGTCGTATTCGCGGTAGAAGTGGCAGCTCACGCCGCCCAATACCAGGCTGGGGTCGCGGCCCAGCCAGTAGGCTTGCTGCACCTCGGTCATGGGGAAGGGCGCGTGACGTTGGTCGAGGTCCGGTACCACGGTGCGTTGTGTTTCGGCCTGGGCCTGTTGATGCAGGCCTGTGCAGAACTGCGCCAGCACCGGCTTGGCAAACACCTGGGCGATCCGTGCGCCCCCCAGCCCTTGTTCGGCCAGCAGGCGCACCAGGCGCGTGGCGCTCAGGGAGTCACCACCGAGGGCAAAGAAGTTGTGCTCACGGCAGACCTCGTCACAGCCGAGCAATTGCTGCCAGGCGCGGGCCACCTGTTGTTCGATGGCTCCGCAGGGTGGCGACAGCTGGGCAGGGACGGCGCTGCTGTGGTCGGCCAGCCAGCCGTTGAGTGCGTTGCGATCCACCTTGCCATTGCTTGTCAGGGGCCACTGCGCGCAGCCGAGGATCAGGCTGGGAATCATATAGGCCGGCAGGCGCTCGGCCAGGTCCGGCAGCTCCAGCACTGTGGGCTGCACCGGGCCATTTGCAAGGCGCACCACCGCTGCCAGGTGCTGGCCGACCAGCAGCGCCACCGCCTGTTCGACGCCGGGGCACGCCAGCAGCGCCTGTTCTACTTCACCGGCTTCGATGCGGTAGCCATGCAATTTGAGTTGGAAGTCTGTGCGCCCCAGAAACTCGACCGTGCCGTCGGG
Source organism: Pseudomonas sp. P867 (assembly GCF_019891455.1). Taxonomy (NCBI): domain Bacteria; kingdom Pseudomonadati; phylum Pseudomonadota; class Gammaproteobacteria; order Pseudomonadales; family Pseudomonadaceae; genus Pseudomonas; species Pseudomonas sp. P867. The sequence goes on along the minus strand of NZ_JAFLXB010000014.1, from coordinate 32,792 downwards.
GTGGTAGCGCGCACTGTCGCCGGTGCGGTACCAACGCAGGCCCTGGTGCTGCACAAATCGTTCGGCGCTGCGTACCGGGTCGCCACGGTAACCCTCGGCCACCCCGGCGCCACCGATCCACAGTTCACCGGTCACCCAATCCGGGCAGTCATGGCCATGCCGGTCGACGATGCGCAGGCTGACGTTATCCAGCGGCTTGCCGTAGGGCAGGCAATGCCAGTGCAGTGCCTGGCCGGGGGCGACTTCGAACAGCGTCGAGTGAATCGCCGCTTCCGTTGCGCCGCCCAGGGCCATGAAGCGGCAACCGGGCGCCTGGGCCCACAGACGTGGCGCCAACTGCGGCGCGACCTTGTCACCACCGAGCAATACGGCGCGCAGGGGCAGTGGGGCGTCGGCGCAACTCAGCAACATGTCGAGTAGCGCCGGCACGCAATTGAGCACAGTGGCGCGGTGCTGCACGGCCAGTTCACGCCAGCGTGGGGCGTCGCGTTGCGCTTGGGGCTCGATGAGGATCACCGCCGCGCCGTTGGCCAGCGCGGCAAACAGGTCAAACACTGACAGGTCGAATTCCAGCGCGGAGAGCGCCAGGATTCGGTCTTCGCCATTGAGCTGCAAACGCCGTTGCAGGTCTTCCAGGGTGTTGGCGGCGGCCAGGTGGCTGACCTCTACGCCCTTGGGCTCACCAGTGGAACCGGAGGTATATAGAACATAGGCCAGGTCGCTGATCGCACCGGGGCGCGGCGCTTGCAACGCGGTGTCGGCGTGCGGCAAGCGGGTGAGCAGCAAGCGTGCGCCGGACGACTGGCAGATCTTGCGGCAACGCGCCTCGGGCTGGTCAGCGCCGATGGGCAGGTAGGTGGCGCTGCACGCCAGGATGCCCAGCACGGCGATCACCTGCTCGGGGCCTTTGGGCAGTTGCAACGCCACGATGTCACCGCGCTGCACGCCCTGGCCTTCGAGGTAGGCGGCGACTGCGAGGGCTCGCTCGGCCAGCTCGCCGTAGCTGATGATGTGGTTGCCGTGCAGCAGTGCGGGCAGGGCGGGCGTCAACTGCGCCAGGGTGAAAAAACCTTCGTGCAGGCGTGTCACCGGTAATGCTGTGCGCTGGCCTTGGGTGGCGCGGCGTACGTCAAGCTGGCTGGCGGGAACCAGCGCCGGCACCGTCTGATCCCAGGCCGCAGCATCATGGCACAGGCGCTGCAACAGGCCGGTATAGGCATCGAACAGGCCATCGAGCACCCCCTCGGCGAACAACCCTTCGCGGGCGTCGAGGTTGACCAGAATGCCGCCGTCCAGCTCGGTGACCTGGGCGTCCAGCCACACCTGCGGGCCCTGGGAAATGATCCAGGCCGGCTGGCCGAAACTCTCCTGCACGCCCTCGGCGAACAGTTCCCCCAGGCCCAGCGCGCTGGTGTACACCACCGGCGCCAGCACTTGCTCGCCGCGATGGAGGGACAGTTCACGCAACACCTCCAGGCCGGAAAACGCACTGTGTGCGGCATCGCCATGAAAGCGTCGTTGCAGCGCCGTGGCTCGGGCGGCGAAGGTGCCGGTCATGCGGCCGTCCCAGGCCAGCAGGATCGAGGAGGTGAAGTCGCCGACCAGGCGCTCGACATCGGTATGCAAAGGCATGCGGTTGAACAACGGCAGGTTGAGCAGCAGCTCAGGCGTCTCGCACCAGGCGCCAAGGGCTTCGCAAAACACCGCGGCCAGGGCCATGGCCGGGGTGAGGGCGTGCTCGCGGGCGTGGCGTTCGAACGCCTGGCGTTGGGACGCCGACAACCAGTGGTGACGGCGGCGCACCTGGCGCTCATCGCCCTGGCTCTTGATGGGCAAGCGTGGGGCGCCGGGCAAGGCGTCCAGGCGCTGCAACCAGTAGTCGCGGGCGTGTCGATGGCGCTCGCGGTGCTCGGGGCTGGCGTGCTCCAGGCGCAGGTCGGCCAGGTAACGGGGGAAGCTGTAATCCAGCGCGGGCAGCGGCTGTAGGCGGTACAACTGCACCAGGTCGCCGAGCAGGGTACGCAGGCTCAAGGCGTCGGCGGCGAGCATGTCGAGGTTCAGGTGCAGGCGCGTGCCTTGGGGCAACAGTGATAACTGGATGTCCAGCACCTGGCCGTGTTCCACGGCCAACTGGCGATGGGAAAGTTCGGCGCGCAAGACGTGCAGATGGTGTTGCCGCTGTTCGGCATCGGCCTGGCGCAGGTCATGCACTTTAAGCCCCGGCCATGGACTGCGGGGCAGGATCTGCTGGCGGCCATCGTCGAGGAACTGCGCCCGCAACATGGGGTGGCGGGCCAACAAGGCGTGCACGGCGGCTTCCAGGCGGGCCGGGTCAACGTCGTGACCGTCGAATTCGTTATAGAAGTGTGCAGCCACACCGCCCAGTGCCTGGCCAGGGGCACGGCCGATCCAGTACGCATGTTGCATGGGGGCCAGTTCGAAGGGCTGGCCATCGTCGGCGCTGTGATTGACGGGCGCGGCAGGAGCCGGCGCGGTGTCGAGCAGGGCCAGCCAGGCGCACAGGCGCGGGTCGGCCACCAGCTCGGCGAAACGTGCGGCCAGACCCTGACGCCGCCATTGGCCTGCCAGGCGGATCAGGGTGACCGAATCCAGGCCCCATTCGATCAGGTTGGCCTCCAGAGGGATCTGCTCGGCAGGCTGTCCCAGGGCTTCGGACAGGGAACGGCGCAGCAGGGTTAGGGTTGAGGTGCTGGGAGTGGCCATGGCTCAACGTCTTCTCATCGCTAGGGCCCGGACCGGCGTTGGCCCAGGCGCTGAGGGGCAGGTAATTGCGTGGAAGGAGATGCTAGTCATTCTCATTGTCTCGACTACCCGGATCGAATCGTTTTTGCCCCGTATCCGTTTCCCTTGCGCGGTTTCGGGCGTGTGAGGGGTGGGGCATAACGCCGATCAGCGTGCGGGATACGGTTGGAAAATGACTTGAATCGGGTAGAGCCGCGCCGCCGCCCTTGACTACCGTCGCTCGCCGCCCTTTTGCAGGGCTTGTCCTTGAGGGAGTTGTGGATGTCAGTCGATTCGGGTTTGCAGGTGCGCGGTTTGTGCAAGCGCTACAACAATGGCGTTGAGGCGCTGCGCGGCGTTGACCTGAATGTGGGGCCGGGCATGTACGGTTTGCTCGGCCCCAATGGCGCGGGCAAAAGCAGCCTGATGCGCACCCTGGCGACCTTGCAGCAGCCGGACGCCGGCAGCATCCACCTGGATGGTGTGGACGTGTTGGCCGATGCCGAGCATTTGCGTCGTCGCCTGGGTTACTTGCCACAGCAGCTGGGGGCGTATCCGGGAGTGAGTGCACGGGATTTGCTTGATCGGTTTGCCTGGCTCAAGGGGCGTACCGACACCCGCCAGCGCCGCGAGGAAGTCGAGGGCTTGCTGGCCAAGGTCAACCTGCAGGAAGCCGCGCACCGGGCGCTGGCCACGTATTCGGGCGGCATGTTGCGTCGCTTCGGCATCGCCATGGCCCTGATCGGCTCGCCGCGCTTGCTGATCGTCGATGAGCCGACCGCCGGGCTCGACCCGGCCGAGCGCAACCGTTTTCACCGAGTGTTGGCGGATGTGGCGGCCGAGTCCATCGTGTTGCTCTCGACCCATATCGTTGAAGACGTCGAGAACCTGTGCAGCCGCCTGGCGGTGCTGGCCGCTGGGCAGATTATTGTCGAAGGGCGCCCGGCGGATTTGCTCGAGGCTGAGCAGGGCCGTTTATGGGAGGCGTCGTTCGGTCGTGGTGAGCCGCTGCCCGACGCCTTGCATGTGGCGGCGAGCCCCGACGGCAGCCGCGTGATCGTGCACGGCGAACGTCCGGCTGACCCGCGCTTCAGGCCCCACGCGCCGCGCCTGGAAGACATCTATTACCTGGCGCTGGCCCAGGCTGGCGAGGCAGTCGCGGCATGAATACCTTTGCTCTCTTGATGCGCGAGGCCTGGGTGCAAGTGCGCGCCGGACTGCGCAGCGGCATTCCACTCCTGGTGTTCCTGGGCCTCACCGGCTATTTGCTGATGTCCCTGACCAATGCCGACTATGTGCAGAAAATGGGCGCCAGCGACATCGCACGCAATGCGCCGAGCCTGATCTACCTGATGTCGTGCGGGTGCATGTTTTTCCTGTTTTTCGCCTGGGCCTGGGTGTTCGCCCAACCGGCACTGCGCGACCGCGAGGCGCAATTGGAAGAGGTGCTGCTGGCCTTGCCGCTGTCGCTGCCGGCGCTGCTGTGGGGGCGCTTTATCGGCGCGGCGCTGGTGGGTGGCTTGCTCGCCAGTTCGCTGATCGTGGGCTTTCTGGTCAGCCCGGTACTGGGCTGGCTCGGCTGGGTGCCGGCCGCGAGTATCGGTGCACCGATGTGGTCGGCGCTGGGGTTTGCCTGGGTTGCGTTGCTGTTGCCGGTCAGCACCGGGGTTGGGGCCTTGTATTACCTGCTGGCCTTGCGCAGTCGTGGCCTGGCGGCACCGTTTGGGTTGGCGACGGTGTTGATGCTGCTGTGGATGTTTGCCGTGGTGGTGCTCAAGGGGGGGCATATAAACCCGCTGTTGGCTGCCAGCCTGGACCCGTCGCTGTTCACCTTTGCCCAGGCCCAGGTCGAGACCTGGAGCGCCGCGCAGAAATCCCAATCGCTGTTGGCCTTGACCCCGGGGTTCTGGCTTAACCGGCTGTTGTGGTGCGTTGTGCCGCTGCTGTTATTGGCCGCTGTATTGGCGCGCACCACGCGCCAGGGCTTGATGGGCAAACGCAGCGGGGCAGTGCTGGCGGAGCCGCCGATGTTACTGACAGGCGCAGTGACCTTGCCCGGCCCGCTGACCCATAGCCAATGGTCGCGCGCCCTGGGGCATGAGGCACGTTGGCAGGTACGCCAGCTGTTTGCCCGGCGCCTCTGGTGGGTGGCGCTCGGCTTGCTGTTGGTGATGGGCGTGCTCAGTGGCTTTGTCCACGGCGTGTGGCATGCGCGAGGACCGATGGTGCCCCGGGCGGACCTGACCCTGCCGTTGTTGTCGAGTGCGTTGTTCCTGGTGATCGCCTTTATCGTTGCGGCGCTGGTTGGGCTGGTGTGCCGGCGCGATGACGTCGAAGGGTTTGGCGCTATGTTGCAGGCAACTGCGGCCCCGGCGTGGTTGCGATTGCTGGGGCGGGTGGCTTGTGTGCTGCTGGCGACCCTGACGCTTGCGCTGGTGCCGGGCCTGGCCAGCTTGCTGATCAGTGCGATTGCCGCGCCCGACAGCCTGGCGCCGGGCTTTGTGCTGGTGTATCAGGCGTTGGTGTTCGCGCCTCCATTGGTGGAGCTGGCGATGCTCACAGTGCTGGTGCATGCGCTGATCCGCCGATCCGGGCTGGCGTATGCCGCCTCGATGCTGCTGACGTTTTTCCTGGTACTCAACCATGAGTTGGGCCTGGTCACCTATCCGCCCTATGCCATGGCGATTCCTGCGCATGTGGGCGTGTCGCTGCTGACCGGCTGGGCGCCGTGGCTGGCGTTTCTGACGACCTTGGCCGGTTGGAAACTGGCCGGTTGCCTGGTCATGCTCGCGATCGCGGCACTGGCCTTGCCCCGTGGGCCGGAGCGTCGTCGATTGAGCGACGTGCGCCGCGGTTTGCTCGGCTTGCCCGGTGTGTTGCTGGCTCTGGGTGCTGTCGGCTTGCTTGGCAGCGGCGTGTTGTTGCAGCGGCATTTGGTGGAGCAGGGCGATTACCAGTCTGTCGCCGAGCAACGCGCCGAACGCGCCGACTGGGAACGGCGCTGGCTGCCCGGGGCGAGTGCCTGGCAGGTGGCGGGCGGGCAGTTGCAGGTGCAGGTCGATTCGGCCGCCCGGCAGGTGGTGGGCCAGTGGACGTTGGATGGGGTGCTCACTACCGGCCTCGATGCCGAGTTGCCACCGGGTATGCAGGTGACCGCGGTCAGCGTGATGGGGCGCCCCGTTGTGTTTGAACACGCCACCGAGCACCTGCGGGTGCCTTTGGAGGGGTGCGCAGCGAGCGGTTGTCAGGTGGTGTTGAACTGGACGGTGAGTGCTGACGGCTGGCCTGCCGAGGGTGAAGCATTCTGGCTTGGGCCTCAGGGTGTGTGGCTGCAAGCGCACCGTGTGGTGCCACGTTTGGGCCTGGACAGCGAGCGGTTGTTGCGTGCACCGGCCCAGCGCAGCGAAGCCGGGTTGCCGACAGCGCTGCCCCGGTTGCCGACGGGCGCGGCGGTGGCGGTGGATGCCGTCGCACCGGCCGGGCACTGGCATTGGCAGCTTGAGGTCGATGGCCAGGCCATTACCGGCAGCAGCGAGGGGCCGCTGGACTTTGCCTATGCCACGTCGGCTCAGAAGGATATCAGCCGCGAGCACACCGCCCGTGAAGTGCAGGAGGACCTGGACGCGATGAGCGCCTGTGTGGCACGGCGCCTGGGCAGCCGTCCCAGCGTCGAACAACTGAGTCAGTGGCCTGTCGGCATGGGTGCCAGCCGTCTGAGTCATGGCCATTTACTGCTTGGCCAGTCACCCAATTGGGACGTGGCGCCGACAGGCGTCGGGCGCTGGACGCGCCGTGCCCATATCGCCGAACTGCTTGCCCGCCAATCGCTGGTCGAGGCGAGCAACCTGCGCCAAACCCCCGGCTACCTGTGGCTCAGCCAGGGTGTGGCAGGTGCGCTGGGCCTGCTGTGTGTGGAGGACATCGACGGTGCTGATGCCCGTGCAGCGCTGGTCAAGCTGATGGCCGACGACCTGACCCGTGCCCTGGGCAATGACGGTGAGCCCGTCGGCACCCTGGCCGATGCCCGCGAACAGGGGTGGGCCGCCAGTTATGCCGCACTGGTCAGCCTTGACTGGGTCGCCGGGCAAACTCCGGAACAGCTCACGGCGCTGACCGCCGATGTCCGTAACGGCCAGGGATGGCCAACCGCGATCCAGGGCCTGCTGGGCGCGCCCTCCGATCCTGTGATTGCTGCCGCGCTCAAGCGCTGGGGGCCTGTGCAATGAAGTTGAATCATCCCTGTCTTTTGGAGCTTTGCCATGTCATCTGAACTGTCTATCCATCCGTTGCGTCGTCCTTTCGGTTGGCGTGCCAACGTATTGACCCAAGCCATGGCGCTGACCTTGTCCAGCCAGATGTGCACGGCCTATGCTGCTGACTATCAACCCGCCGCCAGTAGCGAGACCATCGAGCTGGCGCCGGTGACAGTCAGTGCGCGGTTGAACCAGGAAAGTGCCAAGGACATTCCATTCGGTCTCTCGGTGCTTGATGGGAAAACGCTTGAGACCCGGCGGTTACGCACCCTGGAAGATGCCTTGCGCACCACGCCGGGGGTGGATGTGAACTCCTGGGGCGGCGCCAACGACGCCAACGTGCGCATCCGCGGGGTCGGCTCGCTGAACCAAATGAGCATGGATGACGGCTCGGTGGTGCTGAACGTGGACGGCGTGCCGATGTCGGTGCGCAACGCGGCAATGGCCACCCTCGACGTGCAGCAAGTGGAAGTGCTCAAGGGGCCGCAAGGCACGTTGTTCGGACGTAACAGCGAGGCCGGCGCGATTAACGTCACCACCCGCAAACCCACCCGTGAGCTGGAAGGCTATGTGCGCGGCGAAGTGGGCAACCAGGGCCAGTTCATGACCGAGGGCGCAGTGGGCGGGCCGCTGACCGAGTCCCTGGCCGGGCGACTTGCCGTGCGGCGCAGCGGCTTTGATAACTGGGTCGATGACCAGCAGGATGGCGACCCCCTGACCAAGCCCCGCGACCTGGCATTGCGCGGCAGCCTGTTGTGGGACAACGATGAAGGGACCACCGGCCTGCTGACCGTCGAACGCCAGCGCGCCGATCATTATGCCGGCTCGGAGATCCTGCGCCCGTTCGGCAATCGCCCGAGTCTCGATTACACCCCGGGTACGTTCAATGGCAACAAGAAGACCAACGAGCGTTATTCCTTCGAGCTCAACCATGACCTGGCCCAGGCCCGGATCACCTCGATCAGCGCCTACACCAGCACCGACTTCAATGCGGTCAAGGGTTATGACCGCAACATCACCCAGGCGCTGTATGGTCAACCGTTTGAATACCTGATCGAAGACTCGGCCCACGAGCGGGTCTGGAGCCAGGACCTGCGCCTGGGTTCGCTGGCGGATGCCGAGGTGTTCTGGGTGACCGGGGTGAACCTGTCGCGCTCCGAGCGCAGCTTTGACTCCAACAACTTCACCAACGGCGCGAAGCAGTTGCGCGACTTCACCACCAACAGTTATGCCGCCTACGGCGAAGTCACCTTCCCGATTGCCGAAGACTGGAAACTCACCACCGGCCTGCGCCACACCTGGGACCGCAAGACCTACGGCGCCGACTACAGCGGTGGCGGCAAGCTGGTCAGCGACAGCCGACGCTTGCAGGACGATTACAACACCGGACGCGTGGCCCTGAGCTACGCGTGGACACCGCAGACCAATGTGTATGCGGTGTTGTCGCGGGGCTATAAGTCGGCCGGGTTCAACGACTACGCCACCTCGATCAAGGACAGCGAACCCTACAAGGCGGCCAAGGTGAACTCCGCCGAGGTCGGCTTCAAGCATGAAAGCGAAGGCGGCGCACTGAGCCTGGAAGGCGCGTTGTTCATTACGCGTGTGCAGGATGATCACTTGCTGGGTTATGACTTCACGTCCCTGGCAGTCAGCGCAGTGAATGCTGATACCCGCAGCAAAGGCGCCGAGTTGTCGAGCACCTGGCATGTCACCGATGCACTGACCCTGGGCAGTGCCATCAGCTACACCAATGCGGTAGTGACCTCGGACGCACCGGGTGTGTCCGGTGGTGATGTGGCCAAGGGCAGCCGCGTGCCGGATGTGCCGTTGTGGAGTGGCAACTTCAGCGTGGCCTGGAATAAACCCCTGGGCGAACTGTTGGGCTTGCCGGCGCCGCGCTTGAATACCTTGCTCAATTACCGCATCCAGAAAAACCGCCCGGCGGATCCGCAGAACCACTACGACCTCAAGGGCTATGCCAAGCTGGACTTGCACCTTGGAGTAGAGAGTGGGGGGTCGGAGGTATATCTGTGGGGCGATAACTTGTTGGATGCGCGGTATGACCTGTATGGCGCGTATTCCACTGATACGGTGCTGACCGGGATGCCGGGGCGCGGGCGTTCGGCGGGGGTGGGGTATAGCTATCAGTTCTGAGGCAGCCACTGGGTGCAATGTGGGAGGGGCTTGCTCCCGCTGGCGACCTGACAGCCTATAGCTATCTAACTGATGCCCTACGATCCAAATGTGGGAGGGGGCTTGCCCCCGATGGCGACCTGACAGTTGACCAGGATGTTGGATCAGACCGAGTACATATCCGTTATTTAGGTAACGGCTGCTATTGGTTCCGCTTTTACAGCGGGTCACTTTGAAAAGCGCAAAGTAACCAAACGCTCTTGCCCCACCACTCGGCACCTCGCTTAGGCTCGGTGTGCCCGTAATCCGCCATGGATTTGGGGGCCGCCGCCACGCGCCATCCATGGCGCGGGGCGGCTAAACCGGCATCCCTGCCGGTTTACCCCCCAAATCCATGTCGAATTCCGGCCAGCGTGGTTTAACGGGGCGCCTGAGATCAAGATCAAAAGCAGATCAAGATCAAAAGCAGATCAAGATCAAGAGCGGCTCGCTGCGCATCGTGGTTACCGTCGGCTGCTACACAGCTGTGTAGATACCCATGCCCCGATGGGGGAGTGTCAGTCAGGACATTTGTGACTGATCCACCGCCATCGGGAGCAAGCCCCCTCCCACATTTGAACTCAGGACAGCCGGCCGAATCGCGTCGGTTCAGAATTGATAGGTATAGCCCACGCCCACCGTCCTCCGACGCGACGGCCCACCATAGGCCACCGGGTCACTGTAGAAACCATAGGTGTCATACGTCTGGTTCAACAGATTGTCGGCAAACGCATACACCTCGCCAAACTTGCTCTCCAGGCCCGCCCGCAGGTCGAGTTTCTCGTAGTTGTCCAGGTTGAAGTGGTTCTGCGGGTCAGCCGCGCGTTCACCAACCAGGTGGTAGTTGAGGCTGGTGTTGAGGCTGGTCTGGCCAAGGCTGGCGAAGTTGCCCAGGGGGTGTTTCCAGCTGGCGTTGACGTTGCCGCTCCAGCGGGGCACATCCGGGGTGCGGTTGCCGGCGGCGACGTCACCGGCCTGGATGCCTTGCACACCGCTGGTGATCTTGGCATCGAGGTAGGTCGCGCTGGCGGCCAGGGTCAGGCCGTAGTCGAAGCGCCAGCTACCTTCCAGTTCGGCGCCGCGGGTGCGGGTGTCGGCGTTGAAGGCGTTGGTGGCGAAGGTCGCCGCGTCGTAGCCAAGCAAGTGATCATCGTGCACGCGGGTGTAGAACAACGCACCGTTGAGGCTGCCGCGACGGTCGTCGGTCTCGCTCTTGAAGCCCAGTTCGGCGGCCCTGCTGACGGCGGCCTTGTAGGGTTCGCTGTCGCTGACCTGGGAGGCATAATCATTGAACCCGCCGGATTTATACCCTCTTGCCAATTGCACGTAGACGTTGGTCTGTGGGGTGATCGCATAACTCAGGGCGACGCGGCCGGTGCCGTAGTGGTCGGTGAGTGCGCGCGAGTCGTCCACGGCGCTCGAACCTGCGAAGTATTGGCCGTCGTAGGTCTTGCGGTCCCAGGAATGGCGGTAGCCGGTGGTGAGTTTCAGGCGTTCGGTGAGCGGGACAGTCACTTCGCCGTAGCCTGCGTAGGTGGTGGTAGTGAAGTCGCGGAACTTGGCGCCGGAGGTGCCGTAGGTGTTGCGTGGGGTGTCGTAGCTGCGTTCATTGCGGCTGGCGGCGACGCCGGCGACCCAGAACACGTCGGAATCGGGCAATGAGCCCAGGTGTATATCCTGGCTCCAGCTGCGCTCGAAGGATTTGTCCACCACCCAGAACTCACCGGGCGTGCCATAGAGGGCGCCCATCAGCTTGCTGTCGTAGGCGATCAAGCCGGTGAAGTCGGCAGTGCCAGTGGCGGTGGTGGAGGTCAGCCGGCTGTTGGCGAAGTCGTGGTCGACCTTGATCGTGTAGCGCTCGGTGGTCTTGTCGTTGTCGTCGAACAGGCCGGGCGTCAGGTCCAGGCTCGGGTGGCTGCCGTAGGGGCGCAGTACCAGGGAATTGGTGGCGCGTTCGGTCTGCTGGCGTTCGGCGCTGAACAGCACGTGGGTGTCATCGTTGAGGTCCCACAACAAGCTGGCGCGATAGGCTTCGTTGCGCGGTTTGGTAATGGGGTTATGGGTCTGGTCGTTGTCGATCCAGCTGTCGTAGCCGGCACGTCGCACCGCCAGGCGGCCGCTGAGGCCGTCACTGAGCGGCCCGCCAATGGCGCCTTCGGTGAGGAACTGGCCTTTCTGGCCGACTTCACCACGCACATAACCTTCGAGTTCCCGGCTGGGTTGGCGGGTGGTGATATTCACGGCACCGGCCTGGCCGATTGCGCCGGACAGTGTGCCCTGCGGCCCCTTGAGCACTTCGATGCGGTCGACGTCGAGGGTGCCGAACCCCAGGCTGCGCGACGACACAGGTACGCCGTCGATATTGAACGCGACCGAACTGTCGTCCATGGACATCTGGTAAAGCGAACCGACACCGCGGATCAACACGTTGAAGTCGTTGGGCCCGCCGGAAGAATTGACGCTGACCCCTGAGGTATTGCGCAGTGCGCTTTCCAGGGTATCGAGGCGTTGGGTACGCAGTTGTTCGCCATCGACCACACTGACGCTGATCGGCACTTCCTTGGAATTTTCCTGGGCCATGCGCGCCGTTACCGTGGAGGCGGGCAGTTGCAGAGGTTCGCTGAGGGTGGCGGCGAAGGCGGTAGGGGTCAGTGTCAAAGCAATCGCTATTGTTATACTATTACGTTTGTAGCAAGATTGACGGGTAGCCGCCGTGTTGCATCGTGCAGACATGATGGGACCTTGACTGAGAGTTCTGATCGGCGTGCGTTGCTCAGGGGCAGCAGCAATCTGGCTTGGCACGTGCGGTGCGCCAAATGCTAATAATTATCAATTGCAGAGTTCTACCCCGATGTGGTCTGATTCGAGCCGTATCCGGTCAGCCAGGAGATTTACGATGTCAGCCGTTCAGGGAGGCGCAGGAGAACCGATGCCGGTCTCGCGAATCATTACGGGAGGGTTTGGTAGCGATCTGGGGCCGGGAGCGCATTGCCGGGTCACGTGTATGACCCTGCAGGAGGGCCTGGACATCGTGCGTTGGCAGAGCACCTTTGAGCAGCCGGTAGAGTTGCCCTTGCAAGACGACAGCGAGTGCATTCACTTTAGCTTCACCAACCTGTTAAAGGGCAAGGCCGCGTGCAGCTTTCGCGATGGGCGCCGGCAGCGTCGCTATGTGATTGATGAAGGCGCGGGCAGCATCAGCTTTGGCCGTTGCCGCCACGGCCTATATCACCAGCACGGCGAGATCGACAACATCACCGTCATGATTCGCCCCGAGTTGCTGGCCCAGTGGGAATTGAAGCTCGACCCGCTGCTGAACAAGGCATTGGCCTGCGAACATTGCTTCCTCGACGGCCATCGCAGCGGTGAAATGAGTGCTACCGCGCACATGCTCGGCCTGGCCATGGACCACGGCGCCAGCCTGCCATCGGCCCCGCCGCGCAGCAGCCTGTGGCTGTACGGGCAAAGTGTCACGCTGGTCAGTCTGTTCCTCGAAGCGCGCCAGGATGGCGAATGCACCTGCCGCGTCAGCCACACCGACCGCCAGCGCCTGGTGCGGGCCCGCGATCGTTTGCTGGAAGATCTGGGCAAGGCGCCAAGCCTGTCGGAGTTGGCCCGTGAGTCCGGCTTGAGCCAGCCCAAGCTCACCCGCGGGTTTCGCCAGCTGTTCTCCAACAGCGTCTATGGCGTGTTCCAGCAGACGCGCATGATCCAGGCGCGCAGCCGCTTGATGAGCGGCAATGAATCGGTGATGCGCATCGCCTCGGACCTCGGTTATGCCAACGCCAGCCATTTCGCCACTGCGTTCCGCAAGCAGTTCGGGATCAATCCGTCGATGTTGAAAAATGGCGGGCGCGGCAGAGCCCTGGATGTCGGCTGACTAGAAGGTCGCTTTCACCTGCAGTCCCAGCACCAGCGCGTTGTCGATGTTCTGTGCGGAAAACGCCCCCGGCTCGATGATGTATTGCACGTCCGGGCGCAAGGTCAGCCACGGTGTGGCCTGGTAGCCGTAGCTGAGTTCGATCAGCTGTTCAGCGTTGTCCAGATTGGCGTAGGCCGCATCCGCATTATCCCGGCTGCGCGGGTTGGGCACTGCACGGCCATAACCGAGGGCGACGGTATCCCGGGGGCGACTGTCGAACGGTTTGTACAGTACCAGCCCCGCGCCATACCACTTGGTGAACGGCGAAGCCGCTTCGCTGGCCGCAGAGTATTGGCCGAAGGCGTGCAAGCTGCGGCCTTGGGAGGATTGGGAGGCCCACACCGCCTGGTCGATCAACAGGTAGTGACCGCCGCGCCCGCTGACGTCCTTGTTGCTGCCAATGCGTTTTACATCGGAACTGTCGTAGTAATAACCGAGTTTGTATTCACCCGGCAGGCTGCCCGCGTGCTTGTAGATCAGCTCGATGGGCACCACGGTGCCGGTGGTGTGCTTGGGCCCCAGGTGCCAGGCGCGGCTGGAGTTGCCATTGCTGGAAGGGTCGACGTTGAACGCAGCCACCCGCAGTTGCCAGTTTGGCGAAAAGTCATATTTCACCCGCGCGCCCAGGTGCGCATTCGGGTAATTGGCCCATCCACTGCCGCCCGACATGTTCAGCGGATGCCCGCAGAAGCCGGCGTTCATGAAATTGCACAAAATGCCGCTGTCCAGGCCGCCGAGGTCATTGCCCATGGCCATGTAGCCGAGCTTGACGTTGAGTGCGGGGGTGAACAGCGTGCGCTCGTAGCTCAACTCGGTGAGGCGCGTGTAGAGGCCGCCGTAGTTTTCCTGGATCGGCAGGCGGTTGCCCACCAGGTCTTCGGAAGCGCTGTTGCCGCGCCGGTCGTTGATGGTCAGCTGGATGCGGTCGCCGTTGTTGAAACCGTAAAGCTTGCCCAGGTCGAACTGCACGCCGAGCTTGAGGTTTTGCGAATAGCGGGCCGAGCGATGCTGGCCGCCGTGGGCGTTGTAAGCGGTTTCGCCGCTGTAGTCGCCGGTAAAGCGGATGCCTTGTGCGTCGAGCTCACGGCGCAGGCCGCCCCAGTCGCCGGTCAGGGTGGTGTCGTCGGCTTGAACGGGCAGGGCAGCAGTCAACGCCAGGCCGAGCACCAGGCGCCCAAGGGAGGTATGAGAAGTAGGGTTCATGCGGAGTTCCAAACGCAAAGCGCGGTGCGGGAGCACCGCGCGAACAGAGAGGGGTTACGGCAGGGCGTAGGCGATCACGTAGTCGCCGCGGTCGGTGGACTGGCGCGCGCCGCCGGCGGTGACGACGATGTACTGCTTGCCGGTTTTTGGCGACACGTAGGTCATCGGGCCACCCTGGCTGCCAACCGGCAAACGGGCTTTCCAGATTTCGTCACCGTTGCCACTGTTGAAGGCGCGCAGGTAGAAGTCCTGGGTGCCGGCGATAAAGATCAGGCCGCCTTGGGTGGACAGCGTGCCGCCCAGTGTCGGCAGGCCGACTTTGATTGGCAGGTGCATGCGGATGCCCAGAGGGCCGGTGTCTTCAACCGTGCCCACCGGTACTTGCCAGGCAACTTTTTGCGTCTTCATGTCGATAGCGGTCAAGGTGCCGAATGGCGGTGCCTGGCAGGGAATGCCGGCCACCGACAGGAAGCGGTTCTTGTTGACCGCGTAAGGCGTGCCCTTGAGCGGCACGGCGCCCATACCGGTGTTCAGTGCTTCACCACCGGAAGAGGCCTGGGCCTTGTTTTGCGACGGCACCATCTGGATCCACAGCCCCAGGCGCATGTCATTGACGAAGATAAAACCGTGTACCGGATCGGTGGAGATGCTGCCCCAGTTCATGCCGCCGAGCGAACCCGGAAAGCTCAGGGATTTATCGGTGCCCGGCGCGGTGTACAGGCCGTCGTAGCGCATACCTTTGAAGTCGATACGGCACAGCAACTGGTCGTACGGGGTGGCACCCCACATGTCCGATTCGGTCAGGGTCTGCGCGCCAATCTGCGGCATACCCACCGATTTTGGCTGGGTCGGGGAGTATGGTTCGTTGGGAATGTTCGCGGCCTTGACCGGCACTTCCTGCACGTCGGTCAGCGGCTTGCCGGTGGCGCGGTCGAGCACGTAGATCTGCCCGGCCTTGGTGCCGATCACCACAGCCGGTACCGTTTTGTCGCTGCCTGGCGGGGTGAAGTCGATCAGGCTCGGCTGCATTGGCAGGTCGAAGTCCCAGAGGTCATTGTGGACGGTCTGGTAGACCCACTTTTCAGCACCGGTGGACGCGTCGAGCGCCAGCACGGAGGCGCCATATTTGTGGTTCAGCTGGGTGCGTTCCACGCCGTAAATGTCGGTGGAGGAGCTGCCCATCGGCAGGAAAACGGTGTTCATCAGCGGGTCGTAGGACATCGGCGCCCAGCTGTTCGGCGTGCTGCGCACATAGGTGCTGCCCGCGGCCGGCGCTTGCTTGTCTTCAGGGTTGCCTGGGTCGAACGCCCAACGCATCTGGCCGCTGATCACATCAAAACCACGGATCACGCCGCCTGGCATATCGGTCTGCACGTTGTCGGCGACACGGCCACCGACAACGACGGTGGTGCCGGCGATCAAAGGCGCCGAGGACAGTTGGTAGTAGCTGTCCGGCACATTACCCAGGCCGGCTTTCAAGTCCACTTGGCCATGGGTGCCGAAGTCTTCGCAGAACTTGCCGGTGTCGGCATCCACGGCGATCAGGCGCGCATCAATGGTGTTGGTCAGCAGGCGACGCTGGCACTGCGCACCGGCAGGCACGCTGGCGGCAATGATCGGCGAGCTGTTGGGCTGGGTCGGCTGGGCAATCGGCGCAGTGGCGTCGAAGTAGGCCATGCCACGGCAACGCTGCCACACCGCTGACTGGGCGTTGACCTCGTTCTTCCACAGCTCTTTGCCGGTGTCGGCGTCCAGAGCGATCAAGTTGTTGTGCGGGGTGCAGATGAAGACTTTGTTGCCGATCTGCAAGGGCGTCAACTGGTCTTCGGCGCCGTTGCCGTCGCTGATGGCCACGTCACCGGTGTGGTAGGTCCAGGCGACTTTGAGTTTGTCGATGTTGTCGCGATTGATCTGGTCCAGCGCGGCGAAGCGGCTGCCGCCCTCGGTGTTGCCGTAGTGCGCCCAGTCTTTCTGTGCATCGGCTTCGGCTACCGGGGTGATACCAGGGCCGGCACCGGTCGGCGCCACGCTTGGGTGAGCGACGAACATATTGCCTGCCGCCACCGCCACGCCGACTGCCAACAAAGCCGCGACCGCATAAGCGCCACGCGCCGGTTTGCCGGCCAGCAATGGATATACCAGCGCCACCACCACGCCGATCACTGCGAACATGAACAGCCGCGAGAACAGCGGCCAGTACACCAGGCCCACGTCGGCCACCGCCCATACGGCCGTACCGACGAGGAACGCGGCAAACAACCACGCTCCGGCAGGCTTGCGCCGAGCGATCAACAGGCCGGAGACAGCCATGGCCACGCCACCTGCCAGGAAGTACCAGGAACCTCCCAGGCTGACTAGTTTGGCGCCACCCACGGCAAGCGCAAGGCCGAGCAGGGCGATGACAACGCCCAGGCCCAGGAGTAGAAATCTAGAGACGCCAGCGGCGCGCGATGCTCGTTTCATGTCGAATAGACTCGAGTGAGAGAGGGCAAAGACGCGATTTTAGCAAGATAAGTAACCGGTTAGTACATTGCGCCTCGTAATAGTCTTTTACAACTACGGCGACGATGCCTTGGCTCAGGCCAACGCATCGCGCTGCATCGATTGCAGGTTCTTCTCAATGGTTTCGCAAATCGCCTCCATCTGGATCTGATGCTCGCTGGAGTGAAACGGGCTTTGCAGGTCGGTGCCGATACGCTCGATGGCCAGCAGCATAAAACCCACTACCGTGGAAGCCAGCGGGGTAAACCAGCCGAGGGATTCCACCAGGCCCACCGGTACGATCAGGCAGAACAGCGAGATGAACAGCCGCGGGAAATACACGTAGGGGTAGGGCAATGGTGTATTGGCGATGCGCTCCATGCCGCCTTGGGCATTGGACAGGTCGACCAGGGTCGACTCCAGCCGCGCCAGGCGGATGCTGTCCAGGTGGCCGGCCTTGTATTCCTTGGCCAGCAACGCCGCTGACCCGGTCAGGATGTCATTGGCAAAATTGTTGGTCGCGCCATTGCGGGCGAATTCCTCGGCGGGGATAAACGCTCGTACTTCATCCGGACAGGGTTCGCCCTTGAGGTGGGCGGCCAGGCAATTCACATACGCCACATGGCGGCGCAGCAGTGTGGATTTGATCGGATTCACTTCGCCGTCGGGGTCATCCAGCAGCGTCAGCACCTGGCGCGCAAAGCTGCGCGAATTGTTGACCATCGCCCCCCATAACGTGCGCGCTTCCCACCAGCGGTTATAGGCGCTGCTGTTGCGAAAACTGATCAACACCACCAGCGCCGAACCCAGCAATGTCAGTGGCATCAGCGGCAGGTTGATCTTGGTGGTCAGAAACAGCATGAAGTCCACGGTTACTGCCACATCCCACAGCAATAGCCAGAACAGGGCCCAGCCCACATAGCCCATGGTCTTGATGATCAGGCGGTATTTCTTCAGGACGGCAGCTTTCAAACGAGAACCTCGCGGCGGGCGGTTGGCAACAATGCTCTGTTACGACGCCATGCAAGGGAGAAAGGTTCGCCGGTTGCTGAATCGATTCGTCGACCAGTCACTAGCTTCGGAGGATGTAACGAGAAGTTACGCGCAGGGGTGCGCAGAGGGTCCACTTGAATCTGGAACAACTTTGGTACTGATGACGTCTTGTCCGGCAATCGCTGTACATTGCGTTCGAGGCAAAAAGCCATTAACCGTAGGGTTTACCACGTGATTTGTTTTGGGGCCGGGCTGCAGGGATTTCGTAGCTGAGATCAGTGGAATCAAGTTGGATGATCAGGGCTCTTTCATGCATGTCAGTTCGTTGAAGTCGGCTATGTGTAATACCGCGCAAGCGCTCGAACGTCATAAGGATTTTGAATCGTGCCTGAGAGCGCATTACCACGTGCTGCTCGTGCCCTATTCCCGAAGACCGTTTTTCTACAAGAGTGCACTTAAATACAGCCGTTTGATGGTGTCGTTTGCCTTATTGAGTGAATACTTCGCCACACCCTTACCGTTATTGTCGGAAGTTAAGACCCTGTGTGTGACGCGCAGGTATTGTTCAAAAAACAGCCTGGAATCAATGTTCCTGTTATTGCGGGCGCTGGGCTTCATGGACGTCGCGCCGCACCCCGAAGACAGTCGCTTCAGGGTCTACGCGCCGTCGGATGAGGCCTGTCGCGAAGCGCGTTTGATGTTGACCTCGCTCACCGAGTCATTGGCGCGGCTTTACCCTGAGCGGGCGATTTTCCGGCAAATGCGCGAGTTGGATGACCGGGGCTTCCTGTCCCTTTATTTCAAGGGCTTTGCCATTATCCTCGACGCCGATCTCACGGTGGATGTACTGCTTCCCGAGTGTTACTGGTTGGTGAAAAGAGACGCCGGGCATCTGTTGATGCTGGCGATTTATAACGATGCCTTCGCGCCGGAAAATGATCGGGCCACGTTCCGGTCATCGTCTTATCTGGCCTTGGCCAAGCAACTTTCCGTGTCCAAGACTCACATTATTCGAATGGTCCAGGAGGGTGTCGAGAAGGGGTATTTCAAAGCTCACTCCAAGACCCGGCTGGAAGTGCTGCCGCCTTTTGTCAGCCTGGTAAAACGCTTTATGGCCTTTTCTTTTGCGCTGGGCCTGCATGCTATTGAGATGGGAGCGTAAGGATGCCTGCTAACTTGAAGTTAAGGCCCAGGATGCGCAGGTTGTTGTCGCCTGCGGTGACCCAAGCGGAATGGATCGGGATCATTGCCTGGGTCGGTATATGGCTGATTCATCCGGCCATGCAGTTCGACCTGTCCATGTTGGGTGTCACCATTGGTCTGTTGCTGGTATGCCGGTTTCACTCCAAAACCGCCAACTTTCTACTGTGGCGGATGCTGGGAGTGGCCTATATCGTGATGTTGTCCGTGGGGTTTGCCTATGTCATTGGCCTTAATCAGGAGTTGCGTATCTACGGCTTGCCCCTGGCCGTTACCCTGGTGGTCGGCAGCGCTATCTTGTTTATCAGTGTTCAGGATTATCTGGTCGGCGCCCTGTTGATCTGGTTCATATTATGGTCGCCGATGCAGGCCGATACATATGCAGGAACACAGGCGTATCTGCTGATATTTTGCGCATCTTCGGTCTCCATCGGTTTTATCCTGAGTTATTCGTATTTGAAGAACCTGCGTTCGGTGTTGTTGGTGGAAAGCGAGTTTCGCGCCTTGGCCGAAACCGATTATTTGACCTCGATCCTTAACCGTCGCGCTTTTATGCAAAGCTTCGAACAGCTGCTCGACAGCGGCCAGGCTGGCTACTTCATCATGTTGGATATCGACAGCTTCAAGGCAAAAAATGATCTGTACGGTCACGATGTCGGTGACAAGATCCTGCGGGCCATGGCCGTGTGCCTGAAAAACGCCAAAGGTAGCCACAGCTTTGGAAGAATCGGCGGGGAGGAGTTCGGCGTGTTGTTGCAGGACGATGACCCGGTCTTCGCCCGTGAGTTCGTGCTGGGTTTGTTGCAGGCCATACGCTCAAGTGTTGCCGCGCCTCACAACTACACCTGCAGTGCGGGCATGGCACGCTTCGCGCCAGGTGACGAGTTATCGGCGGTGCTCAAGATGGCGGACAAAAATCTCTACGGCGCCAAGCGCAATGGCAAGGACTGCGTGCACCTTAATGGCGTGTTGCTGCAGCCAGTTGCGTCCTGATGGGCAAAACGCCGGCTAGGATTGCGCAAGAACACTCGCCAGCAGCCCGGGAAAGCGGCTCTCAAGCTCTTCACGGCGCAACGAATTCATATGGGTGGTCCCCACATTGCGCGTGTGTACCAGGCCCGCATCACGTAACACCCTGAAGTGGTGGGACATGCTGGACTTGGGCCGCCCGCCATCCAGTTCACCACAGCTGGCTTCGGCCACGCCGGCCAGGCAGCGCACGATGTCCAGGCGCACGGGGTCGCTGAGGGCGTACAGCACGCGCTCAAGCGTCAATTCTTGCAGGGTAGGGTGTTTGAAGGCTCGCATGGGGCGGATCATAACAGGGGGGTAGCGTTCAATACCATAGTTCGATTACCATCGAACTATCGAATCACACACGCTTCTCTCGGAGTATCTGATGTCCGCATTGTTCGAACCGTTCAAACTCAAAGACGTTACCTTGCGCAATCGCATTGCCATCCCGCCGATGTGCCAATACATGGCCGACGACGGCATGGTCGACGACTGGCACCATGTGCACCTGGCCGGCATGGCCCGGGGCGGTGCCGGCCTGCTGGTAGTCGAGGCCACAGCAGTCGCACCGGAGGGGCGTATCACCCCAGGCTGCGCCGGTATCTGGAGCGATGCCCATGCCCAGGCGTTCGTGCCGATGGTCAAGGCCATCAAGGCCGCAGGTTCGGTACCGGGCATCCAGATCGCCCACGCGGGCCGCAAAGCCAGCGCCAACCGCCCATGGGAGGGCGATGACCACATCCCGGCTTCCGATGCCCGCAGCTGGGAAACCATCGCGCCGTCGGCCATTGCATTCGGCGCCAATTTGCCCAACGTGCCGCGTGCCATGACCCTGGAAGACATCGCCCGCGTCCAGCAAGACTTCGTCGATGCCGCCCGTCGCGCCCGCGATGCCGGTTTTGAATGGATCGAACTGCACTTCGCCCACGGTTACCTGGGCCAAAGCTTTTTCTCCGAGCACTCCAACCAGCGCACCGATGCCTACGGTGGCAGCTTCGATAACCGCAGCCGTTTTCTCCTGGAAACCCTGGCCGCCGTACGCGAAGTCTGGCCGGAAAACCTGCCACTGACCGCACGCTTTGGCGTGATCGAATATGACGGCCGCGATGAGCAGACGCTTACCGAATCCATCGAGCTGGCGCGCCGCTTCAAGGCCGGTGGCCTGGATCTGTTGAGCGTCAGTGTCGGTTTCACGATTCCTGACACCAACATCCCGTGGGGTCCGGCGTTCATGGGGCCAATTGCTGAACGTGTACGTCGTGAAGCCGGTATCCCGGTGACATCGGCGTGGGGCTTTGGTACTCCGCAACTGGCCGAAGGCGCGCTGCAGGCCGGTCATCTGGACCTGGTTTCGGTAGGGCGTGCGCATTTGGCCGATCCGCACTGGGCGTACTTTGCCGCCAAGGAGTTGGGCGTGGACAAGTCCTCCTGGACCTTGCCGGCGCCTTACGCACATTGGTTGGAACGCTACCGTTGAGGCCAGCCAGCCGGTGATATGAGCCACTCGATTGAGTGGCTTTTTTTCGCCCGTGGTTTTTGCAGTACCCGCTCGATACAACGCCGATACTTGAAAAATAACAAATGAGAATTGATATCAAACGAGAATATGCTGAGATATGATGCGCGGCGAATTATTGGCAGGTTTGCCGCCCCATCTGGCTCATTCACTAGGTTTACATCCATGCGTCGTACCCTGATTTCAATCTGTGTGCTCCAGGCGTTTTCCCCTTTGACCTGGGCAGAGGATGCCCCTGCTGAAAAAGCCAGTATCGAGCTGCAAGCCACCAATGTGACTGCTACTGCAGATTTCGAATCGGCGCAGGGCCCGGTTCAGGGCTACCACGCCACCCGTTCAGCCAGTGCGACACGCACCGACACCTCGATTCATGAAACCCCACAGTCCATCAGCGTTGTCTCCAAAGACGTGGTCGAGGATATCGGCGCAACCCGCCTGCAAGATGCCCTCGACTACGCCGGCGGCGTCGGCCGCGCCAACAACTTTGGCGGCCAGGGCCTGACCACCTTCACCGTACGTGGCTTCACCACCGGTGAGTTCTACCGCAATGGGTTTCCGATCAACCGGGGCTACCCGAACATGCCGGATGCCAACACCATCGAACGCCTTGAGGTGTTGCGCGGCCCCGCAACCATGCTCTACGGCCGTGGCGACCCCGGTGGTACGTTCAACGTGGTGTCCAAGCAACCCTTGGCCGAACGCACCGTCACCCTGGGCAGCCAGGTGAATGACCAGGGCATGAAGCGCGGCACCCTGGATGCCTCCGGCCCTCTGGACGAAGAGGGCCGTCTGGCGTATCGCCTCAACGTGGTGGGCGAGGGTGGCGATACCTTCCGCGATCATGTCGAGACCGAGCGCTACGGCGTGACGCCGGTGATCACCTGGCAGGCCACCGATGCCACCAAGGTGACCTTCGAAGGCGACTTCATGCGCAACAACCACCCGCTGGACCGTGGCCTGACGCGTTTCCCCAACCAGCGCGGCACGCCATCGCGCGATACGTTCTGGGGCGACAAGGATGCCGGCAAGCTGCACAACGACAACAACATGGCCCAGTTGCGTTTCGAGCACGCGCTCAACGACAACTGGACCCTGGGCGGCGGTTTCCAATGGTTGGACGGCAGCTTGAAAGGTAACGCCATTGAAGCCAATGGACCGAGCAGCCTGGGCGCCGATGGCCGTACCCTGCAACGCAACT
Source organism: Pseudomonas sp. P867 (assembly GCF_019891455.1). Taxonomy (NCBI): domain Bacteria; kingdom Pseudomonadati; phylum Pseudomonadota; class Gammaproteobacteria; order Pseudomonadales; family Pseudomonadaceae; genus Pseudomonas; species Pseudomonas sp. P867. The sequence goes on along the minus strand of NZ_JAFLXB010000014.1, from coordinate 10,098 downwards.
TCAACTACCGCAAGCTGGAATGGACCGACAAGGATTACCAGCTCAACCTGACGGGCCACTTCTCCACGGGCGGGTTCGAGCACACCTTGCTCACCGGTATCGAGTACGAGGATTACGACTACAAGTCGATCATCCAGCGTTCCAGTGCGGCCCTGGGCACTTACCCGATCGACATCTTCAATCCGGTGTACGGCCAAACGCGCCCGGCGCTGACTCGCACGCCCACCCACGATAAAGAAAACCTCAAGACCTACGCTGCCTTCGTGCAGGACCAGGTGGCACTGACCGAGCGTCTGAAAGTCTTGGCAGGTGCGCGTTTCGAGCGTTTTGAACATGACTACCAAAGTTATGTGGCGGGAGTAAAACCGTGGACCGCCGCCGACAACGCCGTCACGCCGCGTGTGGGCGTGATCTACGACCTCACCGACACCGTCGCGGTCTATGCCGACGCCGCCCGTTCGTTCAAGCCCAACACCGGCGCCAGCCGCGAAGGCGGTGGTTTCGCGCCGGAGAAAGGCAAGTCCTACGAGATGGGCATCAAGTGGGAAGCGCTTGATCGTCAACTGAGCGTCGACGCGGTGATCTACCAGATCGAAAAGAAAAACGTGCTGGCCACCGACCCTTTGGACAATACCCTGAGTGTCGCGACCGGCCAGGTACGCAGCCGCGGATTTGACCTCAACGTGGCGGGCAACCTCACACCCGAGTGGCGTGTGATCGGCGGCTACGCCTACGTGGACGCCGAAGTGACCCGCGACACCACCCTGCGCGCCGGCACCCGCTTGATGAACATCCCGCGCAACAGCTTCAGCCTGCTCAACGTCTACGAGTTCCAGGACGGCGCACTCAAAGGGCTGGGCCTGGGGGCCGGTGGCAAGTACGTCGACCAGCGCGCCGGCCAGACCGCCAATACGGCCTTCTCGATGGACGCCTACACCGTGGTCGACCTGCTGGGTTACTACAAGGTCAACGAGCAGGTGCGTCTGAACCTGGACGTGAAAAACCTGTTCAACCGCGAGTATGAGGAAGGCGCGTTCGGCAATATCTACGCTTACCCAGGCGCACCGCGCACCGTGCAGGTCGGAATCTCCTACACCCTATAAGGCTATACACAGTACTCAATGTGGGAGGGGGCTTGCTCCCGATAGCGGTGAGTCAGTCTCAATGTTTTTGACTGATACACCACTATCGGGAGCAAGCCCCCTCCCACATTTGCAGCTGCGTTACTGTCAGGTTTGACAGTAGACAGTGAAGGGCGATGGAGGGATGTTTGCCGTTAACGTGTCAGCGTAGTGGTCGGCGCTTATTATTTTTCCAAGCCACGCTTAATAGGGATATTAAAAATGGAACAGGAACTCATAAATGAAGTTGAAGAACTGATTAAAAAAACCAACGATGCGGAGCGTCTGTTCACCCGGTACGCCACCAAGTGCTACACGTCAGCCTTGCAAAAATACGCCAAGGAAATCAGCGAGACCTCATACACGTATCTGTTGGCCGAGCTTGCCGAAAGTTCGTTGAGCTCCGAAATCCTCGGCCGGCCGGGTGCCAATATCAGCCTGGTCAGGATCGAGATAGAGGAGGTTATGCTCGAAGCCGACGTGATCAAGAAATTGAAACGGGCCGAAACCCACTATCTGGAAACGTTGGAATCGGTGCGCAAGTTCGAAGACCTTAAACGCTTTGAAAAGATGCAGGACACGTCCGATATCGTGCGCTCGATAAAACTGGGTGTGTCACGTTTCAATATCCTGTTTGTCATCCTGCTGATCGGCGGCTTGACGTGGGCGGCGATCAATCTGCCTAAAGAAGCCCTGGCGCTTATATCTGCCGCTATCGGCGGGGCTATCACCCACTTGTTGTCCGAGCGCCAGGCGGTGCTGGCGCTGAAAAAAGAGGGCGATAACACCTGCCCCAGAGCCAACAATAACAATCAGGAGTGAGTGCGACGGGGTGGGGTTACAACGGCGTCAATACATTCATCACCGTATCCAGCGCCACCCGCGTGTCATCCAGTTGTACCAGCGAGGCATGCCTTGCGCCCAGCGCATCGCGGTTCTGGATCGCGGTGAGGATTGCCTTGTGCCGGGGCAGGCTCAGGCCCTGGATATCCGGGCGGCGGTTGGTGATATTGATCGACTCGCGCAGCGGCAACGAGAGCATGTTGCACATATAGGCGAGCAGGTCGTTGCGGGTGGCGTCGGCAATCGCGCGGTGGAAGTCCAGGTCGGCCTGCAACAGATCCTCATGGGTCTTGGCGGTTTCCATGCCCTGGTAGGCTTGTTCGATGATGGCGATGTCTTCATCGGTGGCGGTGGTCGCGGCCATGGCAGCGATTTCCGGTTCGAGGATGCGGCGCACCCCGGCCAGCGTATTGAAGAACTCACTGTGGGGCGTGGACTGCATCAACCAGGACAGCACATCCGGGTCGAGCAGGTGCCATTTCAAGCGTGGCCGTACCACCGCACCCACCCGTGGCTTGGAATACACCAGGCCCTTGGCGCTGAGCACCCGCGTCGCCTCGCGCAACACCGAACGGCTGACCTGGTATTCCTCGCACAGCGTGGCTTCCATGGGCAACCGTTCTTCGGGCTTGAAGCGACCGGAAACGATGTGCATGCCCAGGTCCTGAACGATCTGGGCATGCTGGCTCTTGCGCGGCTTGGGCGGCTGGTGATCCATAACGACGGGCAGGCTCTGGCTTGAATTCGCCGCATCATAGCATCCCAATTAGTGGGAATGCCGTGGGACTTCCGCTCCGCGGCAGCCCACCAGGAAGTCAAAGTCGCAGCCCTGGTCGGCTTGCAGCACATGGTCGATGTACAGTTGGCGATAGCCACCGACGATCAGCTTTTGCGGTGGCGCCAGATCAGCCATGCGCGCCGCCAGCTCGGCGTCGGGGATGTCCAGGTGCAGGCGGCCATTGGCGCAGTCGAGTTCAATCCAGTCACCTTCCTTCACGGCCGCCAATGGCCCGCCGGCAGCGGCTTCCGGTGCCACGTGCAAGACCACCGTGCCGTAGGCGGTGCCGCTCATGCGCGCATCGGAAATGCGCACCATGTCAGTCACGCCCTGGGCCAGCAGTTTGGCCGGCAGTCCCATGTTGCCGACCTCGGCCATGCCTGGGTAACCCTTGGGGCCGCAGTTCTTCATGACCAGGATCGAGTTGGCGTCCACGTCCAGCTCCGGATCATTGATGCGCGCCTTGTACATGTCGAAGTTTTCGAACACCACCGCACGGCCACGGTGTTGCATCAGTTCGGCGCTGGCGGCAGACGGCTTGAGCACCGCACCCAACGGCGCCAGATTGCCGCGCAGCACGCAGATGCCGCCGTCGGCGCGAATCGGGTTGTCGAGGGTGCGGATCACTTCGTCCTGGCCGTAGATCGGCGAGTCCTTGGTGTTCTCGCCCAGGGACTTGCCATTGACGGTCAAGGCGTTCGGGTGGGGGATCAGGTTGGCCTCACCCAGGCGACGCAACACGGCAGGCAGGCCGCCAGCGTAGTAGAACTCTTCCATCAGGAAGCGCCCTGAGGGTTGCAGGTCGACGATGGTCGGCATGCCGCGCCCGATGCGGGTCCAGTCATCGAGGTCCAGCTCCACGCCGATGCGCCCGGCGATGGCTTTAAGGTGAATCACCGCGTTGGTCGAACCGCCGATGGCCGCGTTCACGCGAATCGCGTTTTCAAACGCTTCTTTGGTGAGGATCTTCGACAGCTTCAAGTCTTCGCGCACCATCTCGACCGCACGCATACCGGACATGTGCGCCAGCACATAACGCCGCGCATCCACCGCTGGGATCGCCGCGTTGTGGGGCAGGGACGTGCCCAGTGCCTCGGCCATGCACGCCATGGTCGAGGCGGTGCCCATGGTGTTGCAGGTGCCTGCCGAGCGCGACATGCCGCCTTCGGCCGCGAGGAAGTCATCCAGGGTGATGGTGCCAGCCTTGACCTGTTCGCTGAGCTGCCACACCACCGTGCCCGAGCCGATGTCCTGGCCCTTGTGTTTACCATTGAGCATCGGCCCGCCGGTGACCACGATAGCCGGCACGTCGCAACTGGCGGCGCCCATCAGCAGCGCCGGGGTGGTTTTGTCGCAGCCGGTCAGCAGCACCACACCGTCAATCGGGTTACCGCGAATCGCTTCTTCCACATCCATGCTTGCCAGGTTGCGGGTCAGCATCGCGGTAGGGCGCAGGTTGGATTCGCCGTTGGAGAACACCGGGAACTCCACCGGGAAGCCACCGGCCTCGATCACGCCGCGCTTGACGTGCTCGGCGATCTGGCGGAAATGCGCGTTGCACGGGGTCAGCTCCGACCAGGTGTTACAGATGCCGATGATCGGCTTGCCATGGAACTGGTGGTCGGCAATGCCCTGGTTCTTCATCCAGCTGCGATACATGAAGCCGTTTTTGTCGGCGGTACCAAACCATTGGGCGGAGCGTAGGCCGGGCTTTTTGTCAGGCATGATCGATTCTCTTATTGTATGACTATATGTTCTATGCGTGCTTAAACATAAGCGCAAAATCGCTGCTTTGGAAGAGTTGTTTTGTAAATAGTCCTACTATATAGTCTTTCTCAACTGAGGTATGACCCTGGCGGATTTCGCGAGAGGCGTCCCCCGAGCTTCTATAAAAACAACAATCGGAGATCGACCCCATGAGCCAGGAATTGCGGCTTATTCGGCGCATCACGCTGAAACTGATTCCCTTCCTGATCCTGCTGTACCTGATCGCCTACGTGGACCGTTCCGCCGTAGGGTTCGCCAAGCTGCACATGGGCGCCGACGTTGGTATCGGTGATGCTGCCTATGGCCTGGGCGCCGGGCTGTTCTTCATCGGCTACTTCCTGTTCGAGATCCCCAGCAACCTGATGCTCGACCGCTTCGGCGCGCGGCGCTGGTTTGCGCGCATCATGATTACCTGGGGCGCCATCACCATCGGCATGGCCTTTGTGCAGGGGCCGCACAGTTTCTATGTGATGCGCTTTCTGCTGGGCGCGGCGGAAGCGGGGTTCTTCCCCGGCGTGCTGTACTACATCACCCAGTGGTTCCCGGTGCGCCATCGCGGCAAGATCCTTGGGCTGTTCATTCTCTCCCAACCCATTGCAATGATGATCACCGGGCCCGTGTCCGGTGGTTTGCTCGGCATGGACGGCATTCTTGGCCTGCACGGTTGGCAGTGGCTGTTTATCGTGATCGGCACCCCGGCGATCCTGCTGACCTGGCCGGTGCTGCGCTACCTGCCGGACGGTCCCAGGCAGGTCAGCTGGATGAGCGAGCAAGAGAAAACCTGGCTTACCGGCGAGCTGGAAAAAGACCTGCAAGCCTACGGCCAGACCCGTCACGGCAACCCGCTGCACGCGCTCAAAGACAAACGCGTGCTGTTGCTGGCGCTGTTCTACCTGCCGGTGACCCTGAGCATCTACGGCCTGGGCCTGTGGTTGCCGACCCTGATCAAGCAGTTCGGTGGCAGTGACCTCACCACCGGCTTCATCTCGGCCGTGCCGTATATCTTCGGCATCATCGGCCTGCTGATCATCCCGCGCAGTTCCGATCGATTGAACGATCGCTATGGCCATCTCGCCGTGCTCTATGTGCTCGGCGCCATTGGCCTGTTCTGCAGTGCCTGGCTGAGTGTGCCGGTGCTGCAGATGGCCGCGCTGTGCCTGGCAGCTTTCGCGATGTTTTCCTGCACTGCGGTGTTCTGGACCTTGCCGGGACGGTTTTTTGCCGGTGCCAGCGCGGCGGCCGGCATCGCCTTGATCAACTCGGTGGGCAACCTTGGCGGCTATATCGGCCCGTTCGTGATCGGGGCGCTCAAGGAGTACACCGGCAACCTCGCCTCGGGCCTGTATTTCCTATCCGGCGTGATGCTGTTCGGGTTGCTGCTGACCCTCGTGGTCTACCGCTTGCTGGAGCGCAAGCACGTACTGCCCGTCGATCAATTTGCCGCCAGCGCCCGTGGCGCCACACGTACTTAAATCCAGGAGAACCTGCATGCGTTTAGTTCAGTTCGAGTTGAGCAACGGTGAGCGCCGCGTCGGCGTGGTGGAAGGCGACACCCTGCGGGAAGTGCAGGGCGCGCACAGCGTGCGCGAATTGGCCCTGGCCGCCATCGAAGCCGGGGTCAAATTGCAGCAACAGGTACAGAGCCTGGGCCTGGGTGCCAGTCATGACTACGCGGCGCTGCTGGCCGAACTTAAAGTCCTGCCACCGCTGGACCACCCGGACCCGGCCCATATGCTGATCAGCGGCACCGGCCTGACCCACCTGGGCAGTGCCTCGGCCCGCGACAAGATGCACCAGCAGGCCGGTGATGACAGCGCGATGACCGACACCATGCGCATCTTCAAATGGGGCGTGGAGGGCGGCAAACCCGCTGCCGGCCAGGCCGGTGTGCAGCCGGAGTGGTTCTACAAGGGCGACGGCAGCATTGTCGTGCGTCCAGGCGCCGCCTTCCCGGTGCCGCCGTTTGCCGAAGACGCCGGCGAAGAGCCGGAAATCGGCGGCCTGTATGTGATCGGTCACGACCGCAAGCCTTATCGCCTGGGCTTCGCGGTGGGCAACGAGTTCTCCGACCATGTGATGGAACGCAAGAACTACCTGTACCTGGCCCATTCCAAACTGCGCAGTTGCAGCTATGGCCCGGAGCTGCGCGTGGGCGAGTTGCCCGCGCATCTGGCCGGTACCAGCCGCATCCTGCGTAACGGCGAGGTGATCTGGCAGAACGAATTCCTCAGCGGCGAAGCCAACATGTGCCACAGCCTGGAAAATCTTGAATACCACCACTTCAAATACAGTCAGTTTCTCAAACCGGGCGATGTGCATATTCACTTCTTCGGCACCGCTACCCTGTCATTCGCCGACGGTATACGTACTCAACCGGGCGATGTGTTCCAGATCAGCCAGGCTGAGTTCGGCGCGCCATTGATCAACGGCATCGGCATGGTCGACGCGGTATTCGAACCCGGCCACGTCATCACCCTTTAAGGAGACCTACATGACCCAGTTCCTCGGCCACAACTACATCGGCGGCCAGCGCAGCGCCAACGGCAGCGTCAAGCTGCAGAGTATCGATGCCACCACCGGCGAAGCCTTGCCCCAGGATTTCTACCAGGCCACCCCGCAAGAGGTGGATGCCGCCGCCAAAGCCGCAGCGGCCGCTTACCCGGCCTACCGCGCCTTGAGCGCCGCACGGCGTGCGCGGTTTCTGGACGCGGTGGCCGATGAGCTGGACGCGCTGGGCGATGATTTCGTCGAGTTGGTCTGCCGCGAAACTGCGTTGCCTGCTGCCCGTATCAAAGGCGAGCGCGGGCGTACCAGTGGCCAGATGCGCTTGTTCGCCACCGTGCTGCGCCGTGGTGATTTCTACGGGGCGCGTATCGACAAAGCCCAGCCCGACCGCCAGCCGTTGCCGCGTCCGGACCTGCGTCAATACCGTATCGGCCTGGGCCCGGTGGCTGTGTTCGGTGCCAGCAACTTCCCCCTGGCGTTTTCCACCGCCGGTGGCGACACCGCCGCTGCGCTGGCCGCCGGTTGCCCGGTGGTGTTCAAGGCGCACAGCGGGCACATGGCGACCGCCGAGCGCGTGGCTGATGCGATCATTCGCGCCGCCGAGGCCAGCGAGATGCCGGCGGGCGTGTTCAACATGATCTTCGGCGGCGGTGTCGGTGAAGCGCTGGTCAAGCACCCGGCAATCCAGGCGGTGGGCTTTACCGGTTCGCTCAAGGGTGGTCGTGCCCTGTGCGATATGGCGGCCGCACGCCCGCAACCGATCCCGGTATTTGCCGAAATGTCGAGCATCAACCCGGTCATCGTGCTGCCCCAGGCCCTGCAAACGCGTGCCGAGAGCGTCGCCCGCGACCTGACTGCCTCGGTGGTACAAGGCTGCGGCCAGTTCTGCACCAACCCCGGACTGGTGATTGGCATCGCTTCGCCTGCGTTCACCGCGTTCACGCAACAGGTCGCGCAATTGATCGGTGAGCAACCGGCGCAAACCATGCTCAACACCGGCACCCTGGACAGCTACGGCAAGGGCCTGGAAAAACTCCTGTCTCACCCGGGCATCCAGCATCTGGCAGGCAGTACGCAAGTGGGCAACCAGGCTCAACCGCAACTGTTCAAGGCGGATGTACGCTCGCTGATCGACGGCGACGAAGTGCTGCAGGAAGAAGTGTTCGGCCCCACCACGGTGTTTGTCGAGGTCGTCGACCAGGCTCAACTCAGCGCCGCCCTGCATGGGCTGCGCGGCCAGTTGACCGCCACGATCATCGGCGAACCGGCTGACCTGCAACAGTTCGCCGAGTTGACGCCACTGCTGGAGCAGAAGGTCGGGCGCATCCTGCTCAACGGTTACCCCACGGGGGTGGAAGTCTGCGATTCGATGGTGCACGGCGGGCCGTATCCGGCGACCTCCGACGCCCGCGGCACCTCGGTCGGCACCTTGGCCATCGACCGTTTCCTGCGGCCCGTGTGCTTCCAGAATTACCCTGATAGCCTGCTGCCCGACGCGTTGAAAAACGCCAACCCGTTGCGTATCCAGCGCTTGGTGGATGGCGCACCGTCTCGAGAATCGCTGTAAGTCATCAGGAGGCTTCATGTCGTTGAGCGCAGTCACCCCACACCGTGCCCGCTTGGGCGAAGGACCGTTCTGGGATGTTCGATCCCAGGCGCTTTACTGGGTGGATATCGCCGCCAAACAGGCACTGCGCTGGATGGACGGGCAGTTGCAGGTGTGGCCGTTGCCCGAGCATGTCTCGGCGTTTATTCCGTGTGAAAGCGGCGATGCGCTGGTGACCTTGAGCAGCGGTGTGTATCGCCTCGACCTGGCTACCCAGGCGCTGACCCTGCTGTGCGTGGCCGACCCGCAACCGGGCAACCGTGGCAACGAAGCGCGCTGCGATGCCCAGGGCCGGCTGTGGCTGGGCACCATGCAGAACAATATCGGTGAGCAGGGCGAAGACCTGCCCATCACCCGGCGCTCCGGTGGCCTGTTCCGTGTCGATGCCGATGCGCGGGTCACGCCGTTGCTGACCGGGCTGGGCATTCCCAACACGTTGCTTTGGAACGAGGAGGGTAGCCAGGTGCATTTCGGCGACAGCATGGACGGCACGCTGTATCAGCATTCGATCCAGTCCGACGGCCAGCTCGAACCCGCCCAGGTATGGTTTGCACCCCATGAGCGCGGTGGGCCGGACGGCTCGGCCATGGACAGCGAGGGCTACATCTGGAACGCCCGTTGGGACGGCAGTTGCCTGCTGCGCCTGACGCCCGCAGGTGAGGTCGACCGCATCATCGAGCTGCCGGTCAGCCGTCCCACCAGTTGCGTGTTCGGTGGGCCCGACCTCACCACCTTGTATATCACCAGTGCCGCGAGTCCCTTGGATCACCCTTTGGACGGTGCGCTGTTGGCCATTGAAGTCGATATCCCTGGCAAGCCTTGCCATCGTTTCGCCGGTTAAACCCAAGACTCAAAAACAACAACAAGAGGTGTCGTTCATGAAAAAGGTTCTACGCGTTCTGGCTGCCGCTGTTGCGTTAAGCAGCCTCAGCAGCATCGTATCCGCTGAAGAAGTGAAGATCGGCTTCCTGGTCAAGCAGGCCGAAGAGCCGTGGTTCCAGACTGAATGGGCTTTCGCCGAAAAAGCCGGCAAGGAGCATGGCTTCACCGTGATCAAGATCGCCGTGCCCGATGGCGAGAAAACCCTCTCGGCCATCGACAGTCTCGCCGCCAACGGTGCCAAGGGCTTTGTGATCTGCCCACCGGACGTGTCCCTGGGCCCGGCCATCGTCGCCAAGGCCAAGGTCAACGGCCTGAAAGTCATGGCCGTGGATGACCGCTTTGTCGATGCCAAGGGCAACTTCATGGAAGACGTGCCGTACCTGGGTATGGCCGCGTTTGAAGTGGGCCAGAAACAAGGGGCCGCCATGGCCGCCGAAGCGAAAAAACGCGGCTGGGACTGGAAGGACACCTATGCGGTGATCAACACCTTCAACGAGCTCGATACCGGTAAAAAGCGCACTGACGGCTCGATCAAGTCCCTGGAAGAAGCCGGCATCCCCAAGGATCACATCCTCACCGCTGCCCTCAAGACTCTT